>CAMCDS010000052.1 GCA_945873625.1 uncultured Porphyromonadaceae bacterium | reverse complement strand
AATTTGATCATTCTTTTGACTCTTTTATGAGTCAACTTTTTTCAGGGCAAGACAAATTGCTATTCATACTGTGCAAACGTTATAAAAGCGAACACGCCGCCTCGCCCCCCGGAGGGAGGGCGGGCGACGGCGGTTTGCTTCGGGCCGGCGCGCTATGGGCGCGGGGTCATTTCTTTGCAGCTGCCTTTCGGCGGGGTGCGGCCTTCTTGGGAGCGGCGTCCTGGCGGGCCATCAGTTCCTTCACCTCTTCGAGGGTGAGCGAGGCGGGGTCTGTTCCCTTGGCTATCTTATAGTTGACTGCCTTGCGCGCGCCTTCGGGCTTATAGGCCACATACGGGCCGAAGCGGCCGTTGAGCACCTGCAGACCGGGCATCTCGTCGAAGGTCTTTATCAGTTTCTGGGCCTCTTTCCGGCGCTTGTCGTCGATGAGGGCCGAGGCTTCGTCGAGGGTGATGGTCTCGGGCGCGAGGTCGGAAGGGATGGAGACAAACATGCCGTCGAAGCGGATGTAGGGGCCGAAGCGGCCTACGGCGGCCACTACGGGTTTGCCGTCAAGCTCGCCTACCGTCCTGGGTAGGTCGAAGAGTTTAAGAGCGTCCTCGAGGGTGATGGTGGCGATGCTCTGGTTCTTGAGCAGGCTGGCGAAACGAGGCTTCTCTTCGTCGGCCGCGTCGCCTATCTGCACGGCCGGGCCGAAACGGCAGATCTTCACCGAGACGGGTTTGCCGCTGGCGGGGTCGGTGCCGAGCACTCTCTCGCCGACCTTGTGCTCCATGCGGAGCGAGTTGATGCGGTCTATCTCGGGATGGAAGTTGCGGTAGAAGTCGTTGATTTCAGCCTGCCAGGGGAGTTCGCCCTCGGCTATGCTGTCGAACTTCTCCTCTATCCTGGCGGTGAAGTTGAAGTCGAGGATGTCGGGGAAGAATTCGGTCAGGAACTCGTTGACTATCATGCCGACGTCGGTTGGCACGAGCTTACCCTTGTCGCTGCCGGAGTTCTCCGTAAGCCGGCGCTCGCTTATGGCATCTCCTTTGAGACTGATTGAAAGATAGTTGCGGGGCTGTCCCTCCTTCTCTCCGCGCTCCACGTAGTCGCGCGACTGTATGGTGGAGATTGTCGGGGCGTAGGTCGAGGGGCGGCCGATGCCGAGCTCCTCCATCTTCTTGACGAGCGTAGCCTCCGAATAGCGGGGCGGAGCAAGCGTGAAGCGCTCGGTGGCCGTTATCTCGCCGGCTGCGAGGCTCTGCCCCTTCTCCACGGCGGGGAGCATGGCGCCCCCTTTGTCGTCGCCCTCGGAGGCATATACGCGGAGGAAACCGTCGAATTTCACAGTCTCGCCCTGGGCCTGGAACGTATCTTTTCCGGCTTCGGCGGCGGGGCTTTCCACGCGGATGTCGATCTGCGTCTTCTCAAGGCTCGCGTCGGCCATCTGCGAGGCCATGGTGCGCCGCCATATAAGGTCGTAGAGGCGTTTCTCGCGGTCGGTGCCCTCGATGGTGCGGTTGGCTATATAGGTGGGGCGTATTGCCTCGTGGGCCTCCTGCGCTCCCTTTGAGTGGGTGTGGTAATGGCGCGGCTTCAGATAGTCCTTTCCCATCGACGAGGTTATGGTCTTGGCTATGTCGGCCATCGCCAGCTCGGAGAGGTTGAGAGAGTCGGTACGCATATAGGTAATCTTACCGTCTTCGTAGAGCTTCTGGGCCGTAACCATTGTCTGGTTGACCGAGAAACCGAGGCGGCGGTGTGCGTCCTGCTGGAGGGTCGAGGTGGTGTAAGGGGGCTGGGGCGAACGCTTGAGGGGCTTCACCGAAATATCGGCCACGCGGAATCCGGCGCCCCGGCAGGTCTCAAGCAGCCGGCGGGCGGCGTCGGCGTCGGGAAGCCGTGTCGGGAAGTCGGCTTTGAGCTGGCGGCCGTCGGAGGTGGTGAAGATGGCGTTTACCCTGAAATAAGGCTCCTGACGGAATGCCTCGATCTCCTTCTCGCGGTCGCAGATGAGCCTTACGGCCACGCTCTGCACGCGCCCTGCCGAGAGGGCGGGCTTTATCTTCTTCCAGAGCACGGGCGAGAGCTCGAAGCCTACGATGCGGTCGAGCACGCGGCGTGCCTGCTGGGCGTTGACAAGATTGATGTCGATGTCGCGGGGATGGGCTATGGCGTTGAGAATGGCCGGCTTCGTGATTTCGTGAAACACGATGCGGCGCGTCTTGCCGGGATTAAGTCCGAGCACTTCATAAAGATGCCATGCGATGGCCTCACCCTCGCGGTCTTCATCGGAAGCGAGCCAAACGGTGTCGGCCTTTTTGGCCGCGGCCTTCAGCTGGCCGACAAGCTCTTTCTTTTCGGCCGGAATCTCGTATTCAGGCGTGAAGTCGGAGTTCATGTCGATGCTGAAATCCTTCTTTCGGAGGTCGCGTATATGGCCGTAGCTCGACATGACCTTATAGTCGGGGCCTAAAAATTTCTCGATGGTTTTCGCCTTTGCAGGCGACTCTACTATCACGAGATTCTTCATCGTCTTTATATATATTATGGTGCCTTAGCCGGACTGGGTTTTCGGTTTCGGGCGCAAAATTACAAACTTTTTTTCATTAACACACAAATTAAATCCATAGTTTAGCCGCCCGTTTATCGAACCTCCCTGACAATCAGAATATTATGACAATTTTAATATATTTTAATCCTTCCGTTAATGTTTTTTTAATATTCGGGGGGATTCTCAAATTCTCTTGCTAACTTTGCACGGACAAAAAAGATGACATAGCAAAAATTGCTTATGATTAAATTAACCCGGATTAATTCAGAGGAATATGCCGAAACAAGGCAATTGAAGCAATGTCAGGGCAATTGTCCATACATGAGGAATGGTTAGAAGCGATTTCGGCCCGGGAGGTGCACACATTTCATTCGCCTGAATTACGTGATTCTCCGCCGAAGCGGGAAGCGACACCCATGCGAGAAAACAAAAAACATGTTTTTCTTCATTAAAGTTAATAATAACCCATGTATTTGTTAATCAAATATTAAAAGTTTGAGAGTGGATGTAAAATTGGTTTCACTTGTTTGCACAATAGGGGAATAATAACGCGAGTTCGGGATAAGAAATACCCTGAAAAAGTTAAATCGGCAGCTTG
>CAMCDS010000051.1 GCA_945873625.1 uncultured Porphyromonadaceae bacterium | reverse complement strand
GTTTCCTTTGTCAGTCCTGCGAAAATCGGGCACGGATGAGGCAAAATCCATCAGTATACGTCTCTACAAAACTATCCCATTCTGATTATGCTTGCTTGCGGGGCAAATCGGGGCGGTGAAGGCGGATAATAGGGGCCGCGCGGTGATGCTATCGGCTTTTTTGAGTAATTTTGCAGTCGGAAAACAATATTGATGCGATGACGCAAGCTAATTATCCGGAATTGCCGCATCTTGTGGTGATGCTTACATATAATGACTTTACCGTGGCCGATGCCGCTGAGGTGTTCGCCGAATGTGAGGGCTCCGATGCCGAATACTGGGGCATGAAGGAGCAGCCGTTGCCTCTCGACGAGATGAAGGCTCTTTTCGCACGCATGAAGGCGGCCGGCAAGAAGACGGTGCTTGAGGTGGTGGCCTATAGCGAGGAGGAGGGACTCCGGGGGGCGGAGACGGCTGCCGCCTGCGGATGCGATTTTCTGATGGGCACCAAATTCCATAAATCAATTGCTGACTATTGCCGGCTTCATGACATCAGATATATCCCTTTCGTGGGCACAATTGCCGGACGTCCGTCGGTGCTGACAGGCGAGGTGGATGAGATAATAGCCGAGGCCGACATGGCCTTAAGCCAGGGCGCTTACGGCGTCGACCTTCTCGGCTACCGCTATGTGGGTGATGCCGTCGCGCTCAACAAGGCTCTTGCGGCGCGTTTCCCGGGACGGGTGTGCATAGCCGGAAGCGTCGACAGCTACGTCCGGCTCGACGAAATCAGGGAGGCAGCCCCGGCGTGGTTCACCATCGGCAGCGCTTTCTTCAACCATAAGTTCGGCGACACCGTCTGCTCCCAGATCAACACCGTCTGCCGCTACCTCCGCGCCCGCTGACCCGAGTTTCGCCTCATTCCGCCGGGAAGCCGACTTTATATAAAGAAGGGGCGCTAACGGTTGAGGAGGGTGGCGAAGGCCGAAAGGATGTTGACCACGGTCGATTTGTCGGGCACCGGGATGTTAAGGCTCGTCTGCCCGGTCTCCGGGTCTTCCTTGACGAGGGCGTCGGCAAGGGCGCGGGTCGACTCCGGATCGCGCAGCATTTCAGCTATTCTGCCCAGTGCCGACACTCCGGCGGCCACTGCCTCGCGAGCCTCGGCTCTGCCTGCCGGGCAGCCCGGCTTTGACGGAGTACGGTTTTCTGCGCCGCTCCCGTCTGCACGTCGAGGCATCGCAGGTTCGACTCCGCCTGCTGATGCGTCGGCTGCAGTCTCTTGCGCCGAGGCCGTTTCGGGCTCGGTTTCATCGGCGGGGCGCTCCGGTGCCTCTTCCTGAACGGCGGGCTGCGCATCCTGCTTTGGCTCCTCCGCGTCAGGCGCGGCGGAATCGCTCACCACGCTGTCGATAGTCTCCACTATGCGGTCGAACTTGCTGTTTTCGACAAATACGGCGTCGTCGCCCCCGTCGAGTATTCCTGCTGCGAGATTCGACTTGAATTTAAGCGTTGACAGCATGTTCTCCTCGATGGTGTCGGCGGCAATCATATTGATGATCTGCACCGGATTGTTCTGTCCGAGCCGGTAGATGCGGGCGATGCGCTGTTCGAGCACGGCGGGGTTCCATGGCAGGTCGATATTAATGAGCAGCGATGCCGTCTGCAAGTTGAGCCCGGTGGCTCCGGCGTCTGTGGAGATGAAGATGCGGCAACCGGCGTCGTCGCGGAAACGTTCGATGAGGTCGCGACGCTTCGGCGACGGCACTCCTCCGTGAAGGAAGCAGAAGTCAATCCCCTCCTGTTCGAGTTCGGCGGCAAGAATCCGGAGCATTCTCTCCCACTGGCTGAATATCACCACTTTCCCCTCGTCGTTCGAGAGGAGGTTGGATATTATGGCCTTCAGCTCGTCGATTTTGGTGTCGTGGCGTGTTTTCTGGTCGAGGATGAAGGTGCTGTCGCATACCATCCTCATCATCGAGAGGAAAAGCAGGAGGCGCTTGCGGTCGGCCTCGCTCAGAAACCGCTGCCGCTTCCACTTCTGGATGAGAATGCCGACGTTGAACTTGTATTCATCGTGGATGGCGCGCTGCTCTTTGGTGAGGGGCACGAAGAGGTTGGTGTCGGTGCGCGCCGGCATCTGAATCCTCACGTCGGCCTTCCGGCGGCGAATGAGGGTGTGGCGCAGCCGTTCGGCTATGGCATGCAGATTCTTATAGCCCACCACCTTGCCGATTTCGTCGGTAAGCGTCGTCTCGGATGTGAACCGGTAATACGGCCCGAGCACGTACTGGTCCACCAGCTGGGTAACTGAATAGAGCTCATCGAGCTTGTTTTCAAGCGGAGTGCCCGACAAGGCCAGCACATACCGGCTGTGCAGCCTGCGGAGCTGCCGCCCCATCTGCGTGTCTTTGTTTTTCAGACGCTGCAGCTCGTCGTAAACCACCATGTCGGCTTCCGGCACGAATCCCGATTTGATGGTATTGCTCATTGCGTGGAACGAGCATATCTTATAGAACGGTCCGGACGCGGTCAGCAACTCCTTGCGCTTCGTCAGATTCCCCTCCACCACTATGGCCTCCGAGTCGGTGAAACGCCGTATCTCCGAAAGCCACTGGTATTTGAGCGAAGTGGGACAGATGATAATCACCGACTCCACGAGCTTTTCCCTTCTCAGAAGCTCGGCAGTGGCAATGGCTTGCACGGTCTTTCCCAGACCCATCTCGTCGGCGTTGATAGTGCGTCCGCCGGCGAAGGCAAACCTCACGCCGTCGGCTTGATACGGATGAAGCGAAGTCTTGAGCAGTCCGTCGAAATACGTATCACGATATTTCTCCGCCACAATTCGGCGGCGCTTGCGGGCATCGCGCATCTCGATCAGCAGATCCATGGCGTCTGTCTCCCATTCAAAACCATCGTCGATACTCCGCGCGGCGCGGATGAACTCCGAAGGGTCGCGATTCACGTCGGTCAACGTGCCGTCGGAGTCGAAAAGCGTCCCGGCAAGACGCCGCATTTCCTCTCCGGCACACCGGCCCAACAGAATCCTGATTTTGCGTCCGGCGGGGTAATCCACATAGACGGAAGTATGACAGGGTGTCTTGTAGGCCTTGTGGGCGTAAAGGCCGTTGCGCGTTTTCGTTATTGCCTCTATATGCTTGCAGGTGCCGAGCCGGCTGGTCTTGAAATCCATGCATTCGCAACGGTTCAGAGGCGAATTGGCGCCATAGTAGTACACGCGGTAGGTGCGGCCGCTCATGGCGCTCGACGCTACAAACGGCGCATCCTCCACCGAGGGAGACGTTATGCCGATGCTTTCCTTCGCGGCAGCCTGCCGGCGCAGGGCGCGCTGCCACTCCTCCAGCGACAGGTTTTTTGGACAGTGGCTTGCGTTTATCGTCTTTTCGCCGGTGGCGTTTGCTTTCTTATTTTTCCCTTTGGCCTTGAGCGGTGTCATGTCGTAATACGTTTATGCCTCAAAATTAGTAAAAAATATGCGTCAGTGCAAATACCCGTCCCAAAGCCCGACATGTATTTGCACAACATCTAATTTTCATGTG
>CAMCDS010000050.1 GCA_945873625.1 uncultured Porphyromonadaceae bacterium | reverse complement strand
GATTACCGTAAGCTGCCTCGAGAAGATAATGGAAACTGAGGAGGGCATCATGGGCATGCTCGACCCGCACCTTTATATCATGGGCGACGTTGCCGGTCAGGTAACCGCCACAGCCGAATGCACCTCCGGTCAGGAAATCCAGTTCTGCCTCGGCGGTCAGTGCAAGTCGGCGGCTACCGTTACGGTAACCGACAATATCAAGGCCGGAGAAATGAACAATATGCGCTTCGAATACATATTCACCTATCCCCCGGTGAAGTTCGAGGATATCCCGACTGTAACCACCAACATCTCTGCCAGCTACGTCGGAGACGAGTCGACGCTCGTTTCCTTCACTATCGTGATGGACAAAGGCGAAAACGCTGTATCCGTAATCGGTATCGACAACGACTTCCGTCCCGTGAACGGCGGTATCGAGTATAGCTTCGAAGGCACCGCCGACGTGGCTCTCTACGACCTCAACGGAAAGAAAGTGCTTGGCGCCGCTCTCAGCGGACAGGGCACCCTCTCCACTGCCGGGCTCCCCGCCGGCATCTACGTTTACGCTGTAAACGGCTGTGTAAGCAAATCCGGCAAGATCGCCATCAAATAAGCGACCTCTGCCTCAATCCCTACGAAGCGGCTGCAATCCGAGGATTGCAGCCGCTTCCATATTTCTCCTGCAGGCTGAAGCCGGCAGGCGGAGACAAACTGCTGCGCCGCTTTCCCGGCCTTATATCGGGCGGGATGAAGACTGATATAGCCCGGAGGCGGACAGTGGCCTGAAGGGGCTGAAAAAGGCGGCTGCGCCTGGACAGGCACAGCCGCCGTATGGGGCTTTGATGAGCGCGTGTTTACGCGTCGATGTTGGCGTAGGTGGCGTGGCTTTCGATGAACTCGCGGCGCGGACCCACTTCCTCGCCCATGAGGATGGAGAAAGTGCGGTCGGCTTCGGCGGCGTTGGTCAGCGTTACCTGCTTCAGCATACGGTTTTCGGGATCCATGGTGGTCTCCCAGAGCTGCTCGGGGTTCATCTCGCCGAGACCTTTATAGCGCTGGAGCACCATCTGGTTGCGGTCGCCGCCACACTGCATGTCGACGAAACGCTGCACCTGCTGGTCGTCCCAGGCGTATTCCGACACGCCCTTCTTTCCCTTGCGGGTGCATTTGTAGAGCGGCGGGGTGGCGATGTAGAGGTAGCCGTTGTCGATTATGGGGCGTATGCGGCGGAAGAAGAAGGTCATCAGCAGGGTGGCGATGTGGGCGCCGTCGACGTCGGCATCGGTCATGATGATGATCTTGTGATAGCGCAGCTTCGACATGTTGGGCTCCTTCGAGTCCTCTTCCGTGCCGATGGTTACGCCCAGAGCCTTGAACATGTTGACAATCTCCTCGCTTTCAAACACCTTGTGCTCCATGGCCTTCTCCACATTCAGAATCTTGCCTCGCAGCGGCAGTATGGCCTGATAGTTGGGGTTGCGGCCCTGCTTTGCGCTTCCTCCTGCCGAATCACCCTCGACGAGGAAGAGCTCGCAGGCGGCGGCGTCGCGGCTCTTGCAGTCGGCCAGCTTGCCCGGGAGTCCGGCGCCCGAGAGGGGCGACTTGCGCTGCACTTTCATGCGCGCGTTGTAGGCCGCATGGCGTGCCGTGGCGGCGAGAGCCACTTTGTCGACGATGGCCTTGGCCTGCTTGGGGTGCTCCTCGAGATAGTAGCGCAGGGCCTCGCTTACGGCGCTCTGCACCACGCCCGACACCTCGTTGTTGCCGAGCTTCGTCTTGGTCTGTCCCTCAAACTGGGGCTCGGCCACCTTCACGCTCACCACGGCCGTGAGGCCGTCGCGGAAGTCCTCCTTCGAAAGCTCTATCTTGAGCTTGTCGAGCAGGTGGTTGTCGTCGGCATACTTCTTGAGCGTCGTCGTGAGGCCGCGGCGGAAGCCGGTGAGGTGGGTTCCGCCCTCCACCGTGTTGATATTGTTGACGTAAGAGAATATGTTTTCGTTGAACGAGAGGTTGTAGGTCATGGCCACTTCCACGGGCACGCCGTTGCGCTCCGTCGAGATGTGGATGATGTCATCGATGAGGTGTTCCTTGCCCTGATCGATATAGCGCACGAAGTCTTCGAGGCCGTTGTCGGAGTGGAAACGGTCGAAACGCGGGTTGCCCTGTTCGTCGAGCTCGCGCATGTCGGTCAGCGTCAGCGTGATGCCGGCGTTGAGGAAGGCGAGGTCGCGCAGACGGTTGGCGAGCGTCTCATAGTCGTAGACGGTCTCGGTGAATATCGACGCGTCGGGGTGGAATATGATTGTGGTGCCGGTGTGGTCGGTCTCGCCGATCACGGCCAGGTCGCACGTCGGCTTGCCGAGAGAATACTCCTGCATGTGGATCTTGCCGTCGCGGTGGATCTCGGCGCGGAGATAGTCGCTGAGGGCGTTGACGCAGCTGACGCCGACGCCGTGCAGACCGCCCGACACCTTGTAGGAGCCCTTGTCGAACTTGCCGCCGGCGTGGAGCACGGTGAGCACCACCTCAAGAGCGGGCTTGTGCATCTTCTCGTGCATGTCGACCGGGATGCCGCGGCCGTTGTCGACCACCTTTATCGAGTTGTCTTCCAGGATGGTAACGTCGATATGGTTGGCGAATCCGGCGAGAGCCTCGTCGATCGAGTTGTCGACCACCTCATATACAAGGTGATGGAGTCCGCGTGCCGATATGTCGCCGATATACATCGCCGGGCGCTTGCGCACGGCCTCGAGGCCTTCGAGCACCTGGATGTTGTCGGCTATATATTTCTTCTCTTCTGCTTCTGATGCCATATATCTTTCGTGTAGATGTTCAAGTTAAGACTGACGCCTGCATCCGGGCAGGAGCCGGGTCAGGCCGCATGAGGCCGCGTCCTGTAAGTCGGGACGGTCTGCGGCAATTATCCCACAAAATTAATAAAAAAATCTGACATCGCGAAACATTCCCTCCATTATCTTGCCCCCGCGCGGAGCCTTCCGCCCGTGTTCCCGCTTTATCATGTCTGAGTCCCGCGGTGTCCCCAATTTGGGGACAAGAATGCCTCTATCTGTCCTAAATTTGGGGACAGGGTGGGGGAAAGTGATTAAAAAAAGCTCTGCCGGGCCGGTGAAGGGGGCAGAGCTTGTGGGTAGCGGAGATATGGTGGTCGCGGCAAATGACCGCGCCTGATTATTTCTTTTCGCAAGACTTCTTTTCGCAGGGCTTCTTTTCACAGACCTTCTTGTCGCAAGGTTGCTTTTCACAGACCTTCTTTTCGCAGGGCTGCTTTTTGCAGACCTTCTTTTCGCAAGGCTGCTTTTCACAGACCTTCTTGTCGCAAGGCTGTTCTTTGCAGACCTTCTTGTCGCAAGGCTGCTTTTCACAGACCTTCTTGTCGCAAGGCTTCTTTTCGCAGACCTTCTTGTCGCAGGGCTGCTTTTTGCAGACCTTCTTGTCGCAAGGCTGCTTTTCACAGACCTTCTTGTCGTAGGGCTGCTTTTTGCAGACCTTCTTGTCGCAGACCTTCTTTTCGCAAGGCTTCTTTTCGCAGACCTTCTTGTCGCAGGGCTGCTTTTTGCAGACCT
>CAMCDS010000049.1 GCA_945873625.1 uncultured Porphyromonadaceae bacterium | reverse complement strand
CGGGGCGCGCTCGGGACTTACACCCGTTAGATTATGCCCATGTCGGGCGAACTACTATGCGGCCTCCAACTTCTCGGAAGGGAAGGCCATGGTGGAGATTCCGGGTGAGCGTATCGGCGACCACAGACTCTACCGATTTATCGACACTCAGGGCAACACCGTGTTCAACATACCCGACAGCATTCGTCTTGAGACGTTTCGCTACGTCTGCGGGCGCGTAGTGGCTCGCACGGCTTCGGGCCGACAGGGATTTCTCGACCACAAGGGTGTCTTCAATTTCGCCATAAGTTCGGCCGACGGTATCGGCACTTACGACGAACGCTACTACGTCTATCTCGACAACGGAGCCTGGGGCGTGGCAAGCTTCAAAGGGAAAATCATTGTGAAGCCTGAATATCTCAACGTGGAGCTCCTGCCCGACCAGGCTTTCCTCGTGCAGGACATGAAGGGCAACTATAAGGTGCTCGACCGGAACGGAATTGAAAAACTCGACTTCACTGAGTATTCTTACGTGAAGTACGTCAACGGTTTCGGATTCATCTGCAAGATTCCTGAGGGAACAGTCTTGCTCAATAAGAACGGCAAACCGGTTGTCGACAAGACGCTCTCCGACGTCCGCCTCAACCGCAGCGCCTCTATCGCCATAAGGTCTGACTGGTACAATCCCAGCAACGTCTACACTCAGGTGGCCGACAAGATTACGTCGTTCGGAGTAGGAAAGTTTAAAATCGGAATGCCGATGTATGTCTTCGTGCGCAACGAGCCTTCGAAAGACTACACCATGCGCCGCTTCATCCGTCCCGACATATTCACGGGCGACTCGCTTGTGAAGTTTGAGACCGCCGTCTACACCACCTCCCCCATCGCAGTGGCCAAGGCCGAGAACAGCAAGGGCATCCGGTATGAGTTCAATAAGAACAACAGGGTGAACATGATTCAGATTGACATGCAGCTCAAACACGACGGATGGCGCTCGGCGCAGCTCGAATTTGCCAACAGCATGCGCAGCAAAGGTTACGCTCTGGTCAACACCATGGAATCGGACGGCATAAGCAAACGTTACTACAAAGGTATGGAAAACGTGCTGATTGTCATCTACGACGAGCATAAAAAGCACGTGCGCATCATGTTGCTCGATGCCGCGATGGCCGCTCCCTATCGAAAGACGCTTTTCGGAAACTGACTGCCCTCGCTGCCGGCGAGGCCGGCATGAGGACGTAAAGACGTAAAGACGTAAAGACAATATCATTCGGGCTTCACGCCCACCTTTTCTCTGGCGGATACCGTATCGGTGTCCGCCTTGTTTTGCCTGGGCTTGCGCTTCTTGCGCTTGAACATCGAGAGGATGTCGTTGAACTCGTGGCGGTAGACCACGCCGAGCCCCTGCGTGGTGAGTGACGACCGCAGATAATAGTTCTGGTCGTTGAAATGGTTGTATGCCTTGAGGCGCAGGTTGCCGTTGCGGCTAAGCAGATACTCGATGTCGAAGTCGCCGACAAACGTGGTCTGCGACGTCGAGCGGTCGCGGTATCCGAAGTTGCCGTTTATGAGCAGACGGTTGTTGAGCAGCCGCGACGAGAGGGCGAGGTCAACCTCCGTATCGGAGAAATCACCCTTGTCGCTGCGGAACGAGGGAGCGATGCTCCATTTATCTGAAATCTGGCCGAGGATGTTGGATATCTGCGACGAAATGGTCGACGAGGCCACCGAGGCGAGCTCGCCTCCGTTGCTCGACTGCGACATATAATCGGGCGTATAGAAACGGTTGAGGGCGAGCAGATATATGATTTGGCGGCTCATCATGTCGTCGGTTGAGATGATGCTCTTCACCTTCCTTTCTACGTCTGAAGTAAGCGTGGGGAGCTTGATGTCGTAGTCGATTTCGGGATCCTGCAGGCCGCCCCCCACTTTCAGGATTGCGTCGACCGGCACGTTTGTACGGTTGAGGTCGCGGTCGGTCGAGAAGCTCTTGTCGAGGTCCGAAAGGTTGGTGTTGACCCTATATGCAGCCTCGATGTCGAGCGTGGCATTGAGCGGGTCGCCGTTGAAGGCTATCGAGCTGCCGGGGTTAATCTTGAAGTCTCGGATAATGAGGTCCTGCAAGGTGAAGTTATAGTTGCCCTCGTCGATGGTATACTTGCCATACATCTGCATGTTGTCGGTTTCAGAGTCGTAGGCTATCTGCATAGCGCCCGAGCCGCGGGCCGTAATCTTGTCGCCGGCCTTCGGATCCATCACGATTATCAGTTTTGCCTCCGGATTGACCGACACCCTGAGGTCTATGGCGAAAATCGACGGACGTCCGGCCTCGGCCTTCACATGCTTGCGGAATGCCTTGACGAAGTCGGGCACCGTATCGGGTCGCTCACGCTCGGCCATCTCCTTGCGCCTGTCGGAGAAAGTGAGGAACGAGTATTCCTCGGCAGCCTCCGTATCGTTGAGCACGTAGTTGAACACGGTGCCTGAGGCGGTCGAGACATCGACGAGCACCTGCACTATTCCGGGGCGCCCCTTGATTGTGGCGTTGCCGTCGACAAACACCCGTCCGTACCAGTCGGGGTTGATACGGGCATTGGTGTCATACCCGAGCAACCGGCGTGCCTTGGTAAGCTTGAACTCAAACGAGGGGTCGTGGAAGTATCTGTGGCGCACGTTTCCTTCAAGCATGGCCGAATGGCCGTAGCGGTCGTAAAGTCTGAACGAGGGAACTGAGATGCGCCCGGGGGTGAGGAACACGCTGTCGGAACCGGAATACCATGTGTTGGTATAGTCGACCTTCATCCTTATCGTGTCGGCAAATATGCGCCCCGTCATGTCGATGTCGGAGAATGTGCCGTAGAGCTTGGCCTGCCCCGAGGCACGCCCTTCTATGTCGGAGGAGAAGGCGGCCACGAAGGGTTTGAGGAACTTTATGTTGACCTTATCGGTGTTGAAGTCAAAACTGAGTGAGTCGGCTCCTACCCACACCCCGCCGTCGACCGACGCGCGGAATTCACCTTTCTCATATATTCTGGCCCCGATGCCTACGCACTTGATGTCGTTGTGCCATACACCTTTAAGGTCGGCCTTGTCGCCGAGCAAAGCACCGTTGTAGCGGAGGCTGTCGACTCTCAGACCCTCGGTACGCGCCACAGGATTCTTGCTCAGCAGCGACGTGCCGAAAGCCTTGCCCGTGGCATTGCCGCCAAAGGTTACATAGTTGATGTTGAGCGTCTCGAAGAGATAATCGAGGCTGAAATCGGCAAACTCCACCTTGACCGTGTCGGTCGGAAGCTCCGACGCCACACCGTCGATCACCACAAACTGAGGGCCGTTGGAGATGCGCAGGTCTCTGACGCTTATCTTCTTGTCGCGATACGAAAGCTCGGCCGGGCTTACGTTCCAGCCAACGTCGGCCACGTGTATCACCGAAGGATTGACCTTGACGTCGAGACCAGGAAACGCAAGTCCGGGAGGCGCCGACTGAAGTGTGGTGGAGAGCGACACCTTGCCGTCGTAGGTTCCGGGGCGATTGATTTTCCACCCTATCTCCGAGAGGAAGTCGTTGTAGTGTCCGGTTAGGTTTAGGCTCACATTCATCTCCCCTTTCTTTCCGGGTATGATTGAGGAGAAATGAAGCAGCGAGCCGCCGGTCTCGGCGTCGATTTCAGCCGAGACGCGCGTCGAGCGTATAAGTTTGTCCTTTCCCTGACGGATATAGGGGATGTCGACCGAGAGCGAGGCGCGTCCCAGAGAGTCGCTGAGCGAGCCGCGCACCGGGATATCGGTAAGAAGTCCTATCGGAAGATGGAAAAAGTCGACAAGCTGATTGTCGGGCTTCACGGTAAGGATGAAGTCAAGGTTCTGCTCAAGCCGCTTCTTCCTCTTGGCCGCCCCTGTCTTCAGGTTGATTGCCGGCACGGTTCGGGCGAGCATCGCCATAAAGGCATCAGGCAGCTCGGTAGGCGTGAACACACCCCTCACGTCGGCGTCGGCCCAGTCTGATTCGAGCGAGAGGATGCGGAAACCGTCTTCTTCGGGCGCTGAGGCGTCGAGATAAAGGTAATCGAGGTTGAGGGAGGGACGCGTGGCCGACAGGAGGCCGAGACGCTCGAGATTCAGTGTGCCGGAGATATTGTCGGGAGAATTGCCTGTAAGGTTGGCCGAAAGCTGACCTTTCATTTCATATCCGGCAAGGTTGGGCAGTAGTCTGAATACAGCCGGATTGAACCTGCGCAGATCGACATCGGCCTGCCATGACGATTCCCTGCCGGCAAGCTCCACCACTCCCGACACCGAAACATCGGCATTGGGGTCGGCACTCTCTACGGCCGCCTCTATGTGTCCGCCCCGCTTCACCGCCTCAACGCTGACGCCGCTGAGGCGATAGCCCTGATATTCGGCATATTCGAGCGCAAGGGAACCTTCGCCCGACACGTCGCGTCCGGCTGTGGTGAGCTTCGCCTCGGCAAAGAAAGCTGCTTTGCCGAAACGCTCGTCGCCAATGAGGGGCGCGAGAAAAAGACCGTCGGAAGAGGTAGATATATCGGCTATGACGCGCCCTTTGGCGGGATAGCCTATTTTTCCCTGCGCGGTGAGTTTGCCGAGCGAAGACTCTATGTCGGCCTCCACATCGGCAGCTGTGGCGGTAGCCTTTCCGGAGGCGAGCATCCTGAATGTGCCGAGCGATAATATCCTCGACGCCACTTCGGGTCTGAGAGTGAGGAGCCCGTTGATAATCTTCTCAGCCTCGCGGGCCTCTACCGAAAGACTGAGCTTAGGCACGTCGGCCGTGAAGCGTTCACGGTCGAGTATATCGGATACATCGCCTCTGGCAAACACTTCAAGGCGTTCGTCGGGCGTGGATATGAGAAGGTCGGACAGATGTATGCGCTGCGCGTTGCCGGTCGCGTCTACCGATAGCGTCATGGGGTCGGTGAAGGCCGCAAGCGGACGCCAGAGGGGAGCAAGGTCGCTGAGCGTAACCTTGTCGCCCTGCAGTTTGAGGTGATGGGATGAATTTTTCAGCGCGTCGCGGATTCCCTTGAATCCATCGTATTCGAGCGAGAAGTCAGAGGGTACAATTGTGGTTCCGGGCAGGGCTATTTCCAGATCGGCAAGCGAGAGTTTCGTCTCGGTAACGAGGGCATGGCAGGTGAGGTTGTCGAGTTCAAGACCGCTTCGCTCGGAGAATGAAAGGCTTCGGAGGTCGACGTCGAAATAACCGTTCTTTATTCGCGGGATGTCGATGTCGGCACGTATATTACTCAGCGAAAGATGATTGAAGTCGGTCATTCCGGCCGGCTTGCGCGGACACCAGAGCTTGTCGAACGAGAAGCTGCTTCTTCGCACCACCACGCTGTGGATCGAGAGGTCGAATTTCATCGGCGGTTTACCAGTCTCTTTCGGCTTGAAGGCATCTATGAGGAACTGGATGTTGAGCGGTCCGCCCTGCTTCCTCTGCACGAGTCTGAAATCGAGCCCGATAAGCTCGGTATAGGTAACCACTATCTCACGCTCCTTCAAGAGTTGCCACAGATTGATCCCTGCCCCTATCTTGTCGGCCGATATGCATCGTTTGCCGTCGGGCGACGGAATCTTCACATCGGTGAGCTCCACCTGATTGAAATTTGATATGGAAAGGGAGCCGATGCTTACTTTAGTATGCATCAGCTTCGACAGCTCTTCCTCGGCGCGGCTTCGCAGCCCGTTTTGCACCGGGGGCAGCAAAAGCACCACATATATTATGAGGAAAAGGCCTACTACGGTCAGTATCAGCGTAAAAAGCACGCTTCTGACCACTCTGTATATTGAGCGTACAGTATTCAAATGCAAGAGGGCCTGCGTCGGGCGTATCCGCGCCTTTCGAAACCGACTGCAAAGTTAGCAAAAAAGAACGAGCCCTGCCAATCGTCGACTTAAAAAGCGACACGGCAGGGCTCGTTTTGTCTGTTCCTGAAAATGGTTGACTCGTTTTAGGATGTTTACTGTTGGAGGT
>CAMCDS010000048.1 GCA_945873625.1 uncultured Porphyromonadaceae bacterium | reverse complement strand
TCAATGGTTTGGTCACCACTAATTTACTAAATATCAGCGATATGTGCAACTTTTTTCATTATAAATGTTTTAAGAATTTAATTCAACCAACAGGTGTGTTCTACGTAATCGGTATCGACGAGTTCGGCACTCCGACCACCGCCATACAGGAATTCCGCCACACGCCCGGAAGCTCAGAGAAGAGCGTAACGCTGACGCTCGACTTCGACCTCAGGAATTTCGACACCACCAACGCCTATTACCGCTATCTCTGGTGTGATATCACTCCCTCCGACGCCGAGGCCAAGTATATCTTCGACAAGATGAAATACGACCAGAGCATCCTCGCGCTCACCGACGATGAAATCGTGGATAAATACATCAAGGGACAGTATGGCTACGTCACGATGCTCACCGGCGCGCAACGCAAGGCAATCTCTCCCTCGGCGCCCTGGGGAGGCACAGAATGGGATAAAATCTTTATCATCGCCACCGGATGGGACGGAGCGCCCACCTCGCCCCTCTACCTCTATGAGTTCGACCCCAACAACGGCCAGCTCACGCCGCTGCGCGGTCCGGACGTGAAATGACGCCAGACCCCGCCTGAATCAGGCAACCTCAAAGAAAAGCGGGGGCTGAAGCTCATGGCCCCGGCCCCCGCAACATCAAGGTTACGAAAAGGTGGTTTTCTTTTTTGGCGGGACGCGCGAGGCGTCTCCTTTCTTCTCAAAAGCCTTTCTTTCCGAACTCGCGCATATCCGATGCGCTTACATTTATAGTTCTCTTTGCGATGTGGAGCTTAAGGTGCCGAAGCGGGTGTAACCTTTGTCTGACGTAGAGCGCAAAGAATTGCCCCCGGCCATCGCGAATTCTATCTCCACACCTAATTATCACGCGATTGCCGGGTGCAATCTCTGTATGGTTTCCGGCCAACGCGCGCGAAGCCCGCTGGGCGCGCTTCGCGGCGTGGCATCTGTCTTAAAAACGCGCTGCCCGGGCTTCTGTTCATTCTGTAGGTGATTTTTAACGTTTAAGCCGCCTGAGCCGCGAGGACACGAGGGGCACGTTTTCGTTGAGACACACTATCGCGAGATAGACGAGCAGCAGCAGCGTGCGCGTCGAATAGCGCAGCCAGTCGCTTCCGGGGAATGAGAAGGCCAGCGAGCCGACGGCCCATAGGGCGCCGGCAAGCAGCGTATAGGCCGCCAGACGCTTCATCGGATAGTCGATGGGATAGTAGTGGCGGCCGATGAAGTAGGAGAGTACCATCACGGTGAAATAGCTTATCAGGGCTGCATAGGCCGAGCCCATGTAGCCCCGGGGGATGCCTATGGCCGGCACGAGCCATACGGTGAGGCCGAACATCAGGGCGAAGCAGAAGAGCGAGAAGTACATGCCCCACTGCGTGCGGTCGGTGAGCTTATACCAGAGCGAGAGGTTGAAGAAGACGCCGAAGCAGAGGTCGGCAATCATCATCACGGGCACCACGTCGAGCCCGGGCCAGTAGTTTTTCGACACGAAATGCTTGAGCACCGGGAGATAGAACATCACGGCGAGGAAGATGAGCAGGCCGAACACCACAAAAAACTTCATTGCGTCGCCGTAGGCCTGCTTCTTGTCGTCACCATCCCCTTTGGCCTGCGCGAAGATGAAGGGCTCGTAGGCATAGCGGAACGCCTGGGTGAACATCACCATCACGATGGCTATCTTGATGTTGGCGCCGTAGATACCCACCATCGCGTCGGCGGCCGCGCGCTGCCCGGGGAAGAGGTAGGGTATCATTATCTGACCCATGTTCTGGCTAAGGATGCCTGCCACGCCGAGGATGAGCAGCGGCCAGCTGTAGCGGAGCATACGGCGCAGAAGCGCAGCGTCAAACCGCCAGCGACATTCGAGAATCTGGGGCATCAGCAGCAGAAGCACGCACAGCGTGGATATGATGTTGGCCACGAATATCCAGCCTATGCCGAACGCCTTGCCGCCGAGCGGAGTGTAGAACCAGTCGACCGTGGCCGGAGCGTGGCTCTCGAGCCAGGGGCAGGCCACGAGGAAGAGGAGGTTGAGGCCGATATTGATGCCTACGTTGGCCAGCTTCACTCCGGCGAAGCGAAAGGCCTTCTTGCGGAAGCGCAGATAGGCGAAGGGGATGTTGGTGAAGGCGTCGATGGCTACCGTGATGCCCATGAGCCATACGTAGAGCTGATGAGAGGGTAGAAGCACCGCCTCGCTCGCCGGGCCGATGAAGAGCGTGAGCAGAGCCATGAAGAGCAGCGACGTGAAGCCTACGGAGATGAGCGACGTGGTGTAGACGCCCTTATAGTCGGGCTGCTTGTTGGCATAGCGGAAGAAGCCGGTCTCCATGCCGTAGTTGAGAATTACGAGCACCACGGCCGTGATGCTGTAGAGATAGCTCACGATGCCGTATTCGGCGGGATCGCTGAATTCATAGACGTAGAGCGGCACGAGCAGCCAGTTGAGGAATCGTCCCACGATGCTGCTGAGACCATAGATGGCGGTCTCCTTGGCCAATGATTTAATTCCAGCCATAATCGGATAGTCTTGTTAGGATTCGCGAGGCCTTCGGGGGTTCCCCGGCCAACGCCGCTGCAAAATTACAGAAAAAATCCGGATTGAGGCCTTTTCGCCTCATCCGGATTAATGGATGCGATGCAGGGGGGCTTATTCGGCGGCATCGGCTGCGAGGGCCTTGCGCACGGCGCCGGGGCTGAGCACGCCCTGGAGCACGTGTCCGTCGCCGAATCGCAGGTAAGGGATGTATTCGAGGTAGAGACCATCCGCCTCCTTCTCGTCGGCGCGGACGGCGTCGGCATATCGGCCGGAAGCCAGCATCCCGGCCACAGCCTCACGGTCGAACCCGGCCGTGGCAGCCGCGTCGGCCAGCACCTCGCGGTCGGAGAGCAGGAGGTTGTCGATGAAATTTGCTTTGTAGAGGGCTGCTTCAAGAGCGGCGACAGCCTCGGGTGCGGCTTCGGCCTGCGCATACTTTATGAGGCGGTGGGCGTCGAACGTGGAGCATACCTTCACCCCTTCGAGATTATAGTCGAGCCCCAGGCGGGAGGCCATCTTCGTTATACGCGCCATCTGTGTCTCTGCTTCGGCCTCGGTGATGCCGTGGTCCGACATAAAATGCTGCTTCATGCTCTCGACAGGCACGGCCGGCGCGTCGGGGTTAAGCTCGTAGGCCCTGAACTCAATCTCGGGCCGCGGGCCTTCCGATTCGTCCGCCACCCGTTCGAGCACGGTGAATCCCATATAGCAGAATGGGCAGGCGAAGTCGCTCCATACAGTGATTTTCATAGCTTTGTCGGGGATTGAAACGGTTTGACTAAGTATTTCGCCTGTTGACCGAGCGGCTGATAAGGCCCACTATCCATAGAAGCACTACGGCGCCGACAACCGACGTGATGAGGTTGCCGATGATGCTGCTTGTCGTGATGCCGAAGAGGCCGAACAGCCAGCCTCCGAGCACGCCGCCGATGATGCCGACCACGAGATTGACTATCAGTCCGAATCCGCCGCCGTGCATCAGTTTTCCGGCCACGAAACCGGCCAGAATGCCGATGATGATATACCAGATGAAACTCATAATGCAAAGAATTTAGTGTTAGACATAAGTATCAAATTCTAAACCCCTTGCCTCCTCAGAATGTTCATCCTCGCACGGCGGTTTGCGTCAAGAAAGGTAATTGGTTTTTTCCCTTTGAGAAATGATTTCTTTTCTGCCATATTAACAAGCAAAGAACTTCCGGGTAGGCAGACAGGCGACCAAACCTTTTGCGACTACAGGAATGTTCCTAATGTGTTGAATATAAGTTTCTACCTTTATCGGTGGTCTTTGTCTGCGTGGGCGCATTTAGATTACAAAGGTAGCTATAATTTTTGAGACATCAGCTATTCACAACATAGATAACAATCCTGCAATCAAAATTTAATACACAACAATTCACGTTTTGTCGGACGTACATTGAGATAACATTGATATTTCCAATAGTTTATAACCTGAAGCTATATTGTGATGATTCCCAATCGCCTTATTTGCATTGGTCCATAGTTTCCAGGCAAGCGCACTATCCCTGTCGCTTACGACTAAGTTTTCCGGTGTGACCTACTGAGGCAAAAGTATTGAAATGCAGGCAAAGTGCTATCATGGCTTCTCGCAGCTGACTGCGGACCCGATTCCGATAATAAATGAGGTGGTGAATATATTGTCCTGAAATTCAGGGGTATAAAATTCAATTTATCGCAATTTGCGATAAATTGCGATAAATTGCGATAAATTGCGATAAATTGCGATAAGGTTTTCATCTGATCTTGATTGTTATTATTTGTTTGCGGGTTAGGAAGAAGTTTTGTAATTTAGCCTTATTGATTATGAATAATCCGTTTGACTATACTCCGGATGATGCCTGCAACGCTGCCTTCCGGACACTGACAGACCGGCTGCAGAAGCTGAAAGATAGCGGATGCGCCGAAGACGCCGCCCTGATCCGCGAAATCGAGGCGGGAAAGATGCTGGGTGTGCTCGTGGCCGAAGATGCCGGCGGCACGCGGCATACGCTGTATGCGTTTTCGGGACAGCTTGGCGACCGGGGTTTCTACCATGAGGGATTCGTCGGCCCGGCGTTCGACTATCTGAGTCCCGACGGATATTTCAAGACTCGGGAGGCCGATATTTCGCGTCAGAACGTCGAGATAGCGCTTTTTGAGAAGGGCGCATACGCCGTGGCCAAAAGCGAATGTGAGCGTGCGACGAAGAGGATGGAGGCGGCGGTGTCGGACTATAGGGAGCGGTGTCGCATTTCAAAGGCAGAGCGGGAGGCCAGGCGGCAATCGGGGACTGTCGATGAGGCCGAGCTTGCGGCTATGATACGCCAGAGTCAGTTTGAGAAGGCTGAGCTTCACCGTCTTAAGAAGAGGCTCGCGGCCGAGGTCGGGCCGAGTGAAGAGAGGCTGAAGGATGCCCGTGCCCGGCTCGAAGGGATGAAGGCGAAGCGCCGGCGCGATTCTGAGGCTCTGCAGCAGTGGCTGTTTTCAAATTTCAGGCTCCTCAACGCGCGCAGCGAGAGCAAAAGCCTGAGTGATATTTTCGCCGATACACCTCTGCGCATCCCCCCTTCGGGAGCCGGAGAATGTTGCGCGCCCAAACTGCTGCAGGCCGCATATCTGCGAGGCTGGCGGCCGGTGTCGATGGCCGAATACTGGTATGGCGAACCGAAAGGGGGAGAGGTGCGGATTCACGGCATGCACTATCCCGCCTGCCGGGGTAAATGCCTGCCCGTGCTCGGCTGGATGCTTCAGGGGCTCGACGTGGAGCCTCCCCTCGGCGACGATTCCTTTGCAGAGAGTGGCGGCGATCCCCGGATACTGTTTGAGAACGAATGGTTTTGCGTGGTCGACAAGCCCTCGGGTATGCTCTCCGTGCCGGGCAAAGGGGGCGCGGATTCGGTGGAGCGTTGGCTTACTGACAGATACGGTGCAGACCGGAAGGTGAGAATGGCCCATCGTCTTGACCAGGACACTTCCGGATTGCTGATAGCCACTTTCGGAGATGACGCCTACAAACTGATGCAGTCGTTTTTCGCCACGCGGAAGGTATCAAAGACCTACGTGGCCGTGCTTGAAGGGGATTATGAATCGCTCGGCCTTCCCCGCAGCGGCCGCATCGGGCTGCCCCTTGCTCCCGACTGGCTCGACCGTCCGCGTCAGCGCGTAGACCACGCCGAAGGTAAGGAAGCGACTACCGACTATGAGTTCACCGGTGTGTCGGAAGGGCGCAGCCGCATAGTATTCAGGCCGCTCACCGGTCGCACCCACCAGCTTCGCGTACACGCGGCCTCGGCTGCAGGTCTCGGTCTTCCTATCGTCGGCGACCGGCTCTACGGCCGCTCCGGCACAGGTATGCGTGAGCGGCTTCATCTTCATGCCCACCGTGTGGAATTCACATTTCCGGCAGATGGCCAACATTATAGCTTCGAATCCCCCGTCCCCTTCTGATCTGCGCCTCGGAAAGCCTGCGAAAACAAAGAATCAAGACCTACCGACTTTTGCTGTCTGCATAGAGCGCCAAAAGAAGAACCATAGTGATTTGCAAGTGTTATACAAATGTATTACCTTTGCACTACAACAAAACCATTTATTATGAATACGGCATCAACAGTAAGAAAGCAGACTTCGTTTCGCCTGAGCGAGGATCTGATCAAGCGTCTGCAGGAGGAAGCCAGACGCCATAACCGAAGCCTCAACAATCTTGTGGAGAGTGTGCTGATGGCATTCGTGGCCGAACGTCCCAACAAGACTACGCTTGCTGCCATGAAAGAAGCCGAGACCTCGGATAATCTTGAAATCCTTGACCTTGACAATTTCCGCAGTTTCGTCGACTCTCTATGAACACTCTCAAGCTTACCTCTCAGTTCAGGAAAGACCTCAAGCGATATAAACATAAGCCGGATATTATTGACAAGCTGGAGGAGATTCTCAAATTGCTTGTCAATGGCTTGCCCATTCCGGAGGAGAACCGGCCACATTTATTGACGGGTAACTACAGGGGATACATGGAGTGTCATGTCGAGAGCGACACTCTGTTGATATGGTGGGATAAAGAAGAGGGCATTATAAAACTTGTCCGCTTCGGCTCCCACTCCGAATTATTCTGACAACCATGTGAGCAGAGAAAATAACGGAATACATGAAACGGCATACATGGCAATCACAAGACATACACGGCTCTTTCATTTAAACTAAAATTAAAGACATAGATACCCTTACCCGGTTCG
>CAMCDS010000047.1 GCA_945873625.1 uncultured Porphyromonadaceae bacterium | reverse complement strand
CGCCTTTGTCCGCCGGACGTCCGCTCAGCGAGTAGATGCAACCACCCTCCGGGGGTTGTTGTCGTAGGGCCGGGGTTTATCCCCGCGTAGGCTCGCGATGCTCGCCAACACGGGGTTATTGAAGATGGAACCTCCTCCGGAGGTTCTCCCGCCGCCGCCATGCCTCTCTCCTGGTTTCTCGTGCCTGCGCCGTGCCTCGCTCCTGGTTTCTCGTGCCGGCACATGACTCGCGCTTGGTTTCTCGTGCCTGCGCCGTGCCTCGCTCCGGAGGTTCTCGCGCCGGCACATGCCTTGCGCTTGCTTGCGGCGTGGGTTAACCTCCGGAGGAGGTTGCCTTTTCAATAGCCCCATGTTGACGAACGATAGTGAGTCTACATGGGGTTCACATACCTCCCGCGCAAAACAACCCCCGGAGGGCGGTTGCCTCCGTCCGCAAAACAGCCGCATTCGTCCGCCTTTGGCCGCCGCACGTCCGTTTGGCGAGTAGATGCAACCACCCTCCGGGGGTTGTTGTCGCAGGGCCGGGGTTTATCCCCGCGTAGGCTCGCGATGCTCGCCAACACGGGGCTATTGAAGATGGAACCTCCTCCGGAGGTTCTCGCGCCGCCGCCATGCGTTTTCTCGCGCGGCCGTGGGCGGCTTGGGCTGTTTATTGCGGTTTCCGGCACGCGGTTGCGGAAATTTTATTAACTTTGTGCTGCCGCGAGCCCGATTCGCGGCTATATGTATGCGCAAAGTGCTGTTCATCATACTGTCGGCGGTTCTCATGACGCTTGCGGCGTCGTGCGGACAGAGCCGTGTGTCCCGTTCGCTGTCGCACGCCGAGGAAATCATGGAGGAGCATCCCGACTCGGCCCTCGCCATCCTCGACTCGCTGCCGGTAGCCGAACTCGGAAGCGACGCCGACCGCGCCCTCCACGCCCTGCTGCTCACGCAGGCGCAGATAAAGAACGGCTATACAGTCGACTCCGACACCCTCATCCGTCGAGCCGCCGCCTACTATTCCGACCGCGACCCCTCTCCCCGCCTGATGAAGTCGCTCTTCTATGACGCAAAGGTGAAATTCAATTCCTCGCGCCTCTCGGAAGCAGTTGTAAATGCAACAAAATCGTATAACCTCGCCAAACACTTTGGCGAATCCTATTGGCGTGCAAAGTCAGCAGAATTGCTTAGTGATATTTTCAGTGATTCCTATGCCAATAAGGAAGTGCTGTATTATACGACTGAGGCTGTAGAGTTCTATCGTATCGCGGGCAAGCACCGAAATTTTCTTTTCTCGAAATGCGACCTTGCGACAGCTATGTCGAATCTCGGAAAACACGATAATGCAATTTCATTAATCGACAGTGTAAAGTCTGTTGCCAATATCGACTCTGACAGCAGTCTGATTCTTTATGCAGACAATGCGTTGCTTGCAATACTCACATATTCCGGACGGTTTTCCGCTGCAGACAAGTGCTTGGATGATATAAAAAGTACTGATAATGATCATATAAGCTCGCCACATGACATTATATTAAAAGCCTATAATCAGCTATATTCGGGAGTAAGTGATGCCCAAATAAATGAAATAGATGCTTTGGATAGTGTTGCCATGGGCAATCGAGACAAAGCAATGTTAAATCTTGTCTACGCCCAATATCATAAGAGACGAGGTCGCTATTCGCAGGCACTAAAATACACGGAGAATGTCATCGGCTTGATTGATGCGGAAATGCGAGATGTCGTAAGTCAGTCGGTCGTATCGACTCAGAAGGATTATTATCGTAATTCAGTAGCAGAAGAGCAAATTCGCACCAAAAACAGTCGTACAATCAATATAATTCTGATTATAGGTTTTTTAATAATTGTGTCTATTTTGATATTTGCATATCGATATCGGATAAGACTCAAGAATCATCTGATTGACGAAAGAATGAAAGACATTCTTTCGCTTACTGAAGAATTGGAAAATAATAGTCTGTTTTCCAATCGTCTGGTCCAATCCAACACCCTGAAAGATCAAAAAATAGATTCTCTGAACTCCAATCTTCATGAAAAGACAGAAGAACTGGAGAGTAAAAGTATAGCACTCGAGTCGCTCCGCCATGAATTAAACGAAAACAAGAGTAAGTACGACGAATCAAAAAGTCAGATTGAATCGTTGTTCAGACTGCAGTGGAAACATTTGAACTCAATCATCAGTCTTTATCTTGAAAGAAGTGGTAATCCTAAAATGTCCAGTTCCGTGATGTCTGATCTCGAAAAGGAGATTAAAAAACTCGGAAGTAATCGCAATATAAAGGAGCTACAATTGTCGCTTGATCAATACATGGATGGCATTATCACTCGACTTAAGCAACAATGTCCTTCTTTTACTGAAGAAAACATCACTTTCATCACTTTGATAATTGCAGGGCTGTCCACGCGTTCAATATGCCTTCTTACAGATACTCATTACAGAAATTTCTATACAAAGAAAAGACGAATAGTAGAGAAGATTGCGTCATCAAATGCCCCCGACAGAGAGTTATTTATTTCTAAAATGAAGTAACCTGCTTATTATCAGTAAAATAAAAATATTATTCAAGACCGGATATAATTATCTGATTGCCAGATATTTACAAAAGTGAATAAAAATCATGTTTTATTCATGGCGTCTAATTTATTCATTATCAATTTATTGGCATTGTGGCGTGAATAACTTTATTTTACCAAATTAGTCGGATGATGAAGAAAACTCTTGCTAACTTTGCGAGAAAATTTTAAATCATTCGAACCAATGCTAAAAAACGATTCTACATTTTCGGTATTGCTTCACTCGTGATGCCATTTACTGTGGTCGCGGCAGATAATATACCCTCTGCTGATGCGTCCGCTCAACCCAAACCGATTATCATCACTCAACCCAAGCCCAATCCCAACGGGCGCCCGCAGTTGCCTTCGCGCCAGCACGTGGAGTGCGTCTACGCCGACGGGACGCTTCACTTCGACTTCGTGATTCCTGAAGGCGAGGCTGTCCTCACCGTTACCGATGGCCTCACGGGCATCTCCGCCCAATACGTATTCGACACCGACGCGCATGCGGAGGTTACCATCGGCTACCTCTCCGCCGCCTCACTCGAAATCCGCACCGACGCCGGCAATACCTACACCGGCACTATCCAGTGAACTTTTATGACTTAGGCGGGTGCAGGCATACTAAACGTTAAGAACTATTTCGTTATATAATTGAATTATTGTCGCCGGACAACACGGCTCAGCAATAAGTAAGATTGACGAGAGTTTTTCGCACAACTGCATAATCGCCGAGACTTCAATCCAATACAAACCAACAAACTTAAACTCAACAAGCAATGTACAAACTACTATTTGCAATGTCATTCAGCCTCGCGCTGCTGATGACCATCGTATGCCAGTCGTGCGACGAAGACATCGACGGCAATGGATCTGCTTACTATGCCGACATCAGCATCGACGCTCCCGACAGTCTGTTCAACATAGGAGAATGTGTGATTTGCAGTTCTATTGGCTATCAGGAAGATATAGGGCTCCCTTGCTACTCCTCTTCCATCACAATCTCGGCCGACGAAATCACCAATACTGATTTCGGTAGTTTCTTATACGACGGAGGGACATTCGGCAAGCCGGACGACCGTTTCCGAGGTGAAAGAGTGGAAGCAGAAGACATACAGGGAACCTATACGTTCAGCGACGGAGCATCAATTACCAGAACTTCTGACAATAGCTTTGTGCTGAACAATCTTCCGACCAACGGGTATTCGTTTACTATGTATTTAAGGACCGATGCCCGTACCAAGAATAAGCCGAATTCAAAGCGTAAACGCATCCATGCCACAATCAGGATTCTGGGATAACTGACCACAGGGTCTTAAAAAGCAGACTTTCTTGAGAAAGTCTGCTTTTTCAGTATGCGGTGTCTGACGCTCGCTCTGCCTTGTCCCTCACTCTTATGTCTCTTATCCTTCCTATTCTTCCTATCCTCCTGAGGACAGCCGGTCAGCGATTGTCGGCGCGGTGCGCGGGCACGCGGCCATACATGATGAGGCGCGAGGCATAGTAGGGCGTATGCAATGCCGACACCACTACCCCTTTCGATGTCGAGGCATGGATAAAGTTGTCGGGATCAACCACTATCCCCACGTGCGACACGCGCTCCGGATTCTTGCCGGTGGCGAAAAAGACGAGATCGCCGATTCTTGCCTCTTCCGCCTCGATTCTTTCGCAGAACTCGGCCTGCTTGGCCGAGTTGCGCGGAAGCAGCGAGCCGAGCGCATCGCGATAGACGGCCATCACCATACCGGAGCAGTCGGTGCCCACCCCCTTGTCTTGCATGGCATGGGTATATGGGGTGCCGAGCCAGCTGAAAGCCTCCTCTATCACCAGCTTCTGCTGCTTGTCGAGATGATAGTTGGCTTCTATCTCGCGTGTATACTCCCTGGCGGAGGGATGCTTCACGGCAACGCTCTTCGACGAGCCGCAGCCTCCGAGCGTCAGGGCGGCGGAGGCAAGCGCGAGGCCAACGACAAGCGATTTCACTGAATATGAATAGAATAGACGAATCTGCATCTATAGAAATAATTTACAATCGCAAATTTAAGCAGTTTTCCGCACTTATGCAAATCCCGACTTATTTATTTGACGATGCCTCCCCCATAAATAATTCGTTTGCACGCCGGAGGCTCTCGGGTTTGCCTATATCGATTATACTGAAGGTCTGTTCATCACATACAGCCGCTGACTTACGCATCTCATTCAGGAAGAAGTCCATCACCGGGAAGGGGGCATCGCCGAATATGCTCTTCATCTCTGCCACAGCCGAAGGAGAAAGGGCATATATTCCGCTGAATGCCAGCTCCCTGAACGTGAAATCGGGGATAAAGCCGGCGGGGCGGTAAGCATCGGTATTCAGATTGTGCCAGCCTACAAGCTTTCCGGAATCATCCGCCAGAAGTTTGCGAGACGAATCACGGTTGCTCACGAGCAGCGTGGCGTCGGCCTCTCCGCTCTCATGCCTTTCCATGAGTGAGCGGAGATCGGCATCGGTGAGGATGTCCACATTATGCACAAGAAACGGGCGGTTGTCGGCACAAAGCTTATCTGCGGCATGAACTATTCCGCCGCCGGTGTCGAGGAGCAGGCCGCTCTCGTCGCTTACCTCGACCGACACGTTTTCAAAACGCGCCGTCTTGAGATAGTCGATTATCTGCGATGCGAAATGGTGCACGTTCACCACAATCTCATCAAACCCTTGGGAGGCAAGACTATGAATCACGCGCTCGAGCATCGGCACGCCACCCACCGGCACAAGTGCTTTCGGGTGTCGTTCAGTCCAGGGGCGCAGGCGGGTGCCGAGACCCGCCGCAAGTATCATTGCTTTCATTGTATGGTCTCCTCTATATTCTGTTCGCGATGCACGAGCCTCACGTGCGCTTCGGGGAAAAGGGCTGCGATGTGGCGTGCGGTGGCCTCGGCACAATACACCGAGCGGTGCTGCCCGCCGGTGCATCCGAAGCCTATCTGAAGCGAGGAGAAGCCGCGGTCGAGATAGCGCCTTACGGCCTTGTCGGTAAGCTCATGAGCCGACGCGAGAAACGGCTGCACCTCGCCCCGCTCCTCCAGAAAGGCGATTACAGCCTCGTCGCGCCCGGTGAGATTCTTGTATTCGGCGTAGCGGCCGGGGTTGTGCATGGCGCGGCAGTCGAACATGAATCCGCCGCCGTTGCCCGAGTAGTCGGCCGGGTAACCTTTCTTGTAGGAGAAACTGAAGACGGTAACCGTCAGTCCGTCATGCCCGACAGGCTCGAACCTCGGGTCGGCCACAAGCATCCGGCACACGCGCTTCAGCTCCGGGCACCCGTCGAGCGCCCCGCTGTCGAGCAGCTCGGCCAGATTGGCAAGCGCTCCGGGTATGCTCTCGAGGAAATGCGCCCGGTGCTCCACAAGCCCGCGGAAGCCGTAGGCGCCGAGCACCTGCAGCGTGCGGAAGAGGGCGAAGCGCGGCACCTGCCCCGTTATCTCCGAAGCGTCGATGCCACGCCGGCATGCGAACTCGGTGGCGTATAGCTCTATAAGCTCACGTCGCACTGCCGCTGTGAATCCCGCCTTGGCCTGCCAGAGAAACGACACGGCGTCGTAGACCACCGGACCTGGGCGGCCCCCCTGATAGTCGATGAAACGCGGATAGCCGCGGTCGACCATCACGTTGCGGCTCTGGAAGTCGCGAAACATGAAGCCGACGGTCGATTCGGGCACGTCGGTCAGCGTGTCGGCAAGACGCTCGAAATCGTCTTCGAGGGCTTCCTCGTCGAAGGCCACGGCCGAGGGTTTCAGATATTCATACTTGAAATAGTTGAGGTCCCACATCACCTGCCGGCGCGAGAACGGCCGGGCCATGCACAGCCTCTCCCAGCGGCTCCGGTCTACGCTCTGCATGGCGGCAAGGTCGGCGAGGCTACTTCGGCACAGTTCCATCCCCTCCCCTTTCAAGATGAGCGAGAGCAGCTGGGTGTCGCCGAGGTCTTCGAGCAGATAGCAATGGCCGCCGTCGCCCGTGGCGTAAAGCCGGGGCACGGGGATGCCGGCCTCAAAGAATACTCTCGTCAGGCCGACGAAGGCCTCATTCTCACGCAGGTCGGGCCCATACACGCCCACCGCGCTCGCCGGCGAGCACCCTTCGGGAGCGCCGAGGCGGTAGTAGACGCGGTCGCCTCCCCCCTGCGGCATACGCACTATCGAAGCGGGGAGGCAGCCGAACCGCTCTTCAAAGAGCGAGGCAAGCGCCTGCCGGGTGGTGTCATATTCCGAAATACGGTTCATAATCTTTCAGAGTATGTTTGAGTTTAACTTCTATTCACTTGAAGAGGATTTTTTGAGATGATT
>CAMCDS010000046.1 GCA_945873625.1 uncultured Porphyromonadaceae bacterium | reverse complement strand
ACGAAAGTAGGAGATAAACGCCCTATGATTAGTGTTTACCTCCTACTCGATTTTTTTCATTTTTTGCAAGTTTTAAGTCCCTGAGAATTGAAAAAACGGATTAAAGCTAAGAAATTGAATCTTCGTACAAAATATTCAATTCTCAGAAGCTTTTGACAAAGGGGTTCTGCAACACCCTCCACTCCATGTCGCGACACGTGGAGGATTCGGGGAATACAATGCTATTGAATAGGCCGCCTACGGGGGCGAGCAGTGCGGCGCGGCTTGCCCCGATTCCCGTCGGAAGTCGGAGAAATAACGGGCCTGCCGCAGTGATGTGGCAGGCCCGTTTTCAGCCTTTGCAGGCGCGAGAGAATGTGTTCTTCAGTCTATTTGCTGAGAGAATGTCCGCCTCAAAAGAGGTTCGGAGCGTGGGGGTTATCGCAGGTAGATGCTGCGGGCGAAGGATGCGGAGTCTGTCTTCACTCTGACGATGTTGATACCGGCAGCCAGCGAGCTACGGCTAATCGAAATGTCGCCGCTGAGTCCGTCTGCATGGTGCAGCAGGAGTCCTTCGGGACTATAGATGTCGATTGAGTAGTTGTCGCAGGAAGTGCGTACAGTAAGATTATCTCCGCGGAGGTTGATGTCGAATTCTCCGGCGGCATCCACGTCGGACACTCCGGTAGCGAGCTCTTTTGTCAGATTCAGGGCAAGGCGCTGAGTATGACCTTTCTGACGCATGCTTACGAGCACGTCGAGAGAGGAACCCGAGCGAGTTGCCTCAGAGTTGTCGGCATCTTCGAGGAAGAGGATTCCATTATCGATACGAGCGCTGAGCGATTCGCTGCCGCCTACGGTTGTGAGCGAGTATTCGGTGCGAGTGCCGTCGAAGTCGATGTCAAAATGGTCGGCCAGTTCGATACCGCGCACCGGGACGCTGAGCGATTTGCTGATAGCGTCGGGGAGGCAGCCGAAGTTGTCGATGCAGAGATAGGACGGAGTGTTGACACCATACGAGCCCTTGTCGGAGCTGTCGAAGAGGAATGTGAGACTCTTGATTTTTCCGAAATGGGAGAGATCGACATACTCCCATTTGTCTACTATATAGTGCTCTGCCGGGTTTTCGTCGCGGAAATCGGCGAGATAGAAGAGGTCGGAGTCGTAGGTATTGTCGTCAGTATCGGTGATTCTTGCACGAAGCAGGAACCAGTCGCCTTTCTCGAATTTCTTGGCGATGTTGTCGCCATTCTTCATCGAGGTGTAGGCGTAGGCAGAGTTGTTGATATAGAATCCGGGTATTACAGTGCCGTCAGTGAATCCTACCGGCTCGATGAGGTTGCCCTGCGGGTATGCAACTACGAATTTTTCGGAATCGTAGCCGCCACCTGCGGCGCTGCGGAACTGGTCGTCTAATCCGGTATATTCAGTTGCTGATTCGCTACTTACGGTGAATCCATACCAGAAGTTATATGCAGGCATACCTCCGTATTGGAAAGCAAATGTGCCGGAGTAGAACTTGCCGGTGTCTTCGGGAGTGAAGTGGCTTTCAGCGTCGATGGGGAAGTCTTCGAATGTAGCTACGGTAATCGGAGCGCCGATTACTTCGACAGCCACACGAGCTGATGCAGTCTGGTTGTCGGCCGAGGTGACGGTGAGAGTGTAGTAGCCGGGAGTTTCGGGGGTTACGGTCAGCGACTGTTCGTCGGAAACATCCGAACCATCGTTGGCTGTCCACCGATAGCTGTAAGGCTGATCACCTCCGTCCACGAATGCTTCCAGCTTCACAGACTGCTGATAGTTGACAGAGATTGTTTCGTCGGCAAAATCTACAGTCAGCGGCTCGATGTGGCGAGCAGTTGTGAATACGTCGGAGGCGACAATCTCGCTTGCTGTGCCGAGTGCGTTTACGGCTACAAACCATGCGCGATACTGAGTGGAGGGCTTCAGGGCGCTGAACTTCCAGGAGTATTCTGAATCGGCAGGAACTTCGACACCCTTGCCTGCGGTAAGCTGTTCGAGCGTGGGAGCCTGAGAATCGGCGGCTTCCTCGGCAGCCAGTGCGTAGAGAGTGGCGGCCTTATCCCATTTTGTGGCCACCGCGACGCTATTCTCTGTAAGAGTTGCTACGCGGGGATAACCCTCACGGATTACGGGAGCTTCATCAGTCTGCGCGCCATATTCGTACGCGCCGAGGGTGGGAGTCTGAGCATCGCGCTGTGTTCCTTCGCGGTCGACGGTCACATACTCCAGCGGCGTTCCGCAACGGAAGTTGCCGGGCTGGGTAAGATGTGAGTCGGTTACGCTCACGAAGTTGGCTGCTTCATAGATATTTGTGGAGTTGCCGACCAGGCTGTCGAATCCAGCTGCGTCGACCACAGTGGCGTCGTTCTTGCAAATATTGCTGTTGGCGCTGTAGAAAGCGTTGCCGGATATGTCGTAGCCGTTGATATCGGTAGAGTTCCAGAAATAGAGGGGGTAGGAAGCGGCGTCGGTACATTCGGTGTGGAAAACGTTGCTTACCACCTTCATGTCCTTAGACACATGCTTGCCGGAAGTGGCGAGCAGATAAACAGCCTTTCCTGAAGCACGGAACGTGTTGTAGGCAATCTCCATACCGAAGCAGTCGTTGCTGATCTGGAGGCAGCGTGAGCTGAAGGAGGGAGAGCTTGCGTATACCACCTCGTTGTTGAACACACGGAAGGGGATGTTTCCGTCGGGGCCGCATGCCATTCGGAAGTATAAGCCGTTGGTATCCTTTGTGTTGCCCTCACTGCCGTTGACTATTCTGTTGCCCGAAATCGTGGCGCCTTTGACGCGGTAGATGTCGGTAGCATAATAGTTTTTGGTAGGATTGGGTTCGAGAATAGAGTTGTCGGCAAGGGTAAGGTCGTGGATGTCGGTGACATATACAGCCTTGCTGCCGATACCTTCCAGCACGTTTCTGAGGATTCGGTATCCTCTGTCCTGATTCCAGGCCACGATACCGTTGCTTGCGAGATACAGGCCGATTCGGCCGCCGGAGAATCGGCAATCCTGCACTGTGAGGTTGTCGTTGAACTGTCCGGCCTCGTTTGTAGAGGCGTATGTGCGCAGCAGGGAGATGCCGGTGTATCCGGAAGTCACCTTGTCAGCCGACACATCGAGGTTGGAGATATTGGCGTTGAAGCTGCCGCGAGCCACATAGATTGCATTGTCGAAAGCGGCGCTGCCGGCTGCAACTGTGAGGTTCTCGATGTTCACGTAGGGGGTAGCGATGATTCTGACGATACCATCCTTCTCGGCCTGCGAGAAGCTACCTTTGACTACGACATCTCCGCGCGAACCGCTCTTGGAGCGGAACGTCAGGGTGTTGGCCGCAGATGTGCCGGGGATATTCTCGATCACGAGGTTCTCAGCGTAATTGCCGGACTCGATTTCGAATACCACTGGGCCTTCGATGCCCTTTTCCACTGACTTGACAGCCTGCTTGAAGGTCGGGAAATCGGCAGTGGCGGAAGAACCGATGGTGAATGTGCCTTTCACACCTTCGGCAATTTCGGTCTGAGCGATTGCTGACGCAGCAGCATCGTGGTGCTCACCGTTGAAAGCAAGCCCCTTGAATGCGGCATTCACTGTATTGCCTTTTGTGGCCTCGGCATTGAGGTCGGCAGTCAGGAAGAAGTAGAAGTCGCCGTTGTCGCCTACTGATTTCGCGGAATTGAAAGAGAAGTCGGCAGCTTCGGGGTTCACGACAGAAGCGAGCAGCTCAGCCTTCGCCGGAGAGAACGTGTCGGATCCGGCAGCGTAGTACAGACGGAGCGCCTTGATATCGGCGAGGTCGGTGGTTCCGGCCATGGAGAACGCCAGGTCGCTGATTTCGGAGTCGGCCATATCGCCGGCCACCGACGCTTTTACGCGCAGCAACGGCAGGTCGGAGTATCCTCTTACCGAAGTGGCGGCGGGAACGACAGATGCAGCTTCTGCACCTGATAGGGTGAACGGCAGGCGCTCATGCAGACCCAGCTCAAGAGCGAAGCCGTTGAGGTTGTTCGACGGTCCGGTGATTACGATAGTGACGCTGCCGTCGGCGGCTTTCGAGACGAGGTGGTCCGGGCCTTTTGTGGCAGAATAGCCGGTCTGCGAACCGAGTATGCAGTCATCAGAAGCCTCTTTGCCGCTGTAGACGTACATGCGTCCGTTGCCCATGGAGAAACTGCGGCTGTCGACTGTTACGGCGTATCCCTCCTCAGCCGGAGTAAATGTATAGGTAGCCTTGATATACTTTGTGATAGGACCATCCTTGCCGCCGTCGTCGTAGAACATCTTCGGCCCGGCGATTACTGCCGTGTGGACACCCTCCTGGCATATGATAATATCCTTTACGACACGTCCGCCCTCGGGGGTGCAGCCATCGAATTCATCGACACTGCCGGCCGCGTCCTCTACGGACTGCAGACCTATGGAGACCATGGTTTCGGGAGTAGCATCGTCGGCTACATCAGCTTTGACGAAGAAATAGTTGTGTCCGTCGCGCAGGTCGAACTGGCCGCTGACGGTTGTAGTCGCAGCGGGGGTTTCAGAGCGTCCGAAAAGCACGGCATCATTGCCGTCGGCGGCTGCGGCTACATAGACATCGATTGCGTCAAGAGCCTCAGAGTTGACTACCGACAGATTTATTTTACGCAGATTTTTGACAGTCAGGGTGCCTTCCGTGAGAAGCGAGAAGTTGAGCAGTGGCTGGTCGGAAGCTCCCACTGCCATTTCAGAATCAGTTGGCAGCGAGGCGTTTGCCTCGATAATCTGCATATCGTGGTTGCGGAATTCCTTGACTACGGCATCCCAACCACTTCCGAGGTAGTACGAAATCGTTGTGTTGGGATTGAACTTGATGGTCAGTGCGCCGTCGGCGGCTGTCGAGCGGATAGTGGCTTCGGGGCCGGCGGCTGCTTTCGTAGAGCTGTCGACCTTCCAGAGCAGAGCGTCTTCCCTACATTCCGAGCCGTTGTAGATTTCGAAAGTAGCTTTCACGCCGCTGGCGTAGGTTGCATAGTACACCTCGAAATTCTCAAAATCGAGCTGCATGACGTTGCCGCTGTTTGCGGGACGGAAGGTGGTTATCTGGTCGACCTGCCCTGCTGCATACTTGCGGGTGGACGAACCTTCGTAGTGTGTCGGGATAAACTTCCAGGAGCCGTTGACTTCGATTACGTTTTTCCCTTCGGCTGACTGCCAGACGTTATTTACTTCCATCTGCTTGGAAGCGGCGGCCTGGCGGACGTCGCCGGAAATGTCGACCGAAGTCATGGACATGTCGACGCTCTGGCCGTTGAGCAGACCGGCCGACATGTCGGCTACTACGATGAAACTGTTGTGTCCCTCATTCAGCTGATATTTAGCAGGAATAGTGAAAGCTGCTGCGGAAGGAGTGATTGTGGCTACCTTCACTTTTTTGGGAGTCTCCGACGTATTGTCGACGGCGTAAAGCGCTACGGCCGCGAAAGCCTCGGGCGTTGTGGTTGACAGTGCCACCGAGTTGAGTTGCAGCGGATTGCCTACATTGTCGGCGAGGATATCGAAAGTTATCATCTCCACCTTTTTCTCCATTGCCGAGACAGTGGAGGCAGATTCAGAGGGTGCGGCATCGACGGAGGTAATCGTCATATTGCCGGGTACATACTCGCTGACCACGGCCTCGAAACCGTCGGCCGGAACGCTGGTTGTGCTCTTGAAAGTTACAGTCATCGAGCCGTCGGGGGCTGTCGACTTCACGAAGCGAGGTTGCTTGAGGATAGTGGTAATCAGATTCTCGGCATCAGCCTGACGTCCGTTGTAGAATGAAAAGACGTCGTTGTAGCCGGTGGTCGAAGTATTGAAAATCGCCAGCTTGGTGATGTCGACCTTGATGGCGCTGCCCGGGGTGGCGGGAACGAAAGTCACCGAACCCTCGAACTTGGTGCCTACCTTGCCATCCTTGCCGCCGTCGTCGTAGAAGTCAGCGGCCTCGCCGACTGTATACACCATATTATCGGCATTGAATCGGATTTCATTGGCAATAGCCACCGGGGAAATCGCTGCGACATCGGCAGAGTGGTCGGAGCCGTCGACGCGCAAGGAAGCGACCGATATGTCGGGAAGCGACCCTACGGCATCCGGCGCTATGTCGGCCACTACGTAGAATAGATTCTTGCCACTGCGAAGCACATGGTCGGCTACTTCGAGGCGTCCTGCGGCGTCAATTCGGCAGAGGAGCTTATCGTCGGCAAGCGTAGTGGAGCTGTAGAGACGTATGTCAGCTACCTTTCCGGAGAGAGCGGTAAGCGCCGAGCAGTCGAGAGTCAGCGAATTAAGCGTCAGCGGGTTAAGCCCGCCATCCATGTCGACGCAAAGCGCCGCGATGATGGCATTTTTCTGTCCGCGGAACGGCGACTTAAGGTCGGTTGCGGCTGCCGCGCCGGTGTATTCCATATCCTTGAGGGGGACGCTTTCCACCGTGATGGAAAAGCCCTTCTGGCTTCCTGCAGTACCGGAGTGGAAACCGAAACTAAGTCCGCCGTTGGCGGCAGTCGACTGGTAGGTGAAACCGACGTTGGAAGCTGTCAGCTTATTGAGCCATCCGGCAGGAAGATAGCGCGACTGCCCCTGGCCGTCGGATGCACCGGAGGCTACTTTTTGGATAGGGTTCTCGTAGAGGAGAAGATAGTTGTCGCCCGAAAGGTCGATGAAATCCACGGAGATACGCAGCACCTCTCCATCCGTTGCCGGAATGAAATTGATGCCCGTGTCCCTGTACCCGGGAATTGTCTGACCAGACTGAGAGACGAACGTAATCTTCCCGTCGACGCGCACATTGTCGTCGAGGCCGTCACTACTCCTCATGGTGTAGACGGAACGTGCCTCGTCGAATGCTGCTTTGGCAGATGGCGGCACAATGGCCATCAATGCTGCCAGCAGCGTCAGAAGAAAGTTTTTTGTCTTCATCGGCATGATATTAATTATTAAATAGAAAATCCTTTCCGACTGCCGCATAAGGGCCGGGAAAGGAAGTTGCCAATGAATACTGCCAAAGGTCTGAATATAGAGCGCACGGACACCGCGACCCACATCGGAATACCCGACAAAGCCATCAGACTTGCAGATTATTTTGACACAGCGGCCCATTCCCGGGAGCCGACACAGCGGTCAGTGCCATCTGGCAGGTCTTCTGACTTATTCCATCTGAACGAAGCCTTCCCGCCAACTTCTGGAGTTGACAGTGACTACATCCGGGAGCGCGTTAAGCTCTTCGGATACATTGCCGTGCAGATTTACAGGAAATCACAGCAGCGGGTCTGTCGGGGAATCACACCCCGTTCCCTTTTCAATTGCCGCGCGGCATGCATCCGCGGGCGATCACCAAATTGCGGCGCAAAATTAGTGATTATTATCTGTGTCCGCAAGTTTTCGACCCAAAATTTTCAAATTA
>CAMCDS010000045.1 GCA_945873625.1 uncultured Porphyromonadaceae bacterium | reverse complement strand
CTCCTGCAGGATTCAAACCTGCAACCTTCTGATCCGTAGTCAGATGCTCTATTCAATTGAGCTAAGGAGCCATTTTGGAGTGATCCGTGCAGGATTCAAACCTGCAACCTTCTGATCCGTAGTCAGATGCTCTATTCAATTGAGCTAACGGACCCTTTCGGGTTTGTGCAACCTCCGTTGCTTCCCTTTTGCGACTGCAAAGTTAGCTACTCTTTTTGGTTCCACCAAATTTTGAGCCTAAAAAATTCATATTTTTTTGCATCCGGCTTTCGTGTATGCAATATTATTGCGTATACCTCGGTCTTTACCCCGGTAATCCGCTGAAAAGAGGTGCGGGACGCTGACCCCATGAGGAGCCGGCGTCCCGCCAGTTATTGAGTGTAGATAGGAGTATGTTACCAGATGATCACACGCTCTGCCTCGGGGCGATAGAGGGGTGCGCCCTCTGTGATGCCGAATGCCTCGAAGAAGGGCTGGATGTTGCGGAGCGATACATTCACACGGTTCTCGCCGAGCGAGTGCACGTCGCCGGTAGTGAGCGAACGAATCTCCTCGGGACGGATGTTCTGTGCCCAGAGGTTGGCGAAGTTCATATAGAACACCTGTGCGGGAGTGAAGCCTTCAATCTTGGCTGCCTCGGAGTTCACGTCGACACCCTTCTTGGCCTGCGAGTCGAGGAAGGCAGTCATGGCGACGCGGAGACCGCCCTGGTCGGCGATGTTCTCGCCGAGGGTGTACTGTCCGTTGGCGTGGAGGCCGGGGAGAACCTCAACCTCGTCGAACTGGCTTACGAGACCCTGGGTAAGGGTGCGGAAAGCTTCGGCGTCTTCGGGCTTCCACCAGTTGACCATGTTGCCGTCGGCGTCGAAGTTGCAGCCCTGGTCGTCGAAGCCGTGGGTGAGCTCGTGGCCGATCACGACGCCGATGCCACCGTAGTTCTCGGCGTCCGACGAAGCGGGGTCGTAGAAGGGAGCCTGCAGGATGCCGGCGGGGAACACGATTTCGTTGTTGATGGGGTTATAGTATGCGTTGATGGTCTGCGGAGTCATGCCCCATTCAGAGCGGTCGACGGGCTTGCCCCACTTCTTGAGCTGCTGCTTGACGGCCCACATGCCGGCATTGTGAGCGTTCTCATAATACGAAAGCTCGGGGTCGATGGTAAGCTCGGAGTAGTCTTTCCACTTGTCGGGGTAACCGATCTTCACTGTGATGGCGTTGAGCTTCTTGAGAGCCTGAAGCTTGGTGTCGTCGCTCATCCAGGGGAGGTGCATGATGTGCTTGCCGAGAGCGTTGCGGAGGTTCTCTACGAGACCTTCCATGTACTTCTTCGACGATTCGGGGAAGTATTTGTTCACGTAGAGCTCACCGATAGCCTCGCCGAGGTAGCCTTCGGTAACGCCGAGGGCACGCTTCCAGCGGGGGTGCTGCTTCTTGACGCCGCTCATCACCTTGTTGAACTCAAACGAGGCGTTGGTGAACTTGTCGCTCAGGTAGGGAGCGGCCTGGCTCACGTATTCCCAGAGATAGAGGTCTTTCTTCTCGCGGTCGGAGAGAGTGGCGAAGAGCTTGTCGCCCTGCCTGGCGGTGTTGATGGTGGTGAGGATTACGGTCTCGGGAGTCTGGATGCCCATCGTCTCGATGAAGAAGCGGTCCCAGGGGAAGTGAGGGAGAGTGGCCTTGAGCTCGTCGATGGTGCGCACGTTGTACATTGCGGGGATGTTGCGGCTCTCCTCGCGAGTCCATGTGGAGTCGGCGATGAGAGTCTCGATCTTGAGCACGTTGTCGGCGATGCGCCTTGCCTCGCCTTTCTTGAGGCCGGCGTTCATCATCTGGTTCATGATGAGCTTTTTGTAGGCGTCGCGGATCTCGCGGTTGCGCTTGTCGTTCTTCAGATAGTAGTCGCGGTCGCCGAGTCCGAGTCCGGGACCTTCCACATACATCGAATAGACCTTCGAGTTGGCAAGGTCTTCCGACGGGCCGGCACCCATGAAGGGAGAGCCATACTCCTTGTGCATCCAGAGGAAGAGATCGGTCATCTCCTCGGGCTTGGCGTTCTGAATCTTCTTGATGCCGGCCTGGATGGGCTGGGCGCCGAGCTTGTTGCGGCGCACGGAGTCCATGGCGGCCTCATAGAGGTTGGCGATCTTGTAGGCGTTGGTTCCGGGCTTGGGGTTGGTAGCTGCAAGTCCGGTTACGATTCTGCGCACGCGGTTGTTGCTCGAATCGCTGAGGATGTTGAACTGGCCGTAGCGCGAATACTCGTCGGAAAGGGGGTTCGCGTCCATCCATTTCTTGTTGACATGATGGTAGAAGTCAGTTCCGGCGGGAATCTCCTTGGTGATTCCCTGTGCGTTGAGGCTCTTGAGGTGCTCTTCGGCGGCGGCGCTGAAAGTGAAGGCGCCGGCGGCGAGCAGACAGAGCATTGACGATAGTTTCATGGTCTGAATGAGTTGGATTGTATTGTTTTTAGTTTGTTTGATTCTATTGGGAACCGGGGTCAGTCTTCCGGTTCGTCGCCGGGGCGGTATTCCAGTATGTCGCCGGGCTGGCACTGCAGCTCGCGGCAGATGCTGACCAGGGTGGAGAACCTTATGGCCTTCGCTTTCCCGGTCTTGAGTATCGACAGGTTTGACGGAGTGATGTCCATGCGCTCTGCCAGCTCGCCGAGCGAGATCTTTCGCTTGGCCATCATCACGTCGAGATTTACAATTATGGGCATGTCTTTTGTGGGGCGGGCTTGGGTCGTAGGGTTCATATTGTCAGTTCCTGTTCTCTCTGGAGGGCGATGCCGCGCTTCCAGATGGCGGCGAACATCAGCGAGAAGAGACCTAAGATTGAGTTGGAGACGGGGAAGGCCCAGTTGGGCTCAAGCGAGTAGCAGTCTGAGCTGAACGCTATGCCATCGATGATGATGTCGGAAAAGAGGCCATGGAGCACCTGTGCCAGCGCGATGGAGAGCAGAAGCCATCCGATACGCGCAAGGCGCCTCACATTCACTATCTCAAACACCTGACCCCGGTTGATGCTGACAGTGAACCGGATAACTGCCGTTATCAGCACCAGCATGAGCGCGACGGCCACAATCTGAAGCAGAAGCCTCACCACGTAGGCGAAGAAATTGCTTTCCGACTCGGGTATGAGCACCACGCTTTTCGACAGGATCATCGGATACCGTTTTCCGTCGCCCATCTCAAGTGAGTCGGGCGTCTCCGTATAGGCTTTGAGCGAGGGGGAAAAGGCGACATCCACCGGTATGTTGTAGACCGGCTCTTCGGCTCCGGACTCCTCGCCTGCCGTAATTCCGCTTGAAAAGCCGTAGCCGAAAGCCGCCGCAAAGCGATAGACCGGAACCACGACCGACGCGGCCATTATTATTATAATGAGTCCGCAGAGAATGTTGATGCTGTTGATATTTTTCACAATCTAATCTGGGGTTGGTGAAAGATTGCGCAAAATTAGAATAATTTTCCGAAAAATCCAAATTAATTATCGATTTTCGATAAATGCCGCATTATCGGACAATGCCTTCCTCATCGACTCCGACTTGCGGCAGGTCTCGGTCCACTCGTCGTCGGGACGCGAGAGGGACGTGATGCCGCCCCCCGCATAAAGAGCACCTGTGGCACCTTCCATGCGCATGGAGCGCAGGTTGACCCTGAAATCGAAGTCGCCCGGCGAGCGGTAGAGCCCGAAGAAACCGCCGTAGGCACCGCGGTCGTGGGCCTCGCATGAGGCGATGAGACGCATGGAGGCGGCGCGGTCGGAACCGCAGAGGGCCGGAGTGGGCGAAAGGCGACGGAGCAGCTCATCGGGCTGAAGCTCACCCTTTTCGAGTGGCGACGCGTCGGCGGTAATCGCTGTGCAGAGATGCTCTACCGGTCCGGCCTGACACGTGAAAAGCTCTCCCTCGCGGGGTAAGCAGTCTGCCATCGCATCCATGATGAAATCCACCACAAGACGCTGCTCCTCAATATTCTTTCCGTCCCATTCCCCCGATTCGCCCCGCCTGCGCGTACCGGCGAGGGCCATGGTGCGCAGCTGTCCGCCTGACGCAGCGAGAAGCAGCTCGGGAGTGGCGCCTACCCAGAGTCCGCTCTGCGGAGTGGAGAAGCCGAACACTGTTGCGTCGGGATACAGACGGTCAAGCGACCGAAGAATACTCTCAGCAGGGATACCGGAAAGGGGGATGAGCTCCACACGGCTAAGCACGGTCTTGCCGCCATGCCTGCGGTGGTAGGCAGAAATAGTCTCGACCGCACGTCTGTGGTCTTCACGCGGAGTAGACTCATTGGGGAAACGGCCGAACGAAGCCATGTCTCCCGGTTGGCCGGAGTTGCCCCCGAAGGGTATGCTGACCGGCCCGACAGACTCCATATCGAACGGAGCTACGACAAATGAGCCGGGCACGATGCCGGCAGACACGGAATCCGAGACGCCCCATTCCCATGAGGCGGCCTGCGGATAGCGGATGGCGAAGAAGCTCTTTCCTTCCGCTATGGCCTTGTCGATAAATCCGGGCGGAAACGTATGGCTCATAAAATCATCAGCAGGGGCGGGCGAACAGGTCGAACTCGTCGGACGAGGTTACCTCCGCCTCTATCATGTCGCCGGGAGCGGGCATGTCGCCGCGATTCCCGAAGCTCACATATATCTCGGGGTCAACCTCAGGCGAATCGTACTGGGTGCGGCCTACGGCCATGTCGCCCTCTATCCTGTCGACGATAACCTTCACCCTCTCTCCCACCATCCCGGCGGCAATCTCCGAAGCTATCCCCTCCTGCACCTCCATGAGACGCTCGAGGCGGCTCTGCTTCACATCCTCCGGCACGTCGTCGGTAAGGTTTCTCTCGGCGAAAGTACCCTCCTCCTCGCAATATGCGAAAGCGCCGAGGCGGTCGAAACGGGCTTCCCTGACGAAGTCGAGCAGCTCCCCGAAGTCTTCCTCGGTCTCGCCGGGGAAGCCGACCATCATCGTGGTGCGCAGGCGTATGCCGGGCACCTCGCGGCGTATCCGCTCGATAAGCCCGCGGGTCTGTGCCGAGCCGAAACGGCGGCGCATGCGTTCGAGCACGGGGTCGGCTATATGCTGGAGGGCGATGTCGAGATACTTGCACACATTGTCCCTGCGGGCCATCACGGGAAGCACATCGTAAGGGAAATCAGTGGGATAGGCATAGTGGAGCCTGATCCATTCCACTCCCTCGATGTCGGCCATGCGGTCGATGAGCTCGCCGAGCGCGTGTCGGCCGTAAAGGTCAAGGCCGTAAGACGAAAGGTCTTGAGCTATTACGTTAAACTCCTTCACCCCTTCGGCCACGAGGCGGCGAGTCTCGTCGAGAATCTCCTCTACGGGGCGGGACTTGTGGCGCCCGGTGATGAGCGGAATGGCGCAGAAGGCGCAGAAGCGGTCGCAGCCTTCCGAAATCTTGATGTAGGCGCTCCACGGATTGCCGGTGAGCACACGCTCCCATACCTTCGGAGCCTCGGCCGGCATCTCGCGGCGCATGGGCAGCGAAGTGGCGAAGGCGGCCCAGTCGAACTTGCCGAACCACTCGTCGACCTCCGGTATCTCGGCTTTCAGCTCATCCATATACCTCTGCGAGAGGCACCCCATCACTACTATGCGCCCTATCCTCCCCTCCTCTTTGAGCGAGGCGAGTTCGAGCAGCAGACTGATGGATTCTTCCTTGGCGTCGCCGATGAAGCCACACGTATTGACCACCACGTATTCGCCCGAGGGCACCTCGGGGTCGTGGCTGAGCGTATAGCCGCGCACCTCAAGCATACGCATGAGACGCTGCGAGTCGACAAGATTTTTCGAGCATCCCATCGAAATCACGTCGATGTGCCCGGCTTTGGGAGTTGCTGTCGCTGTCATCCTCTATATATCAGTCCTTTGCGAAAAGCGAGCGGACAAACTCGCGGGCATTGAAAATCTGAAGGTCGTCGATACCTTCGCCTATGCCGATGTATTTCACGGGAATCTTCATCTGGTCGCTGATGCCTATCACCACTCCCCCCTTTGCCGTGCCGTCGAGCTTGGTTACGGCAAGGGCGTTGACGTCGGTGGCGGCGGCAAACTGTCGCGCCTGCTCGTAAGCGTTCTGACCGGTAGAGCCGTCGAGCACGAGCAGCACCTCGTCAGGAGCATCGGGAAGCACTCTCTTCATCACCTTCTTCACCTTTGAGAGCTCATTCATGAGGTTCACCTTGTTGTGAAGGCGTCCGGCGGTGTCGATTATCACCACGTCGGCACCCTGCGCCTTGGCGCTCTGCACAGTGTCGAAGGCTACGGCAGCCGGGTCGCTGCCCATCTTCTGCTTCACCACCTGCACGCCTGCACGCTCGCCCCACACTTCAAGCTGCTCGATGGAGGCGGCGCGGAAGGTGTCGCCAGCGCCCAGCACCACCTTGTTGCCGGCCTTGGCATACTGATATGCCAGCTTGCCGATGGTGGTGGTCTTGCCTACGCCGTTGACGCCGACCACGAGAATCACGTATGGTTCTCCCTTGCGGGGCACCTCGAAGTCGCCAAGCTCCTGATTGTCGCCGCGCGACACGTCTTCGGCCAGAAGGGCGGTAACCTCCTCACAGAGAAGATTGTTGAGCTCTTCGGAACCGACATACTTGTCGCGGGCCACACGCTCTTCAAGACGCTTGATGATCTTGAGGGTGGTGTCGACGCCCACATCGCTGGTGATGAAGGCCTCCTCAAGATTATCGAGCACCTCGTCGTCGACCTTGCTCTTGCCGGCCACGGCGCGTGAAATCTTGTCCCATACTCCGCTCTTGGTCTTCTCAAGACCGGAATCGAGCTTCTCTTTCTTCTCGCGTGAGAATATTTTTTTGAAAAAACCCATGTTTTCTTTCTTGTCTTTATTTCAGACTGCAAAATTACAACAATTTGACTTCACGGCCAAATTGTTTCGGTTCAAACGCACTTCAAATGCGGTTGGGCAGAGGGTTTAACCGCCGACGCCGACTTTTATAAAACTTTAAAATATTGGCCGGATGAACGTTAAATTAAGGTTAAACATCGGCGAGCAGATAAACACTCGGTTGTTATTCAAGTCAAAGAGACAAACAAACAAAATAACAAACCTCAAAACATAAGCAATATGAGAAAGAAAATATTTGGACTCGCCATCATCGCAATATCGCTTTTCGCTGCCAACGGCATCGCGCAGACCCCCTCCTCGGCTCCTGCCGGCCGTCCGGACAAGACGAAAGTTCAGAAATGCGACCGCAAGGAGAAGTGTCAGCGCAACCTCTTCGAGGGTATGAACCTCACCGCCGACCAGCAGCAGAAACTACAGCAGCTGGACTCAAAGAGGAAGGCCGACCGCAAGTCTGAAGCCAAAGAGATGAAGCAGAAAAAGCAATTCAACGATTCGGTGCGCCGCGCCGACCGCCGCGCAGCCAAGAAGGCTTACCTCGAAGAGGTGAAGGCAATCGTCGGTCCCGACAAATACGTGCTCTTCCTTGAAAACATGGTCATCAACGGCGGCGACCACCACAAGGCAAAGGCATTCAAAGGCCACGGAAAAGACTTCAAGGCCAAAGGCAACCACAAGGGGCACCGCAGCCACCACAGACCGGACCGCATAGCCGGAGCAGCCGCAAAGACAAGTGCCTCCAATTCCTGAACGGGAATTTCAACATAATCGAGTAGGAGGTAAACACTAATCATATAGCGTTTATCTCCTACTTTCGTGTTTACCGACCTCTCACACCACCGTACGTGCCGT
>CAMCDS010000044.1 GCA_945873625.1 uncultured Porphyromonadaceae bacterium | reverse complement strand
CATCGGAGAATTGGTCAAGTGAAATACGCTTTAATTTAATTCATCCAACAGGTTAGAACACGTATTCCTGTCCGGCCGACATAAGCTCGCTGTCGAACACGTTTGTCATGTTGTTGAGCGTCTTCTTTCCGGTATGGACATACGGGGCCGCGTCGTCGGCGATTGCGTCGGTGCCCGAGTCGGCGGGGCATCTTCAGTAAAGCTCATTGACGAAATCTGCACGCGGGGCACGTCAAACTTTGTTTTCTCGTTCTCAAGATGGAAATCGGTGTCGGTGAACGAAGCCACGAAGCTGTCGGTCAAGAGGATGTGTACGTCGGAGCCATCTTTGAGCATGACCTTCATCCCATGCCAGTTGGCGGCCGACACACCCAGTGCCATGACCGCGAGAGCAGCAGTGGCACATAGTTTTGTAAATCTATTTATCATTAGTTTAGAGTATGTTTGAAGTTTTCCTGATAAGGATTTTGGAAATCGCACAAAAGTACAAATAAAAAGCTCCCCCCTGATTTTATTCAATAATATTAATTATTATTAGCGTCTATTAATATTATTTACAGCTATTTAATGAGGCATTTGGAGCGCGCTATTATAAAACCGGCAAATGCCGGCCGATTCAGGATTCACCCTTGAGAGCCGAATTTGCATGCGTTTTGGTTAAACTGTGTTAAATACGTGCTGTTTTTTGCCAAATCAGTTGCCCGAGACGGAAAAAATGACTAATTTTGTATAGTGTTTTTCATAGTATTAAATTTAAGATTAAGGTTTCGGTCTATTTCTTTGAGAAAAGGGATAGACTTTTTCTTTTGATTTTACGTTTAATATATTGACTCCTCACTCTGCTGCTCCACTCACCGGAGCGCATGGCGGAGTCGACAAACCCAAAACAGACAAACTATAACTTCAATTATGAAAATCAAAGCTTTGGCTATCGTAGCCATCGGAGCATCGCTCCTCGCAAGTTGCGTAAGCAACAAGAAGTACGAGTTGCTCAAGAGCCAGTACGATCAAACCAGAGAATCCCTTATCGAGTGCAATGCCAACGGCAAGAGCATGGAGGAGATAATCCGCCAGGCCCGCAAGGAGAACGCCGAGCTCAAGGAGGCATACAACTCTATCAAGAAGTCGCTCGACCAGAGCATCTACGGAAGCAGCGCCAACATCTCGAAGCTCGTCGACGAGATCAACGCCAGCAACAAATACATCAAGCAGCTCGTCGACGCAAAGTCGAAATCCGACTCGCTCAACATGGTGCTGACCAACAACCTTACCCGCTCGCTCAGCCGCGAAGAGCTCAAGGATGTCGACGTGAAGGTGCTCAAGGGCGTGGTGTATATCTCGCTGGCCGACAACATGCTCTTCAAGACCGGAAGCTATGAGGTGAGCCCCCGCGCGATGGAGACGCTCAGCAAGATAGCCAAGATCATCAAGGACTACAACTACTACGACGTGCTCGTAGAGGGCAACACCGACAATGTGCCCATCAGCCGCACCAACATCCGCAACAACTGGGACCTCTCGGCCCTGCGCGCCTCGTCGGTGGTACAGGTGCTCCAGAACGATTTTGGCATCAAGCCCTCGCGCCTGACCGCTGGCGGACGCGGTGAGTTCAACCCCGTGGCCGACAACGACTCCGACCTCGGCCGCCAGAAAAACCGCCGCACGGAGATCATCATCACTCCGAAGCTCGACCAGTTCATGGACCTCATCGACAAGGCTCCCGAAACCTCGGAAGAGAACTGACCCCCGGATTCAACCGCATAAGAAAACAGGCTGCGCCGTAACCCATCGGTTTACGGCGCAGCTTTCGTTTTATGGGTACATCTTTCCCGGGTCAGCTCAGGCTCAGCCTGTATTCACGCGGAGTGAGCCCCGTCTGCTTCTTGAAGAAGCGGGTGAAATGCTGCGGATACTGAAAGCCGAGGCGGTCGGCTATCTGCTTGGCGCTGAGCAGCGGGTCGTGAAGGGCGTTTTTAGCCGCAAGGGCCATTTTCAGGTGTATGTATTCCTGCGCGCTCTTCCCCGTCTCCGACTTCACGAGGTCGCCGAAATAATTGGGCGAGAGACACACCTTGTCGGCGAAGTATCTCACCGTCGGCAGCCCCTCCTCCGCCGCCCGCCCCGAATCGAGATAGTCGTCGAGCAGCGAGTCGAAACGGCTCATGGTGGTGTCGTTCAGCTCCTCGCGCGTAATGAACTGGCGCTCGTAGAAGCGCATGCAGTAGTTGAGCATCACCTCAATGTTTGATACTATCAGCGACTTCGAGAAGCGGTCGATGGGGTGGCGCAGCTCGCGCGCTATCTTGTCCATGTAGTCTTGAAGTATTATTCGCTCCTCGGCCGAGAGGTGAAGCGCCTCGTTCGAGGCGTAGGAGAAGAAGGAATATTGCCTTATCTTCTGAGCCAGAGGCGTCCTGTAGAGGAAATCGGGATGAAAGAGCAGCCCGACAGCCTCGGGCGCGGGTCCGTCGCCGGTGCGGTGGACGCCGACGGTCTGGCCCGGCGCGAAACTCACCACGGTCTCGTCGTCGAAATCGTAGCTTGTCTTGCCGTAGTTGATTCTGCACCCCGTAGTCTTTTTAAGAAAAAGGGCATAGAAGCCGAAATGCATGCAGTGCGACAGCTGCTCCACGCTGTCGTCGAAATGCACTATGCCGACGAGGGGATGGCGGGTCTCGAACCCGAAATAGCGGTTGTATCGCTCGATGGTATCTGCTTCGTATATCTCTATAGCGCAGTGTCTTGCGGTTATTATTCCGTTGCGAATTTAGTCATAAATCCCGAATCGGCCGGCATCCGGGGCCGTAATCCGGGTACTTCCTTGCGTAACCGTGGGAATGTACAGCAACGATTCCGGTTGTAATTTTGCAGTGACCAAAAAAAATCACCGACAATACGACAGACATGACTGAAACCGAATTTCTGAGACATACAGCCGGAGGGAATCCCGTAGAGGCCGGTTCGCCGGGCCACCTCCTGATTCCATGGATCAACGCCCCGCTCATGAGCCGCGCGGCCGAGATCGAAAACGCCGTGATGATCGTCCACGGCGAAAAGGCCCATTCGTTCTATTTCGGCAGCGACGCCTACAAACGCCTCACCGTGGTGCCCGGAAAGCCCAGCAACAAGCTCTTCACCGTGGTGCCGGGAGCCAGCCACACCGACCTCTACGACCGCAAGGATATAATCCCCTTCGACGCCATACAGCGCTTCTTCGACGAATACCTCCGCTGACCGCGCGACGCATACCCGACCGGGGAGCCGGCGCCCGATGTGGCGCCGGCTCCCCGGCCGCATGCAGGGCGGGGACTCTTTCGGGCGGAATGGCGGAGGTCAGCCTACCTTGGTGAGATGGTAGCCGAGGGCGTTGAGCTCGGTATAGACGCCCATCAGGTAGAGCTGATGCAGCCCGGCCATGTAGGCGCACGCCGCCTCGGGGGTGCCGGCCTCGATGTGCGACGTGGTGAGGGCGTGGTAGACGCGGGCGGCACATTCGCCGGCCATGGCACTAATATCCTCGGCCTCTTTCCCTTCGAGACCGAGCACGTCGCCGAGCACGAAGTCGTCGAGATTGTCGTAGCCACGGGCGTCGCGCAGACGCTCGTATATCCCTTTGGCGCCTTCCTGCGAGTATTTCTCCCAGTCGGTGTCCCAATACTTTGCCATGGCCATCCCCACGAACATCATCCATCCGAGCGACACCACCGGATAGCCGCCAAACTCTCTGACGCCGTCGGGGAGGTATGCCTCGGCAAGCGACGGCCACAGCTGCTCGAGGTCGGGACATTCGGGCAGCATCTCGTCGAGGCGCCCGAGGCCGCGCAGATAGCGCGTAAGGTCTTTCTGAATATTCTTTTCAAAATCCATATTATAATTCTTTTTTCGGAAAACGCGTGCGGAGCGCATGCGGTTCATCGTCAGGACGCCTCAGGCGGCGTCTCGGGCTGACGATGCGACCCGCCGACGGACGAAGCCGACGGCGGGTCGCTGATGATTCAGGCAGGATTGGCAGAGGGTCAGAGACGGGCCTTGATGGCTGCCGTCTCAGCCTCGTAGCCGGGCTTGCCGAGAAGGGCAAACATGTTTTTCTTGTAGGCCTCCACACCGGGCTGATTGAAGGGGTTGACGCCCAGAATATAGCCCGAGATGCCGCAGGCGCGCTCAAAGAAGTAGATGAGCCGGCCGAGGGTGTGCTCGTCGAGCGAGTGGACTTCAATCTTCATCACGGGCACTCCGCCGTCGTTGTGGGCGATGATGGTGCCGAGCTCGGCCATCTTGTTGACCTCGTCGATGCGCTTGCCGGCGAGATAGTTGAGGCCGTCGAGGTTTTCGGCGTCGTCGGTGATGCGCTCCTCCACGGCCGGCTCTTTGACGCTGAGCACGGTCTCGAAGATGGTGCGCTCGCCCTCCTGTATCCACTGTCCCATCGAGTGGAGGTCGGTGGTGAAGTCGACCGATGCCGGGAAGATACCCTTCCCTTCCTTACCTTCGCTCTCGCCGTAGAGCTGTTTCCACCATTCGGCGAAGTAGTGGAGCTTGGGGTTGAAGTTGACCAGAAGCTCGATCTTCTTACCGTCCTGATAGAGGGCATTGCGCATGCGGGCGTAGGTCTCGGCGGGGTTGTCGTCGCCGGGCAGACGGGTGGTGCCTTCCATGTCGGCTGCACCGGCCACGAGCGCGGCGATGTCGAAGCCGGCCACGGCAATGGGGAGCAGGCCTACGGGCGTGAGCACCGAGAAGCGGCCGCCCACGTTGTCGGGAATCACGTAGGTCTTGTAGCCCTCGCGGTCGGCCAGCGTGCGCAGCGCGCCCTTTGCCTTGTCGGTAACGGCCACGATGAGCCTGCGGGCCTCGTCGGCGCCTACCTGCTCCACAAGCATGTCTTTGAGGATGCGGAAGGCGATGGCGGGCTCGGTGGTGGTGCCCGACTTCGAGATTACGATTATGCCGAAGCGGCGGCCTTTGAGCAGGCGGCGCAGCTCGCTGGTGTATTCCTCGCCGATATTCTGGCCTGCGAAAAGCACCTTCGGGCTTCCGGGAGCGGGCGCGTAGAAGTCGGCGAAGCTGTCGGAGAGGGCGGCTATCACGGCCTTGGCGCCGAGGTAGGAGCCTCCGATGCCGATGCACACCACGAACTCACACTCCTTGCGGAGCGTGGCGGCCGTGGCCTCGATGTCGGCTATCATCGCGGGGGTGATTTCGGAGGGGAGCTTCACCCATCCGAGGAAGTCGGCTCCGGCGCCTGTGCCTTCGTCGAGCTTCGAGATGGCGTCTATGGCTTTGTCCCTGAGGGAGTCGTATTTTTCTTTCCCGGCGAATCCAATCGCGCGGCTGATGTCTAAACCGATAGTTTTCATTGTCTTTTTTTGATTAAGTACCTGTAGTTAAAACCTATTTTACGATGCTATTGTTCCCCCGGGGGGTATGACAGCAGTCTTCACATCAGCACCGAAGTGATGTTGCGGATGGCCTTCTTGGGATTCACGCCCTGATAGAGGATGGCGTACATGCACTCCATGATGGGCATCTCCACCATGAAGCGCTTGTTGAGCTGGTGCATGGCACGGGTGCCGTAGTAGCCCTCAGCCACCATCTCCATCTCCATCATGGCCGCCTTCACGCTGTAACCCTTTCCAATCATCGATCCGAAGTTGTGGTTGCGCGAGAAGCGGCTGTAGGCCGTTACGAGCAGGTCGCCGAGATAGGCCGACAGGCAGACGTCGCGGTTCTCCATCGGCGACACTGTGTCGATGAAGCGGCGCATCTCGCGAGCGGCGTTGCAGGCAAGCATGGCCATGAAGTTGTCGCCCAGCTTCATGCCGCTCACCACACCTCCGGCTATCGCGTAGACGTTCTTGAGCACGGCGGCATATTCGATGCCGTCTACGTCGCTCGAGATGATGGTCTTCATCTTCTTTCCGGCCAGATGGCGGGCGAAGAGTTCGGCCTTCTCCTTGTCGTGGGAGCCGATGGTGAGGTAGCTGAGGCGCTCAAGGGCCACCTCCTCGGCATGGCACGGGCCGCCCACCACCATGATGTTGGTGTCCTTACAGCCGAAACGCTCCATAAACCAGTCGGTTACCGTAAGGTTAACATCGCTCACCATACCTTTGACGGCCGACACCACATTTTTGGTCGAGATGTCGATCTTTATCTTTTCGACCTCATCCCTGACGTAGGGCGAGGGCACGGCCACCACCAGCGTGTCGGCCTTCAGGCAGGCCTCGTTGATGTCGGAGGTGAAGTCGATGCGCGCCGTGTCGAAGGCCACGTCCGAGAGATAGGTCGGGTTGCGGCGGTATTTGATGAAATCGTCGATGTGGTCGCGGCTGCGGAAATACCACGTAAGGCAGTCGGTGTTGTTGAGCAACAGCTTCGCAAGCGCCGTCGCCCAACTGCCCGAACCTATCATGGCTATCTTGCCAAGTGAATCCATATAAATACGGTATGTGTCTGTAGTTCTGCCCTTTTATTCTTCTGCTTCGGTCTCTTCGGCCTGAGCCTGCTTCTTCTCGGGGCGCATCTGCGGGAAGAGAAGCACCTCCTGGATGGTGGTCTGGCCCGTCAGCAGCATTGCCAGGCGGTCCATGCCGATGCCCATGCCCGAAGTGGGAGGCATGCCGTATTCGAGGGCGCGGATGAAGTCGTGGTCAATAATCATGGCCTCGTCGTCGCCCTTGTCGGCCAGGCGCATCTGCTCTACGAAGCGCTCATACTGGTCGATGGGGTCGTTGAGCTCCGAATATGCGTTGGCCAGCTCCTTGCCGTTGACCATCAGCTCGAAGCGCTCGGTGAGCTCCGGATTCGAGCGGTGGCGCTTCGTGAGCGGCGACATCTCGATGGGATAGTCGATGATGAAGGTAGGCTGGATGTAGGTGCCCTCGCATTTCTCGCCGAAGATTTCGTCGATGAGTTTTCCCTTGCCCATCGAAGGCTCTACCTCGATGCCGGCCTCCTTGCAGAAGGCGCGGAGCTCCTCCTCGCTCTTGCCGGTGATGTCGAAGCCGGTCTTGCTGAGTATGGCCTCGGCCATGGTGATGCGCGGATAGGGAGCCTTGAAGGAGATGACGTTGTCGCCCACCTTCACCTCGGTGGTGCCGTTCACGTCGAGGGCTATCTTCTCGAGCATCTTTTCGGTGAAGCTCATCATCCAGTTGTAGTCCTTGTAGGCCACATATATCTCCATGCAGGTGAACTCCGGATTGTGGGTGCGGTCCATACCCTCGTTGCGGAAGTTGCGCGAGAACTCGTAGACTCCGTCGAAGCCGCCGACGATGAGGCGCTTCAGATAGAGCTCGTTGGCGATACGCAGATAGAGGGGTATGTCGAGCGTATTGTGGTGGGTGATGAAGGGGCGTGCGGCCGCTCCTCCCGGGATGGCCTGGAGAATCGGGGTGTCGACCTCCAGATAGCCGTGCGAGTTGAAGTATTCGCGCATGGAGTTGAACATGCGGGTGCGCTTCACGAAAATATCCTTCACGCCCTTGTTGACCACAAGGTCCACGTAGCGGCGGCGGTAGCGCTGCTCGGGGTCGGTGAAGGCGTCGTAGGCCTGGCCGTCTTTCATCTTCACTATGGGGAGGGGACGGAGGCTCTTGGAAAGCACTGTCAGCTCACGCGCGTGGACCGAGATTTCGCCCGTCTTGGTGCGGAACACCTCGCCGCGCACTCCGACGAAGTCGCCGATGTCGAGCAGCTTCTTGAAGACCACGTTGTAAAGGTCTTTGTCCTCGCCGGGACAGAGGTCGTCGCGGCTCACATACACCTGTATGCGGCCGAAAGCATCCTGCAGCTCCATGAACGAGGCCTTGCCCATGATGCGGCGGCTCATGACGCGGCCGGCGATGGCCACCTCGCGCTTAGGCTCCAGCTCATCGCTGAAAGTCTCCTTTATCTCGTCGGTGTGTCCCGTTACGGTATACTCCGCAGCGGGATAAGGGTCGATGCCGCGTTCGCGCATCGCCTCCATACTGTTGCGGCGAACTATCTCTTGCTCGCTAAGTTCCTGATTGGCCATATCAATATATGTATGTAATGTGTTTATTTTCCGATAAATACGATAATCCTCCCCGAACGCCGCCGGCAGGGCGGCCACTCGGGTAGGCCTTGAATCTGCAAAATTAACACTTTTTTCCCGGTTTCGCAACCCCACGCCGCCCGCCCCCGGCCTCTGCAAATCCGCCGAACGGGCTGAAGCCGACGAACACCGATACACCAATTTTGCCGCTTGCAAATAGCAAGTTGAAATCGGTAATTTGGGTATGCACCGGCGATAGGAATTAGCAATTTTCCAAAATGAAATAAAAAGATAAAATTTCACGGAAAATGTTTGGATAATCAAAAATAATGTTTTAACTTTGTTTTTGTAAAAGAACCGCAATTAGATGTTCCGGCACAGCCGGGCGCAAAAAGATGTTCTTTTTTACCGTAGAGATATCCATTTGTGCGTGAGCAATATTGGGTGTCGTTCCGGATAAAATGGTAAACCATCCGGGATAGTATGTTTGGTTGAATAATGGTACAAACTGAATCTATCGGTCGCAACTGGCTATCTGAAAGATGACCATTGTGGCTTAGTGGAACAAGGAGAGGCCCGACGTGAAGTCAGAGCCTCTTTTTGTCGTTCGCCCCTTGCCTCAGCTCCGTCGTTCCCCCCTCGCCACCTCCCAAAGTCAATCCATAGCAATTTTCCCACATCGATAACACGCACCGCATCCCAGCACGAAAAAACGCCCCAAATACCTTCGATAAAATATACGTGAAAATCCGTCCCCATCCGTGAAGGCTGCGCAAGCAGACAAAAAAACGTGTGCATAAAACCAATACTTATCCAAGAGGGATTTGGGATGAATTTATAAGCACACAGATCTTTTGGATTCCTCCCGGAATCGCACGGATGCGACGGATCTGCACGGATTTTCAAAACTCCCAAAACACCGGCATGGCATCTCAGCAGCCAAGATCCGTGAAAATCCATACCAATCCGTGAGGGCTGCGCAAGCAGACAAAAAAAATCCGTGTGCATAAAACCAATACTTATCCAAGAGGGATTTGGGATGAATTTATAGACACACCGATTTTTTAGATTCCTCCCGGAATCGCACGGATGCGACGGATCTGCACGATTTTCGAAACTCCCAAAACACCGGCATGGCATCTCAGCAGCCAAAATCCGTGATAATCCGTACCCATCCGTGAGGGCTGCGCAAGCAGACAAAAAAATCCGTGTGCATAAAACCAATACT
>CAMCDS010000043.1 GCA_945873625.1 uncultured Porphyromonadaceae bacterium | reverse complement strand
CTGAGACGCTTTGGGTTAGAAAAATTTGCCCCGCTCCCCTTTTTTAGCTAAATTCGCAGTTCAATTGTATATCAGACTTTGCCGCTGGCAGACTTTGAAATGGGACAACGACTAAAACGAATAGCTTTCTGGATCTCGCGACGGTCGCATCTGCCGGTGATCGTCATCGGCGGCCTCATCGTAACGGTGCTCTTCTTCAACGACGAGACCTCGATGAAGCTTAACATGCGCTATCAGCAGGAAATCAACTCCCTCAACCGCGAGATAGCCCTCAACCGCGACTCGGCCGAATACTACCGCCGCAAGCGCGAGGACATAATGAAGGGGGCCGACCAGCTCGAGCGCATAGCCCGAGAACAATACCACATGCAGCGACCGACGGAAGACGTGTTCCTGCTCGACGAATGAACATTCACACATCAAGAAAATGACCGACAGTAAAATAGAGAAACGCCGCAAGGCTGCCGAGGGAATAGCCACCTTCGGCATCCTGCTCGTGGCAGTGGCCCTCGTGGCCCCGTTTGCCGACCTCACCTCGACAGCGGCACTGAAAATCTACAAATGGATATTCGCCGCCGGAGCAGTGGTGTTTACCACAGCCCGCACCGTCGGAGTCAACGACCCCGACGAGTCGACAAGGCTGAGACGCCTGCGCCGTCTGGAGTTCTGGGCCGGGATGGCGTTCGTGGTCGGAGGCGCCTTCTGGTTCTACAACGAGAGCCGCTTCGCCGACGTGCCCACTGCCGGCGCCCTCGCCATCCTGCGCGAGACGATACTCTTCTCGCTCGTCGGCGCCCTCATCCAGGTGATTGCCTCATGGATGATCTACGCCCGCGAGAAGAAGGAGAAAGCACCCCGATGACCCTGGAAAAGCATCTCCTTTTTGCCGTGCGCGATTTTTTCATTAATTTTGCAGTCTGTGGACGGCTCCCGCAGCCCACTCCTATTTATAATATATAAGGATGCGCATCACCCTGACCATCGACCAAGGCAATTCCTACGCCAAAGCGACGCTGTTTCGCGACTCGGAAATAGCGGCACGGATGCGGTGTGCGTCTCTCGCTTTCGCCGACATACTCGGGATGCTCGGCGACACCCTGCCCGACGCCGCAATCTACTGCGCCGTAGGCCGCTTCGACGAAGACCTCGTGGAGGCTCTGCGCTCGCTGCGCGGATGCCGGCTCACGGTGCTCTCCCATTCCACCCCGCTCCCGATAGACGTGGAGTACGCCTCGAAGTCCACCCTCGGACTCGACCGCATAGCCGCCGCCGTCGGGGCCGCAAGCCTTTTTCCGGGAGTGGAGAGGCTGGTGGCCGACTCGGGAACGGCGCTGACGCTCGACCACGTGGACCGGTCGGGGACTTTCAGGGGAGGCAACATCTCGCCGGGCGTGAAACTGCGCCTCCGCTCGCTGCATGAATACACCGACCGCCTCCCGGAGGTGGCCAAGGCGGGCGAGCTCCCGCTGTTCGGCTTCGACACCGAGACCGCCATCCGGGCCGGAGCCATTCGCGGAGTGGCGGCCGAGATAGCGTCGGCCTTCCGCCATGTGGACCGCGGCGGCGAGGCCGCCCTCGTGCTCACCGGAGGCGACGCAGGCCTGCTGCTTCCGCTCCTCGAACCCGACGTATGCCCCGGGCGCATACACCACGCCCCCGACCTCGTGGCCTTCGGGCTGAAAACTATAATCGACTATCTTACTGAAAATGAAAATAAATAAGATTATCCTCGCCGCTCTGGCGGCAATAGTCGCCGGATTAGGATCAGCGGCTGCCCAGAACGTTACCACGCCATACTCGATGTATGGCTACGGCATACTCGGCGACTACGCCACCTCGGCCCAGCGCCAGATGGGCGGAATCGGAATAGCCATGAACTCCGGCCGGCAGATCAACGTCATAAACCCGGCATCTTACGCCGCCATCGACTCCCTTACATTCCTCTTCGACATCGGCGCCGACGCCTCGCTCCTCTGGCAGAAAGACGGCAGCGCCAAGGAGCACTCCGTAGGCGGCGGCCTCGACTACATCACGATGCAGTTTCCCATCTGCAAGTTCATGGGAGGCTCCATAGGTCTGCTCCCCTACAGCTCCGTGGGATACGCATTCGGCAACGAAATACGCCACGGCACGCGCGAGAACCAGGGCTCGGGCGGCATCAACGAGGCATACCTCGGAATAAGCGGACGCGTAGCCGGATTCTCGCTCGGAGTCAACGTCAGCTACAACTTCGGCAACATCACCAACGACATTTACCTGACTCCCGAAAACTCCGGACGCTCGCTCTTCGAGCACGTGATGCAGGTGCGCGACTGGAACATCGTGGTCGGAGCCCAATACACCGCCCGCCTCAACCGTGCCTCGCGCCTCACCATCGGCGCCACTTATTCGCCCAAGAAGACGATGCTCGGACGCTCGTGGGCCACAGTGCAGGAGCTCTCCACAGAGTCATTGCCCGACACCGTCGGCTCCATGAAGCTGCGCGGCAACTACTATCAGCCCAACGCTTTCGGCGTGGGCATCAACTACACATACGAGAAGGCCTACCGTCTCGTGGTGGAGGCCGACTTCTCGCTCCAGCAGTGGTCGAAGGCAAAGTTCTCGCCCCTCTATGCCGACCCCGATCCGAAAAACCCCTCGGCCAAGCCCCAGGTGGTGTTTGCCGGGATGAACTTCGCCGACCGCCTGCGCTATGCCGTCGGAGCCGAAGTAGTGCCCCGCCTCAGAGGCAACTACGGCCAGCGCATCAGCTACCGCATCGGAGGCTACTACACACGCGACTACCTGCAGATACGCGGCAACAACGTGCGTGAATACGGCGTTACGGCCGGCGTCGGATTCCCCACCCCCGAAGGCAAGACGATGATCAACCTCGGAGTGGAATGGCGCCACCGCTCTGCTTACCCCCGGACCCTCATCAGCGAGAACTACCTCAACATCACGCTCGGCGTAAACTTCAACGAGCTCTGGTTCTGGAAACGTAAGATCAAATAATAAACCTCCGACTCCCGGATACGGAAATGCGTTCACTGCTGCTGTTGGTCGTGTCGCTCATTGCGGCCGCTTGCCTTCTTCCCGCCTGCCGCGACGAGAAGAAGGTCGACGTGGCCGCAAGGCTCAATCCGGCCGGGATGCCGACCATGAGGTCGGAAAACGTAGCCACGCTCATATCCGACTCCGGTGTGCCTCAGTATAAGATAGTAACTCCCCTCTGGCTCGTCTACGACAACACCGACACGCCCTACTGGCACTTCCCCAAAGGGATATACCTGCGCAAATACGACCCCTTCCTCAACGTGGTGGCTTCCGTGGCGGCCGACTCTGCCCGCTATTTCAAGAACCAGGCTCTCTGGAAGCTCGACGGACACGTGGAGCTGCATCAGGCTCCGAAACGCCTCTTCATGACATCGCAGCTCTTCTGGAACCAGCGCCGACAGGAGCTATACTCCGACTCGTTTATCCATATCGAGACGGAGACCCACGTGCTCGAAGGCTACGGCTTCGTCTCCGACGAGCACCTCGTCAGCTACCGCATCAAGAAGCCGACCGGCATCTTCCCCGTCGACCGGCAGAGCCTCTCGGGCGGAGGAGCCCCGGCTCCCGTAGAGGCGCGCGAGGTGCCCCCTCCCCCGGCCTCGCAGCGCGTGATGCCGGAAAACCAATAACACACCCAATAAAATGCTACTCTCTACAGCAGTCGCCATCACTATAACTATAATAGCCATCATATTCTCGGGTCTCTTCTCCGGCTCCGAGATAGCCTACGTGCAGTCGAGCAAAGTAAGGATGGAAATCGACGCCACACGAGGCGGACTGATCAACCGAATCCTCCACCTCTTCTCGCGCCACGAAGACATGTTCATCTCCACGCTCCTCGTGGGCAACAACGTGGTGCTCGTAATCTACGGTATCACCATCTCGAGCATCATCAATCCCTGGCTCGAGACCCTCTTCCACAGCAACGAGGCGCTCGTGCTCATCACCAACACGATTATCTCGACCTTCATAATCCTCATGACGGGCGAGTTTCTTCCGAAGGCAACCTTCCGCATCAACCCCAACTTCATGATGCGCCTCTTATCCTTACCCCTCTTCATCATCTACATCGTGCTTTACCCCGTCTCACTCTTCGTTTCGGTGATATCCAAGGGGCTCATGCGCCTGTTCGGAATAAAGGGCGAGGCTCCCGGAAGCGGATTGCTCACCATCGACCAGCTCGACGACTACATCCAGCGCCAGCTCGAAAACCGCGAGACCCGCACCGACATCGAAAACGAGGTAAAGATATTCCGCAATGCCATCGACTTCAAGGATACCCAGATAGGGGAATGTATGATTCCCCGCAACGAGATTGTGGCCGTCAGCCTCGACAACACGTCGAGCGAAGAACTGCGCCGCAAGTTCATAGCCACCGGACTCTCGAAGATTGTGGTATACAAGGAAGACATCGACGACATAGTGGGCTATATCCATATCGACGAGCTCTTCAAGCAGAACTCCGACTGGAAGCAGCATCTCAAGCCCGTCATTTTCACCCCAGAGACCATGCTCGCCAACAAGATGATGCGCCGTATGCTCTCGCAGAAGAAATCGCTCGTGGTGGTAATCGACGAGTTTGGCGGCACGGCCGGACTCGCCACCCTCGAAGACCTCGTAGAGGAGATATTCGGAGAAATCGAAGATGAGCACGATAAGAAGACGCTCATTGCCAGGCAGACCGGCCCCGACACTTTCGAGTTTTCCGGACGCGCCGAAATAGAATACATCAACGAGAAATTCGGCCTCGGCATTCGCGAAAGCGACGACTACCACACGATAGCCGGATTCATTCTCGAAAACCTTGAGGCACTTCCCCGTCAGGGCGACAGCTTCCAGATTTCAAACCTTCTTTTCCGCGTGCTCAAGATGTCGGCCTCGCGCATACTGCTCCTCTCCGTAACGCGTCTCGAAGAAGAGTAACCACCGCCTCCTGCCACATCGGAACCTGGTCCCGTCCCCGACATGTCCATGCAAGGCCCACCTTCTGAATACCCATTGCAGTCGCTTGCCGTGCCCGAATCTTCCTTCATCGACCGCCCTTTGCATTGAGATACCTTGCAGCCTCCGACACAACGTATTCACGCCACACGCACCCGCCGGCCGCGAACCCTTCGACACCTCCTCGCCGCTCCAATCATAAGCGGCGCCGGCCCGGGCATCCTCTTCCGCCTCCTAACCTCGGCCTCGCGCCTCGCCCCTGCCCTCGACATATCGGCAGCCGCGCGGTTCCGGTATCCGTCCGGACATAAAAAGGGCGACAGGTCAGCCATCAGCGGTTGTCCTGTCGCAAATATTCGTTAGAAAATGAAAGCTCGTTTCCGAAGCAGGCGGCTCAGCGATAGTCTTTAAGAATCTCGCGCAGACGCTTGCGGGTGAAGAAGATGCGGCTCTTGACGGTGCCAAGGGGCATCTGGAGTCGCTCGGCTATCTCCTCATACTTGTATCCGGCTATATGCATGGAGAAAGGCTTGCGGAAGTCGTCGGGAAAACCGGCGATGATTGAAGAAATCTCGCTGATGGCAAAAGCTCCGTCGGGGGTCTCCAGGCCTGAATCCTGCGGGAGGTTAAGGCGGTAGAGGTCGTCAGACGAGTCGACAATCGTGTTCTCTCGGGATGACTTACGATAATTGTTGATAAAGATATTCCTCATTATAGTAAACATCCATCCCTTGAAGTTGGCGTTGTCGACAAACTTCTCCTCATTTTTGAGAGCCTTCAAAGTAGTGTCCTGAACGAGGTCGTGGGCCTCGTCCCGGTTGAGGGTAAGCTTGAGGGCGAAAGAAAGAAGATTCCCTTGCATACCCAATAGGGAGGACTTGAAGGTGTTTTTGGCGTTCATTAGGTTTTCCGTTATTTACGTCTCCGGAGGTTATCCGCAGACGAATACAATTGGATGTGCAAAGATAAGACATTTTTTCCTATCTTCCAAACTTTTCCTCAATTTTTTTGTTACCCGCATTGTTTTTTGTATTCTGTAATAATCCGGAGACAGATGATTACGTGGTGAATCCGGGCCCAACCATACGCTCGGGCAGGGCGTTATAACAAGGTGCCGTGAGGGCAGGCAGACGGGAGCGCGAATAATTTTGACGCATTTTCCTCCGTCCGCTTGCATATTATGGCCGATTTTGGTAATTTTGCATTTTGCTTGGCATGCCGCTCGCCCCAGGGCGGCGCCATGCCTGCGGCAGACTGACTGAATATCGTATTTTTAACCGGCAGACCACGGGCGCAGTCCCCTAAGCTGCCTTAACTACTCACATATCTCTATAGCAATGAAAACTCCGGCTACGCTTCTCGCTGAAAAGCTTCTCCAGATCAGCGCTGTAAAGCTTCAACCCGAAAACCCGTTTGTCTGGGCATCAGGTTGGAACTCACCTATATACACCGACAACCGCAAGACACTCTCCTATCCCGACATCCGCACTTTCATCCGTGTGGAGCTCTGCCGCATCATCCTCGAAAACTTCCCCGAGGCCGAGGCAATAGCCGGAGTGGCCACCGGAGCCATCGCAATGGGAGCGCTCGTGGCCGACGCGCTCGGACTCCCCTACGTGTACGTGCGTTCCACACCCAAAGACCACGGCCTGGAAAACCTCATCGAAGGCAACCTCAAGCCGCGCCAGAAGGTGGTGGTGATCGAAGACCTTGTCTCGACCGGCGGAAGCTCGCTCAAGGCAGTCGAGGCTATCCGCAACGCCGGATGCGAAGTGGCCGGAATGCTCTGCATTTTCAACTATGAGTTCCCCATCTCGGTCAAGAGATTCCGCGAGGCAAACGTGAACCTCATCTCACTCTCGAACTACAGCACTCTCATCGAGGCTGCGCTCGCTTCGGACTACATCGCTCCCGCCTACGTGAAGACCCTTCAGGAATGGCGCGAGGATCCCGCCAACTGGGTGCCCCGCCACGACGGAGAGTAACAACGCCGACATACGCACGGATGCTCCGGCCGCCCACCAGACCGGTGAGGCCGGGGCTTTCAGCGCGTAAGCCCTACTCTCCTCGTTTATACAACTGCTCACCCACTTACCCGACCATCCAAAGAAATGGCTGAATACAAGAGTAAAAAAGAGACCGTGGCCGCTTCGGCCCGGACCGTATACGAAAAACTGTCGAACCTCGGGGCTCTCCGCGAGATGATAGACAATGTGCCGGCCGACCGGATTCCGTCCGACAAGACCGAAATGCTGAAACAGATCAACATCACCTCCGACTCGATAGTCTTCCCGGCAGGGCCGGCAGGAGAGATTCGCCTGCAGCTCGACAAGCTCGTGCCCTATTCGCTCATAAGCCTCGCCGGCGTAGGCACTCCCGTGCCCCTCTCGCTCCGTCTCGACATCGAAGAGCAGGGAGCCGATACCGCCGACGTGCAGGTGGCGCTAAGCATCGACATCCCCAAGATGCTCCAGCCCATGGTGGGCGGAACGCTCCAGAAAATGGTCGACCAGTTCGGCTCCGTGCTTACAGCCATCCGCTTCTGACCGCAGACGCGTCCCACACCACAGACCGATGAGACTCCCGTTCCGAATAATCCGCCTGCTGCCTGCCGCCGCCGTAATGCTCGCCGCCGGATGCCACGGCATCGACGACGAACGCATACCGGCCATGCCCGTGGCCATCAACCTCGCCGACGCGGGGCTGTGGAACGTCTACGGCGTAAAGACCCTCGGGGAATACAATGAGTTCATAAAGCCGCTCAACATCCCCGCCGGGTTCTTCTACGGCGACAACACCTATACTGGATTCGGAGGAGTGCTCCTCATCGGCGGAATGGATCCGTTCGACCCCACCACTTTCTCGCCCCTGGCCTACGACCTCTCGTGCCCCGTGGAATGCAAGCGCGACATCCGCGTGCGCATCGACGACGAAAGCCTCGAAGCCGTATGCCCCGTGTGCGAATCCCGCTACAACGTGCTGATGGGAGGCGGAGCCTCCGTAGCAGGCCCGGCCTACTCACATAAGCCGAAATACGGACTCACGATCTACCGGTGCGTGCCCGGACAGCTCGGCGGATATACCATCCGCGACTGACCCACGAAACACACGCCACCGACCCGCAACGCTTTATGGAAGACATCTTCTACATGCTCTGGCGAGGAATCGCCATCGGTATACTGGTCTCCGCCCCGATGGGACCGGTAGGGATGCTCTGCATTCAGCGCACGCTCAACAAAGGACGCCGGGCCGGATTCTACACCGGACTCGGCGCCGCGCTATCCGACCTGCTCTACTGCATTCTGACCGGGTTCGGCCTATCGTTCATCGAAGACTTCCTCGAACGCAACCACGACATCATACAGCTGATAGGAAGCGCGGTGCTCATCGGATTCGGAATCTACATCTTCCGCCAGAATCCCATGCGACGCATCAAGAAAGCCCCCGACGCCTCGTCGCCCTCGGTGAAGAAAGACTTTATCAGCGGATTCCTCTTCACATTCTCCAATCCTCTGATTCTCTTCCTGATAATCGGCCTCTTCGCCCGCTTCAACTTCCTTGTGCCCGAAATACGCTTCTACCACTACCTCACAGGCTTCCTCTTCATCTGCGCCGGAGCCATTGCATGGTGGTGGCTCGTAACGCTGTTTGTCGACAAGGTACGCGCCCACTTCAACCTGCGCTCCCTCTGGCTAATCAACCGCATCATCGGCATCATCATCCTCGGATTCGCCGCCGTAGGCACAGTGTCGAGCATCATCGGCCTCGCCTCATGACCCTCACGGCCATCCTCATTCCGCTTCTCGCCTGCGCCGCCACCGACACAGCGACAATCGACCTCGCGCGCCTCGCCGCGACACGCCACATCGACATAAACGCCCGCCGGGGATTCACTCTCCTGCCCGAGACCATAGCCGCGCCCGGCTCGGCCGCCATACCGCTCCCCAAGGGACGCCCCGACATCTCGATAGAGGTTACCGCCGAAAGCGTCGGCACCACCCCCGGCGCCCTTGTCCGACACCTCGCCAAGCCCCCCGCATGGGGCATGACGCTCACCGACGCCGAAGGACACCGCTGCACGGTAAGCATCCGCGCCGCCGAATCGGACGACGACGGATTCGGCACACGCCAGGCCATCGAGGCGACCGTGGAATACGCCGGGGAGACCTCGGCCGTGAAAGGCAACGGCAGCCGCGCCGGAATAGGCAGCCCCGAAAGAATAAGGCTTGAACGCATCAACGGCGAATGGGACATGACTTTTACGTCAGACAAAACATTCACCCTCCCGCCTCTGCCGATCCCCCCGACATTCACCCCCGACTCACTCGCCATATCCACCGAAGCCGACCGGCTCACGCTGCGCAGCGTAAGCATCACCCGCCGGCCCGACCCCGCCGAGCTCGCCACCCGCTGGAGCGACACCACGATGCTCGACCGCCACATAGCCCGGTCGGCCGACCCGGTCGAAGGCTACTGGAGCCTCTACGACTTCACCCTTGAACAACAGCTGATACGCACCGGAGGCGACTACCGCCTCGCCATAGTGCGCGACGGCGACGGCTACCTCATCGTCTACCTCGGCGGCGCAAGGACCGCAGCCGCCGAATGGCACCCCGGAATGATAAAAGGACAGCTCCGCCACACCCCCTTCCCCGGCATCTACGACCTCGTATGGCTCGACGCCTCATTCCTCCCCATGAGTCATCAGCTCAAAGCCGTCAGCACCGACGGCGACAACATACTCACCATCGACCTGCCCTACCAGCAAAGCACCTTCCGCCTGCGCAAATACCCGGCGCCGAAGTGATTCGGCAATAAAAAAATCAAAAAAAACCGCAAACGCACTTGCACGATTCAGCAAAAAGCATTAACTTTGCATCCGATTAGGCGTCAAACGCCAGGCACGCCGTCGGTTCAACACCGCGACGCGCACCGCCAAGACAAGCCTACGGTCCTATAGCTCAGTTGGTTAGAGCACCTGACTCATAATCAGGGAGTCCTT
>CAMCDS010000042.1 GCA_945873625.1 uncultured Porphyromonadaceae bacterium | reverse complement strand
GGTGGGCGCTGAGGGATTCGAACCCCCGACCCTCTGCTTGTAAGGCAGACGCTCTAAACCAGCTGAGCTAAGCGCCCGTTTGCGAGTGCAAAGTTACGAACTATTTTCGTTTCATCCAAATTTTTTTTACTAATTTTGTAGAAAATTTTTCAACCTCTTCTCTGTTTTATCGATAAAATTTTGTCAATCACATATTTATGGAATTAACTCCGTTGACCGCCATTTCTCCCATTGATGGCCGTTACAGATCGAAGTGCGCTTCGCTCGACAGCTTCTTCTCTGAATTCGCCCTTATCAGATACAGGGTGAGGGTAGAGATTGAGTATTTCATCGCGCTATGCGAGCTCCCCCTGCCCAACCTCTCGGCCGTCAGAGGTGCCTTTTTCGAAAAGCTCAGAGACATCTACCGCAATTTCTCGCTCGACGACGCTGCGGAAATCAAGAAAATCGAAGCCACTACCAACCACGACGTAAAAGCCGTAGAATACTTCATCAAGGAGAGATTCGACCGGCTCGGACTTGCACAGTACAAAGAGTTTATCCATTTCGGACTTACTTCGCAAGACATCAACAACACGGCCGTGCCCCTCTCGATAGCCGACTCGCTGCGTGAGGTATACTTCCCCCTGCTCGAATCGCTCATCACCACGCTCAACTTCCTCGCGCGCGAATGGCGCTTCGTGGCAATGCTCGCAAAGACCCACGGACAGCCTGCCTCGCCCACACGTCTGGGCAAGGAAATCCGTGTGTTCGCCTATCGTCTCGAAAAGCAGCTCGAGCTTCTCAAGGCCGTGCCCGTGTCGGGTAAATTCGGTGGTGCCACAGGCAACTTCAACGCCCACCGCCTCGCGTTTCCCGAAATCGACTGGCCTTCGTTTGCCAACTCGTTCCTTGCCAATTCGCTCGGCATAGTGCGCGAGGAATACACTACCCAGATATCGAACTATGACAACCTCGCCGCACTCTTCGATGCCCTCCGGCGCATCAACACAATCGTCATCGACCTCGACCGCGACTTCTGGCAGTATATCTCCATGAACTACTTCAAGCAGAAGATCAAGGAGGGTGAGGTAGGAAGCTCGGCTATGCCCCACAAGGTGAACCCCATCGACTACGAGAACTCGGAGGGCAACCTCGGCATGGCCAACGCCATCCTCGGCCATCTCGCGTCGAAGCTCCCCGTGAGCCGCCTGCAGCGCGACCTCACCGACTCGACCGTGCTCCGCAACGTCGGAGTGCCCATCGCCCACGCCGTGATAGCTTTCCATTCCACGCTCAAGGGTCTGGGCAAGCTCCTGCTCAATAAGGAGGCTATCGACAGAGACCTCAACGACCACTGGGCCGTGCTGGCCGAAGCCATCCAGACCGTGCTCCGCAGAGAGGGATTCGAGCGACCCTACGAGTTGCTCAAGGGACTCACGCGCACCAACAACGAAATCACGGCCGAGACCCTGGCCCGTTTCATCGACTCGCTCGACCTCGACGAGAACGTAAAGGCACAGCTCAAGGCCCTCACACCCGACACCTATACAGGTTATTGATGAGCGTCAAAGACATCAGCATCGACGACTACGACTATCCTCTGCCCGAGCAGAGGATAGCCCTTCATCCTCTTGAAGAGCGCGACGCCTGCCGGCTGCTTGTGGCCCGGCAGGGGGGCGGAATGTCCGACGCGCGCTTTTCCGACCTCCCCGCCCTGCTCCCGAAGGGGGCTCTGCTTGTCTACAACGACACGCGCGTAATCAACGCGCGCATCAGGATGCGCAAGCCTACCGGAGCGCAGATAGAGATTTTCCTGCTCGAGCCTAAGGCGCCGGCCGACTATGAGCGCGCTTTCGCCGCAAGGGGCGAGGCCCGGTGGTCGGCTCTCGTCGGCAACGTCAAGAAATGGAAAGAGGGTGAGCTGGAGAAGTCGGCCACGCTACCCGACGGCACCGCACTGACTCTCCGGGCGACGCTCGGCGGGACGCTTCCCGGAGGCGAACGCGAGGTGATGCTTACGTGGACTCCGGCCGACACACCTTTCGCCACCGTGGTGGAGGCGATGGGACACATACCCATACCCCCTTACCTCAACCGCGAATCGGAAGCATCCGACACCGACGACTATCAGACCGTCTATTCGCGGGCCGAAGGCTCGGTGGCCGCTCCGACGGCCGGGCTGCATTTCACTCCCGCACTTCTCGAGCGCCTTGCCGAGGCCGGAGTGGAGCGCGCGCCGCTGACGCTTCATGTAGGCGCCGGCACGTTCAAACCCGTTAAGGCCGACCATATAGGCGATCATCCGATGCACACCGAGGTCTTCACCGTGAGCCGCGCTACCCTTGATGCCCTGATACGCGCCAAAGAGGAGGGACGGCCGATAGTGGCCGTAGGCACCACCTCGGTACGCACGCTCGAATCGCTCCCTCTGCTCGGTCTGAGCGGAGGCACCGACCGCCTGCATCTCGGGCAGTGGGACGCCTATGCCGATGAGGACACCGATACAGTGAAGCGGCTGAAATCGCTTCTTGACCTCATGGATGCCGCCGGCACCTACTCGCTGACAGCCTCCACGGCAATCATGATAGCTCCCGGATTCCGGTGGCGCATGGTCGACGCGATGATCACCAACTTCCATCAGCCCCGCTCCACGCTTCTGCTGCTGGTAAGCTCGTTTCTCGGACGCCACGGCCTCGACTGGCGCGACGTCTACCGCCATGCCCTTGCCGGCGACTACCGTTTCCTCTCCTACGGTGACGCCTGCCTCTTCGGCCTCTGACACCGGGACGGATACAAAATAAACGGGAATTATATGAGCTTCAAGGAAAACGCTCATATAATTCCTGTTTCTTTTTCTGACTGCTCTTTTGGGGTCTCAGCCTCTCTTGCGGAGCTCGTCGCGGATTTCGGTCAGGAGCTTCTCTTCGGGCGTCGGTTCCGGAGCAGGTGCGGGAGCCTCCTCGGCGGCCTTCTCCTTTTTCATGAACTTCATGGTAACCCTGAGGGCCACGAAGATACTCATGGCGATTATTACGAAGTCGACGATGTTCTGGATGAACAGACCATAGTTGACAGCCACTTCCTCTACAGCCGCCGTGCCGTCGGGGAGGGCCGGATGGGCCGGGGTAATGACATATTTAAGGTTCTTGTAGCCGTCGCCACCGGTGAAGATTGAGATGACGGGCATCAGGATGTCGTTGACCAGCGAAGACACAATCTTGCCGAAAGCGCCGCCTACGATCACGCCGACAGCCATATCGATCACGTTGCCCTTGAGGGCGAATTCCTTAAAATCATGTAAAAACTTTCCCATTGGAGATATTTTTTGGTGTGTATATTGTTAATACAGATGAGGCTCAAGCCACGCGAGGCTGAGGCATTTTACATCTGATAAACGCAAATCCTAAAATTTCAGTTTATCAGGATGCAAAGTTACGAAAAAAATTGCTAACTTTGCGCCTACAATATGAAACTAATGTAGCGCCACCCGGCGCAAGGGTTTCTACAGAGTGAAAATTCTTAGGTAAAAAATCAAACATAAGAGTAACAAAGAAAATTTAGAACCTCAAATTTTTACAAGGACAATGACTAAAATCGGTATCAACGGCTTCGGCCGCATCGGACGCTTCGTGTTCCGCGCATCCGTGAAGAGAGACGACATCGAAGTAGTAGCCATCAACGACCTTCTTCCGGTCGACTACATGGCCTACATGCTCAAATACGACACCATGCACGGTCGCTTCGACGGCACCGTAGACTATGATCTCGAGAAGAGCCTCCTGATCGTCAACGGCAAGGAAATCCGCGTTACCGCCTGCAAGAACCCCGCCGAAATCGCATGGGGCGCAGTAGGCGCTGAATACGTAGTTGAGTCGACCGGTCTCTTCCTCACCAAGGAGAAATCGCAGGCCCACATCGAAGCCGGTGCGAAATATGTGGTTATGTCGGCTCCCTCGAAAGACGACACCCCCATGTTCGTCTGCGGCGTGAACGCCCATACATACGCCGGACAGCAGTTCGTCAGCAACGCTTCCTGCACCACCAACTGTCTCGCCCCCATCGCCAAGGTGCTCAACGACAAGTTCGGCATCAAGGAAGGCCTGATGACTACTGTTCACTCCTCCACAGCCACTCAGAAGACCGTAGACGGTCCCTCTATGAAGGACTGGCGCGGTGGCCGTGCTGCCGCTGGCAACATCATCCCCTCCACCACCGGCGCCGCCAAGGCTGTGGGCAAAGTTATCCCCGAGCTCAACGGCAAGCTCACCGGCATCTCGATGCGCGTCCCCACTCTCGACGTTTCGGTAGTTGACCTCACCGTCAACCTCGAGAAGCCCGCTTCGAAGGAGGCTATCTGCGCCGCCATGAAGGAAGCCAGCGAAGGCGAGCTCAAGGGTGTGCTCGGCTATACTGAGGACGCAGTCGTTTCGAGCGACTTCCTCGGCTGCCCCCTCACTTCGATCTTCGACGCCAACGCCGGCGTTTATCTGACCGACAACTTCGTGAAGGTAGTTTCGTGGTACGACAACGAGATCGGCTACTCCAACAAGGTGCTCGACCTCATCGCAATCATGAAGAAGTACAACGGATAATCAATCCGCTGACATAGCAACGCAAGCCGCGCGACGGATTTCTAATCCGCCGCGCGGCCTTGTTTATTACCCGTATCGACGCAAACATGCGTTTTTTAGTTAAAAAGTATTTACGGTTTCAGCCTTTTGTATTATCTTTCCGCCGTATGGGATTAGTTGTATTGTTATAATTGCTTGACATTTCGACACTAAACATCTTTCCATAAGAATTACATCACTCTAAACATGAGTTATGATTAAATTTATCACTGCAACCATTGCAGCAACTGTCGTAGCTTCGGCCGCCGCCATGCTGCATGACGGAGAACCTCCGGCGCGGGAAGCTGCCGTATCAAGGCAGAGTTCGCCCGTCAGATTCACGCCACGTAAGGCCGCTGAGACATCAGAAGGATTTTTCACTCCCCGGAAAGGAGTATCTTCAGGTTTCCGCACTGCCTGAATATCAGAAGGGCCGGCTTCCGAGGTGGAGGCCGGCCCTTTGATTCGGGATATGAGAGGGGTGTGGGGTCAGAGGTCGAGCTCGAAGGGGTCGACATCGGCATCGCCGGTGTCGTCGCTTCCGAATGTGTCGTCGTTGTCGGCCGCTTCTTCCTCATCTTCCGACTCTTCGTCGCTGCGTGAGGCATCGCGGCTCGGGAGGAAGGGCGAGCCGTGGCCGCCGCGGCTCTCGGCACGCTTCTGTTCGAGGCCTTCGCGCACCTTGGCGGCGAGCTCGTCGAAGAGGTCGGGGTTTTCCTGAAGCACGCGCACCACGGCGTCTCGGCCCTGGCCGAGCTTGGCTCCGTCGTAGGAGAACCATGAGCCTGATTTCTTCACTATGCCGAGTTCGGTGGCCAGGTCGAGCACCTCGCCGGCACGCGAGATGCCTTCGCCGAACATTATGTCGAACTGGGCTTTCATGAAGGGGGGAGCCACCTTGTTTTTCACCACTTTGGCCTTCACGATGCGGCCGATGGTGTCTTCGCCGTCTTTGATGAACGAGGAGGGGCGGACGTCGATTCTCACCGAAGCGTAGAACTTCAGGGCGTTGCCGCCGGTTGTGGTCTCGGGATTGCCGAACATCACTCCTATCTTCTCGCGCATCTGGTTGATGAAGATGCAGCAGGTGCGTGTGCGTGAGATGGCTCCGGTGAGCTTGCGCATGGCCTGCGACATTAGTCGGGCGTGGAGGCCGACGTTCTTGTCGCCCATCTCGCCCTCGATTTCAGCCTTGGGGGTGAGGGCGGCCACGGAGTCGATCACGAGCACGTCGATTGCGCCGGAGTTGATGAGCTGCTCGGCTATGTCGAGAGCCTGCTCGCCGTTGTCGGGCTGGGCTATCCAGAGCGAGTTGACGTCTACGCCGAGGCGCTCGGCATAGAAGCGGTCGAAGGCATGCTCGGCGTCGATTATGGCGCAGATGCCGCCCATCTTCTGGGCCTCGGCTATGACGTGGATGGCCAGAGTGGTCTTACCGGATGCCTCGGGGCCGTAGATTTCGGTGATTCGTCCGCGGGGGAGTCCGCCTACGCCGAGAGCGAAGTCGAGGCCCACCGAGCCTGTGGGTATCACTTCGACGTCCTGCACGGCGTCGTCGCCCAGACACATGATCGATCCTTTGCCGAAATCCTTGTCAATGCGTCCCAGAGCGGCCTGAAGGGCCTTCTGCTTGTCGGATGCGTCGTCGATGCGTCCCGAAGGGAGCTTCGCGTTTTTCTTCTTTGCCATTGTATGTAGTGTTGTTTGATTTTTTCTGCTGCAAAGTTAGTCAATCCGGAGCCGTCGTGCAAGAAAACCGCTGATTATTTGGCATTAAATAAACTTAACGCAAGGCGTATGGCTGCAAACTCTTTGCAGCCATACGCCTTGAAGTCGCTGACATGCCGCCCGATAGCCCCGGCAGTCTCCGGAGCTTCCAGGCGCGGTGCGTCAGACGGAGAAATAGACCATGAGTCCCCCCAGCAGTATGTAGACGAGGGCGTAGGGGATGGCGCGGCGCAGGATGGTGTCGTCGGCCCCCTTCATGTCGCAGGCGGCGGTGGCGATGGCGATGCTCTGCGGCGAAATCATCTTGCCGCCGGTGGCTCCGGTGGTGTTGGCGGCCGCGAGCCAGTCGGACTGGCTGCCGCTGAAGCCGAGGTAGCTCCCCTGTCCGGTCATGCCGAGCTGATGGGCCACGTTGGCCTGGAGCTTGCCGAAGAGGATGTTGGACGAGGTGTCGCTGCCGGTTACGAAAGTGCCGATGGCTCCGATGAGCGGGGCGAACAGAGGATAGAACGAGCCGGAGACGGCCACAAGTCCTGCCGCGATGGCGCCGATCATGCCGCTATAGTTCATCACCGAGGCGAGGGCTATGAGGCTGATGATGGTGATGGCCGTGAAGCGGAGGTTGACGATTGTGGAGGCAAGCACATTGACGAGCTGCCGCCAGCCGAGCCCCTGCGTGAGGCCGCCGGCCACGCTGCCCACAAAGAGCCAGAGAGCCGCGTTGCTGATCCATCCGAACTTAAACGTGGAGCCTATCACAGGGAGCGGGAGCTGCGTCAGGAGGTTGCTCTTGAGGAAACCGTTGACCGGGGGACAGAGCGCTCCTGTGGCGAGTATGAGCACCAGGATGAAGATGTAGACGCTCCATGCCCTAAACGTCTCGCCCCACGTGTAGGAGCGGCGCGGGGCGGAATCCTTCTTCTTGGGCACGAACACACGCGCATAAATGATTATGGCGGCTATGGCGGCTATGGAGCCGACTATGGCCGGAGTCTCGGCTCCCAGGAAGGTGGCGCACAGAAGCTGGACACCGAGCGACACACCTCCCACCCATACAGAGAGGATGATGTTGCGCAGCCATGCCTTGCGGTCGGTGAGCGTCAGGATTACGAACGGAATGAGAAGGAAGAGCGGCGCGAGCTGCAGCACGGCGAAGGTCGACACCTCACAGACGGTCTGCGCCGAAGCCACACCGCCGGGGTTGATTTCGTTGCAGAGGGTGGTTACAGGCACTCCCACGGCGCCGAAGCCGGTGGCCACGGTGTTGCCGAGCAAGGCCACGAGGGCCGAGAACATCGGCTTGAATCCCAGTCCGATGAGGATGGCGGCCGGGATGGCCACGGCGGTGCCGAAGCCGGCCATACCTTCGAGGAGGCCTCCGAAGCCCCACACCATCATGAGCACGAGCACACCCTTGTCGTCGGTGAAGGAGGTGAACCGGTCTTTGATTACCTCGATGGCTTTCGACGCCACAAGTATATTGTAGCTGTAGATGGCCATGAGGATGATGAGCAGAATCGGGAACACTGCTTTCAGTATACCTTCGGCCGTGGCCCACCATACGACGGAAGCCACAGACTCACCTGCCAGCTGCCCGGGAATGATTCCCATTGCGGGAGCTCCCCAGAGGGCCAGCGCGGCGGTGGCGACGAATGTGATAAGTGCGCTCAGCCAGCTCTGCACCTTGAATCCGAGCATGAGCACGAAGAGCAGCACTATCGGCAATATGGAGATGATTGCATTCATAGTAAGAGTATGTTTGAGTTTAACTTCTATTCACTTGAAGAGGATTTTTTGAGATGATTTCGCAAGTCGAAGAGGGTGTGATGCGGGCATCGTGACCGATGAGGCCTGGCGAAATCAGCCAAAAAAGGCCTTCAAGGGGATAGAAAGAATTTTTTTCGGAGTATATTCAAATCAATTCGTGTTAAATTCAAACATACTCGAAGAGTGTTTATTCGTTTTCGAGCAGTATCACCGTCATGGTGCGTGCGGCCTGGGCGCCGGTAACGAGCACCTGGGCGATGTCGGCCGTCTTCGAGGGGCCGGCTATGAATGTGGCATAGCCGCTCTCGGGCACCTTCACGCGGGCGTATGCCTCGTGCATGTTGCTCACCACGCAGCTTGCCGGAAGAAGCACCACGAGGTTTTCGGAGATGAAGCATACGTCGCGCTCCTTCATTGTCTGGGGCACCCAGATGCAGCCGTTTTCGGCCACTCCGAGAGTGCCGCGCACCACACCTACGTCGGTGCCATTGAGTGCCTGTGCGCTTTCCACGGTGTCGGGATTGCGGGTGGCTATAGTGATTTCAGGCAACGCGCTGGCTATAAGCTGCGCGTCGGGATAGGCACGGCGGATTATGGCGTCGGCCTCCGAGGCGGAGGCGGCGGTCTCCACGCGGCTGCCCATCGCCGTGGAGGTAATCTTGAACTGTTCGAGCGGGTCGGCGTAGACCGTAGGCCGCAGGTCGTCGAGCGACGGGCGGGGCAGACGCTCGGCGATGGCCTCGCGGCATCTTTCGATTATATCTTTTCTGTTTCCCATCTTTCCTTATTTGTCGGTTGAACCCTTCTCCACGTCCTTTATCATCTCATGGAACGGACGTTTCGGAAATTTCATCATCTTGTGTCCGTAGGCCCACGGATTGAGGCTGCCGTTCACCATCGCCGAGGGGAGGCTGTTGACGTAGCGCAGCATGGAAGTGGCCTTGTTGTAGAGGCTTACGCTTCCCATCACCTTCTCCATGGCCATACACATACGCTTCTTCTCCTTGTTGGCCTCGCCCATGTCGTCGAGCTTCTGGCGCCACTGATATATCTGGTCGCCGAGCTTGATCTTGACGGGGCAGACGCACTGGCAGCTCAGGCAGAGCGTGCATGCGCTGACGTTGCCCGAATAGCGGTGAGGGTCGCGCAGCATGCCGAGGTTCACCCCGAGCGGACCGGGGATGAAGTAGCTGTAGGAGTATCCGCCCGACCAACGGTAGACGGGGCAGGTGTTCATGCAGGCGCCGCAACGTATGCACCTGAGCATCTGCCAGTGGTCGGGGTCGGCCAGCCAGTGGCTCCGGCCGTTGTCGACAATCACGATATGCAGCTTTCCGCCGCCGGGACGCCCCTTGGCGAAATGGCTGGTGAAGACGGTAGACGGCTGTCCGGTGGCCGAGCGTGCGAGGAGCCTCGTGAACACCGATAGTGCCTCGTAGTCGGGTATTATCTTCTCAAGGCCGATGGCCGAGATCTGGAGCTTGGGTACGGAAGTCGACATGTCGGCGTTCCCCTCGTTGGTGCACACCACGATCTCCCCTGTCGAGGCCACTCCGAAGTTGGCACCTGTCATTCCGGCGTCGGCCGTCAGAAACTCGTTGCGAAGGCTGAGGCGGGCCTGATACGTGAGATACACCGGGTCGTCGTTGCCAGGCTCGGTGCCGAGCTCCTTCTCGAAGAGCTCGCAGACGTCGCGGTTGCTCAGATGGGTGGCCGGCATCACGATGTGGCTCGGATGCTGCCCCTTGAGCTGGATGATGCGTTCGCCGAGGTCGGTCTCCACCACCTCGATGCCGCGCTCCTCGAGGTAAGGGTTCATCTCACATTCCTCGGTGAGCATCGATTTCGACTTCACGAGCTTCTTTACGTCGTGCTCGGCCAGGATGCCGTAGACGATGCGGTTGAAGTCGTCGGCGTCCTCGGCCCAGTGGACTATGGCGCCGTTGCGCTCCGCCGCGTCGGCAAACTGCTCGAGGTATCGGTCGATATGCGTCAGCGTATGCTGTTTGATTTCTGAGGCCTTCTCGCGCAGGCGCTCCCATTCGTCGAGTCCGAACGCCATGGTGTCGCGCTTGGCCCGCACGCCCCAGAACGTATTGTCGTGCCATTTGGCATAGCCGCTGTCTTCAAGAAACTTTCCGGCCGCCCTGCTGTGTGATGTACTCATAATCCAGATGCTAAAATTTCTACTACATGACAGAATCTTATCTCACCGCGTCCCTCCTTCGCCCCGACGCCTGCCAGGTGCATGAGGCACGAACAGTCGGCCCCGGTGATGTATTCGGCGCCGGTGGCTATGTGGCGGGCCAGCTTCTCGTGTCCCATACGGGCCGAGACTCCTTTCTCCTCCACGCTGAACATGCCGCCGAAGCCGCAACATTCGTCGGAACGCTCCGGCTCAACCACCTCTATGCCCTCTACCAGGCCAAGGAGGTCTCTGATTTTGTTGAAGCGGGGCACGTTCATCTCCGTGGGCGACGAAAGCCCCAGCTCCCTGACGCCGTGGCACGAATTGTGGAGGCTCACCTTATGCGGAAACCGCCCCAGCGGACCGGTCGGGCGCACCACGTCGTGGAGAAACTCCACGATGTCCATCACCTTCGACGCCGCGTGACACACGTGCCCCTCCGGCAGCAGGCGCGGATAGTTGATACGTATGAAAGCCGTGCACGACACTGACGGAGCCACCACATAGTCGAACCCCTCGAAGAGGTCCTCGAAACGGCTTGCCAGCCCCACGCTTTCGCGTTCGAAGCCGGCGTTGGCCATCGGCTGTCCGCAGCACGTCTGACCCTGCGGATAGGTAACGTCGAGGCCCAGATGCCTCAGCAGCCGATAGCAGGCCATCCCCACCTCGGGATACACCGCATCGACATAACAGGGTATGAAAAGTCCTATTTTCATGGAATTAGATTATTTTAAACCGCGGTCAGCACCGGAGCGCAAGCTTCGGACTCCGCCGATTGTTAACACTTGGAAGTTGTCCGGACCGGGGGTCAGCCTACCCATTCAGCTGATTTCCGGACTGTAAGGAAGTCTGAACAACATCGATATATAAGTGTTAACAATTGGTTTAAAAAATATATCATGCCTCGTTTAAAAAATCATCATGCCGCCTGCCGAAATAATGCAAAAATCCCTCGCCGTCTGCCGAAATAATGCAAAAATCCCCCGCCTCCCCGATATTCATCAATGCATTCGCCACCCCGACCCTGGCCGGATGCCTGGTCGCTCTCCCCGCCGAGCAGAATCTTTGCAGACGGATGCAACCCGCCTCCGGGGGTTGTAGGTGAGGGTATGTGTGTATCCCCACGTAGACTCGCTCTCGCTCGTCAACGTGGGGATATTGAAGATGTAACCTCCTCCGGAGGTATCGCCTGCACCCGCCAATCCACCGGTGCTATCACCTGCATCCGCCCAATCTCCGTACGTACTGTCTGCGTCCTCCCAACCTCCTCCTGTCTGCGTCAGCCTAACCTCCGGAGATACTGTCTGCGTCCTCCCAACCTCCTCCTGTTGCGTCGGCTCAACCTCCTCCTGTTGCGTCGGCCTAACCTCCGCCTGTCTGCGTCGGCTCAACCTCCGGAGGAGGTTGCCTTTTCAATAGCCCCATGTTAACGAACGAAGTGAGGTACATGGGGTATACCCCCACCGCGACAAAACAACCCCCGGAGGGCGGTTGCCTCTACCCGGCTTTGCACGATTCTCCCCCTCGGATAAGCCTTTTCGATGTCTTGTAAATCCGTGCAAATCCGTCGCATCCGTGCGATTCCGGCAGGAATCTAAAAAATCCGTGTGCCAATATAATCATCCAAATCCACCTCGGATAAGGATTGATTTTATGCACACGGATTGTTTCTGTCTGCTTGCGCATCCCTCACGGATTGGTACGGATCATCACGGATTTTTTGCTTGCAATTATCTGAGAATATGTGTTTTAATTCTCGATGCTAAGCGAGTTTAAATCCGTGCAGATCCGTATCATCGGTGTGATTCCGGCAGGAATCTAAAAATCCGTGTGCCAATATAATCATCCAAATCCACCTCGGATAAGGATTTATTTCAGCACACGGATTGTTTCTGTCTGCTTGCGCAGCCATCACGGATCGGGACGAATTATCACGGATTTTTTGCTTGCAATTATCTGAGAATATGTGTTTTAATTCTCGATGCTAAGCGAGTTTAAATCCGTGCAGATCCGTCGCATCCGTGTGATTCCGACAGGAATCTAAAAAACCCGTGTGCCAATAAATTCATCCCAATTCCCCTCGGATAAGGATTGATTTAGGCACACGGATATTTTCTGTCTGCTTGCGCAGCCCTCACGGATTGGTACGGATTATCACCGATTTTTTTTGCTTGCAATTATCTGAGAATATGTGTTTTAATTCTCGATGCTAAGCGAG
>CAMCDS010000041.1 GCA_945873625.1 uncultured Porphyromonadaceae bacterium | reverse complement strand
TCCCCCGCCTTCCGAAACAATCCGGGGCGCGGCATAAGTGCCGCTCACAGGACGGAAGGCGCGCGTGGCCGCGGCTCAGGCGCCCTTCAAGGCTTCTGCGCTCTTCACGGCTTCGCGCCTTTCATCGCTTTGCTCTTTTTTGGCGGCGCATTTGCTTCAAGGCTTCGCTCTTCTTGGGGGCGGGGCGCTTTTTTTGAATCGGGAAATGAAACTTCAGGGGCGGTTGGTGAGGCGGATGTGAGTGCCGGGGTCAAGTGTGTCGTGAGGGATGCGGCGTGCTGAAAGGTCGGATAGCAGGGCGGCGCGGACGTGACGGCGCAGGTACGGGCCTGTGATGATCAAGGGGGTAGAGGAGACGTCGGGGCGCGGCAGGGCTGCGAGCAGCGAGTCGGTATCGCCGCTGAATGAGCCGGCGAGGATTATGACGTCGCTTGAGGCAAGGAGAGTCCGCTGGTTGTCGTCGAGGCGTGAGAGCGGTTTCTGGATTATGGCGCAGCGTCGGTCGCCAATCTGCGCGAATGACGTGATGCCGCGACCGAACGGGATGTTGCCCTCTTCGTCAGGTAGACGGTAAGCGATTTGCAATGTGCCGTTGCTCCGGCTGATTATGAGCCCTTCTTCCCTCGGCTCGGGGGCAATGAATGCGATGGCGGCAGCCGTGAATGCGGTAGCGACGGCCGGGAGATATTTCATCCATCCGCGCCGGTCCCAGTGGATAGCCATGCCCAGGAATATGATTGCCAGAGTCCAGAGTATGGCAGCGTCGCCGGGAGGTGAGAAGGGAGTGCCTGACGCCATGGTGCCTGCAAGTTTCTCAAGCAGTTCGTAGGCGTTGTCGAGTATGAATCCGAGGGCGTTCCATTCCATCCCGAACGCGAGGAGGATGACGTGAAGGATTGAGAGCCCCAGGAAAGGAGCCGTGAGCGGTATGGCGATGATGTTGGCCGGGAGGTTGGCCAAAGGGAGGTTTCGGAAATAGTAACCTGTTATTATCCAGGAACCAATGCTTGCAATTAGGGATGCCACCACAATGCCGGCAGCCGAGTGCAGCACCGGATGCTCGCGTTGACGGACAGGGTTCAGGCGGCGGGCCAGCAGCAGTATGGAGCCCACGCAGGCGATGCTCAGCTGAAAACCCGGATCGAACACGGCGGCCGGATTGGCCACCGCGATTATGAGAATGGCCGCGCAAAGAGCGTTGAAGCTGGAATGGGGGCGTTCGAGAATCATCTCAGTGAAGAAGACGGTTGCCATCACGCATGCGCGGGTGGTAGGCCCTGAAAACCCGGTGAAGAGAGTGAACGTCCATAGGGCGGCTATGATCAGGAAATAGCGCACCTTGAAGTGCAGCAGCAGGTTGAGCGGCACGAGAAGCGCGGCGACAATAGCAGTGATTATTCCGATGTGGAGTCCGCTCAGGGCGAGGATGTGGGCTATTCCGGCCTGAGAGAATCGGCTTACGGTGTCGTCGGTTATCAGCGAGCGGTCGGCCGTGATGATGGCTGTGGCGAAAGCCTTGGCAGCAGGTCGGAGTCCTGACGCAAGTATAAGGCTTTCCACGCGCTCGCGCATACGCGCCGCCGCTGCCGTCGGTCCCCGGGCGGGACCAAGCGCCTCCACCTCATCAGCGTCCGCGCGGCATGAATACCTTATCCCCTTGGTGAGCAGCGTCTTCGCATATCTGTCAGCGTCGAACACCGGAAGGTCGGCCGCGTCGGTGAACCGGGCGGGAAACCTCACCGTATGTCCGGCTCCGGCCGTCTCCGCATCAGTCAGAAGCATCATCCTTAGATTGCCGACATCCGAAGCTGTCCCGTCGGGAAAGATTGCCTTGTCGACATCTACGGTGAGCCTGTAGCCCGAAGCCGTCATCACACACTGGCCGACAGTGCCTTCCAGACGCTCGGCATCTGCGAAGCGCGAAGCGTCGGCAGGAGTCTGCATATAGGCCGCGAGGCCTCCGAGTCCGAGAAACACGGATGTAAGGATAGCCGGGAGCGACCATCTCGGCGTCTTGCGGAAGGCGGCGGCCGCCGCGGCAGCAGTCATGGCCACGGCAAGTGCCACGGCAAAGGGGAGCGGCGCAGGGACGAGCCGGAACAGCACAATGCCGGCTATCAGCGCGACAGCCGGCAGAGCCAGCGGTATTCTGTTGTATTCGCGCCGCGTCTCCATACGCAATCAGAAAATGTCGAGATTCCAGATGCGGGCGTTGCCACGAGCCTGACCTTCGAGCATCGCCATTCCCGAGAGGGCCGTGGCACCCCGCTCGCGGCAAAGGCGCACGAACAGCGTGTCTTCAGGATTATACACGCAGTCGAGGCAAAGCTGCCCCGGGCATATCAGTGAGTAGTCGAGAGGGGGAGCCGAATCCACGTCGGGCCACATACCGAGAGGGGTGGCGTTGACGATAATGTCGGCCGTTTCCACGAGCAAAGGGTCGAGACCGTCATACGTCTCCGCCAGCGGTTTCCTTGCGCGTGAGACAAACTTCACCGCTATCCCCAGCTGCCTCAGGGCGTATGCCGCCGCCTTCGCCGCTCCTCCCGTGCCGAGCACAAGGGCGAGGGCCGGGCTACGGCGAAACTCGGGCGGAATCATCTCCGTAAACCCTTCGACGTCGGTATTGAACCCCGTCAGCCGTCGCTTCCCCTCAGCACGCTCCACCTTCACGCAGTTGACGGCTCCTATCTCGCGGGCTTCGGGCGAGAGAGAGTCGAGGAAAGGGATGACGCCCTGCTTATAAGGCACCGTAACGTTGAATCCGGCGATGTCGGGGCATGAGTCGAGAAACTCCGGCAGCTCCGAAATATCGGCGAGCTCACGGAGCACGTAGCGCGCGTCGACACCTTTGTCGGCGAAACGCGAGTTGAACATTCCGGCCGAAAGGGAATGTCCGAGTTTTTTACCGATTACCGCGTAAGTCTTCATAATCGGGGACAAAGTTATTAAAATATATGGTCATGGCGAAATATGAGGCGTGAATTTTAAACCCCTCGCGAAGTGAGACGTTCTATTAATGAGGAGAGAGCGGGCCTTCATCGCCCGCGCGCATCACACCACACCCAAAATGAAGATATTATGAATACAAAGAAATTATTGAGAAATTCGGTTCTTGCGGCCCTGTCGCTCAGCATGCTGATGCCGATGGGCTGCAACACGTGGAACAGCATGTCGCAGTCGGGCCAGGGCGCCACGGCCGGCGGCGCGATAGGCGCGGCAGTAGGCACGGGCGTAGGCGCCCTTATCGGCGGCGGCAAAGGCACGTGGATCGGTGCCCTTGTGGGCGGCGCTCTCGGCGCAGGCACCGGCGCTCTTGTGGGCAACAGCATGGACCGCCAGAAGAAAGACCTTGAGGCCCAGCTCAGTCAGCTTCAGGACCAGGAGGATAGAAACAGCGAGGCCATCGATAAAAACGCCCAGGACATCAAGGATATAAAGGTAGAGATGGTGAAAGACCGCAACGACCTCGACGCCATCAAGCTCGTGATGGGCAATTCGGTGCTTTTCGCCACAGGGTCTTACCGCCTCTCGGCTGATGCTGAGGCGATGCTTTCGCGTGTGGCCTACAATCTCAAGCAGTATCCCAACACAGACATAACAGTGGTAGGCTATACCGACAACACCGGCTCGCAGCAGGTGAACGACAAGCTGTCGCTCGAGCGTGCCCAGGCCGTGATGAACTATCTTGAAGGCCAGGGCGTGGCTCAGTCGCGCCTCAAAGCCGTCGGCAAGGGATGGAACGACCCCATCGCCTCCAACTCCACGGCAGCCGGACGCGCTCAGAACCGTCGTGTAGAAATCTTCATCACCGCCGACAAGCAGATGATTGAAAACGCCCGGAAGCAGGCCAATTGACCGGTGTCGGAAAACTTCGGAGCGACCAAATAAATTGTCCCCGTCATGGCTCAAACAGAGACCATGACGGGGACCGGCGATATATGCGCACTAATATTCGCCCTGAGCATCCTCGAAAGGATTATTTCTTCATCTTGTTGTAGCGGGCATTGAGACCCTCCACGACTTCATCGGTGATGTCGAGCGCCGGATTGATATAGAGCGTGGCGTTCTTGAAGAAGATGGCGTCGTAGCCGTGTTTGGCGTTGTATTCCTGAATGAATGCCTCGATTGAGTCGTTGACAGCCTGCTGAGCCTTCATGGCCGCCGACTGGAAGTTGTTCTGAAGGTTGGCTGCGTCGCGCTGCGCGTTGTTCTGGAGGTTGGCAATCTTCTCCTGGTCCTGTTTCAGGCTTGCCTCGGAGAGGTAACCGTTGTTCTGCATCTTCTTCTGCATGGCGCTTGCCTGCGACTGGATTGTATTCTCATGACGCTTGAGTTGGGCCTCCATGTTGGTCTGCATGCGGAGCATCTCCTCGTTGTAGTCTTTGGCGAGGAAGTACTGGCTGAGGATAGTGTCGATGTCCACATACCGGTAGTTGGGGAGGTTGGCGGCCGAAGCGGCTGCCACGGCTTTCTTCTGGGGTTTGCTGTCGGCTTTACCGCTGTTGCTGTCGCATGCGGTAAACGCAACGCATGCGAGGGCTACGCAAGCCGGCAGGAATCGGAGTACGATTTTCTTCATATAGTTTGATGTAGATAAATATCGGTTTGAAAAAGTATCGGGAGAGGGAGGAGAATCAAATATTCTACAAAAGTAGTCTAAAAGTTGGGAATACGCCTAAAAAAGCGGTTCATTTTACTTTTTTTAACTTAAAAAATCCGAGCCGGCGGTCAGTTCGGGTCGAAACCGGGGCTTTGCGGCAGAAAAATGAGGCACGAGGGCAAAAAGATTTTGCCATGTTGGGGAAAATGTCTATCTTTGGGTCATAAAAACACAACCCTACGAAATAATCGATTGAATTCAATGGAAGTAAAAGACCTTAAGCCCGCCCTTGTGTGGGAATGTTTCGACGCTATCACGAAGGTGCCCCGCCCCTCGTGCCATGAAGAACAGATACGTGCGTTCCTGCTCGATTTCGCGCAGAAGCATCAGATAGAAGTTCGCACCGACGAGTGCGGCAACGTGGTTATGACCAAACCCGCCACCAAGGGTCATGAGAATGCCCCGACGGTAATCCTTCAGGCCCACATGGACATGGTGGCCGAGAAGAACAACGACGTGCAGCATGATTTCCTCAAAGATCCCGTCCAGACCTACATCGACGGCGACTGGGTGAAAGCCCGCGGCACCACTCTCGGCGCCGACAACGGCATAGGCATGGCAGCCGCCATGGCAGCCCTCATCGACGACACGCTCGTGCACGGCCCCATCGAATGTCTCTTCACCATCAACGAGGAGATTGGCCTTGAAGGCGCCCAGAACCTCGGCAAGGATATGATCAGCGGCTCGATGCTCATCAATCTCGACTCGGAAGACGACGGCGAAATCTTCGTAGGATGCGCCGGCGGCATCGACACCACCGCAATCTTCACCTATAAGAAGAGCCTCGCTCCCGAAAACTTCAGCTACATGAAGGTGAACGTGAGCGGCCTGCTCGGCGGCCACTCCGGCTCCGACATCAACCTCGGCCGCGGCAACGCCAACAAGCTCGTGGCCCGTTTCATCTGGGAATGCTCGCAGAAGTGGCCCGTTGAGGTATGCTCGTTCGACGGCGGCAACCTCCGCAACGCCATCCCGCGCGAGGCATGGGCAGTGTTCGGCGTGCAGACAGAGCACAAGGAGGCCCTCCGCAACGCGCTCAAGAAATACGAGGCCGAGATCAAGAACGAATACAAGGGAGTGGAGCCCTCGCTTGAGATCGCCATCGAAGACGTGGAGCGTCCCGAATTCTGCATCGACTCGGCCACTTCGGTAGCCTTCGTGCGCGCCATCTACTCGGCTCCTCACGGAGTCTACTCCATGAGCCGCGACATCATCGGCCTCGTGGAGACTTCGACCAACCTCGCGGCAGTGAAGATGATCGAGGGCGACAAGATCAAGATCACCACATCGCAGCGTTCGTCGGTGGAAAGCCGCAAGAACGACATCGCCGGCCAGGTGGAGGCACACTTCCAGCTCGCAGGTGCCGAGGTGAGCCACAGCGACGGCTATCCCGGATGGGCACCCAACATGGAATCGGCCATCATGAAGATTTCGGCCGACGCCTACGAGGAGCTCTTCGGAGTGAAGCCCGCCATCAAGGCCATCCACGCCGGCCTGGAGTGCGGACTCTTCCTCGCCAAATACCCGAACCTCGACATGGTAAGCTTCGGCCCGACCATGACCGGCGTACACTCGCCCGACGAGAAGCTCAACATCCCGACCGTCGACAAATTCTGGAAGCACCTCTGCAAGGTGCTTGAAAAAGTCGCCGCGTTATGAACCGCGTGATAGCCCCCGTGGGTCTGTCGCTTCTGATGCTGCTGGCAGCGCGCGTGCCGTCGCACGACGGACGTACACTCAGCCCCGACAGCATGAAGAGCACAGCCGGGAAGGCCGCGGTCGAGATCATCAACAGCAGCATGCACAGCGTGAGGTTCGACTCGCTGCTTCCGGCAGCCGACGAATCGACGCGCTACACCCACCTCACCGACGAGGACTTCCGTCTCGTGGCCGATGAGATCGGCGTGGAGACGGCTGTCATGAAGGCCGTGGTGCTCATTGAGGCCGGCTCGCAGATGCGCGGCTTCTGGGCGCCGGGAGTGCCGGTGGTGAACTTCGACAGGTCGATGTTCGGACGCTACCGCAACGCCGCGCCTAAGCAGCCCTCGAAAGGAGAGAAGGTGCCCGCCGGGCTCACCGGCTATGCCCGGAGCGAATGGACGCAGCTCGTCAACGCGCGCCATATCAACGCCACCGGCGCCAACATGGGCACGTTCTGGGGCATGTTTCAGATAGGAGGCTTCAACTATAAGCTGTGCGGCTGCAAGACGGTCGACGAGTTCGTGCGCCTGATGTCGTACTCCGAGCTCGAGCAGCTTGAGCTTTTCGCAGCCTTCATTACCAACACCGGCATGCTCAAAGACCTCAAGGCCAAGAACTGGAGCGCGTTCGCCCGTAAATACAACGGGTCGAGCTATGCCCGCCGAGGCTATCACACAAAAATGGCTAACGCCTACGCCAAATTCAAGAAGCAGGCTAAGTCGCAGGCTCATACGGCTTCGAAAAAATAAACTTACGGCTCCGGCCTCCGGAAGCTGACCGCGTCAGCTTCCGGAGGCCGGAGTCCATAAGTGGCTCATAAGAAACTGTTTTCGTCAGTATTTCTGCGAGTTGCCTATCAATGAACATACACAAACATTCAGATAATGAAAATCACAGATCTGGAACCGAAACTGCTCTGGCAGTGTTTCGATGAAATAACCAAAGTGCCCCGTCCGACGCATCATCTCGAAAAGATGAAGCAGTTTCTCGTAGACTGGGCCAACCGCCACAACATCCCCGTAGCCACCGACGAGGTAGGCAACGTGGTGATGACCAAACCCGCCACTCCCGGCCATGAGAACGCTCCCCGCATCATCCTGCAGGGACATCAGGACATGGTGGCCGAGAAACGCAATGACAAGGAACACGACTTCCTCAACGACCCCATCACCACTATCGTAGACGGCGAATGGGTGAAGGCCGACGGCACCACACTCGGCGCCGACAACGGCATGGGATGCGCCTCGGCGATGGCCGTGCTGCTCGACGACTCGCTCGTGCACGGCCCCATCGAGTGTCTCTTCACCGTCGACGAGGAGCAGGGACTCATCGGAGCCAACGGCCTGCAGCCCGGTTTCGTCAACGGAGAGATTCTGCTCAACCTCGATTCGGAGGAGCACGGTCAGCTCGTGATCGGATGCGCCGGCGGCAAGGTTACGGTCTGCACCCTTCCTTATAATAAGGTAGCTTCGTTCGAAGGACAGTGCTACTATCGCGTTCATCTCAACCACCTCAAGGGGGGCCACTCCGGCATGGAGATAGGTCTGGGCCGCGGCAACGCCAACCAGCAGCTCGCCCGTTTCCTCTGGGAGAGTTTCGACCGCTTCGGCGGCCTGACGGTGTCGGAAATCGACGGCGGTAACCTCGCCAACGCCATTCCCCGCGAGGCATGGGCCGTGGTCGGTGTAGACTGCGACGCAGCCGCCGACTTCGAGAAATATGCTCAGGAGTTCTCCGACATGATTCACGCCGAGTTCCTTCTGGCCGAAGGCAAGGACTTCACCTTCACGGTAGAGAAAGTGGAGCGTCCGGCCGAGATAATCGAGCCTGAGACGGCGTTCCGCCTCATCAGCGCCGTCTTCTCCTGCCCCAACGGCGTGCAGGGAATGTCGAACGCAGTGGAAGGCCTCATCGAGACTTCGTGCAATCTGGCTTCCGTGAAGATGAAAGCTGATTCCACCATCCGCATCGAGATTCACCAGCGCTCGTCGGTCGACTCGCGCCGCGACGAGATAGCCGACCGCGTGAAGTCGCTCTTCCGCATGATCGGATGCGAAGTGGAGTTTGAAGACGCTTACGTGGGCTGGGCACCCAACCCCGAGTCGAAGGTGCTTAAAGTAGCAGAGAAGAGCTTTGAAGACCTCTTCGGCGCCAAGCCGCGCGTAGAGGCCCTTCACGCCGGCCTCGAATGTGGCCTCTTCCTCGAGAAGATGCCGGGACTCGACATGATCTCCTTCGGTCCGACGCTCAAAGACATCCACTCGCCGAGCGAGAAGGCCAACATCAAGTCGGTGGAAGAGTACTGGCGTTTCCTCCGCGAGATCATCAGCCGCCTCGCCTGAACAGGAAAAGGATTTGTCCAAAGACAAAAAAGGCCGTCCCGGAATGTTTTGGGGCGGCCTTACTTGTCAATATGAATTATAATGATTACCTTTGTGCGAAGAAATGCGACTCCACTCAAAAGGATAACCAAAATTCACTATAAACTTTAACACCTTTGAAATGAAGAAAAACTACTCTGTACTCGGAACGCTGCTTCTCGGCGGCGCATTCGTGGCTTCGGCCGCCGCTCCCGCCTTCACCGGCCAGAGCGAGACAGTTAGAATGGCAGACCGCTGCCGCGTGAAGGCCGAGGCCGTAGCCGTAGAAGGCGTGAAGGCTCAGGTTAAGCAGCAGGCCGCCGACACCGACAAGTGGGAAGCCCTCGGCACCGGCAGCTTCACCGACTTCGTGTTCACCACACTCGAATACGCCGCCCAGACAATGGAGGTAACTTTCGAGAAGAGCACCACCACTCCCGGACGCTACCGCATCGTGAACCCCTATGAGAAGTGGGTCGATCCGAAAGGTCAGTTCCCTCTCGCCTTCGACGCTACGAAGATGACTCCGATAGTGTTTGACGTGGTAAACGACAAGTATGTGTACGTTCACGAGTTCAACACAGGCTATTCGCTCGAAACAGCCGACGGCGGTGAAATCTCATGCGAGATGAACGCCGGCAACATTATTGCCAGCGGAGCTACTCTCGAAGAAATCGCAGCTCAGGTGCCCGGATGCCTCGGCACCTACAAAAACGGAAACATCACTGCAAGCGAATTCTTCAGCCTGCAGGGCCAGCAATATGCCGTGTTCCTCGTCAGCTTCTCGAAAGACACTGAAAACCTCTATCTCGGCAACAGCGGAGCCACCTTCGCCATCAAGATGCCGGGCGCAAAGGAAATCGACCCCAACGACGGCTGGAAAGAGGCAGGCAAGGCCAAATACACCGACTTCGTTATTCCCAGCATGTTCGACCTCCAGGCCCAGACTTTCGAGGTGCCCATGCAGGAGAGCGAGGAGACTCCCGGACTGTATCGCCTCGTGAACCCCTACAAATACTGGACATCTCCCGATGCCAACTCGTTCACAGTGGAAGATAACCACTATCTCGTTATCCATGCCGAGAACGCTCCCGACGTATGGATTGAGAACACAGAGACCGGCGTCAACTTCAACGGACAGAACGGCGGCATGATCAGCTTCTTCAGCCAGCTCGGCGACATCATGCCCATGGCCAGCTACGAAACTGTGAAGGCTCAGCTTCCAGCTGAACTCTGGGCCACTATCAAGGACGACGTAATCACTTACCCCAACCTCAAGTTCACTTACAACGGTAATGAGGTCCCCAACTACGGAGCCACCATCTCGTCGAACCCCGACGGATTCTATCCTGCCCGCGCCAACAACTTCCGCGTGGAGCTTCCCAAGTCGGGCGTGGAAGGCATCGTAGCCGAAGGCGAGGGTGAGGCCGAATACTTCACTCTCGACGGCATGCGCGTGGAGACTCCCGCCAAAGGTACCGTCGTGGTTCGCCGCCAGGGCGGTAAGGCCTCTAAAATGATAATCCGCTGACCGTACCCCGGCTTAGCACATAGAGGGCGGAGACTGCTGCTAAAAGGCGTCTCCGCCTTTTTCGCGTCCGGAGAAGCGCCCGGAGAAGCGCCCGGAGGAGGCGCCCGGCGTTTGGCTGTTCATAATTTTTTTATTACCTTTGCGTTTTTAACGCAGGCCGCATCGCAGCCTGAAGACAGAGATCATCAATGGGACATCCCCCGGCTCAGCGCCTCACGGATGCTCTCCATATAATTGTAATAATCCTTAACTATGTGTGGAATAGTTGGTTATATCGGTGATGGAAACGCCTACAACGTGCTTGTCGGTGGCCTGCACCGCCTCGAATACCGAGGATATGACAGTGCCGGAATAGCACTGGTGGACAACACCGGTAAACTTAACATATACAAGACTAAAGGGAAGGTCAACTCGCTTGAAGCCTTCTGCAAAGACAAAAATACAGAGTCGAAAATCGGCATAGCGCATACTCGCTGGGCCACCCACGGCGAGCCCTCGGACTACAACGCTCATCCCCACTTCAGCGAAGACGGCAATCTCGCTCTCGTGCACAACGGCACCATCGAGAACTATAAGGTGCTCAAAGAGGCTCTTATAGAGCACGGCTGCCATTTCCATTCGGAGACCGACACGGAAGTGCTCGTGCAGCTCATCGAGTATATCCGCGTGCACAACGACTGCTCGATGCTCGAAGCCGTGCGCGAGGCTCTGAAACAGGTGGTCGGCGCATACGCGATAGCCGTGATCGAGAAGGGCGACCCTGACTGCATAGTAGCCGCGCGCAAGAGCTCCCCTCTGGTGGTGGGTGTGGGCGACAACGAGTTTTTCCTCGCTTCCGATGCCTCGCCTTTCGTAGAGTTTACCGACAATGTGGTCTATCTTAAAGACGAGGAGATAGTGCTCATACGCCGGGGCGAGCCGCTGAAGCTCTATTCGTTAGACAACAAGGAGAACGAGATTGACGTGCGCAAGCTCGAGATGTCGATCTCGCAGCTCGAGAAGGGGGGCTATCCCCACTTCATGCTCAAAGAGATTTTCGAGCAGCCTAGCACGCTTCACGACTGCATACGCGGCCGGGTGGTGAACGACGGAAAATATATCACGCTCAATGGTGTCAACGACAATAAGGAGACGTTCATGAGCGCCAGAAGAATCATCTTCGTGGCATGCGGCACGTCGTGGCATTCGGCCCTCATTGGCAAATACCTTATCCAGGACATGTGTCGCATACCTGTGGAGGTGGAGTATGCCAGTGAGTTCCGCTATTCGCATCCCGTGCTGACGCCCCACGACATCGTGATTGCCATCTCGCAGAGCGGCGAGACGGCCGACACGCTTGCCGCCATCAAGATAGCACGTGGCATGGGCGCCTTCGTCTACGGCATAAGCAATGTGGTGGGGTCGTCGATACCGCGCGAGACCCACAGCGGAACGTATATCCACGTGGGTCCCGAAATCGGCGTGGCCTCCACCAAGGCCTTCACGGGCCAGGTGATGGTGCTGACGATGCTCGCGCTGACCATAGCGGAGCTGAAGAACACGATGCCGAAGGAAGACATCGAGCGCATAGCCCAGTGGACGCTCAGGATGCCCGAACTGGTGGAGAAGGTGCTGGGGCTCGCCCCCGACATCGAGCGCCTCTCGCTTATATATACGTATGCGCGCAACTTCCTCTATCTGGGGCGCGGCTACAGCTACCCCGTGGCGCTCGAAGGGGCGCTCAAGCTCAAGGAAATCTCGTATATCCATGCCGAGGGATACCCGGCCGCCGAGATGAAGCACGGCCCCATCGCGCTTATCGACGCCGAGATGCCTTCGGTTATCATCGCTCCGAAAGACCATCTCTACGAAAAAATCGTGAGCAATGTGCAGCAGGTGAAGGCCCGCGGCGGCAACATCATCGCCATCGTAACCGAAGGCGACGACGAGATACGCAAGATTGCCGACCATGTGCTCGAGGTTCCGGAGGTGCCCGAGTGTCTGACGCCAATCATCACGAGCGTACCGCTTCAGCTTCTTTCGTATTATATCGCCATCAACAAGGGCAAAGATGTGGATATGCCCCGCAATCTTGCCAAATCGGTAACCGTAGAGTAGTCTGCGGACTCCTTAACGCCTGGCAATCCGGAGGTTGGCTTTGTTGCCGACGCTCCGGAAAGCCGCGGCGGCGGGGCGGGAGCGAGAGTCCGGAAACGGAAAAATGTACTTTTTTGAAATTTTTTCCTCTAAAAATTTGGTGGAATCAAAAAGAGGTTGTAACTTTGCACTCGATTTCGGTCAGCAACTAAAAAGTCTGCATCCGACCGCAGTCCCCGATGCCTCTTTAGCTCAGCTGGCCAGAGCACGTGATTTGTAATCTCGGGGTCGTTGGTTCGAATCCGACAAGAG
>CAMCDS010000040.1 GCA_945873625.1 uncultured Porphyromonadaceae bacterium | reverse complement strand
AAACCTCCAACAGTAAACATCCTAAAACGAGTCAACCATTTTCAGGAACAGACAATTATTTGGCATAATAAAACTTTTTATACCTGATTATTTGTGTAAGTTGGGCTTTTGTTGTAAATTTGCACATTGAACGCATATTGGCATCCTGACGCGTCCGAAGAGTACCGGACTTCCGAAATACTCCGGGAATGCCGAAGGCCTTGAGCAGTTATTAATATTTTGTTTGACCACTTTTCCAAGTTTTAACCGAAAAGATGAAACGCGATTTATTTCGTAGATACGTCTGGCTCGTTGACGTCATACGCAATGCCAGAAGCATTACATACGAAGAGATTTCGGAGCTGTGGAAAGAATCACCACTCAACACAGACCATTCTCCTCTCGCGCTCCGTACGTTCCACAACCACAGGGATGCCATCGGGCAGCTCTTTGGCATACGGATATTATGCAACCGCTCCGACCATGAATACTACATCCGCCAGGACGGAGCGGAAGGCAACGAAACCAAATTGCGCGTCTGGATGCTCCAGACCCTCTCGCTGAGCAATTTCTCCGACGCCGACGGAAATGCCTCGGACAGGGTGCTTCTCGACATCACCCCCGAAGAGCGACACGGCCTCGCGGCTCTTTTCGAGGCTATCAGGTCCAACAGCGTCGTGTCGGTGCGCTATTCGGAGGTGGCCGACAGCTCTATACGCAGAAGCGACGTTACGGTGGAGCCATACTGCCTGCGCTTCTGGAGCCACGGATGGTATCTGCTCGGCAAAAACATCGACACCGGAAAACTGGAGGTGTATCCCCTCGTCAACGTGCTCCAGGTGCAGATACTCGACAGCCGGTTCACTTACCCCGAAAACTTCTCGCCGCGCGGATTCTTCAGCCGCTACTTCGGAGTGGATATCGAAGACGGACAAGACCCCCAGAGCATACGCGTGCGCATCAAGGGCGACCACCGTCAGGAGCTGAGGATGAATCCCCTCCACTGCTCACAGCGCGAAGTGCTTACCGAGCCCGACAGCTCAATCTTCGACTATACGCTCGTCCCCTCGCCCCGCTTCGTGAGCTATATACTGAGCCTCGGCCCGAAGGCCGAAGTGATAGCCCCGGCTGCCCTCCGCACCCGCATGCTCAACACGGTGAAAAAGACCGTGGCCCTTTACGAATAGAAACCGCTTATAAAAATGTGATACCCTGCCGGAACCGGGTCTCGTGCCTGGTTCCGGCTTTCAGTATGTGGTGTCCGGATGTAAAACTTCTAATGTTAAAAAGTCTGAATGTAGCGGGCGGGGTGCATAAGGCGCTTCCGGGTGCTTTGCCCGGCGTGCTTTTGCGGGCTGCTGCTTTCGATGCACAATGTGTTGATCCACAGTTGTAGTAGTCTTTTAAAACCCGGATTCCACTCTGACGGATTATCGGCCTGCAGAATAAATGCGCAATTTACAGGCATTTTTTAATGCCAAAAATAGGTATAATCCAAAAATTAGTGCTATCTTTGCATGCGTATAGAAATTGAATCTATACGAATAGAATATATAACTGCTTAGAGCTGCAGGCAGGTTGCGAAACGGCGTCTGCGGCCATGAATAAAACACGTTACACCCGGCCTGGCGCGTGTGAACGTAGAAGGCGGCATTTATCCGTCAGCAGGCGGTATTCGGACAATTGCATATCCGGCACGCGGCTCAAGCCCGCATGCCTCCGGAGCCTGCACCCGAACGGCGACAGCAAAGTCCGTCGTTGCCGGCAGATAGCCGGCTCAATTTTATAAAAATTGCGTTCGGGCCGGATAAATGAAAAGACTTAGATCATAGGGAAGCGGCAGTGTTGCGACAACATTTCCGCTTTTTTTTGTGCCTTGCTGCCTCCCCCGACGGGTGATTATAGGCGTTGTCAGGGATTAAAATCAAAAAAACGGCATAAAAATTTGGTGGAATCCGCAAAAAGTAGTAACTTTGCAGCCACAAAGCCAAGGGAACAAATCCCGAAGCCTCAAGGAGAGGTGGGTGAGTGGCTGAAACCACCGGTTTGCTAAACCGACGTAGGGAGCAATCTCTACCACGAGTTCGAATCTCGTCCTCTCCGCAAGCTCTTGTTGAATCTCCCTGTCGGTCGCCGACCTGCAGGGAGATTTCGCATATACCCGTCTCCATAAGCTTGATATGTCGCAGAAATTAACTATCTTTGTCGATAAAATATAACTACTCGACAGATGAATAGAATTGTAGTTTTTATATTAGGTTTTATTTCCGGAGCGGCTGCGTTATTCTTCGTGCTTCTCGCCTTTGTTTTGCTTTCAGATAAACATAAGGAAAATATTCGCAATCAAAAGATAGCTAATACGCAGTATGTCGATGTTAGGGGTGCAAAGGGCGATGTAACGTTGCATACATACATGCCGAAGGACTCTGTAAAGATGCTTCTTGGCCAGCCGACAAATATCGATCTTACGACGGTTGGTTCTGATAGTCATGAGATTTGGTGGTATGAGTTTATGGAACAGGGATGTATAACTCCGAGTACACTGACGGTCGCTTTTATAAATGGTGAACTCGAAAGCATCCGGAAGTTTTGATAATTGAAGATGTAATAACGTATTACTCCCGGCTTTTAAATAACGGGATGACTGTGTATGTCAGACTATTGTAATTTTTAAAATTAGAATGAACGGAGAGGTGATTATAGAGACGGCTCGGTTGTTGCTGCGCCGCTGGACTGAGGCCGACAGGCGGCCGTTTGCGGAGATGAACGGTAATGCTGACGTGATGCGATATTTTCCGGCGTGTATGTCGGCGGCCGAATCTGATGCGTTGGCCGACCGCATATCGGCGTAAATCGAAGAATATGGCTTCGGGCTTTTCGCCGTCGAGGTAAAAGGCGAAGGGGCGGGTTTGCCGGTTTTGTCGGTTTCCACCGTTTCTGTTTCGAGGCTCCGTTCTCGCCCGGCTGGGAGATAGGGTGGAGGTTGTCAGACCGATACTGGAAGCGCGGCTATGCCGTCGAGGCAGCCTCGGCCTGCCTGGAGTATGCACGTAGCCGACGATTGTCTGACAGGGTCTATTCCTTCACGGCTGTTCCCAACGAGGCTTCGGAGCGAGTGATGCGCCGCATAGGGATGCGGCCTGCCGGGCGCTTCATGCACCCCGCCCTTCCCGACGGCCACCCGTTGAAGGAGCATGTGCTGTATATGATTGATTTATAGTTCCAAACCGTTGAATATTGAATCGCGGTCAAAAGCAGTCAGAATTTCCTCAGCCGAAAATTAACTCAATTTAACAAAGTAAATCATATCAAAAACACAAAGTAAATTACATCAAAAACACAAAGTAAAACCTGTCAAAAATACAAAACGGTTTGCCTGAACCGAAGAAAATCACTAATTTTGCAGGCAGTTATGGAAGAGACAAGGTATTTGAGCAGAATTGCTGACAAGACGCTTGATTTGAGGCTTGAAGCTTTCGGGGCGGTGCAGATTGCCGGACCCAAGTGGTGTGGCAAGACAACGACGGCAGAACGTAGGGCCGGAAGCGTTGTCAAGATGCAGGATCCGGACCGAAGGGAGGGCTATATGGCCACAGCAAGGACAAAGCCGTCGTTATTGCTTAAGGGCGATACGTCTCGTCTTATCGATGAATGGCAGGTCGCTCCGGTTATATGGGATGCGGTGCGTCATGCTGTGGATGAGCGCAGAAAGAAAGGGCAGTTCATCCTGACGGGTTCTACTGTAATTGACGATGATGAGATAATGCACACCGGTACAGGTCGTATATCAAGAATGGCGATGTATCCGATGAGTCTGTTCGAGTCGCTTGAGTCAAACGGCTCTATCTCGCTGCGTCGGCTTTTTGATGAGCCGGATTGCGATATAGATGGCGAGACTTCACAACTGTCAATCGAGCAGCTGATATTTGCCGCGTGTCGTGGAGGCTGGCCTGCATCGCTCGATGATATGAGCACTGAGGCAAAGCTGCTCATTGCAAAGGATTATGTTGATGAAATATGTTATAAGGATATTTCAAGAGTAGACAAGACGCGCAGGAATCCCACGCTGGCCCGCCTGATTCTTCGTTCATATTCCCGAAATATATGCACTTTGGCGAAGAAAACGTCAATGGTGGCCGATGTCGCTGAGGAGATGGAAGGAACGTCCATGCCCACGTTTGATGATTATGTGGGTGCGTTGGAGAAACTGTTTGTCATAGACGACATAGAGGCCTGGTCTCCTGCTATCCGTTCAAAGACGGTGATACGCAAAGGTAAGAAACGTTGTTTTGTGGATCCCTCCATTGCTGTGGCATCGTTGGGCGCGTCTCCCGAGAGTCTCGAACTTGACCTCAATACATTCGGATTCATATTCGAATGTCTCTGTTTCCGCGATCTGAGGGTCTATTCTCAGGCTCTTGGCGGTCGCTTGTCTTACTATCACGACCGTTTCGGGCTTGAAGCAGATGCCGTGTTGCATCTCGACGACGGACGTTATGCTCTTATTGAGTGTAAGCTCGGCAGCCGGGAAATTGAAGATGGGGCAAATCATCTGCTTGAAATCAAGCGTCTTATTTCCGAGAAGAGTAAGTCGGAGAGGCAAATAAGACTCCGTGAGCCGGATCTGCTGATTGTGCTTACAGGCGGAGAAATGGCATATACCCGCGAAGATGGAGTGAAAATAATTCCCATCGGCTGCCTGAGAGACTAACCACAGCGGTATGTCAGTGTCGTGGCACTGCCCGGCGGTTTGGGCGGGCGGTCAGAGGCGGGAGCCGGCGACGAGGAGGGCGAGGCTGAGGAGGAGTATGCCGAGGTCGATGAGTTTCGGGCGGATGTTCTTTTCGTGGAGCGCGGCGACGCCGTAGATGAAGCTGACTATCACGCTGCCTCGGCGTATCATGGAGACCACGGCAATCATCGAGCCTTCGAGCGAGAGCGAATAGAAGTAGGCAATGTCGGCGGTGGTCAGGAATATGGCGATGCATGGTATGGTCCAGCGCCAGCGGAATTTGCTTTTGGCCGCCCCGGATCGCGCACGTATTATTGAGATTACGGCCACCATTATGATGCTCTGATAGAGCGAATACCAGACCTGCACCTCAAGCGGCTCGTAGGAGCGGAGCAGATATTTGTCGTAGAGCGCGCTTACGGCTCCGAGCGCCGTGGCTCCGATTGACATCCATATCCATCCCGACCGGCGGAGCGAGAAACCCTCCTTCGCCCCGATGCGCGAGATTAGGAAGAGGGAGGTGAATCCGAGCAATATGCCGGCCCACTGCATGGCGTTGAGCCGCTCTCCGAAGATGAGGAGCGCGCCGACAAGCACTATCACCGGACGCGAGGCGTTGATGGGTCCCTGCACCGTCAGCGGCAGATGCTTGATGGCGAAATATCCGAGCAGCCACGAGCCGAGCACGATAACCGATTTGAGGAGTATGCGCGCATGGCCGACGGGGTCGTTGCCGAAGCCGAAATTGCCGTCGGCTATCCCCGACAGGAGGAAGGGCGACATGAGCAGCGCGCCAAACACTGTGTTGAGCATCAGCACCATCAGCACGTCGTTGTCGCGCACCGAGAGCTTTTTGAATATGTCGTAGAAGCCGAGGCAGAGGGCCGAAACGAGGGCAAGCAGAATCCACATGATAATCCTTCGGATAGAAAACAGGATGCAAAATTACTCATAATTTGCCGGATTTTGTTAATTTCGCATCCGGACATTGTTTATATGGATGAGAAAGTAAAGGCGCGCAGGACGCGCTATTCAGTCGAGGTCTCCGTGCGTGAGACCGATATGGAGGGCTATATGGCCCGTTTCCGCGATCGCGACAAGTTTATGGGCTTCTGCCGAGAGTGCCCGATGTTCGGGCGCAGCTGGGCGTGTCCGCCGTTTGACTTCGACGCCGAGGCCCTGCTCGGCCGCTATGCCCGCGTCTCCTTCCTTGCGGCGCGTTTCGAGCCTTTGGCCGCCGGGGTGGAGACAGAGGATTTCCGCGATATGATTCTGCCCGACTGCGGGGCGATAGAGCGGTTTCTGCTCGAAGCGGAGCGCCGGAGCGGCGGCCGGGCGTTAATCAACATCGGGCGGTGTCGTCTCTGCGGCGACACGGTGTGCCGCCGCAGCCGGGGCGAGGCGTGCCTGCACCCTGACAAGGTGCGCCCCTCGCTCGAGGCTTATGGCTTCGATGTGGGCCGAACGCTGACGGTGCTTTTCGGCATCGACCTGAAATGGAGCTCCGACGGCACTGTGCCCGGATATATGGTGTTGGTTACAGGCCTGTTTCACGACGCCGGCTATCATCTCCGGTTTGCGGAAAAGGATTTAATTTACTAACTTTGAGCAATCAAATTCATCAATTATGGAAATCAAAGCGCATTTCGATCATTTCAATATCGACGTTACCGACCTTAAGCGGTCGATTGAGTTCTACCGCGAGGCCCTGGGGCTTGAAAAGACAAGCGAGATAATCGCCCCCGACGGCTCGTTTGAAATCAACTATCTGTCGGCGCCCGGCTCCTCGTTCCGCCTTGAGCTTACGTGGCTGCGCGACCATCCGCAGCCTTTCGAGCTCGGGGAGAACGAGAGCCATCTGGCCATGCGCGTGGAGGGCGACTACGAGGCGATACGCGAATACCACCGTTCGCGCGGATGGATATGCTACGAGAATCCCTCGATGGGGATATATTTCATCCACGACCCCGACGACTATTGGATTGAAATCCTGCGTCCCAAAAAGTGAGGCTCATGGCAGTAAGACGAATGATGAAAGGTGTGGCCGCCCCGTTGGCGCTGGCGTGCCTTCTTATGGCCGGGTGCGCCGGCGAGCGACGTGAGAAGCCGGTGTCGGCCGCCGAGGCCGAGGGATACCTGCTGAAGGGTCAGGAACTGCTCGCCGAAGGTAAGACCGATTCGGCCAGAGCGACTCAATCGCCTCTACCGACATCGACCGTCAGCTTTCGGAATACTCCGTGAAATTCAAGACGCAGGAGACCCGGATAGCTCTGCCCAAGGCCGAGGCCGAGGCGCGTGAACGCACCGCCATACTCTGGATTTTCGCCGGAGCCTTTCTGCTTGTCCTCACCGCCCTTGTCTTCTTCGCGGCGTGGAGCCGCATCCGCCGCCGCCAGCTCGAGCAGCGCCACGAGATGGAGCGCACCGGTCGTTACCTCGAAGGTCTCGAGGAGGAGCGCACGCGTCTGGCGTGCGAACTTCACGACGGAGCCTGCAACGACCTGCTGGGCATAGGCCTTTCTCTCAACTCCTCCGATTTCGACCGTGCCGATGTGGGAGCGCGCATCGCGCGTCTGCGCGACTCGTTGCGCCGCATGTCGCACGAGCAGATGCCGCCCGAGTTCCGCTATGCCGACATCGACGAGATACTGCGCGACTATATCAGCCACGTGCCTCTGCCGCAGGGGCTCCGCATCGACTATTCGTCGGAGGGGAGCGACTGGCAGTCGGTGCCCCACGCCGTGGCCTATCAGTACTACCGCATAGTGCAGGAAGCCATCGGCAACATCATCCGCCATTCAGGTGCCACTCAGGCTTCGGTCGGCCTCATCTACGACTCGCGCGTGCTCCGGCTGAGGGTTAGCGACAACGGCCGCGGACTCGGTCCGGATGCCTCGGAAGGAGCCTTGAAGTCTATCCGCGAGCGTGCTGCCGGAATCGGCGCAGACTTCTCGAAAACCGACCCCGGCAAGGGATTTTGCATCGAAATCAGCTACGGTAAACCGTAGTTTTACACTCCACCCGTTCACATTTACCAAAGCCGTCTCGGCCGAGGAGGAGCTCGCTTTGCCTCAGTGTCCCTGTTTCGACATAGTGATAGTCGACGTGGAGCTCGAGGGGATGTCGGGGTTCGACCTTATTCCCCGGCTCAGGAAACTCAATCCGGGCATATCGGTCATTTTCCATTCGATGCATGAGGAGATATGGGTGATACACCGGATGATGAACTCCGGTGCCGACGCCATAGTGCTCAAAGGCGGCTCGCTCGATGAGCTCAAGCTGGCCGTCGAATGTGTGTCGCGCGGCGAAAAATACTTCAGCAGCCGCTATGAGGAATACTGCAAGGGGATGGACGACTCCAATCTCCTCACTTCGCGCGAGATAGAGGTGCTCCGCTTCATAGGCGACGGACTCAAGACGTCGGAGATAGCCGACCGACTCTATGTCTCGTCCAACACCGTGGAGTTTCACCGCAAGCAGATACTGCGCAAGCTCGGAGCCGGCAACATGGCCGAGCTCATCAAGAAAGCCATAGCCCGCGGCTATCTCTCGTTTCCCTGAAGCCGGATTATATTTCAAGAACACAATATCAACCAATGAAAAGAACACTACTCTTTCTGTCTGTGGCTTTGCTCTTTACAGCCACTTCCGATGCCGAAAGAATTAATTTCGGTTGGGAAATCAATGAAGTTACGGCATATCGCGAGATGAGCGACATCAACTGGATGACCACCGGCAAGTACAGCGAATGTTACAACTTTGCCGGCGGCGACCCGTCAATGATATGGGCTGCGTTCGGCTACCTCGGCCGCTCGAAGAATCTCATACAGACTCTTGAAGGCAACCCCGCCGACCCCAACGCATACACTTACCTCACTACCTGCAAGACGGTATCTGCCGACCACGTGGAGGTGAAGGAATACCAAACGCAGTCGGCCAAACTGACTGCCGTAAGAAACTATGACATCCGGTTGCGAAAATAATCGCATACCGTCCATCCCGGTGTCATAACCCCAACACCCACCCTCTAATCCTGATTAGTTCGCCTCCGGACAACCTCCCCTGCTGCCCGGAGGCTCTCTTTCTGCCGGGCACCCGACAAAAGCGAATAGTTCTTTTGCTGACGGATGCAACCCCCTCCGGGGGTTGTAGGTGAGGGTATATGTGTAGCCCCACGTAGACTCGCTCTCGCTCGTCAACGTGGGGCTATTGAAGATGTAACCTCCTCTGGAGGTACCTCCTGCGTCCGCCCAACCTCCTCCGGACGTACTGTCTGCGTCCTCTATCTCCGGACGTATTGCCTGTGTCCGCCCAACCTCCGGAGGAGGTTGCCTTTTCGATAGCCCCATGTTACGAACGCAGTGAGGTACATGGGGATAAACAGCACCGCGTCAGAACAACCCCCGGAGGGTGGTTGCCTCTACCCGCCTTCGCCCGATTATCCACCTCGGATTATCCTTTTCGGTGTCTTGTAAGGCCTTGTAAATCCGTGATGATCCATACCCTTCCGTGGGGGCTGCGTCAGCAGGCAAGGACCATCCGCCGAACGCCAAAACAATCCTTAATTATTTTTAGGAGCCGGGTGGCGGCGGAAGCGGCCGAAGAGATAGGCGGTCATTTCGGGGAGCTCGGGGATGCGGAAGAGGCGGAGGAGCAGCAGGTAGGCGGCGAGTCCGGCGGCAAGCTCGGCGGCGAGGCGGAGCCAGGGGGTTGCGATCCATGCGCCGGCAGCCCATGCGGCGGCGCATGCGGCGAACGAGAGGAGCATGAAGGGGATGAGGTCGGCGGCCATGCGGCGCAGTGGATAGCCGGTGATGGAGGAGGCTATGGCGGCGGCTACGGCGAGAGTGGCGGCCGAAGCGCCGAACTGCCCCCATACGAGTGTCTCGACCGAATAGGATGACACGGTGAGCAGTATGGCGGCGAAGATGAGCGAGTCTTTCACTATCTCGATGGCTACCATCGCCTTCGAGCGGCCGAGCGAGACGGCGTAGGTGTAGTAGAGCTGTATGAGCACCACCGGGATTCCGCGGATGGCGAGAATCTGGAAGAGGGGTATGGCTTCGTCCCATTTGTGGCCGAAGAGGGTGTGGAAGAGGGGGGCGCCGATGAGGCACAGCCCCGTCATGGCCGGGAAGAGGATGAGAGCCGTGAAGCGGTTGATTCGGGTGATGTAGCGGCGGTGGGTGGCGGCGTCGTCCGAGAATCTGGAGAGCAGCGGGACGAAGCTCGACGTGATTATCTGTATTATGGTGGCACTCCCCATCTTGCTCCATTTGTCGGCCTGCGTGTAGATGCCGACGGCCCGGATTGAATAGTAGCCGCCGATCACGAAGTTGTATGCGTATTGCGAGGCGGTGTTGAGCACCTGCGACGAGAGGGTGCCGAGGCCTACGGGGAGTATATGCCTGAGCGACGACCGGCTGAAAGTGAGCGAGGGCCGCCAGTGGCCGGCTATCCACAGCCACGACGTGCGCACGGCGGCGTTGGCGAGTGTCTGCCAGACGAGGGCCCATGCGCCGTAGCCCGCGAGGGCGAGCCATACGCCTATGGCGCCGCCGCAGATGAGCCCGGCTATGTTGGCTACGGCTATCTGCCTGACGTTCATCTCCTTCATGAGCCGGACGCCCTGCACGAGCGAGAGGCCGTAGACCACAAACGAGAGAAACAACCATCTCGACAGCGGAATAAGCCGCTGGTCGCCGTGGAAGAAGCGGGCTATCAGCGGAGCCGAAAGCCACAGCACGGCGTAGATGAGGAGGCTGACGCAGAGGTTGAACCAGAAGACGGTGGAGAAATCGCGCTGACGCGGCTCTTTCTTCTGAAGAAGGGCCATTCCGAAGCCTCCGTCGGTGAGGATGGTGGCGAAGGCCTGGAAGATGAGCAGCACGCCGACGAGGCCGAACTCCTCCTGGCTCAGGACGTTGGCGAGCACCACGCCTACGACGAGGTACAGCAACTGGGTGCCGAACCGGTCGATGGTGTTCCATTTTATGGTGCGGGCGGTCTTGAGCTTGAGCGAGGGCTTTTCGTCGGTAGCGGCCATTGATTCAGGGGCTGGCAGAGGTTATTCCCGGGTGGTCTCCTCCTCGGCGGGAGTCTCGGGAGCCTGCGGAGTCTCTTCTTCGGTCTCTTCGGCCTCCTCTTCTTCTACCTCCGGCGCTTCCTCTTCGGGTTCCGAGGCCGGCGTCTCGTCCACTGTCTCCTCGACGGCAGTCTCTTCCTCGGCCGGAGAAGCCTCCTCTTCGGCGGCGCGCGCCTTGCGCTCGGCTTCAAGCTCTTTGAGACTGAACACTTTGAGACCCGCACCTTTCTTCACCACAGGCGTGCCGCGATAGTAGGTGCGCGTGGAGCCGAGTCCCTTCACGCTGAGGGTCTCCTGCGCCCAGCAGCCGATTGTGCCGGCTCCGACCACCATGCAGTTGACCACCTGCGCGTCGAGCAGGTCGGCCATGATTGTTCCGGCGCCTACCATCTTATAGTCGGCCTCCTGGGCGGTTCCGGTTACGGTGATGCGTCCGGCCCCGGTGGCTATCGACGCCTTCAGGCGGTCGGCCTTCACGCCGTCTACCGATATGCTTCCGTTGCCTATCTGGCGTATGTTGAGGTTGGGGCAGGGGGCTATGGAGCGCACTTCGAGGTTTCTGTCCGACGAGTTGTCGATGTGGGTCAGGAAGTTGGAGTAGATGTAGATGGTAGGCAGTTCGGGGTCGTTCACGTCTTCGGTGTTTACCTGGATGCGGAGCTTTCCCTTGTTGTTGCTGACAATGAATGCGTCGGCGAAACGTCGCGCGCCGGAGAAGCGCATGTAGCCCGACGAGTCGGGGAGCCACTGATAGACCACGTTGACGTTGTCGGTGATGCGGATGCGGTCGAACGGCCCGCAGAAGCTGACGTATTCCGTCATGGTCTCGGCGGCTGCCGGAATCAGGACAGCCGTCAGTGCGAGCAGCAGCGATAATATTCTGTTCATATATGGTGTCTTGTGTATTTCAGGGGTTTATGTCGGTTGTCAGATTAGGTCGGCGAAGTAGCGCCGGGCGATGTCGTCGAACAGGGCGAGCAGTTCGGCCTCGGTCTCGGCGCGCAGCATGGCTATGCGGGTTTCGCGGAAGTTGGGCAGCCCCTTGAAGAGGGGTGAGGCCGCGAGGTGGCGGCGTATGTGGAGTATGCCTCGGTATTCGTCTATGCGCTCGATCGACTCACGCACCTGCCGGCGGATGATGTCGAATTTCTCCTTCACCGAAAGCGGCTGCGGATCGTTGCCGGCAATGGCGGCCGTTACCTCGCGGAATATCCAGGGTGAACCGATGGCGCCGCGCCCTATCATGATGCCGTCGACGCCGTAGGTGTCGAAAGCCGCCACGGCCTGCTCCGGAGTGGTGATGTCGCCGTTGCCGATGATAGGAATCTCCATGCGCGGGTCGGCTTTCAGCCGCCCTATCGGCTCCCAGTCGGCGCTGCCGGTATACATCTGGCTGCGCGTGCGTCCGTGCACGGTCAGCGCCTTGATGCCGCAGTCCTGCAGGCGCGGGCCGAGGTCGCCGATTATCTTGCTCTCGCAATCCCAGCCGAGGCGCGTCTTCACCGTTACGGGAATCGACACGGCCTTGACCACTGCCTCCGTGATTGCCAGCATCTTGGGTATGTCGCGCAGCATTCCGGCTCCGGCGCCTTTCGAGGCCACCTTCTTCACCGGGCATCCGAAGTTGATGTCGAGCAGGTCGGGACCGGCCTGCTCCACTATTTTGGCTGCCTCCACCATCGCCTCCGGCTCGCGGCCGTAGATCTGTATGGCCACCGGACGCTCGCGGTCGTCGATATGCAGTTTGCGCGTGGTGCTGCTTATGTTGCGCACCAGGGCCTCGGCCGAGACAAACTCGGTGTAGACAAGGCGTGCCCCCATCTCGCGGCATATAAGCCGGAACGAGGGGTCGGTAACGTCTTCCATCGGGGCGAGCATCACAGGGCGCTCCCCGAGATCGAGATGTGCTATCTTCATGAGGGCGTCAATAAAGGGTGAGGCGTGAGAAAGCGTTTTCGGCAAGCATGCAGGCCATGTCGCGCACATCGGAGGCCGAGACGGCCCTGATGCGCTCCGAAATCCAGTCGACGTCGTGCACTTCGCCATAGTAGGCGAGGCTCTTGCCCATCGACATGGCCATCGACTCGCGGTTGTCGCCGGCGAGAAGCATCTGCCCGATATACTGGCGCTTGGCGCGCTCGAGCTGCCTCTCGCCGAGAGGGTGTGAGGCCAGACGCTCCACTTCGCGGCGTATCATCCCGACGCAGCGGTCGGCCATCCCGGCGTCGCAGCCGAAATAGACGGCCCACAGCCCCGTGTCGCTCATAAGCGCCACGCTGCTGTCGACGGTGTAGACGTATCCGCGCTTCTCGCGAAGCTCCTCGTTGAGGCGCGAGCTCATGCCCGGTCCGCCGAGGTAGTTGTTGAGCAGGAAGAGGGCGTGGCTGCGAGGGTCCTTGCGTCCGAACACCCGGCATCCGCACACCGTGTGGGCCTGGTGCCCGTTGCGGTCCACGCTTTCGGAGAAGGGTTCGGTGGCCACCGGCGGGCGGCGGTCGATGCCCGTGCCCTCGAAGCGCAGACGGCCGAAATATCTCTCGGCCAGCGACTCGATGCGGCGGGCGGGTGAAGGGTCGGCGCAATAGACGGTCATGTTGGCCGGGCGGTAGACGCGCTCCACGAACGAGCGGCAGTCGGCCGGCGTCAGCTTACCGACGCTTTCCGCGCTTCCCAATATGTTGTGGCCCAGTCCGCTGCCGGCGAAGATGCGGTCTTCGTAGCTGTCGAACACCGAGTCGGCCGGGTTGTCGAGGTAAGAATTGATTTCCTCTATCACCACATCTCGCTCGCGATCCACCTCCGCCTCGGGGAAATTGCTGTAGGCCACGAGGTCGTAGAGCAGCTCGAAGGCGCGGTCGGTGTATCCCGCCGGCGTGTTGGCGAAGAGCAGCGTCTCCTCCTTGGTGGTGTAGGCGTTGAGCTCGCCGCCGATGCTCTCGAGGCGCAGGTTGATGTTGCGGCTCGACCGATGGTCGGTGCCCTTGAAAAGCGTATGCTCCACGAAATGAGCGAGTCCCGGCTTGTCGGCGGCCTCGTCGCGGCTGCCCGCGCCGATTACCGCGCCGGTGTAAGCCACGTGTGAATCGGTCTGCCGGTGCACCACCCGCAGACCGTTGTCGAGAGTGAATATGTTGTAAAACGGTTTCTGCATCGGAAAAGTCAGCTTTCGTCGGAGCCGGGCGCAAAATCGCGCAGTATGCTCCAAGCGTGCAAAATTACAAAAAATAAACCGTCGCATCAAACCCGCCTGCCCAAAACTCGCCCTGCGGAGCAATCTTTTCTTCTTCGGACCATAAATAGCCCCTAATCGGACAATCAGTCGCCGCGCCGCCGGGCAATTTGGAAAAGGCGCGTGTGTTTGACCCCTTCGGGCACGCGGGATTTGACCCCTCGGG
>CAMCDS010000039.1 GCA_945873625.1 uncultured Porphyromonadaceae bacterium | reverse complement strand
GTCTGGCTATCCTGAGAGACTATGGAAAAATGTATAACTTCAAAGTAAAATAGGCGTTAATACACTGACATTATGACCTAAACAATATTCAACACTATGCCACTACCGGGAAGTTAGCAAGACCTTAGCCGACAAGTTGGGCATCACTCATTTCTCAGGTAGGCCGATGGCCATATGGCAGAAGGTGAATTGTCTGCCATATATCCGACGTGCCACTTCAGAATCCTTGAAAGATGGTAGCTATATCCTTACCGTTGACAAGAGTACGCATACTTGGCATACACCAGTACTTTTACTATTATTACAGCAGTACTCCTTCGGGTATTACACCAGTAATCCTGCAGGAGTACTGTGGTATTCAGACCTAAGTACCGGGGTACTCCTGCCGGGTACTGCCGCAATACTTTTCTTTTTTGAAGAAGACAAGCGCCAATGTCATAAAGATACAGATATGGGTCACGCTCATTGCAAATCTGCTGCTCTCGGTCCTACAAAGCACATTGCAAAGGCGTTGGAGCTTCTCGGGACTGGCTACAATAGTCAGAATTGTTCTGATGTATTACCTGAATCTCGAAAACTTCTTCAACAATCCAGAAGCAGACCTCAAAAGAATGCTGGTAGAGGCAACAAATCCACCTCCGGAAAGGGAGGAAATAGACTAAGGGGGCTTGTCCACGCATACAAATAAGTCCAACTTCTATGTTTCAAGAGGTTGGACAAGATGTTTTATGGTTTAGCGGACAGTAATAAAAAATTTTCGGCACAGCCTGTTCTTTTTTACATGCGTTTCACTTTCGCCTCCCTGCCTTTTTCCACATCCTCACCCAGGCCCACGGGCGCCGGCGCGACAGATAGGTGAAGTCGCCGCCGTGGGCGTAGGCCTCGCGCTCGAACGAGATAGCAAGGTATGCCTTGCGCCAATGACGCGTCTGCATAAGCCTCAAAAGCCATTCAAGCCCGTAGAGGATATAGAACGGTATAAACAGCAGCTCACGCTGTTGAGCCGTGTGGATGCGCTCGTGATTGATCACCTTCGCATCTATCCACGACGGATCGCGCACCCAATATGTGCCGAATATATTGACACAGAATCCTTCGGGTATGAACGGACATTTTATCATCATTTGGTGAGGGGCGTGTAGCCTGCCGGGGGAGCTATTTTGTCTTTACGGGCCTTCTTCTCCATGTTTTTGATACGGTCTTGCGTGGCCGGATGGTCGGAGAAGAGCTGTTTGAGTCCGCCGCCGAGCGTAGAGCCCTGCTGCTCGAGAGCCATCATCTTGCGGAAGGCCATCGCCATCGCCCAGGGATTCTTGCCCGATTTCTTCAGAAAGTCATAGCCGTAGTTGTCGGCGTTAGTCTCCTGCTTGCGGCTGTAGCGCGTGTTGAGCAGCGACTCTCCGATGCTGCCGAGCTGCGAGTTGGTGAGCGTGCCCACCACTCCTCCGGCCGACCCGAGTGCGTTGCGTGCCGCCGAGGTCAACAGTGCGTGCTTGAAGGCCTTTTTGGTGTCTTCATGAGCCACGTGGCCCACCTCATGACCTATCACGCCGAGCACTTCGTCGTCGTTCATGAGGTCCATGAGCCCTGAATATACCCTCACGCTTCCGTCGGCGCAGGCGAAAGCGTTGACGTCGTCGGTGAGATACACCTTGAAGTTGAGCGGCACGCCGTTCACGTCCCTGAGTCCGGCCGTGATTCGGTTGAGGCGCACGGTGTATTTGTTGTCGGCCGGAGCTATCTTGCTCTCTTTGTCGAGGCCGGTAACGTACTGGCTCACGTATCCTTTTATCTGATCGTCGGAAAGCGTAACCGCCTGCAACGCCTCTACTCCGCCCCGCAGGGCCTGGTAGATGTCGAATGCCTCGGCCGACACAGGGGCCGACAGACAGATGCCGATGCCGGCTACTATTGAAACTATCTTCTTCATTTCGGGTTATAATTATCAGTCTCCGTATTATAGATATAGACAGCGCAGACGGGCGAAAGTTCATTTTCGGGAGAGCGGCGCCACAGCCTCCTCCCCTTCCGCACCTCCGGATCGGCAACGGCTGTCCGCCGGTCTTGTTACGGCTGTCGGGCGAACTGAAACAGGGCCCGCGCAAACGCCCGGGCCCTGTCTTCTTATCATTTTGAGTTGCCTGATTTCAGTGATTACCGGGCCATCTCTTTGGCCTCGGCCTCTACTACCTCGTCGGGATCCTTCCCTTCGCGGAGAGCCTCGTATTCATCGAGATTGGCCACCACGAGCTTGTTGTACTCGCGCAGACCGGTTCCGGCCGGGATGAGGTGTCCGCAGATCACGTTCTCCTTCATGCCCTCGAGCGTATCGGTCTTGCCGTTGATGGCAGCCTCGTTGAGCACCTTGGTAGTCTCCTGGAACGATGCGGCCGACATGAAGCTCGAAGTCTGAAGAGCGGCGCGGGTGATACCCTGGAGTATCTGCTCCGACGTTGCCGGCACGGCGTCGCGCACGGTCATGATGCGGAGGTCCTTGCGCTTCAGGGCCGAGTTCTCGTCGCGGAGCTTGCGCACGGTGATGATCTGACCCGCGTAGTAGGTCTGGCTGTCGCCGGCGTCAACGATATACTTCTTGCCCCAGATGTTGTCGTTCTCCTCCATGAAGTCGCGCTTGTCGACCACCTGCTGCTCGAGGAAGCGGGTGTCGCCCGGGTCGAGGATGTTGACCTTGCGCATCATCTGGCGCACGATTACCTCGAAGTGCTTGTCGTTGATCTTCACGCCCTGCATGCGGTATACGTCCTGCACCTCGTTGACGATGTATTCCTGCACGGCCGTGGGGCCCTTGATGTTGAGGATGTCGCTCGGGGTGATGGCACCGTCGGAAAGCGGAGTGCCGGCGCGCACGTAGTCGTTCTCCTGCACGAGGAGCTGCTTCGAGAGAGGCACGAGGTATTTCTTCTCCTCGCCGAGCTTCGACGTAACGGAGATTTCCTGGTTGCCTCGCTTGATCTTGCCGAACTCGACCACACCGTCGATTTCGCTGACCACGGCGGGGTTCGACGGGTTGCGGGCCTCGAAGAGCTCGGTTACACGGGGCAGACCGCCCGTGATGTCGCCGACGTTGCCGGTGGCGCGCGGAATCTTCACGAATGCCTGTCCGGGTGTTACCTCCTCGCCTTCGGCCACGTCGAGGTGGGCGCCTACGGGGAGAGAATAGGTACGGAGGATATTGCCTCCGGCATCCACGAGGTGAACCTTCGGGGTGCGCGTGCGGTCTTTCGACTCGATGATAATCTTTTCGCTCAGACCGGTGGCCTCGTCGGCCTCGACGCGGAACGTTACGCCCTCCTCTACATTCTCGAAGTGCACCTTACCGGCCATTTCGGAGATGATGACGTTGTTGAAGGGGTCCCATTCGCAGATCATGTCGTCGACCTTCACCATGTCGCCGTCCTTGAAGTAGATGCGCGATCCGTAAGGGATGTTGGCGGTGGTGAGCACCATTTCGGTGCGGGGCTCCACGATGCGGAGCTCGGCCATACGGCCTACCACGATGTCGACACCGTCCTTGTTCTTTACGGTACGCAGCTCCTCGATTTCGAGGCGGCCCTCATAGCGCGAGGTAACGTCTTTGGTAACGGCCTGGTTGGACGCGACACCACCGACGTGGAACGTACGCAGTGTCAGCTGTGTGCCCGGCTCGCCGATCGACTGGGCTGCGATCACGCCGACAGCCTCGCCCTTCTGCACCATGCGGTGGTTGGAGAGGTTGCGGCCGTAGCACTTGGCGCAGACACCCTTCTTCGACTCGCAGGTGAGCACCGAACGGATCTCTACCTGCTCGATGGCCGAGTTTTCGATGCGCTCGGCGGCGGCTTCGGTGATTTCCTCGCCCTGGCCTACGATGAGCTCGTTGGTATAGGGGTCTACGATGTCGTGCACCGACACGCGGCCGAGGATGCGCTCGCTGAGCGAAGCCACCACTTCCTCGTTGTTCTTGATTTCGGTGCAGACGAGTCCGCGGAGCGTGCCGCAGTCCTCTTCGGTGATGATCACGTCGTGGGCCACGTCTACGAGACGGCGGGTGAGATAACCGGCGTCGGCCGTCTTAAGTGCGGTATCTGCCAGACCCTTGCGGGCACCGTGGGTAGAGATGAAGTACTCGAGCACCGACAGACCCTCCTTGAAGTTCGCAAGAATCGGGTTCTCGATGATCTGACCGCCTTCGGCACCGGCCTTCTGCGGCTTGGCCATAAGGCCACGCATGCCGGAGAGCTGACGGATCTGGTCTTTCGAACCACGGGCGCCCGAGTCGAGCATCATGTATACGGAGTTGAAGCCCTGCTGGTCTTCCTCCATGTGCTTCATCAGCGTGGAGGCGAGCTTGTTGTTGATATGTGTCCAGATATCGATCACCTGGTTGTAACGTTCGTTACCGGTGATGAAACCCATCTGATAGTTCTGAAGCACCTCTTCCACCTGGGCGTGTCCTTCGGCCACATACTGCTCCTTCTCTTCGGGGATGATGACGTCGCCGAGGTTGAACGAAAGTCCGCCGCGGAATGCCATACGGTAACCGAGATTCTTGATGTCGTCGAGGAACTGTGCCGAACGCGTTACACCGCATTTCTTGATGACGCGGCCGATGATGGTGCGCAGGCTCTTCTTCGAAATAATCTCGTTGACATAGCCGATCTCCTTGGGCACGAACTGGTTGAAGAGCACGCGGCCTACTGAGGTATCCTTGCAGATGCGCTTCACGGCGTTGCCGTTCTCATCGACGTCGTCGACCATGATGCTCACGGGAGCATGGAGCGTGCAGCGGCCTTCGTTGTAGGCGATTTCAGCCTCTTCCGGACCGTAGAACACCGAGCCTTCACCCTTGTCGCCCTTGCGGAGCTTGGTGATGTAGTAAAGGCCGAGCACCATGTCCTGTGAAGGCACGGTGATGGGCGCGCCGTTGGCGGGGTTGAGGATGTTGTGGGCGCCGAGCATGAGCATCTGCGCCTCGAGGATGGCCTCGTTGCCGAGGGGGAGGTGCACTGCCATCTGGTCGCCGTCGAAGTCGGCGTTGAATGCCGTACATGCGAGGGGGTGGAGCTGTATGGCCTTACCCTCGATCATCTTGGGCTGGAAGGCCTGGATACCGAGTCGGTGAAGCGTCGGGGCACGGTTGAGGAGCACGGGATGACCCTTCATGACGTATTCAAGGATGTCCCATACCACGGGCTCCTTGCGGTCTACGATCTTCTTGGCGCTCTTGACGGTCTTCACGATGCCGCGCTCGATGAGCTTGCGGATCACGAAGGGCTTATAGAGCTCGGCGGCCATGAGCTTGGGAATACCGCACTCGTGCATCTTGAGCTCGGGACCTACGACGATTACGGAACGGGCCGAATAGTCGACACGCTTACCGAGCAGGTTCTGACGGAAGCGGCCCTGCTTGCCCTTGAGGCTGTCGGAGAGCGATTTGAGCGGACGGTTGACGTCGCTCTTCACGGCGCTCGACTTGCGCGAGTTGTCGAGGAGCGAGTCTACGGCCTCCTGAAGCAGACGCTTCTCATTGCGCAGAATCACGTCGGGAGCCTGAATCTCGATGAGGCGTTTCAGACGGTTGTTGCGGATGATGACGCGACGGTAGAGGTCGTTGAGGTCGGAAGTGGCGAAGCGGCCGCCGTCGAGGGGCACGAGGGGACGGAGCTCGGGCGGAATTACGGGCACGGCCTTGAGAATCATCCACTCGGGACGGTTGCGGTCTGCCGAAGCGAGGAACGAGTTGACCACCTGCAGGCGCTTCAGGGCCTCGGTCTTGCGCTGCTGCGAGCCGTCTCTGTTGGCACGGTCGCGGAGTTCGGCGCTGAGTTTCACGAGGTCGAGGTCCTTGAGGAGGTCGTAGATTGCCTCGGCTCCCATCTTGGCGACAAACTTGTTGGGGTCGTCGTCTTCGAGCGAGTCGTTCTCTTCGGGAATCTTCTCCAGAAGGTCCATGTATTCGTCCTCGGTCAGCAGGTCGAGCTTCTCGAGTTCCTTGGTGGAGTTGCCTTCCTTTATGGTGAGGTCGTAGTTGCCGGGATTGACCACTACGTATTTCTCATAGTAGATCACCTGGTCGAGCTTCTTGGAAGCGAGGCCCAGGAGATAGCCTATCTTGTTGGGGAGCGAGCGGAAATACCAGATGTGGGCCACGGGCACTACCAGCTCGATGTGGCCCATGCGCTCGCGGCGCACCTTCTTCTCGGTAACCTCTACGCCGCAGCGGTCGCAGACGATGCCCTTGTAGCGGATGCGCTTGTACTTTCCGCAGTGGCACTCGTAGTCCTTGACCGGACCGAAAATCTTCTCGCAGAAGAGGCCGTCGCGCTCCGGCTTGTAGGTGCGATAGTTGATGGTCTCGGGTTTGAGCACCTCTCCGCTCGACTTCTCCTTTATCTCTTCGGGAGAAGCGAGTCCGATGGTAATCTTCGAAAAGTTGCTCTTTATTTTGTTGTCTCTTCTAAAAGCCATATTTCTCTTTCCTGTATATTGATGGTGGTGAGGAGGTTATAAACCGGCCGGACGTTCCGGCCGGTTCATTGTCGCGGATTAGTCGAGAGTGATGCTCAGACCCAGGCCGCGGAGCTCGTGCAGAAGCACGTTGAGCGACTCGGGGATACCGGGGGTGGGCATGGCGTCGCCTTTGACGATGGCCTCGTAGGCCTTGCTGCGGCCCATCACGTCGTCCGACTTGATGGTCAGAATCTCCTGGAGGATGTGGGCGGCGCCGAATGCCTCGAGCGCCCATACCTCCATCTCTCCGAAGCGCTGGCCGCCGAACTGGGCTTTACCGCCGAGGGGCTGCTGCGTGATCAGCGAGTAGGGACCGATGGAGCGTGCGTGCATCTTGTCTTCAACCATGTGGCCGAGCTTAAGCATGTAGATCACGCCCACGGTGGCAGGCTGGTCGAAACGGTCGCCGGTGCCGCCGTCGTAGAGGTAGGTCTTGCCGAAGCGGGGGATGCCGGCCTTGTCGGTCCATTCGTTGAGGTCGTCGAGCGAGGCTCCGTCGAAGATGGGAGTGGCGAATTTCTCGCCCAGCTCGCGTCCGGCCCAGCCGAGCACGGTCTCGAAAATCTGGCCGAGGTTCATTCGCGAAGGCACACCCAGCGGGTTGAGCACGATGTCGACCGGAGTGCCGTCTTCGAGGAACGGCATGTCCTCCTGACGCACCACGCGCGACACGATACCTTTGTTACCGTGGCGACCTGCCATCTTGTCGCCGACGCCGATCTTACGCTTCTTGGCGATGTAGACCTTGGCCATCTGCATGATGCCCGAGGGGAGCTCGTCGCCGATGGTGATGTCGAATTTCTTACGGCGCAGCTCGCTGTCGATCTCCTTCGACTTGCGGAGATAGTTGGTGATGAGCTTTCCGATCATCGAGTCGACGCGGTCGTCGCCGGTCCATTTGCTGAGGTTGACGGTCTCATAGTCGAGCGAACCGAAGTTCACGTCGCGGAACGACATGCCTTTCTCTATTACCTCTACGCCGAGGAAGTCCTTGACTCCGGCCGAGGTCATGCTGCCGAGCAGGGTACGGAGCTTGTCGAGAAGCACCGTCTTGAGGGCATCCTGCTTCTCCTCGTATTCCTCGTCGAGGCGGGGAAGCTGGGCGTTGGCGCTCTTGCGGTTGGTCTTGTTCTTGGTGGCTTTCGAGAAGAGGTTGGTGCCGATCACCACGCCTTTGAGCGACGGCGAGGCCTTAAGCGAGGCGTCTTTCACGTCGCCGGCCTTGTCGCCGAAGATGGCGCGGAGCAGCTTCTCCTCCGGAGTCGGGTCGCTCTCGCCCTTAGGCGTGATCTTACCGATCATGATGTCGCCCGGCACCACGTGGGCTCCGACGCGGATGATGCCTCGTTCGTCGAGGTCCTTGGTGGCGTCCTCGCTCACGTTGGGGATGTCGCTGGTCAGCTCCTCCATGCCGCGCTTGGTCTCGCGCACTTCGAGCGTATACTCGTCGACGTGGACCGAAGTGAGGATGTCCTCGCGCACCATGCGCTCGTTGAGCACGATGGCGTCCTCATAGTTGTAGCCCTTCCAGGGCATGAAGGCCACCTTCAGGTTGCGGCCGAGCGCGAGCTCGCCCTTCTCGGTGGAGTAGCCTTCGGTGAGGATGTCGCCCTTGCTGACACGGTCGCCCTTGTTGCAGATGGGACGGAGGTCGATGGTAGTGCCCTGGTTCGTGCGGCGGAACTTGGGCAGCTTGTATTCTTTCACCGACGATTCGAACGAGACAAACTCGTCGTCGGCAGTGCGGTCGTAGTTGATGCGGATCACGGTAGAGTCGACAAACTCCACGGTGCCTTCGCCTTCGGCCATGATCTGCGTGCGCGAGTCGCGTATCAGCTGGCTCTCGATGCCGGTGCCGACAATCGGGGCCTCGCTGCGCAGCAGGGGCACGGCCTGACGCATCATGTTCGATCCCATGAGCGCGCGGTTGGCGTCGTCGTGCTCAAGGAAGGGGATGAGCGATGCGGCGATAGATGCAATCTGGATGGGCGCCACGTCCATGAGCTCCACCTGCTCGGGAGCCACAATCGGGAAGTCGGCGTCCTGACGGGCCTTGACGCGGTTGCGGATGAAGGTGCCGTCGTCGTTGAGCGGCGCGTTGCCCTGGGCGATCATCTTGCCCTCCTCGATTTCGGCGGCCAGATAGATCACGTCGTTGTTGTCGAGGTCCACCTTGCCGTTTTCCACCTTGCGGTAGGGCGTCTCGATGAAGCCGAGATTGTTGATCTTGGCATATACACAGAGGCTTGAGATCAGACCGATGTTCGGACCCTCAGGGGTCTCGATCGGGCAGAGGCGGCCATAGTGGGTATAGTGCACGTCGCGCACCTCGAAGCCGGCACGCTCACGCGACAGACCGCCGGGGCCGAGGGCCGACATACGGCGCTTGTGGGTGATTTCGGCCAGAGGGTTGGTCTGGTCCATGAACTGCGAGAGGGCGTTGGTGCCGAAGAAGGTGTTGATCACCGACGAGATCGTCTTGGCGTTGATGAGGTCGATGGGGGTGAACACCTCGTTGTCGCGCACGTTCATGCGCTCGCGGATGGTGCGCGACATACGCGCCAGTCCGACGCCGAACTGATTGTAGAGCTGCTCGCCTACGGTGCGCACGCGGCGGTTGCTGAGGTGGTCGATATCGTCGACGTCGCTCTTGGCCGAAATCAGCTCCATCAGATACTTGATGATGGCGATGATGTCTTCGCGGGTAAGCACCTTCACGTCCATCGACGTGTCGAGGTCGAGCTTCTTGTTGATGCGGTAGCGGCCCACTTCGCCGAGGTCGTAGCGCTTCTCGCTGAAGAAGAGGTTTGTGATCACCTCGCGTGCCGATGCGTCGTCCGGCGGCTCCGCGTTGCGCAGCTGCCTGTAGATGTGCTGCACGGCCTCACGCTCTGAGTTGGTGGGGTCGTTCTTGAGCGTCTCGAAGATGATTGTATAGTCGACGCTGCCCACATTCTCCTTCTCGAGCAGGATGGTGGCGGTGTCGTTTTCGAGAATTTTCTCTATCGAGTCGTCGTTGAGCTCCTCGCCGCGCTCCATGATAACGGTGTTGCGCTCGAGGGTGGTGAGCTCGCCCGTGTCGGGGTCGGCATAGTCTTCGGTGAAGCTGTGGAGCACACGGGCTGCGAGCCTGCGTCCCCTGGCTTCCATCAGGGTCGTCCTGTCGACCTTGATTTCCTCAGCGAGATCGAATATCTCGAGAATGTCTTTGTCGCTTTCGATGCCGATGGCACGCAGAAGGGTGGTAACGGGGAGCTTCTTCTTGCGGTCGATGTAGGCATACATGCGGTTGTTGATGTCAGTGGCGAACTCGATCCAGCTTCCGCGGAAGGGGATGATACGCGCCGAATAGAGCTTCGTGCCGTTGGCGTGAGTGCTCTGTCCGAAGAAGACGCCCGGCGAACGATGCAGCTGCGAAACGACTACACGTTCCGCACCGTTGATGACAAACGTGCCCTGGTCCGTCATGTAAGGGATCGGACCCAGATATACGTCCTGGATCGTAGTGTCGAAGTCTTCGTGGTCGGGGTCCGTGCAATACAACTTCAGCTTTGCCTTGAGAGGAACGCTGTAGGTCAGCCCTCTTTCCAGACACTCCTCGATAGAGTAGCGCGGAGGATCGATGTAATAGTCCAAAAACTCCAACACGAAGTTGTTTCGTGTGTCGGCAATGGGGAAATTCTCCGCAAATACCTTATAGAGGCCCTGGTTCTTTCGATTCTCCGGCGGGGTGTCAAGCTGCAGGAAATCGTGGAACGATTTCAGCTGCACCTCCAGAAAGTCGGGAAACGGCAGCGGATTCTTCACAGAAGCGAAGTTTACGCGCGGCTTTTCGGTTAATGTTACTGACATTTGATATATTTTGTATTTTATCTTGCTGATTCTTCTTATCTTATCTCTGCAAAGCGTTCTTGTTTCCTTTTTCGGCTGCCCTTTGGCATGGCACGATGGTCAACCCTCGGTCGCCCGCCTCCGCACCACACACAGACACGCCACCGTCCCGGACCCCTTTTCGAATCCAAAACGACGACAAACACTTCGGATGCACTTACTTACTTTCTTCATCTGCAACATGAGGCCGTCAGAGCCTCGCGATGCTTCGTTTAAGAACCGGCCACACCTTGCGGTCTGCCCGAATCCTGACCTTGGCCGCGGCTTGCGCCACGAAAGGCCTTGTTTCATCCTGGGTTATTCAGAATTCCGTCTCATGCACGCCACGGAGTCATCGACTGCCAAAGCCAGAGCCTACCGGGACAACTGATAAGGAACTCAATATTTCAGTCAAAAAAAAGAAAACTACACCGGGTGCCAACACTCCCACATCAAGACGAGATACTGACACTCAATATATTACAGTTCCGCCGACGGCAACAAGTGCCAATAGGCGAAATTCAGCTTGCAAAGTTAATAAAAAAATTCCCGAACTCCAAATTTTTCAAATGAAATATTTTCAAAAAAAAATTGGAATCCGGGTACCGGTCAGAATGATGATGATTTCACGGACGAAAGTCCGCCGGCACCTGCGACTCGATGCTCCGGGTAGCGACAAGGTCAGTGAACCGCATTGTAGGCGGCATCGTCTACGGGTTCGAGCCATTCATTCGCTTCATCCTCGCCGGGGACAGAAAACGCGAGATGGGCGAACCATGAATCCTTTGCCGCGCCATGCCAGTGCTTCACGTTGGCGGGAATATGCACCACCGTGCCCGGCAGTATCTCGACTGCAGGCTTACCCTCTTCCTGATACCATCCGCGCCCGGCAACTCCGACAAGCATCTGCCCGCCGCCCGACCTGGCCTTATGCACATGCCAGTGGTTGCGGCGTCCCGGCTCGAAGGTTACGTTCGCAAAAGGTATCTGCCGGTCAGAAATCCGGGCGAGGTAACTCTTGCCGGTGAAATACTGCTCGTAGACCGTATTGGGTTCGCCGATGGGGAAAATCATCGAACGCGCGAACTCCGTCTTTGCATCATCGCCCTTGATGTCGTCGGCCCATACGGTCTTGGCGAGATTGAAGGCCGCCCACGCCTTCGGCCAACCGGCATAGAACGCTATATGGGTGATGATTTCTGAGATCTCGGTTCGCGTGATGCCGTTCTTCTTTGCCGACTCAAGATGAAATACGAGCGAATTGTCTATGATGCCCTGCGCGATGAGCGAGGTGATGGTAACAAGGCTGCGGTCGCGGAGCGATAGGAGGTCGTTGCGGCTCCAGACCTCGCCGAAGAGCACGTCGTCGTTGAGGCGCGCGAACTCAGGGGCAAACTCGCCGAGCTGCTGACGTCCGGCGGTCTGCACTATCTTATGTTGTGCCATAGATGATGATATAGTCAAGAGGGTTAAAGATACGAAAATAACGAGATGCTTCATAGTAACGGTATTATACGCTGTTCCGACATTGGAACACCGCAAAATTACAAAAAGGCTACTGAAGCCCGCGTACCCGAATCTACACAAAAAGAACCGAAAAAGCGGAAATCCCCCCTCGCTGCAAAAAGCGCGACATCCCGCCCGCAGAAAAAATCCTTTTCGTGCGGAAAATTTCCCTCCCGGCCGCAGGAAAAAGTTTGTCCCAGCTGCGAGATTCATCTCGCAGAAAACTCGCGGGAACAAACGAAGGCATCGACTCCGCGATGGAATCGATGCCTCATGGGGTATTGAACGGTCAGAAAGACCTCGTGAGCTTGATTACTTGAGTTCAACCTCAGCACCAGCCTCTTCGAGCTGCTTCTTCAGGCCCTCAGCCTCAGCTTTGGGAAGGCCTTCCTTGATGTTGCTGGGAGCGTTGTCAACAAGCTCCTTAGCCTCTTTCAGGCCAAGACCTGTGAGCTCTTTCACGAGCTTAACAACTGCGAGTTTGCTTGCGCCGGCTGCCTTGAGGACAACGTCGAAGTTGGTCTTCTCCTCAGCAGCTGCGCCGCCAGCGGCGGGGCCTGCTGCAACAGCAACGGCTGCAGCGGCGGGTTCGATGCCATACTCGTCCTTGAGTATCTGGGCAAGTTCGTTTACTTCCTTAACGGTCAAGTTAACAAGTTGGTCTGCAAAAGCTTTCAAATCTGCCATTTTTGTATCTGTGTTTTTTGTTTTTTACTGGGTTTGGTTTATCTGTTGGAGAGTGTTTCAAGCACGCCGTGAATAGTATTGGCGCCGCTCTGGAGAGCCGAGATGACGTTCTTCGCGGGCGACTGCAGCAGAGCCACAACGTCGGCGATGAGTTCGTTTTTGCTCTTGATGTTGGCGAGAGTCTCCAACGATTCTTCGCCTACATATACTGTTTCCTCTACGTATGCGCCTTTCAGCATGGGAAGAGTGTCGTCCTTCTTGCGGAAAGCCTTGACGAGCTTGGCCGGAGCGTTGCCGGTGTTGCTCAGGAGAAGAGTAGTTTCTCCGTGGAGAAGATCGTAGAGTTCGCTGTAGTCAGTCTCGCTTGCCTCGAAAGCCTTTTTGAGAAGAGTGTTCTTCACGCAAAGCATCTTGACATCGCCCTTGAAGCATTCGCGTCGGAGCGCGCTTGTCTTCTCGGCGTCGAGACCTGCAGTCTGCACCAGATAGACGCAGGCATACTCGCCCAGCGTGGTGCCAATCATTTCTATGATTCTTGCTTTATCTTCCTTTTTCATCGTGTTTGTCTTCGTTTATAGTTAGTCCGACACCGATTTAGTCTCGACCTTGACGCCGGGGCTCATAGTGCTCGAAAGATAAATGCTCTTGATATAGGTGCCTTTTGCGGTAGCCGGCTTGAGTTTGATCAGGGTGTTGATAAACTCGCGGGCATTGTCGCGCATCTGCTCGGGGGTGAAGCTCACCTTGCCGATAGAGGCGTGAACGATACCGGTCTTGTCGACCTTGAAGTCGATCTTACCCTGCTTCACCTCCTTGACAGCCTTGGCCACATCCATGGTCACGGTGCCGCTCTTGGGGTTAGGCATCAGACCGCGGGGACCGAGGATACGGCCCAAGGGACCGAGCTTACCCATCACGGAAGGCTGGGTGATGATAACGTCGACGTCAGTCCAGCCGCCCTTGATCTTCTCGATATATTCGTCGAGACCAACATAGTCGGCTCCTGCCTCCTTGGCAGCGGCCTCTGCGTCGGCGTTGCAAATCACGAGAACGCGAACCTGCTTGCCGGTGCCGTGAGGGAGCGATACGACGCCGCGCACCATCTGGTTGGCCTTGCGGGGGTCAACGCCCAGACGCACGTCGATGTCGAGAGAAGCGTCAAACTTGGTAAAGGTGATTTCCTTCACCTTTTCGGCAGCCTCCTGCAGAGTATAGGTCTTCCCAGCTTCAAGCTTCGACAAAGCCAACTTCTGATTTTTTGTCAGTTTTCCCATTTTGTTGAAGTGTTTTAGATTGATTCAGGGAAAGCTCCCTTCACTGTGATACCCATGCTTCTTGCCGTGCCTGCCACCATGCGCATAGCGGACTCGACTGTGAAACAATTCAAATCAGGCATCTTGTCTTCTGCAATTGCCTTCACCTGCTCCCACGTAATTTCGGCAACCTTATTACGGTTAGGCTGTGCCGAGCCGCTCTTGAGTTTTGCAACCTCTTTGAGCTGTACGGCTACCGGCGGAGTCTTCACGATGAAGTCGAACGACTTATCGGTGTAGTAGGTGATTACTACAGGAAGAACCTTACCGGCCTTGTCTTGCGTGCGGGCATTGAATTGCTTGCAAAATTCCATGATGTTGATGCCCTTCGAACCCAGTGCGGGACCGACCGGCGGCGACGGGTTCGCAGCCCCGCCTTTGATTTGCAATTTAATCTGTCCGGCAATTTCTTTAGCCATTGTTCTTAGTTTTAGTTTGGTTTGAATACACCGTGAGCGATTCCGGCCATAGTTATTCCTGCCATCTTCGATTCGACGCGTAACATCATCTCCTCAAAGATGCCGGCAAGTCCGCTTTTGGTCAGATTCACTCTCTTTCCACTTGGGAATGTTCCAGCTCAAGGTCGGTCGGACGATCAAAGATCTTCACCTCGACCTTAATCTTCTGTCTCTCGTTGTTGACTTCCTTGATGACTCCACGGAATCCGCTGAACGGTCCGAAAATCACCTTCACCGACTCTCCAACCTTATACTCCGACAATTGCTCGTCGAGAGGCTGCTGGAGTTCGTCGGCAGCTCCGAGCATACGCATCACCTCCTCTTCGCGAAGCGACTCCGGCTCGCTCGTTTTAGCACGACCGCGCAGGAAGTCAATCACGTTGGTGGTGTTGCGAAGCTCATAAATTACTTCTCCCGTCAGCGTGGCCTCTATGAAGACATAGCCTGAATAGAGGGTGCGCTCCTTTACGGCGCGCTTGCCGTTGCGGGTCGTAACAACCTTTTCAGTCGGAATCAATACCTGAAACACGTAACGGCCAAGATCGGTGTTCTTGATAGCTGCATCAAGCACCTCCTTCACCTTAGCCTCCTTGCCTGAGATGGCACGCAGCACGTACCATTTTCTGGCGCCCGCGTTGTTCCGGTTTGCGATTTCTTCTGCCATTGTAGTTGTTGTTCGTTGTGAAGCTCTCTGAGCTGGAAATACTTCGGGGTTGTCGAAGAGAGAAGCCACAAAATCAGAAACTGATGCTATAAATCAGCTCCATCAGAAGACTGAAAATCTTGTCAACGGCCCAGATGAATACTGCCAGGATGATGGAAGCTATCAGCACCAGCACCGAGCTATTGATAAGCTGCTTTTGAGTTGGCCAAGAAACCTTATAGACCAATTCGCTATAAGATTCCTTTATATCCTTGATTAATTTCATTTTCAGATTTCGTTAGCACGGGAAGAGAGGCTCGAACTCCCGACCCTTGGTTTTGGAGACCAATGCTCTACCGACTGAGCTATTCCCGTGTGTAGGAGGGCTTGCAACGGGCGTTGTAAACCCTCCTTTGATTATTCAGTAAGCCGTATGGCTTAGTCGTCTATTACGGAAGTGATCTGACCCGAACCTACGGTGCGTCCACCCTCGCGGATTGCGAAACGGAGACCCTGGTCGCATGCTACCGGAGTGATGAGCTTAACGTCAATCTCAACGTTGTCGCCGGGCATCACCATCTCTACGCCTTCGGGGAGAGTGATCTCACCGGTTACGTCGAGCGTGCGGATGTAGAACTGGGGACGATATTTGTTGTGGAAAGGAGTGTGGCGGCCGCCCTCTTCCTTCTTCAGGATGTAGACCTGAGCCTTGAAGTGGTCGTGAGGCTTAACCTGTCCGGGGTGGCAGATTACCATACCGCGACGGATTTCGTCTTTGTCGATACCGCGGAGGAGCAGACCAACGTTATCGCCGGCTTCACCCTCGTCGAGGATCTTACGAAACATCTCAACACCGGTAACAACCGACTTGCGGTCAGCGCCAAGGCCGAGGATCTGAACTTCGTCGCCCACTTTCACGCGGCCGGCTTCGATACGACCGGTAGCAACAGTGCCACGGCCAGTGATCGAGAACACGTCCTCGACAGGCATAAGGAAGGGTTTGTCCACGTCGCGGGGAGGCAGGGGAATCCAGTTGTCGACTGCGTCCATGAGCTCCATCACCTTCTCAACCCACTGGGGCTCGCCGTTGAGGGCGCCGAGGGCAGAACCCTGGATAATGGGAGTGTTGTCGCCGTCATACTCATACTGGGCAAGGAGGTCGCGCATGTCCATTTCAACGAGCTCGAGCATCTCGGCGTCGTCTACCATGTCGCACTTGTTCATGAACACAACGAGACGGGGAACGTTCACCTGACGGGCGAGAAGGATGTGCTCGCGAGTCTGGGGCATCGGGCCGTCGGTAGCGGCAACTACGATGATAGCGCCGTCCATCTGAGCAGCACCGGTAACCATGTTCTTCACATAGTCGGCGTGTCCCGGGCAGTCAACGTGAGCATAGTGGCGGTTTGCAGTCTGATACTCAACGTGAGCAGTATTGATAGTGATACCGCGCTCCTTCTCCTCGGGAGCGTTGTCGATAGAGTCGAATGAACGAAGTTCGGAAAGACCTTTTTCAGCCAGCACTTTGGTGATAGCAGCAGTAAGAGTAGTCTTACCGTGGTCGACGTGACCGATCGTGCCGATATTCACGTGGGGCTTGGTTCTTTCGAATTTTTCTTTAGCCATAATTTTGCTATTGTTATTTGTTTATGTAAATCTGTTTGTTTTCGAGGAGAATTTCGCGAATCCACCCCACCTTGGGAGCCGAAACGCGAACATCATCACTTTGCGCGAGCAGGAGAGATAAAAAAGAGAATCGCGACAACAAGGACGCGATTGCGAGGGAGAGGATAATCGCGATGAGCGTTTTGGAGCCGGTGGCGGGATTTGAACCCGCGACCTCTTCCTTACCAAGGAAGTGCTCTACCCCTGAGCTACACAGGCATTTTAATTTTGAGCGGAAGACGAGGTTCGAACTCGCGACCCTTAGCTTGGAAGGCTAATGCTCTACCAACTGAGCTACTTCCGCAGAAAATTTCGTGGGCGAAGATGGATTCGAACCACCGAAGGTATAAACCAGCAGATTTACAGTCTGCCCCATTTGGCCACTCTGGTATTCGCCCTATTTTAGATTTCGAGCCTCTTGTCGGATTCGAACCAACGACCCCGAGATTACAAATCACGTG
>CAMCDS010000038.1 GCA_945873625.1 uncultured Porphyromonadaceae bacterium | reverse complement strand
GGGTTGGGCTGACGCACACCGGCGCAGACACATCAGACCCCACGCGCGAGGCGACTACCTCCGGGGGTCAGACCCCACGCGCGAGGCGGCAACCTCCGGAGGAGGTTGCATTTTCGTTAGCCCCGTGTTGGCGAGCCGGTACGGCGAGGCTACGCGGGGATTAGGCACCATACGCGAGGCGACTACCTCCGGAGGAGGTTGCATCTTCGTTAACCCCGTGTTGGCGAGCCGGTACGGCGAGGCTATGCGGGGATAAGACCCCACACGCGAGGGCGACTACCTCCGGAGGAGGTTGCATTTTCGTTAGCCCCGTGTTGGCGAGCCGGTACGGCGAGGCTACGCAGGGGGCAGGCTCCCCACGCGAGGGCGGCAACCTCCGGAGGAGGTTGCATCTGCTCGCAGGACGCAATCATTGGGGGAAAAAATCATTGGGGGGATAGAAGAACCGGCGTCCCTTTCTCACGAAAGAGACGCCGGCGCTCCACTCTCTAACAATGCACAATAAAAAAGTGGAACTTATATATAATTTACTTTGGTGTCAGTTTGGGGGTCGGCGCTGCGGCGGAGGATGCCGGACGGCGGTAGCCGGCCGACATGGCTCTGCAGTGCGCCGACGGGTCAGAAGGCGTTCCAGCCGTTGCCGGCAGCCTTATTGTAGCCCGACGAGTGGGTCGGAATCACAGACTTGATGTTGGTCTGCGTACCCGTGCCGCCACCCTGGGTGCCGCCGATTTCGAGCAGCTTGAAGCGACGGTTCATGCGGATGATAACCTCAACAATCTCATTGCCACTGAATCCTTCACCGGTGCACTGATTAATGAATACAAGACCCATGGGTGAAGCTTTGCCTTCATCTACTTTCGCATTAATCATTTTGATAAGCTCCGGATTAATTGCCTTAGCTATATTCTGAGGACCTTCCTTATCTGAATCCTCCGATAGATTCGGGGCATACGTTCCGCCCGCGCCGATATAATACCAGCAGTTGTGGGTTTTCGAGGCATAAACATGGTCGGAATTACCGATAAGAGATTCAATGGCAGCTATTCTGTTGTCCATACTCGGCATACCTGTCGGTTGAGTTCCCGTGCCGTTCCATGTGCGGTTGGCCAAAGTGTAGTTCAGATACATGTTGTTCGGATTCTGACCGACAGCACCGATGGCAACATTATCTCCGATACCGGGCCACGAAGCCCACGTCATGGGTGAAATCATTGAAGTGTTCATCGTGGCAGACGACCAGCTCTGGTTGGTGTATGAGAACAGCGAATTAGGCCACGTAGTTACATTATTCTCAGCCTCTTTGTCGACAGTAGTCAGTACCACTATTCTACCTCGCAGATCCGCTACTGTCGTATTAGGCCCAATTTCTTTATTGTAAATGATGTCGGAGTAGTTGCTCAGAATAGATGCTATTCCGTTGATCCATTCTTTTTTGAAGCTATCAGCGGTACCGCCTGAGGTTCCGTCGGTATAGCTCAAAGCCAAAACTACAAATTCTTTCGATGCCGTTTGTGCGCTTAATGCGGTTCTTAGGTCGTCCAGAACTTTTGTTATTGAAAAAGCACTTACGTATGTGTCATCACCTCCATAAATTGTGTTGGTACGACCTGTTCCGGAAATTACAACTGTGGTTCCTTGTAGTGTGGTAGTGGTAGTTGATCCCATTCGGGTTTCCAATTGAAATGCGCGGATACCCTGATTGAACAAATCCTGTATACTTGTACCTTCTACTTGATAACCTTCATTGCCTCCGTAATATACACCTAAAGCTCCTCGCCTTGTATTCATGCCGTCGTAAGCATACCAGGCGCCGGGGAGCGAAACTTCTGTGAAGTAAACATTATCGTTGATGTCGGCGAGCCATGAGTCGGGGTGATATTCCCAACCGTTATCAACGGTGATGGCAGGGAAATTCATTTTGTGAATCTGTCCGGGTTTGAGGGTAGAGTTGGCGTCTGCCGCGGGCTTGAGCTTGCGCGAGAATGTACCGGCAGAGGTGATGAGGTCAACCGACCACTGGTCGCTGATTGTGGCACCGGTTGGAATCATGAAGAGGTCGCACTCGAACGAATCGCCCGGCTTAAGGGAGATTCCGTTGATTTCAGCTCCGGCATCCACATTGACGGTAATGGATTTATTGCCGAGCGTTACATTGTTTCCGACCGTCGGTGCGGTGCCGTCAGCTTTAAGCGTAAGCGGGAAGTTGCCGGCTATGTCTGACGTGCCTGTGGAGTTGAGCCTTACGGAGTAGACTGTCATGTCGTCAGCACCCTGAAGATCAGGATTGGTAAGAGCCCAACCGGCAAAAGTCATGTGAAGCACGGTGGAATAAGGAGTAAACTGAAGGTTGGCGACTGTTTTGCCGTCGACGGCAGTAACCTGACTCTGCCCGTTGGCAAGAGGCTGGGCAAACATGATGTTGTTGGGAGTGGGGGCAGTCGCGCTGGGACTCCAAACTGTCTTTCCGTTGGTAGTGGCCGATTGCATCAGCGTAGTCTGCACGTCATCGATATGGAACGATGCGGTTACGGTGCCGTCGGATTCCTGGGCGAGAGTGGCATTTTCGGGATAGGCGGCGTAGAATTTGGTTTCTGTGGCGGAGGCGGTGCCCCAGCGGAGGCCGGTGGTGCCGGTCTTCACGAGTTCGTCGGCATACGACTGGTTGTTGGCTACCTTCACCTCGTATTCGGCCTGACGGAAGTTGGCTTCGCACTGAGGGCTGAACACGTTGACTTTGTCGCCGTTCACCCACATTACCTTGCGGGCCGTGCCATCGGCATTGAAGTCGCCGTAGACGGTGCGGGTGCCCTGCGGAAGGGAAGCCTTGAATACGATGTCTTCACCGGGCACCGTCTCGGGGACATCGGGGTTTATGTCGTCGCTGCACGCTGTCAGCATAAGGGCAGGCAGCGCGAAAAGTGCATATATCTTTTTCATATCGTTCATGTTTTCTGTTTGATTACTGTCCCTGGTTGGGTTCTGACCATTCTCCTGCGGAGAAATTGGGGTCGAAGGAATTGTTCACCTGCTGGTCGTTGATTTGTCCGAGGTCTGAGTTCGGATTGGCTATGTCGACTGAGCCGCCGCAGATGGCCGACTCGGTCTCCACCTGGATCAGCCTCGTGGTCGGGGCGGCGTAGGCCTCCCGCTTGGTTTTGTGCATATCCATTGCTTTTTAGTGAGTTAAGGAATTGTTTGTTTGTGGTTTGAGATGGAACGCATAGCCGCAAATGCTGATTCCCGGAGCCTTCGGGGGCTTCGGGTAAGGATTGATGCATTGTTTTGAATCAGATGATTTCAAGCTATCGTTCGCGATAGCCTCCGGGCTCACGGCGCAGACCTTCAATAAGGGGTAAAAAAAACGAAAGCGTGAGAGCCTTACCTGCTGCCCGTCCCGCTATCAGAGGCTCTGGTATGCCCATCTCAGTGAACGGACAGTACGCAGAAGCCTCACGCAGAATATGCACATACACCGACCTCGACGCTCACGCGTCGGAAGTCGGCGGATCATTACATATCCACATAAGCCATCTACCGCTGTCTCATCCTTGACTGAGATTGAAATTTACCAGATTTCCGATAGCCAAGAAAGAGCGTCGAGTAAACGCTTTACTATGTATACGTCAAGACGTTAGCCTTGACCACAGCCCGCCCGCATAACCCAAACCGGGCTTCTGCAAGCGGTCTGCGTTGCAAAATTACTCAAATTTTCGAACCGAGCAAAAAAAATTTCATTTTTTAACACTCCGTATCTATTCGTCGGCACTGTCGGCGAGGGCCTTGCAGGGGCCGTAGCTGCGGCGGTGGAGGGGGGTGAGGCCGAGGGTGGCGAGGGCTTCGCGATGGGCCTTGCTCGGGTAGCCCATGTTGCTCTCCCAGCCGTAGCCGGGATAGCGTGCGGCCATGCGCAGCATGTATTCGTCGCGGTGGGTCTTGGCGAGTATCGACGCGGCCGCGATGCTCATATAGGTGGCGTCGCCTTTCACCACGGTGGTGTAAGGCGTCTCGCCGTAGGGGCGGAAGCGGTTGCCGTCTACGAGTATGTGCTCGGGGCGCACGGTGAGGGCGTCGAGGGCGCGCTGCATCCCTTCGATCGAGGCGTTGAGGATGTTGATGCGGTCTATCTCCTCGGGCTCGACCATCACCACGGCCCAGGCCAGGGCCTCGCGCTCGATTATCGGGCGCAGCTCGTCGCGGCGGCGCGCGGTGAGCTGCTTGCTGTCGTTGAGGCCGGGGAGGGAGAACCCTTCGGGCAGAATCACGGCCGCGCAGCTGACGGGTCCGGCGAGGCATCCGCGGCCGGCCTCGTCGCATCCGGCCTCGATGCGGCCGGGCTCCATATAGGGTTTCAATATATTCACAGGTGCAAAAATAGCCATTTCGGCGTGTCCGGGCAAGAGGCGGGGCGAAAAAACGGCGGGCCGGGCGCGAAAAAAGCCGCGCGTCCGGCATGGACACGCGGCTTTTCGGTATGACAGCGGTTTCGGAACGGAGGCTCCTCTGCCGTTGATGTCTCGATCAATAATACTTTGCGAAGTCGGCCTCGAGCATGTCGCCCTTGTCCATGAATGCCTCGTGGAGGGCGAAGGCAGCGCGGAGGTTGTGGGGCGTGTGTCCCTCGCACTTCGAAGCGAGCTTGAGGTAGTCCCACATGAGCTCCTTGTACATCGGGTGTACACAGTTCTCGATGATGGTCTCGGCGCGCTGGCGCGGGTCTTTGCCGCGGAGGTCGGCCACACCCTGCTCTGTGGCGAGGATCTTGACGGAGTGCTCGCTGTGGTCCACGTGGCTCACCATCGGCACGATAGCCGAGATCTTGCCGCCCTTCTGGATCGAGGGGCAGGAGAAGATCGAGAGGTAGGCGTTGCGCGAGAAGTCGGCCGATCCGCCGATACCGTTCATCATCTTGGTGCCGAGCACGTGAGTGGAGTTGACGTTGCCGAAGATGTCGGCCTCGAGGGCGGTGTTCATGGCGATGAGGCCCAGACGGCGCACCACCTCGGGGTGGTTCGAGATTTCGCCGGGACGCATCAGGATCTTGTCGCGGAAGAAGTCGATGTTGTCCATGAAGTGGAGCATGGCCTCGTCGGAGAATGTGAGGGCGCAGGTGGAGGCGAACTTACATTTGCCTTCCTCCATGAGGTGCATCACGGCGTCCTGGATCACCTCGGTGTACATCACGAACTGGGGCACGTCGGGGTTCTCGCCGAGGCCGTAGAGCACGGCGTTGGCCACGTTGCCCACACCCGACTGGATGGGGAGGAACTCCTTGGGCATCTTACCCTCGCGGAGCTGCTGGGCGAGGAAGTGGCTGAGGTTGTCGCCGATCTTCTGCGACACCTCGTCGGGAGCCGTGAAGGGCTTGATGCTCTCCGAAGCGTTGGAGGGAACCACGCCGATGATCTTCTTGGGGTCGATCTTCACTACGGTGCTGCCGATGCGGTCCGAGGGGGTATAGATGGGAATCTCGCGACGGTAAGGGGGATCCAGGGGCACATAGTTGTCGTGGAAGCCGCGGAAAGATGTATGATAGAACGAAGAGAGCTCGATGATCACCTTCTTGGCCATCATGGCGATGGTGGGGGTCATGCCGAGTCCGGCGCCGAGGATCACCTCGCCGCTGGGGCTCATCTCGGTAGCTTCGATCACGGCAACGTCGAGGTCGCCGTAGAAGCCGTAGCGCAGATCCTGGCTCACGTGGCTCAGGTGCGTGTCGAAGTAGTGCATGCCGCCGCGGTTGCAGAGCTTGCGGGCGTCGGTCTGCGACTGGTAGGGGGTGCGGATGCCGATGGCCTCGGCACGTGCGAGCTCGCCGTCGACGTGATCGTTGGTCGAAGCTCCTGTGAACAGATTGATCTTGAAAGGCTCTCCTTTTTCATGGAGCTCACGCGCACGCTTGGCGAGAGCTACTGTTACAACCTTCGGCGTGCCCGAAGCAGTGAAGCCCGAGAAGCCTACATTGTCTCCATTTTTAATATAACTTGCAGCCTCTTCAGCTGAAATAAAAGGGATACTCATTTGTAACGTACAGATTTTAATGGTAATTTTGCACAAAATTAGTCATATTATCTGAGATACAGACAACATGCAGCCATTTTTTTTGCCGAAAAACGATAAAAAAAGCACATTTTCTCCGAAAGTGCGCATTGAGACATACGGCTGTCAGATGAATGTAGCTGACAGTGAGGTGGTTGCCGCCATACTCGCCACAGCGGGCTACGAAACCACCGATTCCGACCGCGACGCGGCCGCCGTCGTGATCAACACATGCTCTATCCGCGACAACGCCGAGCAGAAGATTCTCACGCGCCTCGCCTACTGGCAGGCACTGCGACGAAAGCTCGGACGCCATATTATGGTGGCCGTCATCGGATGCATGGCCGAGAGGATGAAGGAGAAGCTCATCGAAGACTACGGCGTCGACATCGTGGCCGGACCCGACGCCTACCTCGACCTCCCCGCGCTCTTCGCCGCCGCCGAGCAGGGAGAGAAGGCCATCAACATCGAGCTCTCGACCACCGAGACTTACCGCGACGTGGTGCCCCGCCGAATAGGCAGCTCGGGCATTTCGGGCTTCATTTCCATAATGCGCGGATGCGACAACTTCTGCTCTTACTGCATCGTGCCCTACACACGCGGACGCGAACGCTCGCGCCACCCCGAGAGCATACTGCGCGAGCTGGCCGACCTACGCGCCCGCGGATTCCGCGAGGCGACGCTGCTCGGGCAGAACGTCAACTCTTACCGCTTCACCGGCCCCGACGGCCGTGAAGTGGGCTTCCCCGACCTGCTCGACATGGTGGCCTCGGCAGCGCCCGACATGCGCATACGCTTCACCACCTCCCACCCAAAGGACATGAGCGACCGCACGCTCGAGACGATGGCCGCCCACCCCAACATAGCGCGCCATATCCACCTCCCCGTGCAGAGCGGCAGCAACAGCGTGCTCAAGGCCATGAACCGCAAGTACACGCGCGAATGGTATCTCGACCGCGTGGCCGCCATCAGGCGCATCCTCCCCGACGCCGGACTCTCGACCGACATGTTTACCGGCTTCCACGGCGAGACGGAAGAGGACTTCCGGCTCACACTCAGCCTCATGCGCGAGGCGGCCTTCGACTCGGCCTTCATGTTCAAATATTCCGAACGCCCGGGCACCTTCGCCTCGAAGCATCTCCCCGACAATGTGCCTGAAGAGGTGAAGATCGAACGTCTCAACCGCATGATCGCCCTCCAGAACGAGCTTTCGCTCGAAAGCAACCTGCGCGACACAGGCCGCGAGTTCGAGGTGCTCGCCGAGGGGGTGTCGAAGCGCAACAGCGAGGAGCTCTTCGGGCGCACGTCGCAGAACAAGGTGGTGGTCTTCCCGCGAGGCGACGTCCGCCCCGGCGACTTCGTGCGGGTGCGTGTCGAATCGGCCACTTCGGCCACCCTCATCGGCAAGACCGTCTGACCCCTTTCCTCCGTTATTCACTGGCGGCCGCACCCGGTGGCGGCCGCCTCTCTTTTTGCCACCTCTTTTTGTTCCTGAGGCGGAGCTTCAGCTCCTGCCCGAGGCGTCTTTCCGCCCGGAAATACCGTTAATTCAGATTAACGCCCAAATCCGCCCGCCGGCACCGGCAAAAATCTTTTCTCCGCTCCCTCCCGAATTTAATTTTTTCAGCCTCTGCCATTTTTCCGATACCTCTATCCATAGTTAATAGCATATAAATCAGATATTATAATATCACCACCCCCTCGATTGCATACTCCGGCAACCCCTTTATCAAGAAACTTGATGTTAAATTATTTCACTCTCCCGACCGTATTTGCAATTTTTCGCAAACCGTCGTTTTCAATCAATTATAACATAAAAAATCTGAAAAACACATTAAAAACATGAAAAGCAGACAACTCAGCGATTTTTTATCTGAAAAAATTTGGAGATACGGTTTTTCCGAGCTATCTTTGCGCCCAGGAAAAGGGAGGCCTTAGAAATTTTATATGAGGATTTTGCCCCTTGCCTGCCGAAATTGCTATATATTTTACAATTTACATACATCATGAACATTACCAGATTCGCGTTTCCGGCTATATTGGCCTGCGTCTCGCTTACAGCGACGGCTCAGAACAATATGACTCCGGAATTCATTGACCCCGCCCCCGGGGCCAATACGATTATTTCCAGAATTTCCGACAACGGAAAGTGGGGAATAAGCCAGCAAAAGGCCAAGGAAGACGGCCCCATCGCCCCTTCCGGCGGCACTATCTACAACCTTGAGACCCTCAAGCAGGAAGACATCTCCCACAGCTCGGGCCTTTCGGGAGTGGGCGACATCTCCGACGACGGCAACATCGTGGTGGGCGAGGCCATGAATCTCCCCGCATACTGGACCCGTGGCGAGGGATGGAAGACCCTTTCCCTCCCGGACGGCTACATTTCGGGACGCCTCAACTCCGTTACCGCCGACGGCCGCATCGCCGTGGGCTACGTTTCGCCCCAGGACATCTATCAGGCATATCCCGTGGCCTACGACCTTACCACAGGCAAGCTCATCGACATGCCCGGACTTCCCGTCAAAGACATGCAGAACGAGGTCAGCAAGCAGAACGTGCTGACCGAAATCTCGGCCGACGGACGCTACGTGCTCGGCGCCCTCTCGCAGAGCTACCTCCTCCCCGTGGCCCTCTGCACCTACGTCTACGACATGCAGGAGCACACCTATAAGATAGTAGGATTCAAGGAAAACCTCGAAGCCCCCGCCAAGCCGATGGGCAGCTGGATTCCCCTGGCAAGCAACCTCATATTCTGCGACGCCGCCTCCATGAGCTGCAACGGCGAATGGGTTACCGGCTTCGCCTACGTCAGTGTCCCCATCAGCGGAAGCGAGTTCAGCAACGAATACAACGCCACTTTCCGCTATAACGTCAAGACCGACACCTTCGAGCTCTATCCCGAAAGCGACTACGGCGGCTTTGCCATCACCGACACGGGCAACGTGCTCGCTGTCTCGCCCGCCGTCAACCCCTATTCGTTCTGCTACGTGCGCAACGGCGAATACTTCATCGGCTTCAGTCAGATATTCTCGCAGGTGTATGGCGTCGACTTCAAGAAAGAGACCGGATTCGAAAACACCGGCAAACCCATCTCCATCTCGGCCGACGGCAAGACAATGGTGATGCTCGTATCGACCGACGACTGCTACATCCTGCGCCTCAAGGAGTCGATTCTCGAAGCCTCCGACAAGGTGAACCTCCTCAAGGACTTCACCGTCGACCCCGCAGAGGGCAGCGTGATTTCCTCGTTCGCTCGCTTCACCTTGCAGTTTGACCGCGACGTAGTGGCCAACGGCACCCAGGCCTCGAAAATCACTTTCGCAGCCGACGACGGCTCCGTAAGCTATACACCCCTCTCGTCCAACGGATTCGCTTCCGACGGAAAGAAGGTTACCGTCTCGTTCCGCCCCCGCGACCTCGAGAAGGGTAAGAACTATACCCTCACAATCCCCGCAGGCGCCATCTACATGAAGGGCAACCAGAAATACGTCAACGAAGAGATAAAGCTCCACTACGTAGGCCGCGACAAGTCGCCCGTCGAAATGACCGCCGCCTATCCCAAGGAGGGCTCTGCCGTGGCTCTGCTCGACCTTACCGACAACCCGGTCATCTTCACCTTCGACGCCGACGTGAAGCTCTCGGCCGCGCCTCTGGCATACCTCTACCGCAAGGGCGACAGCACCCCCATCTGCAACCTCAACGTGCTCGCCTCCAAAAACCAGATACTCTGCTATCCCGTAACCCAGCAGCGCCTCGCCGAAGGCAACGACTATGAAATCGTAGTGCCCGGAGCCACCGTAACCGACATCAACGGCAATGGCGCCAACGAGGAGTTCCGCGTGGAATACAAAGGCGCTTTCGTCTACACCCTCCCCGAAGACCCCAACCACCTCTTCATCGACGACTGCTCGACCTACAACAACTTCATGTTCTATGAAGGCGACCACCTCCAGCCCGCCTCGACGCCGGCCGCATGGGGCTTCACCAAAGACACCACCCCCTGGTACATCGTGCGCGGCTCAAACGAGTCGAACGACTTTGCCTTCGCTTCCCACTCTATGTACAACCCCGCCGGCAAAGCCGACGACTGGGCCGTGATACCCCGCCTCTTCATCCCCGACGACAAGTGCATACTCATGTTCGACGGACAGGGCTACATCAGCGGAATGAACGACCGCCTCAAAGTCTACATCCTTGAGGAAAACAACCGCTACAACACCGTCAACGAAAACTTCGCCAACCGCATCCGCACCGAGGGCAAGCTCATCTTCAACGAAGTGCTCGACCCGGGTGCCACCCAGGAAGGCCTCGACGGCGAATGGACCCCCTACACCGTCGACCTCGCCGAATATGCCGGCAAGAACGTCTACATCGCTTTCGTCAACGAAAACGAGGCCGCAAGCGCAATCTTCATCGACAACGTCAGGGTGCGCCATGAGACCGACTACCTCGTAACCGTCGAAAACCCCGAGCGCGTCGTACGTCAGTCGGGCATCGACATCTACGGCACCGTATTCGTTTCATCCGAAATCAATACCTTCAAGTCGGTGCGCCTCGAGCTCCTCGACGCCTCGCGTAACGTGATCGACGTCATCGAAGACAACAACGTCGACCTCAAGAAAGACGACCGCTACAAGTTCCGCTTCGGCAAGCAGCTCCCCCTCGCCTCAGGCGTGGTCAACGACTACTACATCAACGCACGTCTCGGCGACGTAGAATCGTCGCTGCAGGGATCGGTGCGCAACCTCTCGTTCCAGCCCGACAAGAAAGTCGTGATCGAGGAATACACCGGCCGCGACTGCGGCAACTGCCCCATGGGCTACCTCGCCTTCGACTACATCAACGAGCGCTTCCCCGGACAGACAATCCCCGTGGCAATCCGCACTTACCAGAGCGACCCCCTCGGAACCGGAATGGCTACCTACTCGCAGTATCTCGGCCTCGACAATGCCGGAGCACCCTCGGCACGCGTAAACCGCAACACGCTCATCACCTACCCGATGATCAACTCCGCCGACGGATATAAATTCACCGGAGCCGGAATCATCGGCGACGACGGCAAGGAAGAGCAGCTCTGGTTCGACCACGTGGCCGCCGAGCTCGCCGAGCCCGCAGACATAGCAATCGAGTTCAAGAGCGATTTCGACGAAAACACCCGTAAGATCAACGTCGACCTTCAGGTGCTCAGCGCCATCAACTCCGACAACAACAACATCAACGTCTTCGCCGTGGTACGCGAGAACAACCTCGACGCCGCCTACCAGGTGAACTACTACAGCGAAATCGAACACCCCGCGCTCGGCGAATGGGGCAAGGGCGGCAAATACGGCTCGCACTACGTGATTCCCTTCACCGTCAACGACGTGGCTCGCGGCACCTGGGGCACTTCCTACAACGGAACCGCCGGTCTCATCCCGCAGACCCTCAGCAGCAGCCAGATGATATCGAATGAAATCTCCGTGCCGATGCCCGACGCCGTGAAAGACGTCAACAACAGCGACATCGTAGTGATGCTCATCGACCCCGTAACCTACAAGGTGCTTAATGCCAACGTGGCCGCAATCGGCGCCAGAACCGCCAACTACGACTTCACCGGCGTCGACAGCGCTATCGCCGACAACGGCGGCATCAGCGTCAGCGTGGCCGGCGGCGAGCTCATCGTCAGCGGCGCAGGCGAACTCTCCGCTCAGGTCTACACCCTCACCGGCGCCACCATCGCAGCCGGCTACGGCAACGACTCCATCTCGCTCGACCTCCGCGGCTATCAGGGCATAGCCATCGTCAACGTGGTGGCTGCCGACGGACAGCGCGTGGCCAAAAAGGTCTTCATCCGCTGAACACCCCTCTTAAGGATACCTTTACAAGCGTCGCCGGCAGCTATCCGGCCGCCGGCGACGCTTACCGACAAACATCACAATTATTAACAACTTAAATTCAAACGCGATGAGAAAAACTTTATCAGTTTGCGCTGCCAAGTTATCTCGTGCCCTTGCCCTCGCGGCAGTGGTATGCGCTTCAACGGCTACCGCATCCGCGGCAGAAACCGTAGATCTGGGCGCATTGAAACTTGACACAGACTACTCGGTCGAAGCCAAAAAAAGCTGGACTGCCACATTTACAGCCCCCGAATCCGGAGAGCTCAAAATCATCGATGTCAGCGGCACGAATGCCTATGTATCGGCAATCTACACTGACGCAGCCTACACCGAGGCCATTAACGGCGCCTTCAGCGGATTCACCACAAACCCCAAGTATTACGCATACAATGTTGTAGCAGGCACAACCTACTATCTGCACGCCGGCGGCGAATGGGGTCTCATTAGCAACGGCACGTTCCGTCTGGAAATGACCAACTCAGCCACATTCAACTTCCAGAGCGTAACGCCCGCTGAAGGCAGTGTGCTCTCGATCACCAACGGCTACCCCTACATCGACATCCTTTTCGACGCAAAGGTAGGCAAGATCAGCGGTTGCACTTTTGAATGTAACGGCACCTCGAAAAAGATTGTCGCAGCCCCGACCAACCACCTCCTGCAGATCAGCTACGAGGCCGCAGTGCAGGCCATGTATGACGCCAACGCACCCGAAGGCTCCGACATCACCATCACCATCACCGGTCTCACCAACGAAGGCGGTGCGCTCTACAACGGCGACGGCAGGCTCGTGCTCAATTATAAGCTCGGCAAGGCCCCCGTGCGCCTCGTTACCGACCAGCTCCCCGCTATCTTCAAGTCTTACTGGCCCGCCGGCGACAAGGAAGGTGTCGCTACGTTCACATTCTCCGGCGACCTCAGCACCGCTCTCCCCGCCGATGCCGTTACCCTCACGTTCGGCTCCGTCGAGGTTGAAGGCGACGAGTACTATCTCGCCAACGTGCCCTTCACCGTAGCCGGCAACGTGCTCACGGCCGACCTCTCCGGCGTGCGCCGCACTCCCGCCGACATGGTGGCTTCCGGCATCAACTACAACAACATGACTATCCAGCTCAACGGCATCAAGGCCGCCGACGGCGACTACGTATATTCCGCAGGTCAGGGCTCCATCGGCTCGTTTGCCTACCTCTGGGAAAAAGGCAAGTATCTTGTGATGGAGAAAGGCCAGATCAGCGCCGACTTCACTCCCGCCAACGGCACTTCGCTCAAGAACGCCAATCAGATTGAAGTATGGATGCAGGGTGCCGACGTCATCAGGTTCGACGGATTCACCCTCACTGCCGAAGACAACGGCGAAGTAACCACCGTCAACGTGCCCATGAGCGCCGTTACCGTGGCAAAAGACTCCGAAGGAACCACCTACACCTTCAACATCCCCGCTGAAATCAAGGGCAAGAACGGCGTTACCGTAACGCTCACCAATGTGGTAAGCATCGACGGCTACGACCACGCCGACGACGTGAAGGCCAACTACGACACCTTCGTCGTAACCAGCTGCGACCCCATGGACGGCACTGAAATGGTTATGCTCGAGCCTGGAAAAGTAATCACCATCACCACCAACTACTCGGCCGACTATCCCGAGCTCTGGGTGATGTATGAAATCACCGACCTCAACGCCACCGACCCCGACCAGGCTGTGGTAAAGGCCCTGACATGGCTCAACCGTCAGGAAGACGGCTCCTACACCGCCACCATCAACGGCGCAGGCATCGAACTCCTCAAAGGCCACAAATACGAAGTGCGCTTCACCGCATGGGAGAGCGAGATGGACAAGAACTACGGCGCATCGCCCCTCGGCACCGCAAAGGTCTACTGGTATGGCCTCTGCGAGCCCTTCACCTTCAGCAACATCAAGTTTGTCGGCGCCAACCCCGCTCCTTCCGAGAACTTCTTCCTCTCGCCTGAGCAGAACTCTGTGATTCTCACCTTCGACGGCGGTGTAACTCTTGATAGCGCCTCCACATTCATCAACACCGGCATGGGCACCACCTCGGCATTCGAGAGCATCGAGACCGTGAACGGCGGATATGAGTTCGAAGGCAAGACCTACAACAACGAGTGGAAGCTCACCGTCAGCGCCAGCTGGCTGAAATCGTGGGATTCGACCGTTATGATGTCGATCAAGGCTTACGACGAGAACGGCAAGATCGTAGAGGGCAACACCGGCCACGAGGAAGGCTCCCACATCCTCCTTGAATATCAGACCGAGAATGAATACCGCGACTTCGTGCTCTCGCCCGCAGCAGGCACCGAGGCCGAGGAGCTCAGCCGCTTCACCGCTTCGTTCGAGGCAGGCATCGGCCTCTCCTACTCCGGCGCCAAGGCTTATCTCCAGGGCATGGACAGGACGGTCTACAGCCTTACCGCCTCGACTCCCGAGGGCGACCAGACCACTACCAACACTGAAGTATATCTCGACCTCGCCGAGCCCATCACCAAACCCGGAATCTACACTCTCATCGTAGAGCCCGGATACTTCATCCTCGGCACCGAGATCACCTTCTGGAAGTCGAAAGGCGTGGAAGTAAACTACTACGTCAAGGAGAAGGAAATCACCGGCGACGACAACCGTGCGCTCACTCCCGATCCCGCCGACAAGAACATCAAGTCGCTCTCGCAGATCACCATCGCCTATCCCGACTATACTGACGTTGGTATCGGTGCCGGCAAGGCTACCCTCACCATCGGCGCTGCCCGCAAGACCATCACCCTCCCCGACGCTGAATACGGCATCGAATATAACGAGGCGATCCAGCCCCTCGGCCAGACCTACACCGAAAAGGGCACCTACACCGTCAACTTCCCCGAAGGCTACTTCCTGCTCGGCTCAGACGGCGAGAACTCCGCAGCTTTCGCAGCCGTCTACACCATTGGCGACAGCGTGGGCGTTGAGTTCGTGGCAGCCGACGAAAACGGTGTCTACAACGTATTCGACATGGCCGGCGTCAAAGTGATGACCACTGCCGACGCAGCCGACTTCACTACTCTTCCCGCCGGCATCTACATCATCAACGGCAAGAAGATCGCCATCCGCTGATCAGCTCCGTCCTTTTGAACGGACACGATCGCCCCGACAAGGAGCGGACCCCTCGCGGGGTCCGCTCCTTCCTTTTATCCCCGCGCCACATCCGGATTCCGCCGTATTCTGTATTTTCCTGAGCCGATGACTTGCGTATGCGGCCGCGAGGTATTAATTTTGCGCCCGAAAAGAGCTCCGTGAGGGGGCCCGTAGAGTATTTGGGGGTGCGCCGCCGCACGCATACGCCTGCCGGCGGCGCTGAGAACAGACCCTTGGAACTTGATCCGGTCAGTGCCGGCGTAAGAAAAATCAGAACGATGAAGAAATTGGTTATCCGGGGAGCGACCGCCTTATGCATGGCGACCCTTCCCGCAGCGGCCTCTGCGGCCGCGGCTTCCGCCGACGGCGAGCCTAAAGACAGTGTAACAGACCTCCGGGGTGTAGAAATCACGGCCAACCGGGCGGGCGACAAGACTCCGGTGGCCTTCACCAACGTGAGCCGCAAGGAGATAGCGCGTGGCAACGACGGCCGCGACATTCCCAGTCTGCTCGAGATGACGCCCTCGGTCGTAACCACCGGCGACGCCGGCGGAGGAATAGGCTACAGCGGACTGCGCGTGCGAGGCAGCGACTCTTCGCGCATCAACATCACGGCCAACGGCGTGCCCATCAACGACAGCGAGAGCCACAACGTATACTGGGTCAACATGCCCGACCTCGCATCGTCGCTGCGCGACATTCAGGTGCAGCGCGGAGCCGGAACGTCGGCCAACGGCGCAGGCGCCTTCGGAGCCTCGATCAACATGCTCACCGACGCCCCTTCGCGCGAACGCTCCGCGATGGTGTCGGCTTCCTACGGGTCGTTCAATTCCAACAAAGAGACTATCAAGGTGTCGTCGGGACTCTTCGGCGGCCACTGGAGTGTAGACGCGCGGTTCAGCCACATAGGCTCCGACGGATACATCGACCGCGCCTTCTCCAGGCTGTGGAGCTACATGGGGCAACTCGCCTACCGCGGCAGCGACACGCAGATAAGACTGCTGGCATTCGGCGGCAAGGAACGCACCTACATGGCGTGGGACTACGCCTCGAAGGAGGAGATGGAGAAATACGGCCGCCGATACAACCCCTGCGGAAAATACACCGACAGCGACGGAAAGACCGCTTTCTACAAAGACCAGTGCGACAACTTCACGCAGCACCACTTCCAGCTGCTGCTCAGCCAGGAAATAGGACAATATGTCTCGCTCAACGCCGCGCTCCACTATACCAAGGGCGACGGATACTACGACCAGTACAAGACCGGACGCACACTCGAGGAATACGGCCTGCGCCCCTTCACCGACGCCGACGGCAACCTCGTCGAGAAGTCGGACCTCATCCGCCTGAAAAACAACGACAATGACTTCGGCGGCGGCATGGTCAACGTGAAATTCCAGCGCGGAGACCTCACGCTCGTGGGTGGCGGAGCCGCCAACTGGCACCGGGGCAACCACTTCGGACAGGTGAAATGGGTGCGCAACTACGTTGGCCCCATCGACCCTCTGCAGCAGTATTACCACAACACGGGGCGGAAGTTCGACTCCAACGTATTCGTGCGCGGAGACTACGACATCATCCACGGACTCTCGGCTTACGCCGACCTGCAGTACAGGCACATCCACTACACCATACGGGGAGCCAGCGACAACTTCGACTGGAACACCGGCTCGATGGCCCGCCTCGACCTGCACCGCGACTGGAATTTCTTTAACCCCAAGGTCGGCATCGCATTCAACCGCGACGGCCACAGGGCCTACGCCTCATGGAGCGTGGCCCACAAGGAGCCTACCCGCGACAACTTCACCGACAGCGACCCCGCCCACTATCCCGAGGCGGAGCGGATGTTCGACTACGAACTCGGCTACTTCTACAATTCAAGACTCTTCTCCGCCGGCGCCAACCTCTACTATATGGACTATAAGGACCAGCTCGTGGTTACCGGACAGCTCTCCGATACCGGCAACGCAATCAGCGTCAACGTGCCGCGCTCCTACCGCATGGGCATCGAGCTGCAGGGCGCGCTCCGGCCCCTCGCATGGTTCGACTGGCAGATCAACGCCACGCTCTCGCGCAACCGAATCCGCAACTTCACCGAGTATATCTATGAGGACGAATGGAAAAACCCGATCGCCATCGACCGGGGCAACACCCCCATCGCCTTCTCGCCCGACTTCATCCTCCACAACGCATTCAACTTCCACGTGGCGGGATTCGAGGCCTCGCTCATGAGCCGATACGTCTCAAGCCAGTATATGAACAACGCGCGCAGCGCTGAGGCGAAGCTCGACGCATACTTCGTCTCCGACCTCTCACTCGCCTATACTTTCAAGACCCTCCCGGCCGTCAAAGAGCTGAGGCTCGGAATCACGGTCTACAACATCTTCAACGAGAAATACTGCAACAACGGCTATTCGGGCGCGGGCTACTACATGGCAGACGGCGCTCCCGTAATCTACCGTTACGCAGGCTACGCCGCACAGGCCACCACCAACGTACTCGCCACCGTAACGCTCTCATTCTGACATGACTCTCGCCACACTCCCCTGGGACAAGATACTCGAAGCGCTCGGATTCAGCGTCGGACTGCTCTACCTCTGGTGGGAATACCACGCCGACGCGCGCCTCTGGTTCGCCTCGATAGTGATGCCGACCATCTCGATGTGGATCTACCTCCACAAAGGGCTCTATGCCGACTTCGCAATCAACATCTACTATTTCGCCATAGCCGTCTACGGCTATCTGGCCTGGACCCGCGCCCGCCACAAGGGGACAGGGACGAGAGAGGAGAAGAAAGATCCACTGCCCATCACCCGCATACCGCCCGGACGGCTGGCCGGCTGCGCCTCGGCCTTCCTGCTCCTCTGGGCCGCGCTCTATTGCGGGCTGCGCTTCCTCACCGACAGCACGGTGCCGCTGGCCGACGCCTTCACCACGGCTCTCAGCATCGTGGCCATGTGGATGCTCGCCCGGAAATACATCGAGCAGTGGATAGCCTGGATAGCCGTCGACGCCGTATGCGTCGGGCTCTACATCTACAAAGGAATCCACCTATACGCAGTGCTCTATGCCCTCTACACCGTCATCGCCTTCATAGGCTACCGCAACTGGCGGCGCATGATGCGCACCGGCGCCTGACCCTCCTCCCCGACTGGCCCCTCCCCCTGTCTGTTCCTGAAAATGGTTGACTCGTTTTAGGATGTTTACTGTTGGAGGTTTA
>CAMCDS010000037.1 GCA_945873625.1 uncultured Porphyromonadaceae bacterium | reverse complement strand
TCTCAAAAAATCCTCTTCAAGTGAATAGAAGTTAAACTCAAACATACTCTTAGACCGGAGCCGAAAGTAGCGTGCGCGGCATTTATGCCGCTTCAGAGACCGGGGGAATCCGAGAAATCGGCCATATTTTCTGAATTTCGGAATAATGGTTGGCGGCGTTTCATTATTGCCATATCAGGATTTTGTTGTAACTTTGTAGGCTATAGCGTTTGCATTGGAGAACCAATGCTCCGGCAACGAATTTTTGCGATGTTATGACAGACGAAAATCTTCTTAATGAAGCTATAATACGCCAGAACGATGACCTGGCATCGGGACGCGACCTCCCCGAAGGCTCGCCCGACGCGCCTTTCGGCACACGCGGAGGTCGCAGATGCCTCGTGCGCCCCGACGTGATTTCGGTCGACGACGTGGTCAAGGCCGTGCCCCGGCTCGAATCGCACCGCGACCTTATCGAGAAGGTGATGAAGCTCCTCTGGATCGACAAGGTGAACTATGTGCACGGCCATTACTGCTGGACCGATGGTATACCCTTCGCCAAGGAGCTGGTGGAAGACCAGTTTCGCGTGAAGCTCACCATCGACCGCGCCGAAATCCTCGACCGCTTCAAGGAGGGACCGTTCATCACCGTGAGCAACCACCCGTTCGGCGCGCTCGACGGCATACTGCTGCTCTACATCGTCGGCAGCCGCCGCCCCGACTTCCGGGTGATGGTCAACCTTATCCTCAACCAGCTGAGCGCCATGCGCCCGTCGTTTATCGCCGTCGACCCCTCGAAGAGCGACGACCCGGCCAAGCGCAAGATCACTATGCAGGGCATCAAGGAGGCGATGAAGCATATAAAGGACGGACACCCGATGGGCTTCTTCCCGGCCGGAGCCGTGTCGAAGATCGACCGCACGCTCCGCATCCGCGACCGTGAGTGGCAGCCGTCGATCATACGCCTCATCAAGCAGATGAAGGTACCGGTGGTGCCTATATATTTCCACGGCCACAACGGCACGTTCTTCAACATACTCGGCCTCATCGACTGGCGCCTGCGCACGCTCCGCCTCCCGCGCGAGCTCTTCAACAAGACGGGCAATCCCGTGCGCGTAACCATCGGCGAGCCTATCACGCCCGAGCGCCAGGCGCAATTCACCGACATCAAGGAGTTCGGCGCCTTCCTGCGCAAGAGCACCGACGACCTGAGATGGTTCAAGGGATGACGACACTGACATGAAAGAGAAAGACAGACTGGAATTACAGGAGCCTTCGGGCGACGTGGTCCGGGCCAGACAACGGTTCGGAATAGTAGGCAACTCCCCGCTGCTGACGCTTGCCGTGGAGCGCGCCCTGCGCGTGGCTCCCATCGACCTCTCGGTGCTCGTAACGGGCGAGAGCGGAAGCGGCAAGGAGTTCTTCCCCAAGATTATCCACTATTTCGGAGCGCGCAAACACAAGAAATACATAGCCGTCAACTGCGGCGCCATACCTGAAGGCACCATCGACAGCGAGCTCTTCGGCCACGAGAAGGGGAGCTTCACCGGCGCCGTGGCCGCCCGCAAGGGATACTTCGAGGAGGCCGACGGCGGCACCATCTTCCTCGACGAGGTGGCCGAGCTGCCGCCCACCACCCAGGCGCGCCTGCTGCGCGTGCTCGAAACGGGCGAGTTCATGAAGGTAGGCTCGTCGACGGTGCAGAAGACCGACATCCGTGTGGTGGCGGCCACCAACGTAGACCTCATCAAGGCCGTGGCCAACGGCAAATTCCGCGAAGACCTCTACTATCGCCTCTCGACCATCATAATCCAGGTGCCCTGCCTCCACGACCGCGGCAGCGACATCCAGCTGCTCGCGCGCAAGTTCGCCCGCGACTTCGCCGAGAAATACATGACGCCGCCCATCACGTTCTCTTCCGACGCCCAGCGCCTCATGGAGCTGTACCGCTGGCCCGGCAACGTGCGCCAGCTCAAGAATGTGGTGGAGCAGCTGGCCCTCTTCGAGTCGGGCACGGAGGTGAGCCGCGAGACCCTGGCCGAAGCCCTTCCCGCTGCCGGGGGAACGGCCACGCCCATGCTGCGCGACGACCGCACAAGCTATGAAAAGGAGCGTGAGGTGCTCTGGCAGACCATAATGCGCATGCAGGGCGAGATCGGCGCCCTCCGGGGCGAGCTCGCCTCGCTCAAAGGGGAGCCGGTGATCGTAGACGCCGCCGAGATGAGCGACCTCCACTCCCCCATCCCCCGCGACCGTTCCATAATAAGATATGAGTCGGCCGACCCCCTCGGAATGACGCCGGCGGCCACCGACCACGAACGCGAGGCCATAGAAGAGGCCCTGCGCCGCAACGGGGGCAACCGCCAGAAGGCCGCCGCCGACCTCAACATATCGATACGTACCCTCTACCGCAAACTCAAAGACCTCGGCATCAACTGATGAAACGCCTTCAAAGACTCCTCCGGACCGCCTGGCCACTGCTCGCCGCCGCCATAATCGCCGTCGGCGCCGCCGGGTGCGTGCCCTCGTTCAGCCTCAACGGCACGTCGATCAACTACGACATCTACAAGACCATCAACATCGCCGAGTTTCCGATACGCGCCGCCCTCGTATATCCGCCGCTGCAGCAGACGTTTGAGAACGAGCTGCTCGACTACGTGTCGCGCAACACACGCCTGCAGGAAGTAGACGGGCCCTCAGATATCGACCTCAGCGGCGAAATCACAGGCTACTCACTCTCGCCGCAGGCCGTCGGCACCGACGCCTACGCTACCGAGACGCGCCTCACCATCACGGTGCGCGTGAAATACACCGACCACAAGAACCCCTCGAAGAGCCTCGACCAGACATTCTCGGCCTACCGGCAGTTCTCGGCCGACCTCCTCCTCATCGACGTGCAGGACGAACTCTGCAAAGAGATCTCCGAGGAACTCGTCAACCTCATCTTCAACGCCACGCTCGGCGACTGGTAACACCCTCCCAACCCACTCCGAATCATGACCGACACCGCCACACTTTCCGACATCGCCACGGGTCGCCCGGTGGAAACCGCGCTTCTCGAAAAGGCATCGGCCGACTGTCCTTACTTCGCGGCTCCGCTGCTCGCCTCGCTCCGCGCCGAAACCGACCCCGAAGCCCGGCGCCGTCTGAAAATGAAGCTCGCCGCCCTCGTGGGCAACCGCAAAGTGCTGGCCGTGCTTTTCGGCGAAGAGCCCGAGGAGTTTCTCGCCTTCTATCCCGACGAGATACGCCCTTCGCTCTCCACCGACGACACCATCAGCTCCTTCCTCGAACGCTACGGCGACACCACCGAGTCGCAGGCCGAGGGCGACGTGATTCCGATAGAGGCCCCGGCCATGGACTATGCCGCCGCGTTCCTTGCCGACGACCCTGCCGACTACTCTCCGTCACCCTCCGACGCCACCTCGGCGGCGCTCGACGCCTTCCTCGCCGAGCGCCCCGCCCCCATGCCGCGGCAGACGCCCGCCGAGGCTCCCCGACCGGCTCCGGCACCCGCTCGCGAGGCTCCGAGGCCCGTACGCGAGGTCTCAGGCGAACATACGCCCGAAAGCCGCCCGGCACCCGCCAAAGCCCCCGAAACGCCCGCTCTCACCGAGTCGTTCGCCCAAATTATGATAAAAAATCATAATTATGGCAAGGCACTTGAAATAATTGAGGCCATGCGCTTGAATAATCCGGAAAAAAGTATTTACTTTGCAGACCAAATCCGATTCCTGCGCAAACTCATCGCCATAGAATCGAAAAAACAACAAAACAAATAAGATGTATATTTTTCTCAGCATTATCATTGTCATCGCTGCGATCCTGCTCGTAGGAGCCGTTCTTATCCAGAAATCGAAAGGCGGAGGCCTCGCCTCCAACTATGCCAGCGGCAACCAGTATATGGGCTACCGCAAGACCACCGATTTCATCGAAAAGGCCACCTGGAGCCTGGCAATCGTAATCTGCATCCTCAGCATCTGCTCGTCGTTTGCAGTAAAGGCACCGGTCAACGTGTCGAGCATCAAGCAGGCTCCCGCGCAGACCACCGCACCTGCCGCCGCACCCACCCAGCAGGCACCGGCCCAGCAGGCACCCGCAAAATAACATCGGGCCCCACTCCGGCCTCCGACACATATTTCCCCCGGGACAATCACTTTTGTCCCGGGGAATACGTGTTTACGCACCTCCCGCCCGACCATGTCCGAAACGGGTTATGTCCATTTTTGTTCTACACACAAGACAAAAATAAGGCATTTTTGTTCTATCCGCAGAACAAAATCGCATATTTTCCGTTCTATCTATAAGACAGATTCAAATATGATAAGTCCTGAACTACTGCGCGAAGTGATGCTTGAAAACCGTGAAGAGGTTATGCGTCACGAAGTTATAAAGAGAAACATATCGCTCGACGGATTCGACCGCCAGGTATTGGTCGGTCCCCGCCGGGCCGGCAAATCATATCTACTTTACGGCAAAATTCAGGAACTGATAGCGTCGGGCCACCCATGGGATGAAATCATCTACATTAATTTTGAAGACGAACGCCTTGCCGGGATGGATATGCGCGACCTCAACATGCTGCTTGAGGTACACGCCAGCCTGAGCGATATGCGTCCGATGATGTTTCTCGACGAGATTCAGAACATCGAAGGGTGGGAGCGCTTCGCCCGACGTCTGGCAGACAGCAAGTTTACGGTATATATCACAGGAAGCAACGCAAAGATGCTGTCGGTCGACGTGAGCGCCGCATTAGGAGGGAGGTATCTGACCCGTGAGGTTTTCCCCATGCAGTTCGGCGAATACCTTTCCGCCAACGGCATAGCCCCCGACGACACCCTGCTGACAGCCACCACATCATCGCGGGGGGAACTCATGGGTATGTTTGAGGAGTATTTCCGTTTCGGAGGATTTCCGGAATGTGCCACCATGCCGATAAAGCGAGACTATCTGATGAGCCTCTACCAGAAGATATTTCTCGGAGACATAGCCGCACGCCACAGGGTGGAAAATGTTTTTGCCCTGAGGATTCTGTTCCGCAAACTCGCCGAAAGCATCAAACAGCCGCTCTCCTTCACGAGAGCCACCAACATAGTGGCTTCGACAGGCACAAAAATCGGCAAAGGGACTGTAATAAACTATCTCGGATATGCGGCGGAAGCATACCTCATACTGCCGATGGCCAACATAGCCGACAGCCTGGCCGAAAAAGCCTCCAATCCTAAATATTACTTTATCGACAATGGCATAATCTCGCTGCTGGCGCTCGACATACGCACATCCCTGCTGGAGAATGCTGTGGCACTGAAACTCCTCGCCGAATACGGTTCAAGAGATTCAGTCTATTTCTACAACCACGGCGTAGAAGTGGATTTCTACGTTCCCGAAGCGGAAACGGCAATACAGGTGTGCTACTCGATGAATGACGCCGAGGGCACATTCGAACGCGAGACAAAAGCTCTGGTTAAGATACAGTCGCGCCTGTCGTGCCGACGGAACATTATCGTTACATACGAAGACGAGGGAATGGTCGAAAAAGACGGGATAAAGATTGAGGTTGTCCCCGCCTGGAAGTTTCTTCTCCAATACACCCGCTGAACGGATTTTCGGCCACGGTCGGCGAGGGCAGACGCGAGGGGAGATTTGCGGGGTTCGGGATTTTTGAGTATTTTTGTAGATTGAATGAAAGAGAGAAAGAAAACCATACAGCTTGAGCCCCGGCCGGAGAGGATTTCGTCGGCCGACGGCGACGGCGCGACCACTGTCGGCATCGTGGCCAACTACGACGACAGCGGCGAGACCCGCTTCCTGCTGACACCGGAGGCGTGCGGACTGATAGGCGCCTCAGGGCTGCGCGTGATGATTGAGTCGGGAGCCGGCGCCGGCATCAGTTTCCCCGACGAGTCGTATGCCGGTTTCGGCGTGGAGATCACCACGCGCGACCGCGCCATGAAATGCGACATCGTGGTCAGCTTCGCCCCGCTGCGCGAGCTCGACATCCTGCGTATGCGCAAGGGGGGCATCCTGCTCTGCATGATGGACGCCACGCTCTATGAGCGAGAAATCGTCGACGCGCTGCTCGACCATCAGGTTACGGTGTGCTGCCTCGACAACATGGAGAGCTTCAACGGCATACCCGTGTTTGCCGACATCATCGACGAGCTCGACGGACGCGCCTCGATTATCTACGCCCAGCACAGCCTGTCGCTTCTCGGCGGCGGTAAGGGCGTGATTCTCGCCGGTGTGGCCGGGCTCAACCCGTGTGAGGTGCTCGTGCTCGGCGACGGCAACGTCGAGATCGCGGCCGCCATGGCGGCTCTCGACGCCGGAGCCTACGTAACGCTGATGAACAACGACATCTCGGCTCTCCAGAGCGCGCGCCAGATATGCGGACCACAGCTCAACACGGTGGCCATGCATCCGAGGGTGCTCTTCAACAAGGTGAAGACTGCCGACGTGATTCTCGCCGGCACCTGCACCCGCCCCTTCGAGTTTCCGCTCAAACTGCGCCTCGCGATGAAGCCCAACGTATTCTTCCTCGACTTCAACGAGACCCACCCCTCCGTAACCGCGCCGCGCACGGTGGCCATGGCTCTTTCAAACCCCCTCGTCAATTTCTTCGACGAGATGCTTCTCAAAGACGGCTTCGACGCCATGCTGTCGACGTCGCCGGGGATGCAGCGCGGGATCATTACCTACCGTGGGAACCTCGTCGACAAACCTGTGGCCTCGGCGCTCGGGATGCCCTGCGTCGACCTGTCGATAATACTCGCCGGACGCAACTGACGCATCAAACATACTCTTACCTGCCGTGCCTGAGAAACACTGCCTGCTGCATATAGTACCGTCAAACCGCTGGGGAGGCGCCGAGCGCTATGCCCTCGACATCTGCCGCCATTTCCTCGGCCGGCAGTGGGACGTCATCGCCTACACGCGCGACGCCAAGGCGGTCGACAGGCTGTTTGAAGACGCCGGCGTCGAGCTGCGCCACGCCCCTCTACAGGGTCTCTCCGACCCGGTTACCTTCCGCATACTGAGCCGCGACATGGCCTCGCTTCCGCACGGCACCATAATCCATACCCACCGCTACCGCGACGCGATGATCACGCTCGTGGCCAGAAAGCTGGCACGCCGTCCCGACATCAAGGTGGTCAACACACGCCATATAGTAAGGCCGGGCCACAACTCATGGCTCTACCGCCGGATGTACCGCAACCTCGACGCGCAGATTTTCGTCTCCGAGGCCGCGCGCGAGCGGTTTCTATCCACATGGCGCCGCCGCAAGCTCCCCTTCAGCCCCGACCGCGTCCACGTGCTCCACAACAGCATACTCCTCCCGCCCGAGCCGCCCGCTCCGGAACCCGACAAGGGGCCGATAGTGGCCATGTTCCACGGCCCGATAGTGCCCGGCAAGGGGATAGAGACGCTTATCGACGCCCTGCCCCGGCTCAAGGGGATGCGCACACGCCTCCGCATCGTGGGCACCGGCCATCCCGACTATGTCGACGCCATCCGCGCCCGCGCCCAGGCCCGCGGCGTGATGGAGATGATCGACTGGCACAAATACACCGTCGACCCGCACCCCCTTATCCGGACTGCCCATTTCGGCGTGCTCCCCTCGGTGGCAAGCGAGGCTTTCGGCCTCGCCAACATCGAATACATGGCCAACGGACGCCCGCAGGTCTGCACCGGCAACGGGGCGCAGACCGAATACCTCACCAACGGAACCGATGCCCTCATAGTGCCTCCGGGCAACTCAGAAGACCTCGCCGCCGCAATGCTCCGCCTCGCCTCCGACCCCGAACTGCGTCGCCGGCTCGGCGACGCCGCATGGACCAACTTCTCACGCTCCCTCTCATGGCCCCGCTTCGCCTCGCGCATCGAGGCAATCTACGGTGTCTGACACTCACCAACACCCTCACCCTCCATACCGATACAATGACCGACAAACGCCTTTTCCTGCTCGACGCCTACGCGCTGATATTCAGAGCGTACTATGCGCTGATAAAGATGCCGAGAATCACTCAGGCCGGTTTCAACACCTCAGCCATCTTCGGCTTCGTCAATACCCTCGAAGAGATACTGCGCAAGGAGAACCCCTCCCACATCGCCGTATGCTTCGACCCGCCGGGTCCCACCTTCCGCCATCAGGCCGACGACACCTACAAGGCCGAGCGCGAGGCAACGCCCGAAGACATAAGGCTGTCGGTGCCCATAATCAAGGAGATAATAAAGGCTTACCGCATCCCCATCGTAGAAGTGGAGGGGTATGAGGCCGACGACGTGATCGGCACCCTCGCCAAAGAGGCGGAAAAGGAGGGCTTCACAGCCTACATGATGACCCCCGACAAGGATTTCGGGCAGCTCGTAAGTCCCAACATACTGCAATACAAGCCTTCTTACCGCGGACAGGACTTCGAGCTGCGCGGCGAGAAGGAGGTGTGCGAACGCTATGGAATCGAGTCGACGAAGCAGGTGATCGACCTGCTGGCGCTTATGGGCGACAAGGTCGACAACATACCGGGGTGTCCGGGCGTCGGCGAGAAAACCGCGGTAAAGCTGATCTCGGAATTCGGAAGCGTCGAGAACCTTCTTGCCAACACCGGAAGCCTCAAAGGGGCGCTCAGGAAGAAAGTGGAGGAGAACGCCGAACAGATACGCCATTCGAAATATATGGCCACGATATGCACCGACGTCCCGGTGCCGGAACGTCCGGACCGGCTCACCGCATGCGAACCCGACCGCGACAAGCTGTTTGCCATATTCAGGGAGCTGGAGTTCAAGACACTCGCCGACCGCGTGCGCAAGCGTCTCGACGCATCCGCACTCCAGCCGGCCAAGTCCGGGACAGTGCAGCCGTCGCTCTTCGACTTCGCCGACGACACCACCGCGCCTGAAGCGTCTGAGACTTCCGAACCGGCCGAAAGCGGCTCGTTCGATTCAGACGGCCACAGGTATGAAATAGTCGACACGGCCGAGAAACTCGACCACCTCAACGCACGCCTCGCCGGCGCCGGAAGCTGCGGACTTTTCATCCCTACCGACGGAGAATCGGACTTCACGGCCGTTGCCGCAGGTTTCGCCATAGCCGCCGCCCCCGGAGAAGCATATTTCATCCCGGCCGGATTCGCCGAAGGTGAGGCGTTTATGCTCGACCTCATGGCACGCGCCGACATAACGAAGGTAAGCCCCGACTGCAAACGGGCTTACGTGGTGGCCGCCATGAGCAGAGGCGACGGAGTCGAACCACTCCGCAACTATTTCGACACCGCCCTCGCCCACTATCTGCTTCAGCCCGACATGCGCCACAGCATCGCCGAGCTTGCATCATCCTATCTCGGCTTCAAGATGCTTGCATGGCCGCCCATGTCGAGCGCCAAAGCCAAAAAGGCCGGTCTCGCGGCCATCGGACTGACGGCTCTCGCCGACCTTGCCTGCCAGACATCCGACGTCGCCCTCAGGCTGCGCGCTCCCCTTGAGGCAGAAATCGAGAAGCAGGGGATGAAGGCGATGCTCGACGAAATGGAGCTTCCGCTGCTCGCAGTGCTCGCACGCATGGAGATGACCGGCGTAAGAATCGACGTCGACGCCCTTAATTCGGCCGCCGACTCGCTGCGCGGCCGCCTCGAAGTGCTCGAAAAGGAGATACACACCCTCGCCGGCGAGGAATTCAACGTCAGCTCCCCCTCGAAAGTGGGCGAAATCCTCTTCGACAGGCTCCAGCTCGACCCCAAGGCCAAAAAGACCAAGACCGGGCAATACAGCACATCAGAAGAGGTGCTCGAAAAGGTGGCCCACAAGAATCCGATAGTCGGCAAGATTCTCGAATTCCGGCAGCTCAAGAAGCTACTCACCACCTATCTCACTGCCCTGCCGGCCGCCATCGACCCGCGTACCGGGAAGGTTCATACCACCTACAATCAGACCGTTACGGCCACCGGACGCATATCCTCGTCGAACCCCAACCTGCAGAACATACCCGTACGCGACGATGAGGGGCGGGAGATACGCCGCGCGTTCATCGCCGACCCCGGCCACCTCTTTCTCTCGGCCGACTACAGCCAGATAGAGCTGCGCCTCGTGGCTGATTTCGCCGACGACAAGACCATGCTCGACGCTTTCGCCGAAGGGAAGGACATCCACGCCATCACAGCCGCAAAAATATATCACACTACCCCCGAGGAGGTTACCGACACCCAGCGCCGCCACGCCAAGACCGCCAACTTCGGAATCCTCTACGGAATCTCCGCATTCGGACTGGCCTCGCGCCTCGGCATACCCCGCGGCGAGGCCAAAGAGCTTATCGACAACTATTTCGCCACATTCCCCACAATCAAGAAATATATGTCGGAAAGCGTGGAGCACGCCCGCGAACTCGGGTATGTGGCCACACGCATGGGACGCAAACGCTTCCTCCCCGACATCAATTCGCGCAATCCGGTGGTGAGAGGCTATGCCGAGCGAAACGCCATCAACGCCCCGATCCAGGGGTCGGCGGCCGACATCATCAAGAAAGCGATGGTCGACATCGACCGCGAGATGCGCGCCCGGGGGATGCAGTCGCGCATGATAATGCAGGTGCACGACGAGCTCAACTTCGACGTCGTGCCCTCAGAGCTGCCCGACCTTCAGGAACTTGTGGCCCGTCTGATGGAAGCGGCCTACACCGGCCACGTCCGCCTCACAGCCTCATCCGGCGTCGCCTCCAACTGGCTCGACGCCCACTGACCGCCACCCCATCGCACCCCAACCAACGCGCCGAGCCCCCGGTCTTTATCACCACACCCATCAGTGCGCACGCTCTGACAATAGTATCTGGCGCAGAATTTTTTCGTATCAAATAAAAGCATTACCTTTGCATCATCATAGTGCCTTTGGAGACTTTAGTCGCTCCAACTTGCACTCTAAAAAAAGGTAAAGTCGAGGCTACCACTTTGTCGGGTAGTCTCGCTTCTTTTTTGCCCATACGAGTTGATAACAGGGCCACATCCAACTTTATAAAACCGAACGCCAACTTCCGTAATCGTGGTAGTTACATGCGTAAAACCGGTCGCTTTATTTGAAGAATACATTTGTAATTTTGCATCGTGAAAATTACCATCCGACGGTAAGTATCCAAATTCGAACACTTACTTATAAAGAACACCTTAAATGAAACTTCAGATCCTATCAATGATTATAGCAATGGTATCGCTGACGGCATGCGCATCCTGCACCACGGAGAACGACGGGCCAATCAAGGGAAAACCGGAAACTGAAAGCGAAATTGAAAAATGGATTTCAGAACTCGGCATCACATTCAACAAAGACAACAATATGGATTATTCAAAATTCCCGCTCTCTGACGAAAAAAAACGGACAGGCTCCGACAATACGCCTGAGCAGCGATTACGATATGCCGATTGTCGGTCTGGGCACCTACAGTCTGACCGGCGAGGTATGCGTTAATTCCGTAAAATCAGTCATTGCTCTCGGTTTCAGGAAAATTGACACCGCCCACATGTATGGCAACGAAGTGGAGGTCGGCAAGGGCGTGCGCGAGTCAGGCGTTCCGCGCGAGGATATCTTCGTGGCGACAAAAATATATCCCGACCAATACTCCGATCCGGAAGCTGCGATAGAGGAATGTCTGCGCAAACTCGACATCGGATATGTGGACCTGATGCTTCTGCACCATCCCGGCGCGAATGACGTAAAGGCATACAAGGCAATGGAAAAATATGTTGCTGAAGGAAAGATTCGCTCCATTGGCGTGTCATGCTACTATATCGATGAAATAGATGAGTTTATACGACAAGTAAGCATAAAGCCCGTGCTTGTTCAGAACGAGGTTCATCCATATTATCAGGATACTGAGGTTGTTCCCCATATCCAGCGACTGGGGATAGCCGTCGAGGCGTGGTACCCTCTTGGCGGCAGAGGGCATCAGAAAGAGTTGCTTAACGACCCGGTGTTGAAGGAAATCGCAGACAATCACAACAAATCTGTAGCACAGGTTATCTTGCGATGGGATCTGCAGCGTGGTGTCGTGGTGATTCCCTGCTCGAGCAATCCCGAGCACATGAAGGAAAACATCTCGATATTCGATTTTGAGCTGAGTGATGCGGAAATGGCCCGCATTGCAGCTCTCGACAGAAATGAGAAGCACGACTGGTATTGATTGACATGCCGTAAGGCAAGAGGCAGGGCCGGGCGGAGGGATTGCCCGGCCCTGTCGGCGTCTGCCGTATGGGATTGACGGGGATCAGTCGCCGAGGCGGCCGTTGGCCCTCAGCCAGGCGGTCTGGTAGATCTGATACTGGGTGGCGGCCTCTATCATGTTGCTGCGCGCCTGACGCCACTGCGTCTGAGCGTCGAGGAGGTCGCTGAGCGGCGACACCTTCTCGTCGTATCTGTCGCGCATCACGCGCAGATTCTCAGCCGACTGGTCGAGCGCCGTGCGCGCGGCTTCAATCATGTTCCATCCGTCGGTGAGGTTTGCGGCCGCCTGCCGGGCCTCAAGGTCGAGCAGGCTTCGCGTATGTTCGAGGTCGAGGATGGCGTTGTCTACGGCCAGACGGGCTTTCTTCACCTTTTTCATTCCTTCTCCCCAGTGGAACAGCGGTATGCTGACCGACAGCACGCCCATTCCGATTCCGCCTTTATTTTCCTGGCTGAACGGCACATACATACCGCCGCCGGCATCGACCATCCCCTTCAGCTTTATGTTTCCGTAATAGTTGTAGCCGAGACTGAGGCCTACGGTGGGCAGAAAGTCGCCGCGCGTCATGTTGACCTGCTGGCGCGAGGCGTCTATCTGGTGCTGAAGCAGATGCAGCTCCGGGCGCGAGGCGATGTCGACGGTCAGGTCGCCGGGAGCCATGCAGTCGGGCAGTGAGTCGGCGGGCACAATCTCCGTGCCGGGGTCAGCGCCGATGATGTTGCACAGCGACATGCGGCAAAGCTCCGCGCCGTTGGCCGCCTTCTGCATCTGATATATTATCTCGCTCCTCTTCGAGCCTATCCGCAGCAGGTCGTTGCCCATCGCCATTCCGGCCTCCACGGCCACCTCGGTCTGCGAGTAAAGGGTGTCGACCATGTTCTTGTAGTCTTCGAGGAGGCGCACCTTGTCGAGCACGGCAATATATGTCCAATAGGCATTGTCGGCGTCGGCTATCACGTCCATGCGGCACATGCGCCTCTGCTCCCCGGCCACATCCCGGCCTATGCGGGCCAGCTTGTTGCCGGCCGTTATCTTGCCGCCGGCATATATCGGCTGCACGAGCTGTATGCCGGCCATGTAGGCTCCTTTCACCTGTAGTTTCGAGCCCATCATGTCGATGTCGGGAGTCATGTAGATGCCGGTAGCCGACCCGTCGAACTTGGGGAGATAAGAGGTGCGGGCTATCTTCACGTCGAGCTCGGCCTGCCTCACCGCGTTGTCGGCTTTTTTCAGTTCCTCGCTATGGCGCAGGGCCATCGACCTGCAGTCGTCGCGCCCTACGCGCAGCGTCTCGGCCTGCATGCAGGGAGCGGCGGCGGCCATAAGCAGCAGGAGGGCGGCGGTAAGTTTACGGTTTTTCATTTTCCTTTGGCTTTTTAATGCGCATAATGGCTGTGTAGAAGAGAGGGAGGAGGAGCAGCGTGATTACGGTGCCGGCGGCCAGACCACCCATTATGGTGATGGCCATGGAGCCATACATCGGATCGCCGAGCAGCGGAATCATGCCTACGATGGTGGTTAGCGACGCCATGAGCACCGGACGCACACGCGACACAGTGGCTTCCACCACAGCGAAATAGGGATGCATGGCGTGTTCGGTCTGCAGGCGCCCTATCTCGTCGACGAGCACTATGGAGTTCTTCACCATCATGCCTATCAGGCCCATCATGCCGATTATGGCCATGAAGGTGAAGGGGCTGCCCGAAAGCAGCAGGGCTATTGTGATGCCGCAGATGACGAAGGGGAAGCATATCAGTATCAGGGCCACCTTCTTCCAGCTGTTGAAAAGGAGCAGAAGTATGAAGAGGATGATGAAGATGGTGAGAGGCACGAATTTAAGCAGGTTGACCACGGCGTCAGACTGCAGTTCCCCCTCGCCAACCCACCGGCGGCTGTAGCCGTCGGGAAGCGGGATGGAGTCGACGGCCTCCTTGATGTCGGCCACCACGCGGGCCGGAGTGGCGCCCTTCACGTCAGGAGCCGGGTCGCATTCGGCCTCTATCACCCTCTGGCCGTTGAGGCGGCGCACTATGTTCTCCTCCCATCCGAGGCGGATGTCGTGGGCCACGCTCCCGAGGGGCACGGCGCGCACCGCACGGTCGGCGAGGCCCGAAGCGTCGCCCGAGGCCACGGCCTTCCCTATCTCGTCGGGCGATGCCTTCACGTTGGCCATGCTCCACACCGGGATATTGTCGAGGTCCGTGATCTTCGAACCGTCGGCATTGCGCACCTTAAGGTTGACCACCATCATCCTGTCGGCATCGGAGAGCACCCCTACGGGCATACCGTCGGTGGCGGCGAGCAGGGCGTTGGCCACGTCATCGCGGCTCACTCCGGCCGTGAGGGCGTCTTTGCGGTCGAGCTCGGCCACGAGGGTCTTGGCCGTCGGATTCCAGTTGTTCTGCACCGAATAGGGGTCGACAAACGGACTGCGGCGCATAATGCTCTCGGCCTTTTCGCTCAGGCTGCGGAGCACGGCAGGGTCGGGTCCGGCAAACTCCACCTCCACCGTATGGGTCGACGCTATGGAGAAATTATATTTCCTGATTCGGATATAGGCGTCGGGAAACTGCTCGCGCAGCATCGCGCGCACCTTCGGAATCTGGGCGCATACGGCATCGTAGTCCTTGCAGTCGACAATCAGCTCGCCGTAGCGGTCGCCGCCCGACGACATCGGACGCACCAGGCAGTAGCGTGCCGGCGCCGCCCCCATGCTGGCGGCCACGCGCTCGGTCTCTTTCTGCTTCCCCACCATCGCGCTCATGCGCATGAGCTCTTTCTTAACAGTCTCGGGCGATGACTCCGAGGGGAAATAACATTCCACCACATACTGCTTATAGTCGAAATCGGGGAAGAAAAGATTGTCGACCTTCGTCATTCCGAGTCCGCAGGCCACGAGGAGCACAAGCGAGCACGCTATAGTGAGCCACTTGTGGCGTATGAGGAAGGTTACCATGCGGCGCACGAAGCGGTGGACCGGCGAGTTCATCACCGTGCCGCACCCGTCGCCATCCTTGCCCTTCTCGTTCTTGGGGAGCCATGCGCGGGCGCATACCGGCACCTGCACGAGAGCAAGAATCCAGCTCGCCAGCAGGCTGACGCAGAGCACGAGGAAGAGGTCGCCGGCATATTCTCCGGCCGAGTCGGGCGAGAGATAGATGCAGATGAAGGTGGCGGCGGCTATCACCGTGGCGCCCAACAGGGGCCACGCCGTGTGCTGCCCTATGCGGTAGAGATACTTCTCCTCGGGCAGTCCGCGCCGCTTGTCGACAAGAATGCCGTCCATTATCACCACCGCATTGTCGACAAGCATGCCCATGGCCACGATGAAGGCGCCCAGCGAGATGCGCTGAAGCGTCGTGCCGCACTGGAGCAGCACCGGGAACGACAGGGCTATCGTGAGCACGAGGCCGAAGCCGATGATCATGCCGCTCCTGAAGCCCATCGTGAATATAAGCACCACGATTACTATGAGCACCGACTCAAGCAGATTGACCATGAACGAGGAGATTGCCTCGCTCACCTTGTCGGGCTGGAAGAATATCTTTTCGGTCTTCATCCCGGCCGGGAGCGTCTTCATGGTCTCGACCAGACGGGCGTCGACGGCCTTGCCTACGTCGGGCACTATGGCGTCGCCCTCCATGGCCACGCATATAGCCAGTGCCTCCTTGCCTCCTACGAAGAAGCCGTTGCGGTGGGGAGAGGCGAGGCGCCGCTCGATGCGGGCCACGTCGCCCAGACGCACCTTCTTCCCTCCGGGAGTGCTGACGAGCATGTCGCGCAACTGCTCTACGGTATTGACCCCTTCGTCCACCTGCAGGCGTATCCTGTCGCCGCCGCTGCCGTAGGCTCCGGCGTCGGCGGGCTTGCCGGCCGACTGCAGGGCCATCATTATCTGGGCCGGAAGGATGCCGTTGCGCGCCAGCTCCTCCTTCGACACCTCTATGTCGATGGTCTCGTCGCGCGACCCGACTATATTGACGCGCTTCACGCCGGGCACCGACAGAAGCTGCCGGCGGATATACTTGGCGTATTTCAGCATCTCGGGATAGTCATATCCGTCGCCGGTCAGGGCATAGAAGATGCCGTAGACGTCCATCATGTCGTCCATCACCACCGGGTCGTAGCATCCGGCCGGGAGACGCTGAGCTATGTCGCCCACCTTGCGGCGCAGCAGGTCGAAGTGCTGCTCGAGGTCTTCGGTGAGCACCGTCATCTTGAACTCGACGGTGATCATCGCCATACCGCTCTGGCAGTCGGTCTTTATCTTGTAGACGTCGGGGAGCGAACGCAGCTCGTCTTCCATCATCTGGGCCACGTTGAGCTCCACCTCATGGGCCGACGCGCCGGGATAGGGCACCACCACCATGGCCTGCTTCACGGGCACGGCGGGGTCTTCGAGCTTCGGCATGCTCAGGAAGGCGAGCACGCCGGCTATCAGTATTCCGGCCATGAGCGACCAGAAGAGCACCGGCCGCTCCATAAACGCTTTCGTGATCCGCTTCATAACAGCCCTCCCACGTTGGTTTCCGACGGAGCTTCGATCACCTTCACCTTCTCACCCTCGTGAAGGGCCGACACTCCGGCACGCACCACCCTGTCGCCGGGCGCAAGACCCGACTCCACGGTTACTTCGGCGCCGTCGAGATTCCCTTTCACGCCTACCTCCCGTTTAACTACCGTGGAGTCGGATTTGACTACCCATACGTATGTGGCACCCCCTTTGCGGAAGAGCGCCGACGAGGGGAGCCCGACGCCACCCTTTCCGTCGCCGGCCATGCCGATGCTCACCTCCACATTCATGCCGGGAGTGATGCGCGAGCCGGCGTCGCTGCCGAGCGCGAAGTGCATCCGGTAGAGCTGGTTGCCGTCGGCCTTGGGCACTATGCTGATGAGCTGCAGGGGTATCTCCCTGCCGGGGATATGCGCCGAGCGGCATGAGAACCGGGTGAAGAGTCCGCGGTCCATATACAGGTTGGCGGGTATGTCGCACACCACCTCCATGCGTCCCATGTCGAGCAGCGTGAAGACCGCCGTGCCGGCGTCGACCATCTCGGCCGGGGCGAAGTTCACCGACTCCACCGTTCCGGCGGCCGGAGCATAGAGCCGCGTGTAGGCCAGCTTGTTCTTGTTGACCTGCAGCTGCACTCCGAGCTGCCGCAGTCCGGCCACGGCTTTCTCAAAGTCGTTGGCCGTCATGCTGTTTTTCTCATAGAGTCTGCGGGCGCGGGCCACCTCCTCCTTGAGCTGGTCGTATTGTATCTGGAGCGCCTCCACCCCGAGCTGATAGTCGGAGGCGTCGAGCTCGGCCAGCAGCTGCCCCTTGCGTATGCGGTCGCCCTCCTTCACGTAGATTCGCTTTATCTGCCCGGCGGTCTTGAAGCCGAGGCTGATGTTGTCGTTTTCCTCCACCACTCCCGTCAGGGTGCGCGCCCCGTCGGAGTCCGCGCCGCCGACAGTGGCCACATAGACGCTATGGCGCGTGTCGGCGTCGGCGACGCCTTTCTTATCGCTCTTGTCAGAGCAGCTGCAGCATATAAGTATGGCCGACAGCCAGAGTAATTTATGTTTCATCGGTCAGGTAGTATATGTCCGGCCGCCAAGCCGGAATTTTCCGGCTGCAAAGTTCTCACTTTTTGCTCTATGGCTTATGTTCGATTTTATTGCAGTTTTGTTCTGAAAGTACACTTTCGTGTCTTTCGGCCGATGTTTTTTGGATTATATTGTCGGAATTTGTAATTTCGCTGCCTGAAAGCCGACCGTTGCGGCTTCGAGTATATGGACCAGAACATCAATCGTCTTGAATTCGGCGAGCTCCCGGTCTCCGACACGACGCTGCTCGTGTCGGACAGCTTCATGCTCTCCGACAATCTCGACGAGCAGGAGATCATCGAGGTGCTCCGCTACCCCTCAATGGCGCGGAAACTGACCGGCAACCCCTTCAAGCTTAAATTCACGATGCTGCTGATGTGCGTCGGCGGATTCCTCCGCGTGCGCATCGGCATGAGGGAGCAGAAGGTAACGGCCGGACACCTCCTCGTCATCACCGGGGGAGCCATCGTCGAATGTCTCGACACGGAGATGGACGCCAGGGTCGTGCTCATAGCCTTCTCAGAGAAATTCATTATGCAGGCTCCGCGAATGTCGGTATATCCCGCCCCGGGCATACTGTCGTCGCTCCACGCCACGCCATGCATACCACTCGACCGGGAGGAGCAGAACGACATCCTCAACCTCTACCGCATGATGCGCCATCGCCTCGGCAATCCCCGTTTCAGGTCGCGCTCCGAGCTGGCCGAGAGCGGACTGCGCACTCTCTTCTGCTACATCTCCGGACTGATAGCGCCGGCCGAGGAGCCGCAGGCGCCCACCTCGCGCAAGCAGGTGATATTCGACGACTTTCTGAATCTCGTCGACTCGTGCGGAGTGCGCGAGCGTGCGCTCACCTTCTATGCCGACCGCCTCTGCATCACCACCCGCTATCTGAGCCGCGTGGTGGCCGAGACCAGCGGACGCACGGCCCGCGAATGGATCAACATGAGGGTGATACTCGAGGCCAAGGTGCTTCTGCGCGAGGGGAGGCTCTCGGTGCAGCAGATAAGCGAACGGCTCAATTTCGCCAACCAGTCGTTTTTCGGCTCGTTCTTCAAGCGGGCCACAGGGCTCTCACCCAACGCCTACCGCAAGGGATGACCGCCCCCCCTCCGGATATCATTACAGGGCCCGGCAGACGTTCTGCCGGGTCCTGTCGTAGTTTCAGTAGCCTTGTGTTGACGAGCCGGTACGGCGAGGCTACGCGGGGGTCAGCCCCCACACGCGAGGCGACTACCTCCGGAGGAGGTTGCATCTTCAATAGCCCCGTGTTGGCGAGCCGATACGGCGAGGCTACGCGGGGATAAGACCCCACACGCGAGGGCGACTACCTCCGGAGGAGGTTGCATCTACACGCCGGACGGAGGCATTTGCGGACGGAGGCAACCGCCCTCCGGGGGTTGTTGTGAGACGGAGGGATGTGAACCCCATGTAGACTCACTATCGTTCGTCAACATGGGGCTAATGAAGAGGCAACCCCCTTCCGGGGGTTGGGCTGACGCACACCGGCGCAGACACATCAGCCACCACACGCGATGCGACTACCTCCGGGGGTCAGACCCCATGCGCGAGGCGACTACCTCCGGAGGAGGTTGCATTTTCGTTAGCCCCGTGTTGGCGAGCCGGTACGGCG
>CAMCDS010000036.1 GCA_945873625.1 uncultured Porphyromonadaceae bacterium | reverse complement strand
GGAGGTTCCATCTTCAATAGCCCCGTGTTGGCGAGCATAGCGAGCCTACGCGGGGATAAACCCGGCCCCTACGGCAACAACCCCCGGAGGGCGGTTGCATCTACTCGCTAACCGGACGTGCGGCGGACAAAGGCGGACGAAGGCGGCTGTTTTGCGACCGAAGGCAACCGCCCTCCGGGGGTTGTTTTGCGGACGGGTGGGTGTGTCCCCATGTAGACTCACTATCGTTCGTCAACATGGGGCTATTGATGAGGCAACCTCCTCCGGAGGTTAATCCTCGCGGCCGCCGGGCGGGCGGAGGCAACGCCGCCCACGGCCGCGCTGACGCCAGACGGGCGGGGGGATGTCTGCGCTGCGCGTGCGGGAGCGGCGGATCAGTGAGTGCGGATGAAGCGGAAGATGGTGTCGTAGGCGGCTTCGCGGGGCACGGGCTCGCTGAGGATGAGGTCGTGGATGCCGTCGGTGATGGTGCTCACCTGCCGCTGCCGGCCGAGCTTCATGCCGCGCTGCTGCAGTTGAGCGGGGTCGAGCACGGCGTCGCCTTTCTGAAACTCAGGCGTCCATGAGCAGCCTTCCACCTTGCGGCTGCTGTGCATCACGAGTATGGGAACTGTGATGTGGGAGGCCTTCTTCATGAGCAGGCTCTGGGCATGGTTGATGGAATGGAGCCAGCCGAGCGTTACGGGCGGCGAATATATCATTTTCCATACGGTGTCGTAGGTCCACTGTCCGTGGTGGTCTTTGAGAAGGCTGTAGGCATATCCGTCGCAATGCGCCTGCTTTATCCTGGCGTCGGGAGCCAGCGGGGCAAACATGGCCACGAAGGGGATGGCTACGTCGCGCATGGCCTTTGAGAAGTTCCATTCGAGGAAGGGTGAGTCGGTAACCACACGGTTCACTCCGCAGCGTGCCCCTTTCTCGGCGGCAAAGAGCGAGACGGTCAGTCCGCCGGTGCTGTGGCCCGAGAGGGTGATGTCGGTGTTGCCGTCGCGCCTTATCTGCACGAGTGCCGAGTCGATGTCGGCGAAGTATTCGCGCTGGTTGCGTACGTTGAAGGGGTATTGCCAGGGCTCAAGGCTCCGGCCATAGCGCCGGAGGTCGACGGCATAGAAGTTGAAGCCCGAGTCGACAAACCTCTCTCCCATCTCGCTCTGGAAGAAATAGTCGTTGAAGCCGTGGATATAGAGGTATGCCTTGCGCGACCCTCCGGGGGCGAGACGCCGCACGATAGTAGACCGGCAGGGGCCGTCGAAGCTCTCGCCCTGGTCCACATATCGCGCCTCGTAGCCGGGCAGTATGTCGGGATGCCACGAGAAGTCGGTGGTCGGCGTCTTCGGGCCTGTATACTTCTTCTCATAGTCCCAGCCGCCGCGCGCAAGCGACGAGGCAAGCAGCGCGGCAGTGAGTAGAAGCGGGAGTCGTCTCAGCAGGTTCATCATGAGGGCTGATGGGAGGGACGCAGAAGGTCGTTGACAGTCTTGACGGGATTGAAGGTTTCGGGGGCGACCTCCACGAAGATGGTGTTCCAGTCGCTCATGGCACCGTTCCAGAGGCCGGGTAGCTCGAGGGCCTTGATTTCATGCCCCTCGCGGCTCTTGGAGCTGATGAAGCCGGTCGACTTGTCGACAAAGTCGCGCAGGTTGAACTTCTCGCCCTTCCAGTTCCTGATGGAGCAGACGAGGTCTACGGGGTTAAAATGGCTTGCATCCTTAAGCAGCTTCTTCTCCTCTTTGGGATTGAGCTGGGTCGACTCCAGAATCTGTGGCTGCACGGTGCCGTCGGCCGAATATGCGAGGAAGGGGCCGCCGCCCGGCTCACCCTCGTTCTTCACCATGCCGCAGACCCTCATGGGGCGGTTGAGTTTCTGCATCAGGTAGACGGCCTTGGCTTCGGCCGGAAGGGTGTCGACGCATGAATCCGTAACGCAGAGCACCTCGCGCAGGAACGTCAGCATCTCGGCCAGCTCCTCGTCGGAGGGCGTGCCCTTGTCGAGGCGGGCACAGTATTCGTCGGCACGCTGCTTGGTGGCCACAAGTATGCCGCCGATCACCTTCTTGTATTTCACGGTAGGCTCGCGCAGGGCGTCGGGCACCACGTTGTCGATATTCTTGATGAAGATCACGTCGGCGTCGAGGTCTCCGAGGTTCTCGATGAGGGCGCCGTGTCCGCCGGGGCGGAAGAAGAGCTCGCCGTTCTCGCGATAGGGTGTGCCGTCGGGATTGGCTGCCACGGTGTCGGTCGAAGGCTTCTGCACGCTGAGCGAAATCTCGAACTTCACACCGCGTTCGCGCTCCATGCGGCCGCGTATCTCTTCGAGCTTGGCCTCCACGGCCGGTATATGGTCTTCGCTCACAGTGAAATGCACGTGCACCTTTCCGTGGCGGTCTACGGCATACTGAGCGCCTTCGGCGAGATGCTCGGCGAGCGCGGTGCGGGTGTCGCCGCATGCCCTGTGAAACTCGAGCAGAGCCTTCGGGAGGTTGCCGTAGTTGAGGCCTTCGGAGCCTATGAGGGCCTTCACCACATCCTTGTATCTATGCTCGGCTATAAGCGAATCGACGCTTTTGCCGTAGAGGCGCATGCAGGCCGAGTTGAGAAGGGGGAAGAAGGCGAAGTCGAAGATGCCTTCAAAAAACTTCTTCATGAAGTCGTCGGCGGGGCGGTCTTTCTTGCCGTCGACAAAGGCGAAGAGGTTTTTGAACATACGCGAGGCGGCGCCGCTGGCGGGCACAAGTTTTTCTACCGTGCCGCCGGCAGCGAGAAACTCATGCCATATCTCGATGCTGCGGGCCATCAACTCTTCAGAGGGGAGCGTGATGCCGTTGCCAATTGTGGCCGGGGCTTCTATTTTGAGGTAGGGGAATCCGTTTTTGAGCGATTCAAGTTGCTCAGCGAGTGTTTCTTCGGTGATGCCTTTGCGGCTTAGAACCTCAAGATCGGTCTGTAGAATTTTCATATTGGAAAAATAAATGTTGGGATATATATACAAAATAACAAGCGAGGAGCGGATTTTATCGCCACAGCTTTTCAAAAACCGCCTCAGCCATCGCGTCGGGCGATTGCGAGCCGTCGGTATCGATCCATTCCACCGTCTCGTCGCGCTGCAGCCACGTCAGCTGCTTCTTGGCGTAGACCCGGGTGTTCTTGGCCAGACGGGCCTTTGCCTCGTCGAGGGTCCATTCGCCGTCGATGAATCGCAGCATCTCCTTCACGCCGACGGTGTTGAGCGAATTGAGCGAACGCATCGGGGCAACGCGTCTCACCTCATCGGCCATCCCGTGCTCCGCCATGACCTCCACGCGCCGGTTGATGCGGCCGAAGAGCACGTCGCGCGGCATACGCAGGGCTATCTTGCGGACGCGCCAGGGGAGTTCGCCCTGCCGGCGGTTGCGGCCGGTAAGAAGCGAGGAATAAGGCGCACCGGCGGCCAGCGACACCTCCACGGCGTGAAACACGCGTTTGAGGTTTTTGCGGTCTACCCTCGCGGCATAATCCGGGTCGAGCGCGTCAAGGCGGCCGAGCAGCCAGTCGTCGCCCTTCTCCTCCCATTGGCGCGCCAGCTCGCCGCGGATAGCGTCGGGCACGGTGGGCATCTCGTCGATGCCGTTGCAGAGGGCGTCGACATACATCATCGAGCCGCCGCATATTATCGGCTGCCGTCCTCGGGCGAAAAGGTCGGATACGATGCGCATGGCGTCTTCGCGGAAGCACGAGGCGCTATAGTAGGCGTCGAGCGGCAGTGTGCCTACAAGGTGATGAGGCACTCCGCGCATGTCGGCCGGGGTGGGAGCGGCGGTAGTAACCTGGAGACCTGCGTATATCTGCCGTGAGTCGGCAGATATCACCTCGCCGCCGGCAAGAAGGGCAAGCGAGACAGCAAGGGCCGACTTGCCCGAAGCAGTCGGCCCCGTTATCACAGGAAGTATCGGTCTGTCGGAGTTGATTGTATTCAATCTTTCTCGGCAACTAATTTGCAGATATTGACAATCACCTCGGTGGCCTTCTCCATCGACGGGATGGGCACGAACTCGAAGCGTCCGTGGAAGTTGAGACCGCCGGCGAAGATGTTGGGACAGGGCAGACCCTTGAACGAGAGCTGGGCTCCGTCGGTGCCGCCGCGGATGGGCTGCACCTTGGGCTGCACCCCGGCCTCGCGCATGGCCTTTTCGGCCACCTCGATGATGTGCATCACGGGCTCGATCTTCTCGCGCATGTTGTAGTACTGGTCGCCGATCTCGACTGTGGTGGAGCCGGGGAACTCGGTATTGGTCTTGCGCACCAGATGCTCGATCTCACGCTTGCGGCTCTCGAAGCGGTTGCGGTCGTGGTCGCGGATGATGTAGGTGAGCACGGTCTGCTCCACGCTGCCCTGGATGCCCACGAGGTGATAGAAACCCTCGTAGCCCTCGGTGTGTTCGGGAGTCTCCCAGCGGGGAAGCATCTCGATGAAGTTGGCGGCCACGCGGATTGAATTGACCATCTTGTGTTTGGCCGAGCCGGGATGCACGTTGCGTCCGCTGATGGTAACCTTGGCGTAGGCGGCGTTGAAGTTCTCGTATTCGAGCTCGCCGATCTCGCCGCCGTCCATCGTGTAGGCAAACTCGCAGCCGAAGCGCTCCACGTCGAACTTATGGGCGCCCTTGCCTATCTCCTCGTCGGGGTTGAAGGCGATGCGTATCTTGCCGTGTTTGATTTCGGGGTGCTCCTGAAGGTAGGCCACGGCCGAGACGATTTCGGCAATACCGGCCTTGTCGTCGGCACCGAGCAAAGTGGTTCCGTCGGTAACGATGAGGTCCTGGCCCACATAGTCGAGCAGCTCGGGGAAGTCGGCCGGGGTGAGGAGTATGTTCTGTTCGGCGTTGAGGGTGATGTCCTTTCCGTCGTAGTTTCTGACGATTCTGGGGTTAACGTGCTTTCCGCTCATGTCGGGGGCTGTGTCGACGTGAGCTATGAAGCCGATGGTAGGCACGTTGCGGTCGGTGTTTGCGGGGAGGGTGGCCATGAGATAGCCGTTGTCGTCGAGCGAGATTTCTTCAAGTCCCATCTTCTCCAGCTCCTCTTTGAGATGGCGCACGAACACCATCTGTCCGGGAGTGGAGGGGGTCATATTGGTTTCTTCGTCGCTCTGGGTATCGAAGCTGATATAGTCTAAAAATCGTTCTACAAGTTTCATTACTGATAAAATTGGTTTGTGCAACTATGAGTTGTTCTGGTATTCGGTTTGTGTGTGTCGGCCCGGGGTCATTCCTGCTCCTCCCCGGTCTGCCTGAGCATTCTGAGCCGCTCCATGATGAGCGACTGCTTCTGCTCGAGCTCTTCGATCTCGCGGGCGCGCCGGTTGGCGCGAAACACGCTCATGCCGTCGCGCAGGGCAGCGAGCTCGGTGTCGATGGTGCGCAGTTCCTGCTCGTTGATGTCGGCAGCGCCGCTCAGACGCTTGCGCGCCACCCGCAGATGGGCTATTATCTCCGAGCCTTCGGTGGTGCGGTTGGAGTGGCGCATGCGGTGGCGCCAGGCCATGATGCAGGAGTATTGTCTGGCAGGGGATTTGGCCAGGAAAGCCTGTCGGGCATCCTCGCTTTTTCCGCTCAGATAAGCGTCCTGATACATTTTGATTGTTTCTTCTTTTTTCATCGAGAAAATAAGATACGGATTTTCAACGCGTAAAATTACGCTTTTTTCGCGGTTCCCGCAAGTTTTCGGGGGTAAAAAGTGGATAACGCGTGATTTCGCCTCTGCGTCCGGCCTGCGCGGCAGAGCGGGGTCTTAACACATTTTAGGAATTATCTTTTGCGCGATACGCCATAATTGCTTACTTTTGCGTTGGAAATGCTCAGACTCAACAAACCAAAAGCCGATATAGAGGCCGCCTTCGATTTTCTGGTGGTAGCCGCCCTGCTCGCCTTCGCGTGCGTGTGGGCGTGGCAGCAGTTCATGAAGTCGCCTCCCTACGTCGACCCCGTGCGCTATCCGGTGAGGGGCATCGACGTCTCGGCCCACAACGGCATGATGAACCTCGACGCCGCAGCCAGGTCGGGCATAGAATTCATCTTCATCAAGGCCTCGGAGGGAGCCACCTTCCGCGACGAGAATTTCCGCATCAACTTCATCAAGGCGCGCCACGCCGGGCTGAAGACCGGCGCCTACCATTTCTTCCGCTTCGATGTCGACGGAGTGTCGCAGGCGGTCAACTTCCTGCAGACCGTCGGCCACCGCAAGCTGGAGCTCGGGCTCGCCATCGACGTCGAGAAACACGGCAATCCCCCGGGCGTGCCTCCCGACTCGATAGCCCTGAGGCTCACTCAGATGGTCGACTATCTCAACCTGATGGGACACCGCGTGACGTTCTACACCAACCGCGACGGATATTTCGACTATCTGGCAAAGACATTCCCGGGGTCGTCGCTCTGGATATGCGCCTTCTCCAAGACGCCCATCAATGCCGAATGGACATTCTGGCAATACGACCACCACGGCAAGGTGCCGGGCATAAAGGGCGACGTCGACCTCAACGTGTTCTGCGGCGACCGCGACGAATGGAGCAACTACCTCGCCGGCTCGCTATGGCCTTACGAGTCGCGCCCCTGACACAATATCGCGGCGCGCTATGCGTTATAATTTCGGGGAGATACGCCTCTCCGCAAGCTTTGAAACCAACCATTTTTACACATTCACGAAACGTGTCGAAAAAATCTACCATACTCTTTCCGGCCATTCGCGCCTTCGTGGCGTCGGTGATCACTGTCGGCGCCGGGTTCGGACAGGCAAGCGCCCTGCCCGCATCGCACTATGCCAAGTCGTCGGTGCTCGCCTCCGGAAAATGGGCACGAGTGCGCGTCGACAACACCGGCATGCAGTTCCTCTCCAACGCCCAGCTCAAGAATCTCGGATTCTCCGACCCGGCAAAGGTCAACGTCTACGGTTACGGCGGAAGGGAAATCAGCCTACAGCTCGACGCGAAGCAGCCCGACGACCTGCCGATGCAGCCCGTGATACGCACGGCCGAGGGAATCATCTTCTTCGGCGTCAACCATGAGCTGTGGACAAGAACCGGCAACAAACCGGGGAAGATGACCTACTTCCACTCGCTCCATCCCTACGAGGACGCCAGCTATTACTTCGTCAGCGACCGCGAGGCCGAAGCCGCCGACATCACCCCGGCCGGCAACCCGGCTCCGACAGGGAAGACCATTACGTCGTTCACCGAGAGGATAGCCCACGAAAACGACCTCATGCACGCCGGCATAACAGGCAGATACATGGTTGGCGAGGACTTCCGCACCACCACAAACCGTATTTTTGAGTTCGCACTCCCCGACAACGTCTTTGACACGGTAATGGTAACAATCACGGCCGCCGCCAACATATCGGGCAGCACGGTGAAGTTCACACCCACCTTCAACGGAAAGGAAGACAAGAAGATAAGCCCGTTTGAAGTCAACCCATGCAAGGATAAGACCGATACCAGAACCGCTACCTCACATTTCTACAAAGTGGCCGAATCGGGAAACCGCCTGGAGGTGGCGCTCAAATGCAACATCCCCTCAACCGCGGTGGTCAACTGGGTGAACCTCGACAAGATTGAGGTGGAGTATGAACGCAGCCTGCGGATGACAGGCGGCGAGCTTTACTTTTACCTGAACTCTGCCGGCTCGGCGTCGACCGTTAGGCTCGACGGATGCAGCCAGGCCACCCGCATCTGGGACGTAACAGACCCGGCATATCCCAAAGAAGTCAATTTCAATCTCGAAGGATCAACAGCCGTATTCGGCCAGCAGGGCGATAAATATGTGGAATACCTTGCCTTCAACCCCTCCGACGTGAAGCGTCAGCCGGCCGGGGCAGGAAGGGTAACCAATCAGGACATCCACTCGCTCCCCGTGCCCGACATGCTCATCATCGCCCCGCAGCAGTTCATGGCTCAGGCCGAACGTGTGGCCGACATGCACAGGCGCGTGGACGGCATGACCGTACACGTGATCACTCCCGACGACCTCTACATCGAGTTCTCGAGCGGCACGCGCGACATCAGCGCATTCCGCAAGGCGCTGAAGATGTGGCACGACAGAGGCAAGGAGGAAGACCGGCAGCCACGCTACTGCCTCATAATGTCGCGCCCCACCTACGACAACAAGCTGCTTTCCGCATCAATCAAAAACGGCTATCCCCGCATACCCATCTGGCAGTCGTTTCAGAATACCAATTACTTTTACGTCAACAGCTCGGTTACCGAGAGCGTAAAAAGCTCTTCATACTCCACCGACGACATCATCGGAATGCTTGAAGACTGCACCAATTTCGATGAAAAGAGCGCAAAAGTAAATGTTGCCGTCGGACGTATGCCGGTCAAGAACCTGACGGAGGCCACACAGGCCGTCGACAAGCTCATAAAGTATGTGGAGGAGCCCAGGTTGGGCGAATGGCGCAACAACATCCTGCTCATAGCCGACGACCAGGACGGCGGACTGCACATGAATCAGACCGAGGACGCCCTCGCCGGCATGAGCAAGGGAGAGAACGGCTCCAACTATGCATACGACCGCATCTATTTCGACACGTATCCCCTCGTCAACACCTCTACGGGACCGACCTACCCGCAGGCCACCAAGAAGCTGGAGGAGAAGATGAGCGAGGGAGTGATGTTCATCTCCTACGTAGGCCACGGCAATCCCCGCGAACTCGCTCACGAGAAATTCCTCAACTGGGAGACAATCAATTCACTGAGCAATCCGCTGCTGCCGTTCTTCTACACGGCCACCTGTGAGTTTGCCCCCTGGGACGACGACGACCTCACGGCAGGCGAGATAGTATGGCTCAACCCCGACGCCGGATTCATCGGCCTCATATCGACCAACCGCTCGGTATTAATGGGGCAGAACGGAGTTTTCACAAACGCGCTGTGCAAAAACATGTGGGAACGCCGTCCCGACGGCAAGCGAAAGACCGTAGGCGACATCTTCATTCAGGGCAAAAACGGAGCCACCGACAGCAACAAGCTGAGATACATACTGATAGGCGACCCGGCCCTCACACTGCCGGGTTCGGACCGCTACGTGGAGTTCGACCGCATAGCCGGAGTAGATGTGGCAACGGCCGATGCTGAGCCCCCCGTGCTCCCGGCCAGAGGGAAGGCCCTTGTGGAGGGACACGTCAACACCGTGGAAGGCGCGCTCGACACCGACTTCAACGGAACAATCGAACTGACGCTCTTCGACGCCGAGAAAGTGGTTACCACACTCGGAAACGGCATGGATGGCAAATCGATATCTTACAACGACCAGACCTCCAAGATATTCCGCGGAAACGCCAAGGTGGTCAACGGGGAATGGAAGCTCGAAGTGCTTCTCCCGGCCGAAATCATCAACAACTGGACACCCGGACTGATGACGGCCTACGTCTATTCCGACAAGGGAGCGTCGGGCAACGGACACTCCAGAGACTTCTACGTCTACGGATTCGACGAAGAGGCGGCCGCCGACAACGAAGGCCCCGAGATTACCCGCTTCACCATCAACAACGACGGCTTCCGCGACGGTGGTGCCGCCGGCACCTCGCCGCTCATCCTGGCATCGTTCACCGACAAGTCGGGCATCAACATCTCGTCGAGCAGCCTGGGCCACTCCATGACGCTGACTCTCGACGACAGGACAGTCTACTCGGATGTGGCAAACTTCTATACGCCGGCTGAGAACGACCCCTACTCGGGCTCGATAAGCTATCTGCTCGAAAACATCGAGCCGGGCGAGCACACGCTCAGGCTTGTGGTATGGGACAACTCGCTCAATTCGTCGGAGGCCTCGCTGCGCTTCTCAGTAGGTGCCCACGACAGCCCGGTGATCTATAACCTCGGCACCGACTGCAATCCCGCCCGCACCTCCGTGGTGTTCACGCTCACAGCCGAAGGGCCCGTGCCAGGCACCGAATGTAGAATCGACGTCTACGACCTCAACGGACGCCGCCTCTGGACCCACACCACGCCGGTCAACTCCTCGACAGACTCCAACATCAGGGTCAACTGGAATCTGCGCGACTCGTCGGGACGCCGTGTGCCCCGCGGCATATACCTCTACCGCGCCACTATCTCGACACCCGACGGTGTGGTCGACGCAGCCACCAAGAAGCTGGCCGTAGCCGCCCAGTAACCCGACAGCAATATTCCGCGACAACATGAAGATTTTCGGACTTCTCGACAATTACGACGTTCCCGACAGGCAGCCGGTCCCCGGCTCAGCCGAGGCGGGGACGTCGCTCCCCATACTGTATTTTCCCGACGTGGCCCTGCTGGCAAGCGGCAAGCCCTTCTTCATCCCGCCGGGAGGCGACCGATGGGAGCTGTATCCTTCCGTGGCCATACGCATCTCGCGCCTGGGGAAGAGCATAGCGTCGAAATTCGCATCACGCTACTACACCGAGGCGGCTTTCGGATTCAATATCCGCAACCGCACGCTGCTCGACGCCCTGCGGAGCCGCGGACTCCCCTGGACGGAAGCCACAGGCTCCGACTATTCCACGCCTCTCGGCCGGTTCATGCCGGTCGAAAGACTCCTCGCGCCCGACACTGAGATACGGGTCGGTTTCACCGACAGGAACGGAGCCATGACCTGCGAGCCAGTATATTACCGCCCCTCGCTGCTGCGGCTCGACGCAGACCACGCCGTAGAGGCCGTGAGCCGCAGGTTCACCCTCAAAGACGGCGACATCATCTTCCTCGGCTTCCCCGCCGAAGGGTCCCCGGTCGGGACTCCCGGCTCCATTCATGCCGAGCTGGGAGACGAGACCCTCATAATCACTAAAATACGCTGACATCATCCGGCAAATGAAAAAGTCATTCCATCGCCTCATACTCTTCTTTCTGCTGTCCGCCTCCTCCTTCACGGCAAGGAGCGCCATCTTCGCACCGGAATCAAGGCTCAAGGAGGGGAAATGGGTAAAGATTTCGGTCGGCGAGTCAGGCATCTACGAAATCCCTTACGCCAAACTCAGGGAACTCGGATTTTCCGACCCCCGGAAGGTAGGCGTCTTCGGCCACGGCGGAAAGATGCAGACCGAGCATTTCACCGATGCCAACGGCAAACAGACTTATATCGACGACCTCACGCCCGTCGGCACATACCATTCCGACGGCAAGCTCATATTCTACGGCCTCGGAGCAGAGACCATCGGCTACCTCCCTTCGCGCAAGGCTTTCATGAAGTCCGACAGGAACATATACACCGACTTCGGCCATTATTTCCTCTCAGATTCCGCCGAAGCAATGGCCGTCGAGGAGACAGTAGGCGCGATTGAAACGGAAGAGGCGGAGAAGCTCGACCGTGGCGTGGATTACGTCTACCACGAGCAAGACCTCACGCTCGGACTCGACGGCACAGGACGCCTCTATCTCGGCGAGAACTTCACCGCCGACAATCCCAAAAGACTGGAATGGCGCCACCGGCTGCACGACCTCGTGTCCTCCGCGCCGGCAATGATGTATGCCGGAATCTACGCGGAGACCCACCGCGTCGTAACCGTCAGCTACGGAGCGGAAGGGGGCGAGGGATTCAGCAAGACCTTCACCATGCCCGGCTCGGAAGGCGAGCTTCAGACCGTCAACTCATCTCCGGCTGAGATCAGCATCCCCTCGGCCGACGCCAGGATTTACGTAAGCGCCACCCTAACCCCGTCGCAGACATACAAAACCAGATTCTGCCATCTCGACCACTGGATACTGACCTATACCAAAAGCATCCCTCTGCTCAAAGAGGAGACGCAGTCGAGAATAGCGTTCACTCAGCTCGAACCCGATACCTACTATTCGTTCACGCTCAGCAGCCCCGGCTGCAGGGTGATGCGCATATCCGACGGAACCGCGAAATCGGTCATCACCCCCGACGACGACACGGCGGGCTTCCGCGCCAACAGCGACACAGAGTCGTTTGTGGTGTTCGACCCCTCGCGCGAGCTGCTGAGTCCGCTCTCATACACGGAAGTAGCCAACACCAACCTTCATGCCGACTTCGACTGCGACATCGACATGCTCATCATCTCGCTCCCCGAATACCTCGACGGAGCCCGCCGACTGGCCGACACCGACTATCGCCTCAACGGGGTGAAGGCCGCCATTGCACAGCCCGAGGACATCTACAATGAGTTCTCGTCGGGCAATCCCGACGCCATGGCCTACCGCGCATTCGGGAAGATGGTCTACGAAAAGAGCCGCAAGCGACTCAAAAACATCCTTTTCATCGGTCCGATACGCGCCGACATGAAGCTCGACGCCGAGCCGGGCAAGTCGCCGAGGCATCTGATATATTACCAGTTCAAGAACGAAAGTCCCTCTACCCTCGGCTACAACTCGATAGGCTTCTACGCCAACTTCAATTCCTATACCTCGGCCTCAATCGACCGCCGCACGCTCAACACCGGCATCGGCCTGCTGCCGGTAACGTCAGCCTACGAGCTTGACCGATATACCGACAAGGTGGAACGCTATCTGACAGCCGAAGGAAACGAATACAGGGTGAACCACATACTCTCGGCTGGCGGAAGCGCCAACAACCACATGCACGTCAGCCAGGCCGACCGAATCGACAGCCTCATCAACCTCGGCTCTGACGGTAAGTTCCGCTTCACCCCGATCGGCACCTCATATTTCGACATCACGGAGGCACGGTCGAGAATCAGGAAAGAGCTGGGCGAATCGGCCATGGCTTTCTATCTCGGACACGCAAACCCGAGCTATATCGACGTCGATCGCCTGATAGCCATGGGCGACCTTCAGCTCATTGACAACAGCTACACCCCGTTCATGGCCTTCGGAGGGTGCCGGCTCACCAACACCGACCGTGGCGGCCGCGGAATAGCCGAGGCTCTCGTGCTCTCGACCGACTGCGGACTGATAGCCTCGCTCGCCACAATGCGCGAGACTTTCGCCTCGCCCAACTTCGGGATGTTCTCCAACCTGGCCACCGTGCTCACCGACGACATCGCCACCTCGGGCAGGCCGCTCTCGCTCGGCGAAATCTACGCCCGCACCCTGACGCAGAGCAGCTCATACAACGAGCTGACCTACGCGCTGATAGGCGACCCTTCGCTCCCGCTCGTCTATGCTACGCGCCAGATAGCCGTCGACAATTCTCCGGCCATCGACGCATCGGCCGGCGAGGTAGTGGTCGAAGGCCACGTGGCAGCCCCCGACGGCAGTGTGGCAGAAGACTTCAGCGGAGAGGCCGTGCTGCGGCTGATGTCGCCTACCTCGAAGGTGTTTCTCGAAGCCACCTGCGAATCGAAATCGAAGAGCGACTCAATCCCCTACGAAAACTATTGCCCGCCGCGCGAGGTGATAGCCATGGGTCTGGCACGCGTGGAGGCCGGCAGGTTCAAGGCTGTGCTGAAGGTGCCCCGCTCGGCCGGCATCTACAGCGGCAAGGGGATGCAGATTGCCCTCGGGGCATACTCCAAAGAGCTGCGCCTCGGAGCCGGAGGTACTGCCGACATCGACTATGCTCCCGGCTCGGGCAACCCCTCGGCAATGCCCGAGACAGACAATACTCCTCCCGTTTTCGAGCAGCTCGCATATATCCCCGAAAGCAACGCCATCCGCGTGGCCGTGAGCGACGACACAGCCCTCAACCTCGGAACCATAAACTTCAACGAAGGGCTGCGTCTGACCCTCGACGGAAAGATTCTGGCAGCGGCCCACCGCTATCCGAAGCGTCTGGAACACGACAGGCCGGCATACACCACCGACATCATGCTGCCCGAAGGGATAACCGCCGGACGCCATCAGGCGGTGGTGAGCGTGAACGACCAGGCCGGCAACACCGTTTCGTCCACACTTGAATTTACCGTAGGCGAGTCGTATACGGCCACGCTTGATGTGGACGAAAAGCTTGCCTTCGAGTCTGCCACGCTGTCGATAAGCGGTGCCACCGGTCCCGTGCCGGCCTCCCTGCGTCTCCATATCCTCGACCGGGAGGGAGAGACGGTTGTGAGCCTTCCCTTCGCCGAAGGGAGAGCGACATGGAACCTGCTCGACGATAGCGGAAAGCGCGTGGACCGCGGACTCTACAAGGCAGTGGCCCGTCCTTCCGACCCCTCTGAAAGCCCGTTCATCTCCTCGACGGCCACTATTGCCGTTTTCTGACACCTGCCCGGACAATAAACGAAGCTTTTTCAAGTTAATATAGGTGAGGCTTGGCCATCGGGGCTATGGCTCACCATTATTTTTTGACGGCTTGCAGAAGTGCCCGGCAAAACAAAAATCAAACTTACCCAACGGATGAAACCGATCACCAGACTCATACCACTGGCCACGGCCTGCGTGCTCGTCGCCCCGGCGCTCCACGCCGCGGACAACGACATCAAGGACAACGAGTTCAACCCCGTCAACACGGGCGTTACGACTCTGAGCATCACGCCCGACGCGCGAGGAAGCGCGATGGGTAACCTCGGAGCCGCCACCGACCCCGACATGAACTCGCAGTTCTGGAACCCCTCGAAATACGCCTTCGCCTACAGCACCGGCGGTCTGGCACTCTCCTACACCCCCTGGCTCCGCAAGATCGTCAACGACATCTTCCTCGCCGACCTCTCGGGCTACTGGAAGCTCGGCAGCGGCGACAATCAGGCGCTTTCGGCATCGTTCAGATATTTCTCGCTCGGCGAGGTGTCGATGAACAGCGAGGGCGCGTCGAGCGTGCAGACCATCAACCCTTACGAATTTGCTTTCGACGTAGGCTATTCGCGCAAGCTCTCCGAGAAATTCTCGATGGGCGTCGTGCTCCGATATATCCTCTCCGACCTATCGTATGAGGATGTGTCGTCGGGCGAGACCAACTCTGCGGCAAGCGCTTTCTCAGTCGACCTTTCGGGCTACTACGTTACCTACCCGATGATCGGACGCAACGAGTGCCAGTTCTCGTTCGGATTCGATATCTCGAACGTCGGCACCAAGGTGAGCTACGACCACGGAGCCAACTATGCCTATCTCCCCACCAACCTCCGTCTGGGCATGAACTTCATGTTCCCCCTCGCCGACTACCACAACGTCTCCGTCGGACTCGACCTCAACAAGCTGATGGTGCCTACAAAGCCCCGCCGCTCAGACTACGACATGGATACCCCCGAAGGTCAGGACGCATACAACGAGGCTGAAGACAAATGGCAGTCGATGTCGCCCATCACGGGTATCTTCAAGAGCTTCGGCGACGCCCCCGGCGGATTCAAGGAGGAGCTGCAGGAGATTTCGCTCTCGCTCGGTGCGGAATACAGCTACAACCAGCAGTTCTTCGCTCGCCTCGGCTACAACTACGAGCATCCCAACAAGGGCGGACGAAGCTACTTCGGCTTCGGTGCCGGATTCTCGCTCAACGTGGTGCGCCTCGACGCCTCGTATATGCTCGCCACCGCTCAGAGCAGCCCGCTCGACCAGACTCTGCGCTTCACCCTCACATTCGACATGGACGGACTGCGCGACCTGCTCGGACGCAGAAGAAAATGACCGTTTTCAAATCAGAATAATCCCAAGTGTGGAGGCGCCCGTGCCCTCCGCACTTGTTGTATAAAAAAGAAACAGCGAAATGACCAATACCCCTCCACCTTTCCGCACCGGACTCGGATTCGACGTGCACCGCCTCGTGGAAGGCCGCGACCTCTGGCTCTGCGGCGTGAAGATACCGCACAACCTCGGCCTTTTGGGCCACAGCGACGCCGACGTGGCCATCCACGCCCTCTGCGACGCCCTGCTCGGCGCGGTAGCCCTCCGCGACATAGGCTATCACTTCCCCGACACCGACCCCGCCTATAAAGGCGCCGACTCAAAAAACCTGCTTCGGGCCACCGTCAGCCTCCTTGCCGAAAAAGGGTGGGCCCTCGGCAACGCCGACATCACCATCTGCGCCGAAAAGCCGAAAATCAACCCTCACATTCCGCAGATGCAGAGCGTACTGGCCGAAATCCTCGGCGTGGAGCCCGACAGGGTATCGATCAAAGCCACCACAACCGAAAAGCTCGGATACACCGGCCGCATGGAAGGAATCTCCGCCTTCGCCACCGCCCTCGTCTACCACCCCTGACCCTTATTAAGTGATTTTAATAAATCTTTATGGTCTGTTAACAAACTTTCTGAGGTTCCCGACGGTTTAGTTTTCGTAGCCCAAGCGGTCTAATCGCTCTTATGCGGCTGCAAGAAAACTATCTGACCAAATTTGAAGAATCTCAGCGTATGGCACATTCAGACATCATCTCAGTAAACCCCGGAAAGATTGCCGACGGGGCGCGTTTCCCCGACCTTATAGCTGCCGCTCCGGCCGTGAAGGTCAACGCAAGTGCCTCTCACGCTGAATGTCGCCACACCGACCCGGTGGCAAGCTTCTTTTTCCCGACCCGCCGAACGGGCTGGAAGTCGTCGCTTGCGCTCCTCCTTTTCAGGGCCGCGCTCTCCACGCTTCTCGTGATGGTCTCGGACACACTCTCTTTCGTGCCCGGGATGGCGGTCCTTTCGGTGGCGGCGGCTGTGCTTGTCGGCGCAGGAATACTCACGCGTCCGGCCTGCATACTCGCCACCTTCTGTTTCATCTACAACATACAGCACACGCTGGCGACGGCCGACCATGCAGCCATGGCATGCGGCGCGATGACCGTGATGCTGGCCATTACGGGCCCGGGGCGCATAAGCATCGACGGAATAGTCAGATATGCCATAATGCGGTCCCACAGGCGTGTGGCCCGCCCCAAAAGCAGCTATAAAAGCTACCGCGCCTGACTTTTCCGAACCGCAAACAGCCGCTATGTGCAGGAAAAGCATTATCTTTGCCGCGCAAACAACAGTATCAGCAAAAATGAACCGAATGAAACCGACATACATGGGCAGGATTATCCTTCCGCTCATCTTATGCATCCTCTCAATCTCCATCCCCTTTCACGCCTCCGCGCAGGAGGCCAAGACTGCCGACCCCATACGCAAAGTGCTCTTCATTGGCGACTCCATGACGGGCTGGATGGCCGAGCGCCTCAACGCCTACGGAAAAGCCAACAGCTTTGAAGTGGCCACCGTGGTGTGGGACGGAAGCACAATCTCCAAATGGGCCAACTCGCCGCGCCTCGCCTCCATCATCAGGCAGCAGGACCCGGATGCCATCTTCGTCTCGCTGGGTATGAACGAACTCCTCGAACGCAACCCCAGGACAAGGCTGGCCACGGCTCTTACGAAGCTCAAAAAAGCGTTTGGCGACACGCCCGTGCTCTGGATTGGTCCCCCGTCGTGGCCAGGCAAGCCCGGGGGTGAGAAGCTCAACAGCTATCTCGCCTCGGAGATGGGCGAAGGCCATTATTTCGAGAGCAGCGACCTGAAAATCGACAGGCAGAGCGCCCAGAATCCCCACCCCTCCAGGAAAGGGATCTGCAGCTGGATCGACGCCGTGGCCAAATGGATTCCCGACAACTCAAACCTCCGGTTCGATTCGCTCAAGGCACCCGGAGCCAACGAAATGTCGAGGGGAAAGACTTTCATCTACAAACGGATGAAAGAGACTCTCTGACACCTTTAGATATAACACGGAGCCGATACGCAAACCTTGCGCGACGGCTCCTTGTTATATCTAAGAGTATGTTTGAGTTTAATTTCTATTCACGTGAAGAGGATTGTTTGAGATGATTCCGCAAGTCGAAGAGGAAGCGATGCGGGCATCGTGACCGATGAGGCTTGGCGAAATCAGCCAAAAAGGACCTTCAAGGGAATAGAAAGATTTTTTTGCAGAAGTATGTTTAAATCAATTCGTGTTAAATTCAAACATACTCTAATGGGCAGGCACACTGCCGACGAATTTTTAACCCGAAAAAGACTATGGAAATATCAAATCTTGAAGTAAAGAATTATCCTGATTTTCTGACTCTCTACAATCAGGCCTTCCCCCCCGAACAGCGCCGCAGCTACCGCGACGAGCAACATCTGGCCCGCTTCATCAAGGAGAAAGGGGGCAAGTTTCATGCCATCGCCGCCAAAGACGGCGACCTCTTCCTCGGCTTCCTATCTTACTGGACATTTCAGGGATACGTATACATCGAGCATTTCGCGGTCAACATCGAGCACCGGGGCAAGAATATCGGCACCACGATGCTTCAGCACGTAATCAAGACCGTCAGCCCCAATATCCTCATCGAAGTGGAACATCCCGACACCAAGGAGTCGGAAGACCGCATACGCTTCTATGAACGCAACGGATTCCGCAAACGTGAGGAAATCGACTATACCCAGCCCCCCTATTCGCCCGAGCTGGCACCCGTCAGCCTGCTGCTCATGACCCACGGAGACGTGAAGCTCTGCGGCAAAGACGACATGAAGGAGATGCTGCAGGAGGTCTACAACGTCAACTTCGCCGGCTGACCTCTACCCACCCCCCATCACACCCAATCCCTCCCACAGGCCACGCGCCGCGGCTCACTGCCCGACGCGTGGCTTTTCCGTATCCGCAGGCAACCCGCAGAAAATGCGAGAGCGGAACAAGAAAAATTTGGAGGGAAAGCGATTTTTTTGTACTTTTGCACCGTTTTATGCCGCGTTGGCTCGCATAAGCACCGGAAGTCCGGTCGCCAATCGGTGAAATTAATATCATAATATCTTTAATTTCAGCAATGTACGCTATTGTAGAAATCAAAGGACAGCAGTTCAAGGCCGAAGAAGGCAAATATCTGTATGTCCACTATCTCGGCGAAGAAGCCAAAGAAGGCGACAAGGTGTCGTTCGACAAGGTGCTCCTTCTCGATGCCGACGGCGACGTAAAAGTCGGTGTGCCTGCCGTTGAAGGCGCAAAAGTTGAGGCCGAAGTGCTCCTTCCCCTCGTAAAGGGCGACAAGGTGATTGTCTTCAAGAAAAAACGTCGCAAAGGCTATCGCCGCAAAAACGGCCATCGCCAGTGCTTCACCAAAGTTTTAATCAAAAACATCGTTAAAGCTTAATACCAATCTTCGATTATGGCACATAAAAAAGGTGTCGGCAGTTCTAAGAACGGCCGCGAATCAGAAAGCAAACGCCTCGGAGTCAAAATTTTCGGAGGTTCGAACTGCAAGGCCGGCAACATCCTGAAGCGCCAGCGCGGCACTCAGCACCACCCCGGTCTGAACGTAGGTATGGGTAAAGACCACACTCTCTTCGCTCTCATCGACGGAGTAGTAGTGTTCTCTACCGGCAAGGAGGGACGAAAGTTCATCAACGTCCAGCCCCACAACGCCAACTAATCCCCCTTCATCCACTGCGGCCAGAAAGGCCGCGCACCAACGCTTTCAAAGGCGTCGACGCAATAGCATCGACGCCTTTGACTATTTTGTGCGTACACAGAACCTATTGCGCTATAGAATCATAAACAATGGAAGAAATACGGGCTATCAGCGCCGAAGCCTCGGCCATCGTGCATGCGGCGTCGGATACAAACACCGCCACGGCGCAGCGCCTGCCGCCGGAGAGATTCACATATCCGGCATCGTTGACGGCCATGATGCGGCCCAGACTGTCGGTGTCGCCCGTGCCCGTCTTGTGGCCGAGCGTCAACCCGGACGCAGCCAGTCCGCGGGCGAGACGGTCGGTGCCGGTAGCACACGTTTCGGCAAGTCTCGCTATTGTCGCATACTCGGCAGACGCGCACCTCATTTCGCGGTTGAAGCGGTCGAAAAGCGCTGCCATAGCCAGAGGCGTTGAATAATTGTCATAACAAAGACGTGGATCTGCGTGCATCTCGTCTTCAGTCGACACAATACGTATGTCCGCAAACCCCTCGGAACGCATCAGGCTATCGGCCACGGCCGGTCCACCGATAAACCGGAAGAGCACGTCGCACGCATTGTTGTCGCTCTGCTGAAGCGTATAAGCCAGGAGCTCCATCAGCGGCAGCCGCAAGTCGCGCACTCCATACTTCTCGCGCATCGGGCTCCATGTATCGGTCTTCATTTCCGAGGCCGAAATATCGAGCGAGTCGGCAAACGACATACCCCTTTCCATGCAGTGCCGGGCCACAGCCAGAGCCTGCGGAAACTTATAGACGCTCAGCATCGGAAACCGCTCGCCGCCATGCACGGCCACAGTGTCGCGGCCGTCGATTATCACGGCCACACCGACACGCGCGTCTATCCCCCCGACGCACTCGCGGAGTCGCTCCTCGAGCGCCGACACCCGCTTGCCCGAGTGGTCGACATAATACCAAGAGTCGCTCTCCCAGCGGGAATGTTCGCCGTCGCTCACCATTCGCCCCGAGTCGGACACCTTAGCTACACCGTCGGAAAACGGAAACGCGAAGGCAAACCGAGGCTCGACAGCCACCCGGCCCGACTCATCGGCAAAACCGATTCGGCCGCGTCCGTCAACCACGCGCCTGACGCCCTCCGACACATAATCATCGCCATTGTCGAACTGATACACAGTATAACCGCGGCCGCACCCACACAGAAGCAAAGCCGACAAACCGGCAACAAGACATGCCTTAAACAGATATCCCATTTTAGTCGATTAGATTTTATAATGCAAAATTAACTATTTCCCATGAAATATCAACCCAAAAGCAGCGCAATATAATCATGCTGCGGATATTCCTGCATCGGAACGAACATCGCCTCACGGTAGGCTAATTCCTGACGACGGGGCACGACACTCCGCTCAGCGCCTCCTTCCGGTTTCACCACACCCGAATCGACGGAGCGCACGAAGCACACTTTCTCAGCCCGCCACAGCATGAAATCGACATATTCACACCCGAAAGGCTGAAATTTTCAAAAAAATATTTAAAGCTGATAGCCAGAGCATTATCCTTAACGCGACTAATCTTAGATAAAAATTATTTAAAAAATATCGTCAAAAATTTGGCCATACCAAAATAAATGTCTAACTTTGCACCGCAATTAAGGGAAACGACAGCGCAAAGGCACAAAAAGGCGTTAACCTGAAATACTTAAGAATGCTTCAGTAGCTCAGTTGGTTAGAGCACCTGACTGTTAATCAGGGGGTCGTTG
>CAMCDS010000035.1 GCA_945873625.1 uncultured Porphyromonadaceae bacterium | reverse complement strand
AATCAATCCTTATCCGAGGAGATTTGGATGAATTTATTGGCACACCGATTTTTTAGATTCCTGCCGGAATCACACCGATGCGACGGATCTGCACGGATTCAAACTCGCTTAGCATCGAGAATAAAAACACATATTCTCAGATAATTGCGAGCAATAAAAATCCGCAAAAAATCCGTGATGATCCGTCCCCATCCGTTGCGGCTGCGCCAGCAGACAAAAATATCCGTGTGCCAAAGAATCAATCCTTATCCGAGGAGATTTGGATGAATTTATTGGCACACCGATTTTTTAGATTCCTGCCGGAATCACACCGATGCGACGGATCTGCACGGATTCAAACTCGCTTAGCATCGAGAATAAAAACACATATTCTCAGATAATTGCGAGCAATAAAAATCCGTGATGATCTGTACCATCCGTGAGGGCTGCGCCAGCAGACAAAAATATCCGTGTGCCAAAAAATCAATCCTTATCCGAGGAGATTTGGATGAATTTATTGGCACACCGATTTTTTAGATTCCTGCCGGAATCACACCGATGCGACGGATCTGCACGGATTTACAAGACATCGAAAAGGCTAATCCGAGGGGGGATAATAGGCGAAGGCGAGTAGAGGCAACCGCCCTCCGGGGGTTGTTCTGACGCAGCGTGGGAGTATACCCCATGTACTCACTGCGTTCGTTAACATGGGGCTATTGAAAAGGTAACCTCCTCCGGAGGTTGTGCTTACACCGGGGATAGAGTTAGAGGATGCAGGCGGTACATCCGGAGGTTGGGCGGACGCAGACAGGAGGACGTTGGGCGTACACCGGGGATAGAGTTAGAGGATGCAGGCGGTACATCCGGAGGTTGGGCGGACGCAGACAGGAGGACGTTGGGCGTACACCGGGGATAGAGTTAGAGGATGCAGGGGGCACATCCGGAGGTTGGGCGGACGCAGACAGGAGGAGGTAGGGCGGACGCCGGAGCGACTCCGAAGTTGGGCGGACGGAGGCGGGGGTGGGACGCGCGAAAGGCTATCTGCGAAAAAGGCTGCGGACCTTTGCGGTGCGCAGCCTTCTCTATCGATGTCGGGAGGAAAATCAATTCTCCTGTTTCTTCTTTTTGTCTTTCCAGGCTTTTGCTTTGGCCTCGGCCTCGCTAACGCCTTCCTCGGCTACCTGCTTGGTCTTGTCGGTGGCCTTCTGGAGAACTTCCTGGGTTTTGTTTTTGGCAGCGTCAACCACTTCCTTACCTTTGTCCTTGGCTTCGTCGGCCTTCTTCTTCACGGTGGTAGTAGCTTTCTTAGCCTTGTTCTCGGCCTTGTCTGCCACTTCCTCAACGGCAGCTACCTCCTCGACAACTACAGTGTCGGAGTCGGCTACCACCTCAGTCTCTTCGACTGCCATCGAGTCAACGACAGCAGTGTCGGCCTCAGCCTGCTTGTTGCCGCCGCAAGCCACCATCATGACTGCGAGCGAACCGGCGCCGAGAATCGAAAATAATTTCTTCATCTTTGTATCGTATTAATAAAGTAGGTGTTCGGGAGAGTTATTTGGTCATGAGAGCGCGGGCGGCGCTGCGGGTCATGTCGACAGCCTGACGGTCAAGAATCATGCTGCCACGGGTGCCGTCGGCAGTGGTCCATGTAGCGCGAACGGCGTCGAGATCAACGTCGTAGCCGTATTCTACCACTACAGTAGCGGCGTCGGCAGTGGCGGCGTTGCGATAGAGGAAACCGTAGTCGGTCTCGCCATACTGCATGTAGCGCTGGTCAAGGAATCCCTCGAGGTCCTTGGTCTCGTCCATGTCGGCAGTAACTACGAGCGAGGAAGCCTTGAGGCCGCCGTTGATGAAAGCGTAGGTGTACAAGGGGAACGCTCCGCCTGTAGTGTAGCCGAGAGCGTCTTTCTCGTCGATGCCCAGCTCCACGGTGTTGCCAAAGAGCTCGATCATGCCCTTCTTCACCTGGTCTATAGTGTTGCCCCAGTTTATGATAGGCATGGTGAAGTTGTTGTTGGTAGCATTGACCGTAACGTTGCACTTGGCCGACTTGCCTTCTTTGGTTGCGATAATCACGGCTTCGCCAACGTGCTCGGCCTTGATCTTACCGTTGTTGTCGACAGTAGCCACAAAGGGATTGCTCGACTCCCAGATGCAGTTTTTCTCGGAAGCCTTCACAGTGGCCTCGCCATCGTAGTTAATCGTTACGGAAGTCTGGTCAAGGGTCATGGGGTCGTCCTCGTTGCTGTCGCTACACGAAGCGAAAGCGAAGGGGAGTGCTCCGGCGAGCATCAATACAGATTTTTTCATCTCTTTATCTAAAATTTGGTTATTGAAAGTCAGCGCGAAGAGCCGGCTGCAGCCGACAATCCTACTGAAAAGTTTGCAAAATTAACAATTTATTTTATAACTTGCAATTTTCGGCAAGACGACAGTCGGTATTAAACCGCTGATTCTTGCCGATTCCGCCATCGGCCGGGGGCGCATTTTTGCGCATGTCGCGAAATTTTTGTAATTTTGCGGATATTGCCCATTTATGCGCCGGCCGCCGAGCTGACCTCGCGCGAAGGGGCATGCCTACGATTATGACAGACTCAACGGACAACATATTTACCGAAGCGGAATTTCTTAAGGAGACACCGACATCAACGTTTGAGGCGAAGGAAATGTTCGCCGGAGAACCGGGCAAAGAGAAATCGACCGAAATGGAGGTTTCGGCCGGGGAGCCGGTGAAGACCGACTATGCGTACGACGACGACGCCATCCAGTCGCTCGTCTGGAACGAGCATATACGCCGCCGCCCGGGCATGTATATCGGCAAGCTGGGCGACGGCACCCACTCCGACGACGGAATCTATGTGCTCATCAAGGAGGTGATCGACAACTCGGTCGACGAGTTCAACATGGGTGTCGGCAAGCGTATCGACATCTCGATAGCCGACGACGGCACCGTAACGGTGCGCGACTACGGGCGCGGCATCCCACTCGGCAAAGTAAAAGAGGTGGCTTCGGAAATCAATACGGGCGGTAAGTTCGACGACAAGTTCTTCAAGAAGTCGGTCGGTCTGAACGGTGTGGGTCTCAAGGCTGTCAACGCCCTTTCGACCCATTGCCGCGTGCGCAGTGTGCGCGACGGCATGGCCGTAACCGTCGATTTCGAGAAGGGCGACCTCATAAGCCAGAGCGTGCCCGAGCCTACACGCGACCCCAACGGCACGATGGTGGAGTTCCGTCCCGACGAGGAGATGTTTCGCGGCTACGCCTACAATCTCGACATCGTCGAGACGATGGTCAACAACTACACCTATCTCAACGCCGGTCTTCAGATATATTTCAACGGTAAGCGCTATTACAGCCGCAACGGTCTTCTCGACCTGCTGAAAGAAAACATCTCGTCGGAACCCCTCTACCCCATCATCCACCTGCAGGGCGACGACATCGAGATAGTGCTCACCCACACGTCGCAGTACGGCGAGGAATATTATTCGTTCGTCAACGGACAGCACACCACTCAGGGAGGCACCCACCTGACGGCCTTCCGCGAGCACGTGAGCCGCACCATCAAGGAGTTTTCGGGCAAAGGGTATGAGTTTTCCGACATTCGCAACGGCATGGTGGCCGCCATCAGCGTGCGCATCCAGGAGCCGGTGTTCGAGAGCCAGACCAAGACCAAGCTGGGCAGCAAGGAGGTGGCCCCGAAGAGCACTCTCACCATCAACAAGTTCATAGGCGACTTCATCAAGAAGGAGCTTGACGACTGGCTCCACAAGCATACCGACGTGGCCGAGGTGATGCTCAAGAAGATAGCCGAAAGCGAGCGCGACCGCAAGGCGATGGCCGGAGTGGCCAAGCTGGCCCGCGAGAAGGCCAAGAAGGTAAGCCTCCACAACCGCAAGCTGCGCGACTGCCGGGTGCACTACAACGACGAGCTGAAAGCCAACGCCAAGGAAGACCTGCGCCCCGACACGGCCATCTTCATCACCGAGGGACTCTCGGCATCGGGCACCATCACCAAGGTGCGCGACGCGCAGACGCAGGCCGTGTTCTCGCTTCGCGGAAAGCCGCTCAACTCCTACGGCGAGAAGAAAGAGATAGTGTACCGCAACGACGAGTTCAACCTGCTCCAGGCCGCCCTCAACATCGAGGACGGCATCGACGGCCTGCGCTACAACAAGGTGATAATCGCCACCGACGCCGATGTCGACGGCATGCACATACGCCTGCTGATACTCACGTTCTTCCTCATGTTCTTCCCCGAGCTGGTGAAGCGCGGACACGTCTACATCCTTCAGACCCCCCTCTTCCGCGTGCGCGACGTCAGCGCCATGAAGCGCTCGGCCAAACGCAAGAAGAGCAATCCCGAGGAGAAAGACACATACTATTGCTACACCGACGAGGAGCGCGTGGCGGCCATAGAGCGTTTCGGCAAGAACGCCGAGATTACCCGATTCAAAGGTCTCGGTGAAATCAATGCCGCCGAGTTTGCCGAGTTCATCGGCCCCGACATGCGCCTCGACCCCGTCGACATAATGCCGGGCGACATACCCGACCACCTCATGGAGTTCTACATGGGCAAGAACACCATGGACCGTCAGAATTTCATCATCGACAACCTCGTGATAGAGGAATCAGAAGCATAATGATGGCAACAGCTGTATTCCCGGGGTCATTCAACCCCTTCACCATCGGGCATAAGTCGATAGTGGAACGCGCGCTTCCCCTCTTCGACCGAATCATCGTCGGCGTGGGCTACAACGAGCACAAGAGCGACGCCGGAAGCGTAGAGGAGCGCGTGGAAGCCATCCGGCGCATCTTCGCCTCCGAGCCGAGGGTCGAGGCCGTGGCCTATACAGGGCTCACCGTCGACCTTGCCCGACGCACGGGCGCCTCGTTCATGGTGAGAGGCGTCAGAAACGTTACCGACTTCGACTATGAGCGCACTCTGGCCGACGTCAACCGCCGCATCAGCGGCATCGAGACGGTGTTCATCCCGTCGCTCCCCGAGCTCGCCGACATCAGCAGCTCAATGGTCAGGGAGCTGAGCCACAACGGAGTGGACACCACCCCGTTCATACCTTCAACCGACAACAATTCCGAAAAATGAGAAAACACACCTTGATATCCATGGCCATCATCGCCGGCGCCGCAATTGCGGGATCGCTGATGCTCCGCGCCCAGATGATGACGCCAAACAACAAGCTGCGCATGGCCGAGGCCGCCATATCGCAGCTGTACGTAGACACTGTCAATGAAGACAAACTCGTGGAGGAGGCCATCCGCGGGATGCTCGAAAGCCTCGATCCCCATTCGGTCTACAGCACCCCCGAGGAGACCAAAGAGCTCAACGAGCCCCTGCAGGGGAATTTCAGCGGCATCGGCATCACGTTCAACATGAACAAAGACACGCTCTACGTTATCCAGACCGTGGCCGGAGGCCCCTCGGAGCGCATCGGCGTGCTTGCCGGCGACCGAATAATCTCGGTCAACGACACATCGATAGCCGGAGTGAAGATGAAAAACTCCGACATCATGAAGCGTCTGCGCGGACCCAAAGGCACAAAGGTCAACGTGAAGGTGCTCCGCCGGCAGAACGCCGCCACCGACACGCTCGACTTCGTGATCACTCGCGCCGACATACCTATCTATAGCGTCGACGCCGCCTATATGGCCGACCCCAAAACCGGCTACATCCGCATCAACCGCTTCGCCGCCGAAACCCACAAGGAGGTGGTGAAGGCCATCAAAGACCTCAAGAAGCAGGGGATGACGCAGCTCATCCTCGACCTCGTAGACAACGGCGGCGGATACCTCAACGCCGCCTCCGACCTCCTCGGCGAGCTGCTCGAACCGGGCAGTCTGGCTGTCTACACCGAAGGACTCAACTCTCCGCGTTACGACCTCAGGGCACGTCCTTCCAAACGCACCCCGCTCTTCGCCGACGGCCCGCTCGTGGTGATGGTCAACCAGTATTCCGCTTCCGCTTCCGAAATCACTTCCGGAGCCATCCAGGACTGGGACCGCGGCGTAATCGTAGGCCGCCGCACTTTCGGCAAGGGACTCGTGCAGCGTCCCGTGCCCTTCCCCGACGGCTCGATGATGCGCCTCACCGTGGCCCACTACTATACCCCCACCGGACGCGACATACAGAAGCCCTACGACAAGGGCGACTCTAAGAAATACGCCAAAGACATCCTCGACCGCTTCAACCACGGAGAGCTGATGCACGCCGACTCGATCAAATACATCGACTCGCTGAAGGTCGAGACCCTCGTAAGCAAGCGCCCCATCTACGGAGGCGGAGGCATCTATCCCGACCGGTTCGTGCCTCTCGACACGAGCGAAAACACGCTCTACTACCGCAAGGTGATGGCCAAGGGGCTCATCAACCAGTTTGTGGTAGGCTACGTCGACAGCCACCGCAAGAAGCTCCTCAAGGAATATAAGACGGCACAGGACTTCACCGACCGCTTCAGCGTGAGCGACGACATGCTCGCCACACTCAAGGAGATGGCCGACAAGGAGGGCGTGGACTACAACGCCGAGCAGGCCGAACGCAGCCGTCCGCTCTTCGCCATGGTGATAAAGGCCCTGATAGCCCGCGACATCTACGACAATGCCGCCTATTTCCGAGTGTTCAACAGCTACGACCCAATCTACAAAGAAGCCCTGCGGCTCATAAACTCTCCCGACGAATATAAAGCCATATTAAGCAAGTAGAGTTTCACCCAAGAATATGACCCGAATAAAGACAATGCTCATCTGCGCCGGCATCGCCCTCATGGCGGCCGCCGACCTGAATGCCGCTCCTCAGAAATTCAGGCATGTTGAAAATCCGCGCGCCGCGGCCCGGCGTATCTACAACACCGGACAAAACCGCACACTGCGCCGCCCCGCGAGCGCGGTGGAAGTGCGCGACGAACCCGCCAACACCGTGCAGCTGACGGCCGAAGAGATACTCGACACCATCACCCCGGAGATGAAGCCTTCGGGATTCACCTACGCCGCCCTGCTTGGCCCGAGGGTGATGACCGGCTACAAACGCTTCAGGGTGCCCCGGATACGCGTTCCGCAGTTCGACTTCCGCATCCCGACAATAGTGGAAAAGCCTGATTCGGCAGAGGCCGAGCCGGAAGAGCAGCCGCTCTGGATGGCCGCCATCGAGGAGGAGCCCGCTGCCCCGGCAGTCGACCTCACCCGCCCCGAATGGCTCAGGCGCATGAGCGACGAGGTCAACATGACCTCGGCCGTGATCCGCGACGTGATGGTGGCCAACCCCGGAATGATCGACTGCCTTGAGGACGAACTGCCTGAGCGATACGTCTATCCCGAAGACGACCCCGGGTTCCTCGCCTTCCTCGACCGCCTCGGCATCCCGAAAGTCGACACTGCCAAGGCCGAAATCGACATACCCGAAATCGACAAGCGCCACTGGCTCCACGTATTCAACGCAGGGCTGCATTTCTCGCAGGCCTACATCTCGCCCAACTGGTATCAGGGCGGCAACAACTATCTCGCCCTGCTCATCAACTTCCTCTGGGACGTCAGCCTAAACCAGGTGTACCATCCCAACCTGATGTTTCAGAACACGGTGAGCTATAAGCTCGGCCTCAACTCCAATCCGAGCGAGCAGCTCCACCGCTACAGCATCTCGGAAGACATCTTCCAATGGAACATGAAAGCCGGCTTCAAGGCTTTCAAAAAATGGTTCTACTCGCTCACAGCCCAGTTCAAGACGCAGTTTCTCACCAACTACGAGAAAGACTCATGGGCCAAAAAGGCGTCGTTTCTCTCACCCTCCGACCTCAACCTCGGTCTGGGTATGACCTACAGCACCACCAACAAGAAGAACACGCTGAAATTCAACGCCTCAATATCGCCCATCTCCTACAACCTCCGCACCTGCATCGACCGAAAGATCGACCCCGCGCTCTTCAATATCCCCGACGGCAAACGCTACCATAACGAGATAGGCAGCAACGCCGAGGTTACGATGGAATGGAAGTGGGCGTCGAACATCGTCTACCGCACGCGCCTCTTCCTCTTCACCAACTACGACTACTTTCAGGGCGACTGGGAAAACACCATCTCCTTCAACATCAACCGCTTCCTCTCGACGCAGGTCTATGTCCACGCGCGCTACGACACATCGACCGAAGACAACCACCGCAAATGGAAGCACTTTATGCTCAAGGAGATACTCAGCTTCGGATTTTCCTATTCATTCTCGTCGAAATAACATGAAAGCGATTCTCCCCGCCCTCCTCGCCGCCTGCATGACGCTCGTCTGCGCGACAGCAGCCTCGCAGACTGGAGCCGAAGCTCTGCCGCTCGACACGCAGGGAGCAATCGAATGGTGCCGCACCCACACGCTCGACCGCATAGAGGGGGTGTGGAGCTATCCGCAGGACCGCGTTACAGTGCTGATACACAAGGCCGACACTGAGGGCACCGACTACAACGTGAGCGTGGTGGAATCGGAAAAACTCTCGCTTAGGCCGGGAGAGCTGCTGGGCACCGTGAGCGCCACGGCCGAGCCCGACAAATTCAGCATGACGCTCTTCACGAGCAAGACGAAGGGGAAACTATCGCGTCCGCGTAAATGCGCGCTCACCCTAACGGCCGACGACTCAGGTCTCACGGTCAGAAGCAAAGTACGCAAATGGCGAATAAACCCGTTCGCCATTCTCCCCTATTTCTGGAAAGTGGCAAGGGTTTCGGAATCCGACCCGATGAAAACCCTGCCGGTAGGAATGATACGCCTTCACCCCTCTTACGACGGCAACGGCTCATCACGCCATCACGTCAGATACCTCTGAAACAATGAAGACACCAGTAGCCATACTGCTGACTACCGCGCTCCTCATGGCCGGAACCGCTCAGGCCCGCAAGGTCAGGACGCGCCTCCCGGCCGTGAAGAAGGAGAGCGGGGAGACTGCCATGGCCCGGGGCTCACAGGCCATCAGCACTCTCTGCGAGACGTGTGCCGAGGGGTATTCACTGGCCGACGTCGCCTTCAGCGGCTACGACAAGAAGAACGGAGCAGACAAGGAGTCATTCTTCGTGGTCAACAAGTCGGACCGCACGCTCACCGGACTCACCCTCTTCATCACCTATCTGACCGTCGACTCAGTGCAGCTCCACAAGCGGCGGGTGAGCGTCGACTGCGAGGTGCCACCCGGCGGAAGATACAAGGTCGACATCCGGAGCTGGGACACCCAGAAGTCGTTTCACTACTATCTTTCCGACGCTCCCCGAAGAAAACGGTCAACGCCTTATATAGTTTATTTCGACCCTATTACCATCTACCTCCGCTACAAAGACTGAAAATTATCCAGCCCTCGTGGTTAATATTCCGCCAAGGCGCGTGTATTACGGATACATGGAAACGACACAGGGCATCGAGGCCCTTTTCCGCAGATACTATCCGGCCATGCGGCGTCTGGCGACCATGCTGCTCCACGACGAGGAAGCCGCACGCGACACGGTGCAGGATGTGTTTGAGAAGCTGCTCTCCCGCGGCGTCGGGCCCGACCGTCCCGAAGCCGGAGTCTATCTGCTCAAAGCCGTCAGAAACGCCTGTCTGAACCGTATCTGCGATTTCGACACGGAAACGCGCCTGCGCAACCTCTATCTCCTTGATTCGGAGGCGGCAGATGCCGACGACTGGCCCGACGAGGCACTCCTCGCCCTTCCGCTCGCGGCCGCCACAGCCTCGTTCAAGTTCCGGTCCACACCTCTCCCCGAGGCCCTCGGCAGGATAGCACGGGCGTTTCCGGAGACACGCATCAACTTCATCTACAACCGTCTGGAAGATTACAAGGTGAACGCCGACGTCAACGCCCGCACACCCCTCGAGGCAGTGCGTCAGACTCTCGAACGCCTCCCGGTGAAAGGGATGGAGCGCGGCGGCAAGATCTACGTGGAGGCCTTGCGCGATGGAGGCTATAAGTATTCGGGCATCGCTGTCGACCCTTCGGGCGAGGCCGTGCCCTTCGCCTCGGTGCTGCTGCTCTCGCCGGCCGACTCCACCGTGGTAACCTACGGCACCACGGCCGACAACGGCTCCTTCTCCATCCCCTGCCCGCTGCCGTCGGTGATAGCCAAGATAAAGCGTGGGCTTCAGGACGCGCTACGCCCGTTTCGACTGCGAGAAGGTCGGGAAAGTGGTGGTCGAGCCTCTGCCAATCAACCTCAAGTCGGTAACCGTAGAGGCTGACCGCCAGTATATCGACTCCGACCACACCGGCGAGCGCACCGAGACCGCTTTCGACTTCGACGAAGGCACCGTGGTACGCTCGCGCCGGACCGACGGCAACCACATAAACTATCAGAACGCCTACGCGACATTCCGCGCACGCTATGCCACCGACAACACCTTCATATCCAATACGGCGGGCATACAGGGCACCTGGCAACCGCACAACTATTCGAATTTCCTTACATCCTACTCTCCGCAGATATATCCCGCCGACATCGAAAAGAGCATCACCGACAACAGCTCCGTTTCCCCCTCGTGGGAAGGGTATTTCCGCTTCATCCTTCCGAGGGAGTGGATGCTCATAATCTCGCCCAAAGCGAACTACGCCTACAACTCAAACCGATACACATACCAAGCCGACGGAGTGGCACCGGTGGTCAACGAGGCGGCAGAGAAGGCATGGAACTCATTCGTCAGCATCGGAGCCTCAAAGAGATGGGGACGCAACACCCTGTCGGTATGGGCAAACGGCGAGTTCAAGGGCAACCATCTGAAATACAGCGGTAGCAATCCGGCTACCGTCAACGTTACCGAACAGGCTGCCAGAGTAAGGGTGGAGGCCGCAACCGCCTTCTGGAAGGCACGACTCAACGCCTCGGCCAAGTGCTATCTGAGCCACACCGACTTTGCCGGCTACCACTACAACGAATGGCTCCCCTCCTACTTCATCTCCGGAGGCATAACGTTCAATCCGAAAATGAGCCTTCACGTCTCGTCGGAGCTGTCGAACTGGACCAACTCCGTAAGCGCCCGAAGCGACAACATCGTGGTGCGCGACCGATTCGAGGCCGTCAAAGGCAACAGAAAGCTCAAGACATTCCTCTTCACGTCCGCCTCGGCCTATTTCAACTATTATCCGACGCAGAATCTCAGTTTCTCCTCATTCTTCCGTTATCAGGGATTCGACAAGCCTATCGTGGCCTCCTACTCGCAGACCGAAATCGACGGCCGCACGATGATGCTCCAGAGCTACATCAAAGACGGCACTTTCCGCCACCTCCGCTACGGCATCACCGGCACGCTCCGCCTGCTTGGCAACTCGCTCACCCTGCGCGCGTCGATAACCGGCAACAACGCCATGCGCCGCGGACTGGTCTACTTCAACGACAACTACGTCAACTTCAACGTCAACGCCTGGTACTACATCCGCGACTTCTACTTCGGAGCCTACTATGCCATCCGCACCCGCGATACCAGAACCCATTTCCGCACCGTCTCCCCCTCCTACTACAGCTTTACGGCCGGATGGAGCCACAACGACCTCAACATCAGCATCCAGGCCGGCTCCCCCTTCCGCTCCGGCCGGGAGGCCGGACGCATGGTAGAAGTCGCTCCGCGCTACCACTCGGAACAGACATCCTACAACAGATACTACCACCGCACATTCAACCTATCGCTTACCTACACCATCCCCTACGGCAAGAAGGTGGAAAGAGACGAAGACCTGCAGCGCGGCTCATCGCCCCAGTCGGGAATAGTGAAATGACTTTTTTCACCCCCTGCATTTGCACGGATGAGGTTATTTGACTATCTTCGCGTCGGGAATTGCGCCTCAGCTCCTGTTCCCCCACCTGAACAATGAACCGGATAGGAAAACTATATTTCAGATACGGCACGATGGGAAGCGCCAAGACGGCGATGCTTCTCACCACAGCCTACAATTTCGAGGAGCGCGGACTGTCGTATCTATGCTTCAAGCCGGTGGTGGACACGCGCGAAAAGCGCAACGTGATCCACAGCCGCATCGGCATCGAGCGCGAATGCCGCTGGATATACCACGACACCGACCTCTTCGGCGAGGTGCGTGCCATCTTCGAGGAGACGCTCAGCGTGCCCGAGTGGATTCTGATCGACGAAGCGCAGTTTCTTTCGGAACAGCAGGTGGACCAGCTTGCGCGTGTGGTCGACGACTACGGCATCAACGTAGTGTGCTACGGCCTGCGCACCGACTTCCGCACCCGCCTCTTCGAAGGCTCGCGCCGTCTCTTCGAGATAGCCGACTCTATCGACGAGGTGAAATCGACATGCACCTGCGGACGCAAGACCATCGTCAACGCCCGCATCGACGGCCAGGGCCAGATCATCACCGAAGGCGCGCAGGTGGAGATCGGCGGCAACGACCGCTACATGTCGGTGTGCCGAAAGTGCTGGAGCAACAAGCGGGTGGAGCAGCGCCGGCGCGACACGCTCCCCTTCTCACCCGAGGAAGTATAGGAAAATCACTGAATTAAACATAACCTCAATACCACAGGGCCGCCGGAAACGAGGCGGCTGCATGAAAAACTGACACTGTATGTTGGATAAAGCAACACGGGAGAGGATAATCTCCCTCATAAAGAGAGAGGTGGTTCCGGCCATCGGATGCACTGAGCCGGCGGCCGTGTCGCTCTGTGTGGCCAAGGCCACAGAAATGCTCGGCACCCTCCCCGAGCGCATCGAGCTAAGCCTCAGCGGCAATATCATCAAGAACGCAATGGGCGTAGGCATCCCCGGCACAGGAATGATCGGCCTACCCATAGCCGTGGCCCTCGGCGCCTCGGTAGGAAAGTCGGAATACGGCCTTGAAGTGCTCCGCGACGTTACGCCGGAGGCAGTGGAGGCCGGCAAGAAATATATCGACGAGAAGCGCATAAGCATCGGTCTCTGCGAAGACGCCCCCTCAAACCTTCACATCGACGTGCGCGTAAGCGCCGGCGACAACTCGGCCCGCGCCATAATCTCGCGCGCCCACACCAACTTCATCTATCTCGAGAAGAACGGCGAGAAGCTCTATTCCGAAGAGGGAGCCTCCGACGAAGGGGGAGCCGACACTTCCGACGACATCGAGCTGAAGCTGGCTATGGTCTACGACTTCGCCACCACCGCCCCGCTCGAAGAGATAGCCTTCATCCTCGACGCCAAGCGCCTCAACCTTGCTGCCGCCGAACTCGCCCTAAGCGGCGACTACGGCCATTCGCTCGGACAGACCATCCGCACGCAAGGCACCAGGTATTTCGGCGACACCCCGATGGAGCACATGGTGGCCTACACCTCGGCCGCCTGCGACGCACGCATGGGCGGCGCTCCCGTGGCCGTGATGAGCAACAGCGGCAGCGGCAACCAGGGAATCACGGCCACCATGCCCGTGGTGAGCTTCGCCAAAGACGTCAACGCCACCGAGGAGCAGACCGTCAGGGCCCTCACCCTCAGCCACCTCACGAGCATCTACATCAAGCAGAGCCTCGGCCGCCTCTCGGCCCTCTGCGGATGCGTAGTAGCCTCTACCGGAGCATCAAGCGCTCTGGTCTACCTCATGGGTGGCGGATTCGAGCAGGTGTGCGCCGCCGTGAAAAACATGGTGGCCAACCTCACCGGCATGATATGCGACGGTGCCAAGCCCTCATGCTCGATGAAAATCTCGTCCGGAGTATCGACAGCCATGATGTCGGCCATGCTCGCCGTCAACGGCAAATGCGTCACCTCGGCCGAGGGCATCGTCTGCGACGATGTGGACCGCACCATCCGCAACCTCACTTCCATCGGACGCGAGGCCATGCAGGAGACCGACCGCCTCGTGCTTCAGATCATGACCGGGAAAGGGTGCTGACCTATACCCTCCGGCAAACATGCCACACGGTCTGTCCGCCCACCGCGGACAGACCGCTTTTTTTTATTCCCGGCGGAGCCTACGGGGTCTAATTATCTTACCAATTTTACTCTAATGCCGACCAATATCGTCGGGAGAGTTTGTAATGCGCGGATTATAAGTTAAATTTGTAGTCGGTACGCGCATCGGTGCGGACAGCATTATTACCAAACGCAGATAGATTCAGATTTACGATGAAAGAGATAGAGCTCATCGACAGTGTCGAGGCCTACAACCGCGCACTGGGACTTCCGACGCAAAACAGATTCATTTCGGCTATTGATTTTTCCGAAATCAAGATCGACTATCCGAAGACTCCGGTCGAACGCAACTTCGGCATCTACGGCATATTCATGAAGGGGACGTGCGGTGAGTTCCAGTACGGACTCAACAAATACGACTTCAACGAAGGTACGCTCGTATTCGTGGGTCCGGGACAGATCACCGGCCCCTGCACCGTGAAGGACCGGGGACGGGAATCGGATGCCGGACGCCCCAAGGCCTGCTGCGGAATCCTCTTCTCTCCCGACCTCGTGGCCGCCACATCCCTTTCCAACAGAATCAACGACTATCACTTCTTCAGCTATGACTCAAACGAGGCGCTCCACACCTCAGTGGCCGAACGCGAAAGCTTCATGGTGTTCTTCCGGGAGCTGCAGCGCGAGATAGCCACACCCCACGACCGCCATTCGCTCAACGTCATATCGTCGACCCTCGAAGCGTTGCTCAACAGGTGCATGCGCTTCTACGACAGGCAGTTTTCCTCGCGCGAACCGCTCCACAACGACGTCCTCTCGCGCCTCGAACGCCTGCTCGACGAATATTTCGCCTCGGGCGAGGCAGCCAAAAACGGACTGCCTACCGTAGCCTGGTGCGCCGGCCGGCTCTGCTTCTCGCCCAACTACTTCGGCGACCTGATAAAACGCCGCATGGGAATCACGGCCCAGGAATACCTCCACCGCCGCATCATCGACGAGGCCAAGCGCCTGATCGGAGGCTCCGACCTTACGTTCAGCGAGATAGCCTATCAGATAGGCTACAACTATCCGCACCACCTGAGCCGCATGTTCAAGAAGCAGACCGGACTCACGCCCAACGAATACCGGCAGCGCATCCACTCCTGCGCGGGAGCCTGAAAATTATTTGCGCGGGTGGACGAAAAAGTGTAATTTCGCGTAATAATTCGCGTCGTTATGTCGTCTGAATGTAAACCGGCATCCGCCGACCGTCTGTGGAACAAAGAGTATATCAAGGTGATGACAAGCAACTTCCTGCTTTTCTTCGCCTTTTATCTGCTTACCCCTCTGCTGCCGCTCTATCTCGACGCACAGTTCAGCGCCGACAAGCATGAGATAGGAATCGTGCTTTCGGGCTATGTGGTGGCAACCCTGCTCGTGAGGCCGTTCAGCGGCTTCATGGTCGACTGCTTCGACCGCAAGAGGGTGCTGACGCTCTGCTTTTTCTTCTTCTTCATCTGCTTCGCCGGATATGTAGGCGCGGGCACCATACTGATGTTCGCCATCGTCAGGACGCTCCACGGCCTCCCATTCGGCGCCGCCACGGTGGCCAACTCAACGGTAGCCATCGACGTGCTCCCTTCGTCGAGGCGCAATGAAGGCATCGGCTACTACGGACTGAGCAACAACCTTGCCATGGCTGTGGCTCCTTCGGCCGGAATATGGATATATCAGGCGTCGGGCAATTTCGAGCTCCTCTTCTGGATTTCTCTCGTGCTCGCCTTTGCAGGATTCTTCTCGGCCTCGTCGGTGAAGCTCAGGCCGCGCGAACGCGTGGAGGGGAAGCCGAAGATGTCGCTCGACCATTTCTTTCTCGGACGCGCATGGCTCATGGCGGCCAACATACTGCTCTTCGGCCTCTGCTGGGGCGTGATGAGCAACTATGTGGCCATCTACGGGCGCGACATGCTCGGCATCACCGAGGGCACCGGTCTCTTCTTCATGATTCTCTCGGCGGGTCTGTTTGTCTCGCGCCTCTTCGGAGCCAAGTCGCTGAGGCAGGGGAAGCTGACGCGCAACTGTGCGCGCGGCGTGCTCCTCTCGTCGGTGGGCTACACGCTCTTCGCCCTCTCGTTCGGCGAATGGAGCTACTATCTGTCGGCGCTGCTCATAGGTCTGGGCAACGGCCAGATGTATCCCGCCTTCCTCAACATGTTCATAAGCGTGGCGCGCCACGACCAGCGCGGCACGGCCAACTCCTCGATACTCATCTCATGGGACCTGGGAATGGGTATCGGCATCCTCGCCGGAGGCTTCCTCGTGCAGTATATCAGCTACGGCGCGGCCTTCTGGACGGTGGCGGCCATGCAGTGTCTGGGCGCCGCCCTCTTCATCATCTTCACCCGCGGCTTCTTCATGCGCCGCAGGCTTGAATGAGCTCCCCGGGGCTACTGCGCGGCGTAAGCCTTCACCACGGGGCTCTCGACGTCGACGCCGTATTCCTTTCCGAACCGGAGGATGGCCCTGGCGAGCCGGGGCTTAAGATCCTCGGGGCAATATCTGAAATAGGATTCGGCGGCACGCACATGGGCCGCGTCGGGCATGGGATACTCCCTGCGCTCGGGGAGTCCGAAAAGAGAGTCGGGAAGCTCCCGGCGCTCTTCTGAGTCAAGTCGGTCTGTCATCTTTTTATGATTATATTGTATGATTCTATCAAAATATGGGCACTATGTCCCTTATCTGATAACAAACGCCGGCTAAGATTGTTAGAATAAGCGGGGCTTTCACCTGCCCGTTTTAATTTGAATATTAATCAACCCAAATAAATACCGATAAAGATGTGGAGTTTCAGACCCATACTTAAAGATACCATCTGGGGAGGCAGCGACCTCGCCCCGTTCAAAGGACTCTCTTCGCCCCGGCCCGGCCTCGGCGAAAGCTGGGAGATAAGCGGAGTGGAAGGCTCCGAGTCGGTGGTGGCCGACGGCCCCGACGAGGGACTCACCCTCAGCGCCCTCATCGGCCGCTACGGCGTGGAGCTGATGGGAAAGCTCAACTATAAGAAATACGGCGACCGCTTTCCGCTGCTGATAAAGTTTATCGACGCGGCGGCCGATCTCTCGGTGCAAGTGCATCCCGACGACGAGATGGCCCGCAGCCTCGGCCACAACAACGGCAAGACCGAGATGTGGTATGTGGTAAAGGCGAAGAAAGGCGCCCGCCTCGCGCTCGGATTCAACCGCGAGATAGCTCCCGACGAGTTTGCCGGACTCATCCGCAGCGGCGAGATTGAAGACGCCCTCCGCTTCATCCCCGTAGAGAAAGGGGAGGCATTCCTGATTCCGGCCCGTGTGGTCCACGCCATCGGCAAGGGGATAATGGTGGCCGAGATACAGCAGACCAGCGACGACACCTTCCGCCTCTACGACTACCGCCGCAAGGATGCCGAGGGGAAGGAGCGCACTCTGCATATCGAGCTGGGCACCAAGGCATCGGACCTCAGCTTCACCGGCGGAAAGCCGCAGGACTACAAGCCGATACGCAACATACCAGTGAATCTGGCCACTACGCCATACTTCACCACCAACGTGCTCCATCTCGACATGGAGGTGATGCGCGACTACCGCGAGTTCGACACGTTTGTCATCCTCATAGCCACCGAGGGCAAAGCCACTGTGGCCTGCGGCGACGAGACCCGCGAGCTCTGCGCCGGGCACACGCTCCTGCTCCCGGCCTCGGCTTCAGGCATCACCATCACGCCGCAGAAGAAGTTTTCCTGCCTCGAGACCTATATCCGCTGATCCGACCCGGTATTTAGAAACTATTTCAAATTTAAACGGTTTCTCAGGCCCTTCCGGGTTGGCGGAATGGCTTAATTTTATTACTTTTGCACTCACTAAGTGTGGTCTTGTTCCCCTCCGGAAGCGTCCGTAGGGGGCAGACCGTTTATATAACATATACAACTTACTTCAAAATGAACGAGTTAGCGACTAAATACAATCATTCGGACGTAGAAGCGAAATGGTATGCCTACTGGATGGAACACCGTCTCTTCCACTCCGAGCCCGACGCCAGGGAGCCTTACTGCATCGTGATTCCGCCGCCCAACGTTACCGGCGTGCTCCACATGGGCCACATGCTCAACAACACCATTCAGGACATCCTCATCCGCCGCGCGCGCATGGAGGGTAAGAACGCCCTCTGGGTGCCGGGAACCGACCACGCCGCAATTTCGACGGAGGCCAAGGTGGTGGCTAAACTCGCTTCGGAAAACATCAGCAAAAGCGACCTCACCCGCGAGCAGTTTCTCGAACACGCCTGGGACTGGACCCACAAATACGGCGGCATCATCCTCGAGCAGCTCAAGCGCCTCGGTGCTTCGTGCGACTGGGAACGCACAGCGTTCACGATGGACGACATCCGCTCTAAGAGCGTGATTCGCGTTTTCTGCCACCTCTACGAGAAAGGGCTCATCTACCGCGGAGTGCGCATGGTGAACTGGGATCCGCAGGCCCTCACCGCCCTCAGCGACGAAGAGGTTATCTATAAAGAGGAGCAGTCGAAGCTCTTTTATCTCCGCTATTACGTAGAGGGAGAGCCCGATAAATATATCGTAGTGGCCACCACCCGCCCCGAGACCATACTCGGCGATACGGCCGTATGCGTCAACCCCAACGACGAGCGCTACGCCTGGCTCAAGGGTAAGCGCGTGATTGTGCCGAAGGTAGGCCGCTCCGTGCCCATCATCATGGACGAGTATGTAGAGATGGAGTTCGGCACCGGATGCCTGAAGGTAACCCCTGCCCACGACGTCAACGACTATATGCTCGGCGACAAATACGGCCTTGAAAGCATCGACATCTTCAACGACAACGGCACCGTCAGCGAGGCCGGAGGAATGTATGTCGGCATGGACCGCTTCGATGTGCGCAGGCAGATAATGACCGACCTCGAGGCCGAGGGCCTCGTGGAGAAGGTGGAAGACTACGTCAACAAGGTGGGCCACTCCGAACGCACCGACGCCGTGATCGAGCCTAAGCTCTCAATGCAGTGGTTCGTGAAGATGGAAGAGCTCGCAGGCCCGGCTCTCGAAGCCGTGGAGCGCGACGCAATCCGCTTCGTCCCCTCGAAATTCAAGAACACCTACCGCCACTGGATGACCAACATCAAAGACTGGTGCATCTCGCGCCAGCTCTGGTGGGGACATCAGATTCCGGCATGGTTCCTTCCCGGCGGAGGATACGTGGTGGCAGAGACCGAAGAGGAGGCTCTCGCAAAAGCCATCGAGAAGAGCGGCGACGCTTCGCTCACCCTCGCCGACCTGCGCCGCGACCCCGACTGTCTCGACACCTGGTTCTCGTCGTGGCTCTGGCCCATCTCGCTCTTCAACGGCATCCTTGAGCCCGACAACGAGGAGATAAAATACTATTACCCCACCGCCGACCTCGTAACGGCCCCCGACATCATCTTCTTCTGGGTGGCACGCATGATAATCGCCGGATATGAGTTCCGCCACGACAAGCCTTTCGGCAACGTCTACTTCACCGGCATCGTGCGCGACAAGATCGGCCGCAAGATGAGCAAAAGCCTCGGCAACTCGCCCGACCCGCTGGAGCTCATCGACCGCTTCGGAGCCGACGGAGTGCGCATGGGGCTGATGCTCGCGGCCCCGGCCGGCAACGACATAATGTACGACGACAGCCTCTGCGAGCAGGGACGCAACTTCTGCAACAAGATATGGAATGCCTTCCGCCTCGTGAAGGGCTGGGAGGTGAGCGACGCCGAGCCGCAGCCCGAGGCAGCGGCACGCGGCATAGAATGGTTTGCCGAAGTGCTCTCCAACACTCTCGCCGAGGTCGACGACCTGATGGGTAAGTTCCGCATTTCGGAGGCTCTCATGGCCGTCTACAAGCTCTTCTGGGACGAGTTCTCGTCGTGGTACCTCGAGGTGGTGAAACCCGCCTACGGAAAACCCGTGGACCGCGCCACCTACGACGCCACAATGAGCTATTTCGACACTCTGCTCCGCCTGCTCCACCCCTTCATGCCCTTCATCACCGAAGAGCTCTGGCAGCATCTGGCTGAGCGTAAGCCCGGCGAGAGCATAATGACCGCCGAGCTCCCGAAAGGACGCATCTACGACGCTCCCATTATCGGACAGTTCGAGAAGATGAAGCAGATTGTGGCCGGCATACGCACCATCCGCGTCAAGAAGCAGATTCCCAACAAGGTGGAGCTGCTCCTCGAGGCAAAAGGACAGCACGACGACTATCTCGACCCCGTAATCATCAAGATGGGCAACCTCGAGACCATAGACCTCGTCGACGAGAAGGGTGCCGGATCGGCATCGTTCATGGTGGGACCGACGGAATACGCCATCCCCCTCGGCAGCGCCGTCAACGTTGAGGAGGAGCTGCGCAAGCTCGAGGCCGACCTCAAATATCAGGAGGGATTCCTCGCCACTGTCGAGAAGAAACTCTCCAACGAGCGCTTCGTGGCCAACGCCCCGGAGAAGGTGGTGGCCCTCGAACGCAAGAAGCAGGCCGACGCTAAAGAGAAAATCGAGGCCATCAAGGCCGCAATCGCTGCCCTCGGATAATGAAGACAAAACTGATATATAATCTCACAGCGGCCTCGCTCATCGGGGCCGCTGTGCTTTTGCCTGTGGCCGCGAAAGGCGACACAGTGTCGGTGCCGGAGTTCAGGCTCAGGCAGATGGCCTCCGTATGGGACCGCCTTCCGCAGCCCGCACCGGGCGATTCGATAATGCCCGTTGAGCAGACCGGCATCGACCGCGGTGGAGCCATCTATCGCACTCGCGTGCGCCGGGCCATACCCGACAGCGCGACCTGGATTATAGATGAGCCCAACGGCCGGCTGCTCTTCTTCGCCGACGGCGTGCCTGTGGGCGAAATCGACAGCCGCAAGGGGGTGAAGAGCATCAAGCTCCCCCCGATGCCCGAACTGGCCGTGATGGAGATATACGCCGATGCCTCCGACCCCACGCTCACGGAGCCGAAAGGGATAACGCGCTCGGTGAGCTACGTGCAGGCTCCGGGCGACACGACGGTAGTGGCCGACTGGCGTGTGATTCCCGTGCCGATGGACTTCGCCTTCGTGTCATCACGCGCCTACGGAGAGGACGCGCTCCCCGAGGGTCCGGCCTACTACAAGGGATCCTTCACTCTCCCCGAAGGGGCGTCGACATTCCTCAACCTCTCGAAATGGAACCGGGGCACCGTGTGGCTCAACGGCAGGGAGGCAGGCAGCTTCGACACCTCGGGAGGCGTCAAGACGCTCCATCTGACGGAAGACCTCACCACGGCAGGTGAGAACTCTCTGATAATCTTCGACATCAAGGGTCCCGCTGTGGCGCGCGTCAGCTGCTCCGACCGCGAGATAGTTTCTTCAGCAAGTGCCGGGCGCGGAGCCCGCAGCCTCGACCCCGACATGATTGTGGCCGAAGGTGAAGGTTCTGCCGGAGGATCGCCTGTCGAGATAACCCTCCCCTTCCCGGTCAGCACACGCTACATAGCCGTCGAGTTTACCGGCCGCGCGGATGCTGAAACGGCACTCGCCGAGGTAAAGGCCATAGGCCCCGGCATAAACAGCGAGAGCCGGCGTCTCTGGAAGGTATCCGGCATGAGCGGCGAGACGCCCGACAATCCGGCCTCCGACGCCATCGACTCCGACACCGCGACCGCCTGGCACGCACCCGCATCGCCCTCACAGTGGCTCATCATCGACTTGGGGACGCAATGCAGCATAACCGACCTCGTCCTCATCCCGGCAGCCGCCTCTCCCCTCCCCGCCTACCGCATCTACGCCTTCTGACTCCCATCCGCCGCTCCGACCGCCCCCGCCGCACTTATAAGCTCGCAGCATGACGCCGACACGAGAACCTCCGGAGCGAGGCACTGCGCCGGCACGAGAAACCAAGAGCGAGGCACGGCGTAGGCACGAGAAACCAGGAGCGAGGCATGGCGCAGGCGCGAGAACCTCCGGAGGAGGTTCCATCTTCAATAACCCCGTGTTGGCGAGCATCGCGAGCCTACGCGGGGATTAACCAGTGCATAAAGACAACAACCCCCGGAGGGCGGTTGCATCTACTCGCTGAACGGACGTTTGGCGGACAAAGGCGGACGAATGCGGCTGTTTTGCGACCGAAGGCAACCGCCCTCCGGGGGTTGTTTTGCGCGGGAGGTATGTGAACCCCATGTAGACTCACTATCGTTCGTCAACATGGGGCTAAGGAAAAGGCAACCTCCTCCGGAGGTTAACCCTCGCCGCAAGCAAGAGCGAGGCATGGCGTCCGCGCGAGAACCTCCGGAGGAGGTTCCATCTTCAATAGCCCCGTGTTGGCGAGCATAGCGAGCCTACGCGGGGTTAAACCAGTGCATAAAGACAACAACCCCCGGAGGGCGGTTGCATCTACTCGCTGAAC
>CAMCDS010000034.1 GCA_945873625.1 uncultured Porphyromonadaceae bacterium | reverse complement strand
TCGGCCCAACCTCCTCCTGTCTGCGTCGGCCCAACCTCCTCCTGTCTGCGTCGGCCCAACCTCCGGAGGAGGTTGCCTTTTCAATAGCCCCATGTTAACGAACGCAGTGAGGTACATGGGGTATACCCCCACCGCGACAAAACAACCCCCGGAGGGCGGTTGCCTCTACCCGGCTTTGCACGATTCTCCCCCTCGGATAAGCCTTTTCGATGTCTTGTAAATCCGTGCAAATCCGTCGCATCGTTGCGATTCCGGCAGGAATCTAAAAAATCCGTGTGCCAATAAATTCATCCCAAATCCCCTCGGATTAGGATTGATTTCAGCACACGGATATTTTTTGTCTGCTGGCGCAGTCTTCACGGATGGGGACGGATTATCACCGATTTTTATTGCTTGCAATTATCTGAGAATATGTGTTTTAATTCTCGACGCTAAGCGAGTTTAAATCCGTGCAGATCCGTCTCATCGGTGTGATTCCGGCAGGAATCTAAAAAATCCGTGTGCCAACAAATTCATCCTAAATCCACCTCGGATAAGGATTGATTTTAGGCACACGGATATTTTTTGTCTGCTGGCGCAGCCCTCACGGATGGGGACGGATCATCACGGATACATTTTTCGCGTCTTATCTCCGCACTTTCTTGCGGCCGTCCTGGATATAGACGGTACCGCGCTGCGGCTCGCGTATCTCGCGGCCTATCAGGTCGTACATCCGCCCGTCTGATTCTGAAACTGTGATGCTCTCGACTCCGGATGGTTTCGTTACGTAAAATTCTCCGTAAATCGGCTTGCCTTCAGCATCATATACACCGTTGAGATTCTCGTAATAGATTGTGGTGCTTGGCATGTCCTGGATTTTGGGATTCCACATTGCCCACGCCGGGCCTATGCCCTCCACTACCTCAATATCGGCATTGTAGTCGAAGTATCTTCCTTCAAGACATCCGACTGTGTAGATATAGGTCGGCGTTGCTTTTCCACCCACCTCGCTGCTGCCGGTCTTGCCCATGGTACATTCTGCAGGGACAAGCATGGCGGGGTCGAGGTCAGCCTTTGATTTATTGCAATTGAGCAATCCGATGCCGCAGTTGAACTCTGCACCGACGGGCAGGCTGAAGTCATAAAGCAGAATCTCGGTAGCTCCATTTGTCTCTTCATCCACGACTCCGTCAAAATACCGGGAATATATTCCACTTGCGTCGGGGCAATCAGCAACGCAGATGTAGACCTTTTTATTCTCTTCCCGCATCAGTGCAATCACCTCGTTGGGTTCAGAAGTCATCACACCATCCTCGGGGCTGTTCTCATCCCATTTCTCGGTTTTTATAACCACGAGTCTATGGTATACGGTGCCGTTGACGGTGGCTGTGCCTTGAAATCTAACTTGGGTGAGGGCATTCTTGCTGATTGAGTGGCTTGCATACTCCCATACGCGGTCTTCGCGCACCAACGGCTCGTAGGCTGAAGCGGTGGCTGCAAGTCCGGTCATAAGGCCGACCAGCATTAATATTCTATGTATAAACTGTTTCATTGTGTGAGTGTGTTTAGCCGGCAGCGGCAACGGTGGCCGCTGCCGGCGGATGTTGATTATTTCCTTTTCTGAATCTTGAGTGCGCCGCCCTTCGCAACCTTAAATCCTGCTCCGAGCTTCGTACTTTCGGCCTCGACACTCATCTCGCCGCCCTCTTCAACCGCACAGTCTTTAAGGCTGACAGTCCTGTTGCACTCAAGAGCGTTGTCAGCGTTTCACTTTCTTGCGGCCGTCCTGGATATAGACGGTGCCTTGCTGCGGCTCGCGGATCTCGCGTCCCGTAAGGTCGTACATCCGCCCGTCGGAGAAATAGTCAATATTTGTTTCATTGACTCCAAGAGCATTCCCGATCTCGGCTTCAACTATACTTCGGTCGAAAAGAACTTTGCCATCGATATTTCTAAGCATTTTAAATGAAACATCATCAATATCCCATTCATGTCCGGTTGGCTGATCCGGGAAAAACATTCCCGCTAAAAAACCGAAATCAAATGAACCGATTCCCTCGATAATTCTATCGCTTGACGCTTCGTAATAAGGTATTGCTACTACTTTGTATTCCGCACCTGAAAGAGAAATGTGGATTGACTCGGAGACAATACCTGAGTGCTCAAAGTGAGAATCTTGGAATTGGTAACAATTAGGAAATCCGTATATCAGTTCAAACCGATCACCCTTGTTAAGGTTGAAGTCATATATCAGAAATTCTGATGTACCGTAACCGAAAACATCGGATTCTGAATATCGATAGATTCGTGATTCCTCCTCCCGTAGAAGAACCTCCTGTGGTTTACCGTATGAAGTATAAGTATAAACCAAATATGTTTTACTATTCTTTTCTTCGAATCTGTCAAAGCGAAATTCGATTTCATAATTTTGGGTATCATGTTTGCAAGAATATACCCACACGCGGTCTGTACGCAGTGTCTTGTTTTCCTGTGCCTCTGTCGCCGATGATATTAGTGGCAGCATCGAGCAAAGAAAGAATAATAGTATTCGCATAATGTTGTCTTTATTTGGTTTCAGAAATAAATACTGCACCTTTCTCAACCTTGAAGTCCGCGCCCAACTTAATGGACTTACCTCTGACTGTGAGTTTTCCTCCTTTCTTGACCACACATGAAAGATGAATTGATTTAGAACAATCAAGAATTACGGTTGCCCCATCGTCTATAATAAAACTCCCGTAAGCGGTTATATTTTCGTTTGCATATACCTCCAGAATGCCGTCCTTGCCAACAATATATTTCTTGTCGAACGGAGATCCCGGTTCAGCGGAGAATATACTTCCGATTATTGCTTTATTGACAATATATTCTTTTCGGGAACCGATTAGTGAGCCTTCCGATGCATACATATTTGTAATTGGAAGGTAACCGTTTTTCCAAATAGATACGGAATAGTCTCCTTTAAGAATTCCAGTATGTAGAGTTATCGAGTTGGAATTACTTTCATGCATAGAAAATAGGTTGTTGCCTCTGTACAGCGTTATCCTCGATCCATCCAAATCATTTGCTGATATGGCAAGTCCGTTGTTTGAAAAGCTTAGATTATCGAATTTTTTTGGCAGGTTCAACCACATTTCAAACTCAGGATCTCCTATCAGATGATGTGTGGCTCTCAGGTGAGAATCGTAGCAATTGGTTTTCGATAACGTTTCAGCTATTCCTAGCTTGGGATTCAGGGGTAAAAGCTTTAAGAATTCGGTCTCTAAATTTAACGAGGATGAAACAAATCCGTGTCTTGCGTTGGCTAAAATTGCTGGACCACCGTATTGTCCTGCCACTGTAAAAGCCGCTGCGAAATTATAAGGTACATTGTATATATGACCGTTTTTTTCATCAATTATTCTGTCCTTTTCGTCTTTTATTTCATCAACTGCTTGAAAGCAATCAAACGGAGCTATGTCGCAAGAGATGGCATAGACAATAGATGGCCTACTTGAATTATTAAGAGAACTGAGACCATTGTCTTTATCCCAATCCTTTTTTATTTGGGTCAGTTGGCTGTTGTCGTATTCAGACAAAGGTGATATGAAATATTGCCAGTCGCAAGTTCCAACTTGGGTGGGAGAACCATGTCCATGCCAACTTGAGAATCCTACTTTGCTTATCTCTGCTATGATATCTTTGCCCATGTGGGGGGTAAATTTGTGATAATCGAGAGAATCATCATCGGTTTTATATGCATAATAAAAAAAGCATGAATCGGCTATTACTTTGGTCGTTTCTGGGAAAGGATCAAAGACGCGCCTTAGCTTAGCTGATTGTCCAAGAAGGCTACTATCCTCTTTTCGAATAACATTCAGGGTATCATTTTTATCCGGTCTTATAGTAACTCCCTTTTCTGTCTTATCTTGTTCAAAATATAGTATGTTCTTGAGATAGGACGGATTCCCTACCCCAGGATTTGACTCATAAACTATCAGTTTATGAATATAGTTTTCAACCTCAATCGGCTTGGAACATAAAAGTCGACCAATAGCAATTGCAGGGGAATAGCTGCTAATATAGCTCTCATTAGCATATAATTGTCCCAAATGCGGCTTTAGCTCCCATTTGAAAGTAAAATCTGAAAAGTAACAATCGGTAGGAGTATAGGCAGAACCATGTATGTTTGTTGCGTATTCTCGAGTGTTGTTGTAATATGTTGTGTGAGTATACCTAATAGGAGTTGAAGTTCTATAATCACCAGCTAAAAGACAGAAATAGCTGCCTTTATCAAGATATTCATCTTTTAGGTATGCGCGTAGACTTGCAGCAGAATCGACAATCTCTTCAATTGTATTATTCGTGAAGGTATGGCTTGTTCCAATTTTATATCTCGGATCTGAATAGACCTCTTCAATGCATTTTAGAACTACTTTGTACCCTTTCTGTGCTTTCCATGTTACTAGATGCCGAAAAGAATCCTTGAGCGTTTTCGGTGTAATGATATAATAATATTGTGGTATGGTGTCGGACGATATTCTCTTCGAGGCGAACTTTTCAGTGCTCGACTTGTTGACCACAATGTCATCAATATTGAAGAAACCAGATGTTCTAGGAGGAAAAATCGGTTGCGTTCCCATGGCTGATATGTCGCAGCTGCTGTATGTCAGAGAGACTGTTATACTCTTGGCCATGCAGATTTGCCTTGAATGGTCATCGTATGACAAAGGGTATACAGCAACGGATACAATATGATTGTTTCCGTCAATGAAAACATCTTCGAGTACCTCTGCTCTTATGTTATTATGTTCTGAATATGCAACCTCATCAGGAATAATGAAGTCGTGTTCGACAAGTCCATTTGTAGGTGTTGGTTTCTGAATCGGAAGAAGTCGATACGGAAGCGTTCGAGTCTCTGAAGCTCCAACTGAGACAACTGATGCCCTGAAGTCATTGGACAAAGCAGGAACTATAAATCTAATTATTTCGAAAGGAAGTTCAGGGGCACCTTCCCGACATCCATTTATCAGACCAAAAATGTCAATCCGCGAATATTGTGTATCATGGACATTGACAGTCCGAATAGTTAGATTGCGAGAATCGTAAATTCTCGTTGCGGTTTCCGTGCCTGCAAAAGCCACTGGACTTATCAGTAGTAATGACAATACTGACGTCAATGTTAGTATGGTGCGGGGGATGATGTTACGTTTCATGGATTAGGGATGTTAGTCGGTGAGAATCATGCGCTTGGAGTCGATTTCCTCTCCGTCGGCGATAAGCGCGTAGATATACATGCCGGGCTGCAGCGACGAGCCGTCGATGCCTACCGAAGTCTTGCCGCGTCCCTCGATGCCGAATTTCATGAGCTGCTTACCCTGAAGGTCGTAGACGCGCAGCTCGGCCGAGGCCACTGTCTCGGGAAGGGTACACTCGATTACGGTGGATACGCTGAACGGGTTGGGTCTGTTCTGCGAGAGCGAGGCCTTCACCTCTGCGGGACCCTCCACGCCGGAGTTGCGGCGCGTCCTCTGCACGGCGGGAGCCGAGAGCTCGGCGATGGTCTCCTCCTGTTCCTCCACTTTTGCCGAAAGGTTTCTCACGGCGTCGACAAGCAGGGGTATGAAGCCTATATAGTCCACGCTCAGATATCCGTCGGCGTCCTCATGCACGAGAGCCGGCAGCACCTCCCTGACCTCCTGGGCCACGAAACCGTAGCGCAGACGGCTGTCGGGGACAGAGCCTTTTATTTCCCCCGCTGCCTCCGCCGACGCCTTTGCGGCGCGTCCGGCATCCGACAGACGGTAGCTTACCGGAGTTATGCTTCTGAGGTCGGATGTAACGTCGGCAATCTCCTCGACGTCGGTCTTGAGGCGCGAGTCCGACGAGAGCAGCACGCCGTTTGCCCTCACGTCGCAGTTGAAATTGAACGATGCTCCGGCATCCTTGCCGATTTCAAACACTATGCCGTTATTATTCTTGTATTTGAGACCGTATTCACCAATCAGGTAGAGGATGTCGCTGTCATACTCCCCGTATTCGCCGATGCTGACCTGCCTCTTGTCGCCGAAGGTGATGTAGCCGCCCGAGTTGTTGGCCTTTGGGCCGAGAACGTTGACGGACGCGAGGGTGTCGGGCTGCACTTTTTCCAAACCTACGATTAAACCGGTATCGGCACCCGCAACGCCGGCACTTTTTTGCCCCAGGGAGGTGGAATTGCCGAGTTCACCGACCAGGATTCGTCCGGTCGGGGTAACCTCGATCTGGGCCGAGGCCGCTGCCGCAGTAGCCAGTGCTGCGATTAGTAAAGCGGTTTTCTTCATATCATGATGGTTTTAGTTGATATTAGATTCTTGGTTCAGCTCAAATAGAAGTGGAATAAATGAGCTTGATTTAGAATCTGCCGCAAATATAAACTGATGTTTTTAATCGTGCAAATAAAAATGAGAAAAATCGTGGTTTTTTTGTCTAAAAAAGTGATTTTTGGCCTCGCACTCCGTTGCAGAGACGGGCGGATTGCTGACGGATGCAACCCACCTCCGGGGGTTGTAGGTGAGGGCATATGCTAATCCCCACGTAGACTCGCTATTAGCTCGTCAACGTGGGGTTAGAGAAGATGTAACCTCCTCCGGAGGTATCGCCTGCGCCCCAAACCGACGCGTGGCGGAGGTATCGCTCGCGCGCTCAGACCATACCCGGCGGAGGTATCGCCTGCGCCCTAAACCGATGCGTGGCGGAGGTGGCGCTTGCGCGCTCAGACCATACCCGGCGGAGGTAATGGCGGTGCGCTTTGTTCGGGACTTGCGTGTGGGGCGGCTGCGCGCGGGGCTGAGGGGGCTTAGCGGCCGGCGGCGGCGATGCGGTTGCGGAGTGATGTGTTGAAGTCGTCGGCTTCGAGCAGCTCTTTGAGCGTGAGGTGCATGCGGTAGCGCCAGTAGTGCTTGGGATTGGCCGGTTCGTTGATCTGCTCGTCGCGCGGATCCTGGCGGCGCAGACGTCCGTCGGCCGAGAGCCAGTCTTGCAACGGGTTGATGCACAACATCGAGGGACTCTTCAGCAGAAGGTCGAGTATACGTTCGCATATCCATGGCTCGGCGAAGAAGGGGGCGTCGCCCTGCTCGTGAAGCACCTCGTTGTAATACTTCTGCGAGAGGAGATGATCGCTTTCCCACCATCCGCGGATGCCGGCCATGTCGTGGGTCGACGACGTGCAGACGGAGTTGTAGGGATAGTGCCAGGTATCGCCGAAGGTTACCTTCGGGTCTTTGGGCATGCGCTGGATTTCGAGCGAGAGAATCTGCAGACGCTCCATCACGTCGGGCACGCAGTCGGGAATCATGCCGAGGTCTTCGGCGCAGGTGAGCATGCCGGTGGAGAAGATTACCGGTGGGAGCTTCCAGAGAGCCTTTCCTGCCCAGAACTCGTTGTGGCGGCGATAGAAGAAGTCGTTGTAGAGACGGTCGAAACACCACTTGGCATAGTCGGAGAGCATGCGGTACTGGTAGGTGAACTGAGCTGCGATACGGGGGTGGTAATGCCCTTTGCGGCTGGGATCCTCGATGAAGAGCACATCGTCGATAAGGCCCATTATGGCGTTCTTGATGCGCGTATTCTTCTCTGAGGCCTCCTGCGCGTCGAAGTATTCCTCGGCCTTGCGCTGCGTGTCGACCTCGGGGCGGAGGCGGTAGCGTCCGTCGCCGTCGGGGATGAGGTAAAGCCTGCGTGCCTCGTCGGTATATTCGCCAAAGAAGTCGTTGAGCATCCATTCGAGGATGAGGGGACGTGTCTGCGTCGGGGCGTCGAGCCAGAAGTCGTAGTTATGGCGCATCTCCTCTGGCGAATAGGGGAGAGCCGGATTGAAATATCCGAGCAGGCCGTGGAGTGCGTCCATTGGAATCTGCCAGATACGGAAGAAGCCGAGCACGTGGTCCACGCGGTAAGCGTCGAAATATTCCGACATCTTGCCGAAGCGGCGTTTCCACCAGGCGAATCCGTCTTTGGCCATCTCGTCCCAGTTGTAGGTGGGGAATCCCCAGTTCTGTCCGAGCACCGAGAAGTCGTCGGGCGGGGCGCCGGCCTGGCAGTCCATGTTGAAGAGGCGCGGGTCGGTCCATGTGTCGACGCTCTCGCGGCCTACGCCGATGGGCACGTCGCCTTTGAGCACCACTCCGTGGAGATGGGCGAAGTCGCGCACCTCACGCAGCTGGCGGTCGAGGTGATACTGCTCGAAGAGGAAATAGCCGATTTCGTCTGGCGAGGACTTGAAGAGGGCGTCGACAAGAGCCGGCGAATACTCCGCGTGTTCTCCCCATTTCGACGTGTCGGGCGTGGCATAGCGGTCGCGCAGCAGCCTCCATGCGGCGTAAGGGCGCAGCCAGAGGGCGTTGGCATCGACGAAGGCTCCAAACTCCTCGCTCTTCATCTGCTTCTCTCCGAGCAGGGCGTAGAGCTCGCGCATATACTCCTCCTTGAGGGCGGTAACCGCCTCATAGTCGATCTGCGGCAGAGCATTGAGCGCAACCCCCCTCTCGGCGAAGTGGCGGCGGCGTGCCGCATCCTTGAGAGTGCCTACAGCCGTGGGGCGCACATACATTGGATGGAGCGCGAACGATGAATTGGCACTGTAGGGATACGAGTCGGTCCAGGTCTTTGTCTTGGTGGTGTCGTTGATGGGGAGGGTCTGGAGTATGTTCTGTCCGGTCTTCTCACACCATTCTATCATCTGCTTGAGGTCGAGGAAGTCGCCGCATCCGAAGTCGTCGTCCGAGCGGAGGGCGAACACCGGGATTGCCGTTCCGGCTCCGCGCCAGTCGTGGCGGGGATTGCGGAACGTGAGGTTGCCGAGGCGTAGCGTCTCGCCTTTGTCGTCGGCGCAGATTCCGAACACACGGTTGGCTCCGTCTTCCCATGCCACCACGTCAGATGAATCCTTCTTGACAATCAGGAATTTGTATTCCATCGGCATCGCGAGCCTGTCGGCCGGGATGTTGATGTTCCAGAAGGGGAATTCGGCATCGTTGAGGCGAAGCGCCTGGGCGGGATTCCAGTTGCCGAGCGTGTCGCATCCTCCGGCAATGGCGAGAATCTCGTCGGGACGCACCATCGGAGCGGCCACGCGTATGCGGAGCTGCCCGGGCAATGTCTTCAGGGGCTGGTCGGTGAGCCGCCGCATCAGTATTCCGTCGGTGAAGGCCGACGTATAGTAGGGATATTCGGCAGGCATTTCGCGCCAGCCGTCGAGCAGGCGGTAGCGGGAGATGCCGCGTCCCGGTTCGAAGCGATGTGGCTTACCCCATTCGGCGCGCGACGAGCCGTTGTCGCGTTTCACGATGTAGCGGTAGCCGAACTCGCCCGGGTTTTTCGGAAGGTCGAGGGTGAGTTCCCAGAGGTCGGAGCCGTTGAGGCTCATGGCCACGGCCTTGTCGTCGGCTCCGCCGCCGAGGGCCGGGATGTCGCCGACTATGTAGAGCGCCTCGCCCCACCGGGTCCGGTAGTTGATGCTGAATGTGATTTTCATCTGTAAGACTATTTAGTTAGCAAGACTGTTCAGTTGGCAGGTGATTTGTAGGATTTATCCGCATTTCGACGTGCCACACGAGGTGCAGATCAGGCAGCCCTCCTGATAGATGAGGGTCTCGTTGCCGCAGTGGGGGCAACGCTGTCCCGAAGCCTCGGTGCCGTTGGGGATATATTTCTTAAGGGCGCGTTCGACGCCGTTTTTCCACGTGTTGATGTTGGTGGAGTCGAGTTCAAGACCGCTCACGAGCTTGAGCACCTGGTCGATAGGCATTCCGTAGCGGAGCACTCCCGAGATGAGCTTGGCATAGTTCCAGAACTCGGGGTTGAACTTCTCGCTCAGACCCTCGATGGTGGTCTTGTAGCCGCGCTTGTTGATAAACTGGAAGTCGTAGCGCTTGCGTCCGTTTTCGTCTACGGCCTTGATTATCTTGCCGTGGTTCACGCTCTTGGGACAGAAGATGCCGTCTTCGTCATCGGCCAGACCGGTGAAGATCTCATAGGGCTTGCCGTCGGCCAGACCCACGAAGGCAATCCATTTCTCCTTGTTGTTCTGGAAGCGCACCACGTCGGCCTCAAGCTCGATGGGGCGCTTCACCAGATGCTCGGTCGGAGCTATGAGCTTCGGCTTCTCGGGAGCCTTCACGGCTTCGAGCACGTTGTTGCGCGAGCCGTCGCGATAGACGGTGCATCCCTTGCAACCGTTTTTCCAGGCCTCCATATAAAGCTGGCCTACAAGCTCTTCCGAGACGGTGTTGGGGAGGTTGATGGTAACGCTGATAGAGTGGTCGACCCATTTCTGCACGGCGCCCTGCATGCGCACCTTCTCGAGCCAGTCTACGTCGTTTGACGTAGCCTTGTAGTATGGCGAGCGGGCCACGAGTTCGTCGAGCTCTTCGGCAGTCATGTTTTTTCTTGCCTCGATGCCGTTGACGCGCATCCATTCGAGGAATTTGTGGTGGTAGACGATGTATTCCTCGAAGGCGTCGCCCACTTCGTCGACGAAGTCGATGGTAATGTTGGCGTCGTTGGGGTTCACCTTGCGGCGGCGCTTATATACGGGGAGGAACACCGGCTCGATGCCCGACGTGGTCTGCGTCATGAGCGAGGTGGTGCCGGTCGGGGCTATGGTGAGGCAGGCTATGTTGCGGCGGCCGTGTTTCCTCATCCGCTCGTAGAGGTCGGGATCGGCCTCGCGCAGACGGGAGATGAAGGGATTGTCTTTCTCGCGTTCGGCGTCGTAGATTTCAAAGGCGCCGCGCTCTGCGGCCATATCGACCGATGCCGAATAGTAGGCCAGGGCCAGACGCTTGTGCACTTCGGTCGAGAAGTCGGTGGCTTCTTTGGTGCCGTAGCGGAGCCCGAGGGCGGCCAGCATGTCGCCTTCGCCGGTGATTCCGCATCCGGTGCGGCGTCCTTTGAGGGTCTTGTTGCGTATCTTGTTCCAGAGGTTCAGCTCCGTGAGCTTCACTTCGTCGGTCTCGGGGTCGGCCTCGATCTTCTCGATTATACGGTCGATCTTCTCCATCTCGAGGTCGATGATGTCGTCCATGATGCGCTGTGCCTTGCCCACATGCTCGGCAAAGAGGGCGAAGTCGAACTCAGCCTGCGGAGTAAAGGGATTCTTCACGTAGCTGTAGAGGTTTATGGCCACGAGGCGGCAGCTGTCGTAAGGGCAGAGGGGAATCTCGCCGCAGGGGTTGGTCGAGATGGTCTGGAATCCGAGGTCGGCGTAGCAGTCGGGCACCGACTCACGCAGTATGGTGTCCCAGAAGAGCACGCCCGGCTCGGCGCTCTTCCATGCGTTGTGCACTATCTTTTCCCAGAGCGACTTTGCGTCGATGTCGGTGGACGTCAGGGGCTCGGCGGCGTCGATGGGGTATTGCTGGCGGTATTTCTCGCCGGCCTCGGCGGCGCGCATGAAGTCGTCGTCGATGCGCACCGACACGTTGGCGCCCGTAACCTTCCCTTCGGTCATCTTTGCGTCGATGAATTTTTCCGAGTCGGGATGCTTGATGCTCACCGAGAGCATCAGGGCTCCGCGGCGGCCGTCCTGTGCCACCTCGCGCGTCGAGTTGCTGTAACGCTCCATGAAGGGCACGAGTCCGGTGGAGGTGAGCGCCGAGTTCTTCACCGGGCTCCCTTTCGGACGTATGTGGGAGAGGTCGTGGCCCACGCCTCCGCGGCGTTTCATGAGCTGCACCTGCTCCTCGTCGATTTTGATGATGCCGCCGTAGGAGTCAGGCTTGCCGTCGATTCCGATCACGAAGCAGTTGGAGAGCGAGCCCACCTGATAGTTGTTGCCGATGCCGGCCATGGGGCTTCCCTGCGGCACGATGTAGCGGAAATCCTTGAGGAGGGCATATACCTCGTCGGCACTCATCGGGTTGGGGTATTTCGACTCTATGCGGGCTATCTCGCCGGCTATGCGGCGGTGCATGTCGTCGGGCGTGCGCTCATAGAGCGTGCCGAAAGAATCCTTGAGGGCATACTTGCTTGCCCAGACGCGGGCGGCGAGCTCGTCGCCTTTGAAATATTCGAGACTGGCCTCGTAGGCCTGGTCGTAGGTATATTTGGGGGATTGCATGGGTTGCGCGATGTGAATTTTTCAGTTAACACAAAAACGATGCAAATATCGCAAAAAAAGTTGGTTTTGGAAAACTTCATCCCCGGAATCTTCCCTCGTAATATCTCCTTGTTAGGAGTCAAATAATTGACCTTTAGTGAGTAATAAAAACTATCTACATTCCGTTTCTGACGGTTTTATGAATTTCGGACAATTTCGGGGTTTCCCATCCTGTCCATTCTCCCCGGCCCTTATAGAAACAAATCCGCCGGAACAGTGCTTCACGCACGGTCCCGGCGGACGTGGTTATCTCGATGCCCTGACCGGCTATCAGTCGAGTTTGTGGATCACGAGGCCGGAGCGGAGCTTGGGCTCGAACCAGGTGGTCTTCGGGGGCATGATGTTGCCGGTGTCGGCGATGTTGATGAGCTGGTCCATGGTAACGGGATAGAGGGCGAGGGCCATCTTCATCTCACCGCTGTCTACGCGACGCTTGAGCTCTCCGAGGCCACGGATGCCGCCTACGAAGTCGATGCGCTTGTCGGAGCGGAGGTCGGTGATGCCGAGGATGTCGCGGAGGATGAGGTCGGAGCTTACGGTTACGTCGAGCACGCCGATGGGATCCTGGTCGTTGTAGGTGCCGGGCTTGGCGGTCAGCGAGTACCAGCGGCCGTCGAGATAGAGCGAGAAGTTGTGGAGGCCGGCGGGAGTGTAGATTTCAGTGCCCATGTCCTTAACCTCGAAGTTCTCGCGCACTTTGTCGAGGAACTGCTCGGGAGTGAGGCCGTTGAGATCGCGAACCACGCGGTTGTAGTCGATGATCTTGAGGTGGCTTGCGGGGAAGGCCACGGCCATGAAGTAGTTGTATTCCTCGTCGCCCTTGTGGTTGGGGTTGTTCTTTGCCTTTTCGGCGCCTACGAGGGCAGCGGCGGCGCTGCGGTGGTGGCCGTCGGCGATGTAGAGGTTGGGGATTTTGTCAAACTCCTTGGTGATGGTGTCGATAGTCTCGGGGTCTTCGATGAGCCAGAGAGTGTGGCCGAAGCCGTCGTCGGTAACGAAGTCGTACTCGGGCTTGCCGGCGGTAACGTCGCGGATGATCTGCTCGAGCTTCTCGTTGTCGGGGAAAGCGAAGAACACCGGCTCGATGTTGGCGTTGTTGCAACGCACGTGTTTCATGCGGTCTTCCTCCTTGTCGCGGCGGGTGAGCTCATGCTTTTTGATTCGTCCTTCCATATAATCGTTCACCCAAGCGGCCACTACGAAGCCATACTGGGTGCGTCCGTCCATTGTCTGGGCGTAGATATAGTAGTTCTCCTTGTCGTCCTGAACGAGCCAGCCGTTTTCCTGGAACTTCTTGAAGTTCTCCACAGCTTTGTCGTAGACTTTGGGGTCGTGCTCGTCGAAACCGGGTTCAAAGTCGATTTCGGGCTTGATGATATGATAAAGCGATTTGGGGTTGCCCTCGGCTTCCTTGCGTGCCTCTTCAGAGTTGAGCACGTCGTAGGGACGCGACACTACCTCTTCGACCATCTCCTTCGGAGGACGGACACCCTTGAACGGTTTTACTTTTGCCATTGTTGTTTAAGTTTTTGTTATGTTGGTATTAAACTGGTATTATCAGAGTACTATGGTCTGCTCGCGGTCGGGACCGACGGAGACGATGCAGATTTTTGCACCGAGCTTCTCCTCGACAAACTTCATATAGTCGGTGAACTCCCTGGGGAAGTCGGCCGCGCTGCGACATTCGGCCACGGGCTTCCTCCATCCGGGCATCTCGACGTAGACGGGCTCTATCTTCTCGATTGAGGCGTCGAAGGGGAATCGGTCGGTCTCCACACCGTCTACCTTGTATGCCACGCAGGCCTTGATGGTGTCGAAGCCGTCGAGCACGTCGGCCTTCATCATGATGAGCTTGTTGGCTCCGTTGATCATGACGGCATAGCGCAGGGCCACGAGGTCGATCCATCCGCAACGGCGTTTTCTGCCGGTTACGGCGCCGAACTCATGTCCCTTCTGTCCTATTTCGTCGCCGGTGGCGTCGAAGAGCTCGGTGGGGAAGGGGCCGCTGCCCACGCGTGTGCAGTAAGCCTTGAAGATGCCGTAGACGTCGCCGATTCGGTGGGGCGAGAGTCCGAGACCGGTGCATGCACCGGCGGCGATGGTGTTGGACGATGTTACGAAGGGATACGAGCCGAAGTCTACGTCGAGCATCGTGCCCTGGGCGCCTTCGCAGAGTATTTTTTTGTCGGAGTCGAGCAGCGAGTTGAGTTCATATTCGCTGTCGATAATCTGATAAGTCTTCAGATAATTGACCGCGTCGAGCCATTCGGCCTCTTTGTCGAGGGGATCATTGTCGTAGCCGGCAGCCTTAAGCATTGCGATGTGGCGGTTTTTTGCGGCTTCGTATCTTTCGTCGAAGTCGTGGAGCAGGTCGCCTACGCGCAGGCCGTTGCGCGAGATTTTGTCGGTGTAGGTGGGGCCTATGCCCTTGCCGGTAGTGCCGATCTTCTCCTTCCCCTTGGCGAGCTCGTTGGCTGCGTCGAGGTGGCGGTGGGTAGGCATGATGAGGTGGGCTTTCTTAGAGATGCGGAGTATCTTTCTGAGGTCGGTGCCCTGCTTTTCGAGCTCCTCGGCCTCCTGGCGGAAGAGCACCGGGTCGAGCACCACTCCGTTGCCTATATAGTTGACGCAATTGCGGAAGATGCCCGACGGGATGGAGCGGAGCACCACCTTGCGTCCGTCGAACTCCAGGGTGTGGCCCGCGTTGGGACCTCCCTGAAAACGTGCCACAGCGTCGTAGTTGGGTGTGAGCACGTCTACAACCTTTCCTTTACCTTCGTCTCCCCATTGGAGACCCAGAAGCACATCGGCTTTTGTCATCTTTATTCTATATCTTCTTTGGGACTCCTGCCTCCGGATCTCCCTTTCTCCGAAGGCTTGCGGATTCCCTGTTTAACTTCTTTACTGGTCTTTGCCTCGCGGCGCTGGCGGCGCATGCAGGTGCTGCACGTGCCGAACACGGCCGTCGAGTGGTAGGCCGGCGTGAATGCCTCAAACCGCCTGCCGCGGAAGTGGAGCGCCACCGTTGGGTCTCTCTCCTCCCTGATGCGGCCGCAGCCGGTGCAGACGAGGTAGAGGTATCCCTCGCGCCGGGCGGCATAGCGGCTCTCGTTGCCGCCGAGGGCCACCTCGGCCAGCACGCCGCAACGGCACAGCAGACCGATGGTCTGGAACACCGACGCGCGGCTCACGCGATAACCCGAGACCGACATGTCGTCCCAGATGTCGGAGGCCGAAAACGGCCTCTTCCGGCGCAGAGCCGCGTCCAGAACGGCAAAGCGCTCCGGAGTAAATCTCATCTGATTCTCTGCCAGATACCTGCGCAAAACCTCCTCTGCGCTCTCGATAGGATTGCTCTTGAGCATAGTCTCTGTCCGGCATGTCGGTCAATTGCCGATGCAAAGGTAGCAATACCCCGGCGAATTTCCAAATTTAAACGTGCGTTACTTCAAATTTCGACGTCGGCACGGGGCTTTAGACCCCGTGCCCCAATATTTCAAATTGCTCCGGGCAATATTTATCTAAGAAAGTTATTGGAACGCCCATCGCACCATCATCTGCAGGGATGGCATCGGTGTATGGTACCTCAATTGCATCGTAATTGTCATATTTTGCATAACCCTTTCCTCTAATATCCTTATGTTTGTAATACATATATTTTCCTCCATAGTCATAAGTGAGAGCGGCTGATGGCGACGGCCATGTTCCAGATTGGAGAACCAGCAGGAATTACCTAAACGTGAATAGTTGCCCTTATAACCCATTTTCTCAGCTTTCTTCTTATATGCCGTGAAGTTGCTCCATTCCGGGTCATCACACGGCAACAGGACAGTTTTACCACGGAACACATCAGGGTCAAATTCGAGATAAGCGTTTATCTCACGCTCAATATCGTAATATTGAGTGTAGAACTCATCATTCTTGGCGGCTGTTGGCCGCCGACAGGGATTCATTGGCCATGATTAGACGGAGATTATGGATTTGCCGAAAAATGCCGACAGCATGGCAAGTGTGGAGACAGTGAAATTATGCTGTCCACTCAGCCATCGGGTTATTTCGCTCGGACGTTTACCTATCTGGTCGGCAAACTGCTTCTTTGAAAGTCCGCGCTCCCGCATAAGGGCATCGATTTTATTGGATATAGCGAAAGAGAGGTCAATCTCTTCCTTTATTTCAGGTGGCACCTGACTGACCATTTCCCGGTATCTATTTCTAATATCCTTCATAGCTTAAATGTTTTGTCGGTCTCGATTGTCTTGGATGTTACTGTTACGGTTCCGTCGTGTTGCCCCTCTTTCAGCAGTTCTTCAAATTTCTGTAACGTCAGGACATACCCACGCAACGAATCATCTTCCTCATATGTCCGTGAGTTTTTGACACCTCCGTTACCAAGAACAAGGATCCTGTCGGAGAGACGCAGACAGTATAGACGGAGTTTTGAGCGAAGCACAGGAAGAGCCACCACGGAATCTCGCATCTTGCCCTCGGGACGGAAGAAACGTTCCAGCGCACCTTCATCGGCAATCTTATCCAAAATCTGCACTATGCGCAATAAGTCCTTATTCAAATGAGCGTCTTCAATGAATCTAGAATAAAAACGCTCGTATTCAGTCTCGGATTCTTCCGAGAACTGAATTGTGTAAATGGTACACTTGTCCGTATCGGTGACTAAAACCAGTTCTACTTCGCTCATATCTGTAGTCCTTTTTATTATAACGCAAAGACACGACTTTTATTTCACATAAATGTGAAATAAAAGTGATTTTTTTCGTGCTCTAAATATGGGAGGTGCGGCAGTCGGGACAGATCCCCTTGAGCATGAAATTGACCGAGCTGACGCTGAATCCTTCGGGCAGAGGTATCTCGGGGGCGCTGATGTGCTCGAAGCAGAACACGCGTTCGCATCGCTCGCAGTAGAAGTGAGCGTGCATGTCGCCCGGAGAGCAGTGGTCCTTGCCGTGGCACAGCTCGTACTTCACGATGCCGCGTCCGTCTTCGAGCGTATGTATGAGCGAATGTTCGTGCAGCAGGCGGAGCACGCGCAGTATGCTCGAGCGCTCGAGGGTGCCGAGCGACGTCTCAAGCTCCACGAGGCTCATCGGGGAGGCTGCCGAGTGCAGGGTCCGGAACACAAGGATGCGGTTCGGGGTCGGCTTTACGCCGGCTGCGTCAAGAATGGATGAAATGTCGTTGTTCATACTTGTCTCTGTCGGTAATCCGGGTGCAAAATTACTAAATGAAGCCGACACTGCCTCCGATTTTCAATAAAATGTACCCTTTCCGCGCATCAGTGCGTAGAGTCTGTTGGAGATAGCGAAAGAGAGCCACGTTTCTTCCTGCTTCTCGCGAGGTCTCTCATTAAAGATCTCTTGTAGTGGGATATCAGTTCCTGCGGGTCATCGCGCCTTGCAGAAGGCGGTGAGCGCGTCGAGCACCTCGGGAGCGACGGTCTCGCGAATCTCGCCGTATTCTGATACGTAGCCCGTTCTGGCGTGCTGCATGAGGTGGTTGAGCCCGTCCATGCGCAGCACTTCGGCTTCAGGCACAAGGGTCGAGATTATACCGAGGTTTTCTGCGGCATCCACCTGGGTGTCGAGCGTGCCGTTGATGGCCAGCAAGGGGCATTTCACCTTGGCAAGATAGTCGGCGGGATCGATATTCAGGAATGTTCCGAACCATTCGGTCGACGTGGCTTCGGCATTCTGTCGGAACATCGACATGATTTCAGGCGGAAGCTTTATCCCGGCCTGTGAGGCCACGGCATCGACATCCACCGGTTTTGAATCTTTGCTTACATAGCGGGAGGCGTTGGCTTCGAGAAGGAGCCTTACGAGCCGCAGGGAGTCGTCGAGGGTGCTTCCGGCAATTCCGGCTGCCGTGAGACCGCGGCGGTTTTGAGCCACAAGGGTGTTGATGGCCGGCGAGGCCATTCCGGCAAGCGAGACTATGAAGTCGGGTTCGCCGTCGGCCGCAAGCATGAAGGCTATCGTCCCCCCTTCGGAATGACCGACAATGCCTGCTTTGGCAATCCCCTCAATGCCACTCAGAAAGCGAAGCGCGGCCGAAGCGTCGTCGCGGAAGGTGAACGTGGTCGACGAAGAGAAATCGCCCTGTGAGGAGGCCGTTCCGCGGTCGTCGTATCTGAACGAGGCTATCCCCTCGCGTGCCAGGCGGTCGGCCATCACGGCAAACGGACGGTGCTCAAACAGCTCCTCGTCGCGGTTCTGTGCACCGCTGCCGCTGACGAACACCACGCCGGTGAGCGGTCTGTCGTCACGTTTTTCGGGCATCACGAGTGTGCCGCTGAGAAGAGTGCCGTCGGCTGAAGTGAATACGGTGTCTTTCACGAGATAAGGAAACGGCGGCACGGGGGTCTGCGGACGTCGCACGCTGAGGTCTTCGTCGGGGGCGAGGGTGAGAGGAAAGGACTGTCCGCTCTGCGAAAACGTGCCGGAAATCTGCGATGCCGACACGCGCCCCCGGTAGGTGGCGCCGATAAGCGTGCAGTCGACTGCAACCGAGTCGGCCGAACATAAAGCCACTTCTGCCGGTATCCCTTTCGCCCCCTGGTTGGGAGAGTCGAGGGTGCACGACACCTTCCCCTCGGGCGATTCCGAAAAATTGAATACGAGCGGCAGTTTCATCATCCCCAGGGAGAGTTCGCCGCGCCATGAGCCGGTGAGCGCCACGGCATTGAGAAATGAGCCTGCGGCAACGGTTGCCGACAGAAGTAAGGTGTGTATGCGTTTCATAATCTGTCTGTCAAGGAGTATTCAGGTTAAATTGACGGTTTTGTGGAAGGCCGTGCGTGGCGTGCCGTCGGCCACGTATATGATGCCGCAGCGGCGGAAACCGTTGCGCCCCATCACTCTGAGCATGGTGTCGTTGTCGGCGTGGGTGTCGACCCTTACGGTATCGATGAGAGTGAAGCAGAAATCGAAGCAACGGTCGGCGATTCGTGGTATGCGGCCCGAAGAAGCCATGCGATGGACCGTGGCGTATGGTCGGTTGTCGGGCCATTCCCCGTCTTCGATATGTGCGTAGGTAGGGTCGTCGCCGAACAAGAGGGCGAACGTGCACTCCACTGCGCCGTCTTGCCTGACAGCCACATAATGATTGCCCGCCTCGATGTCGGCCTCCACTATCTCGCGCTGCGGGTATCCGTTGACCCACTGCGTCGTGTTGCCCATCCGGCGCATAAACCGTCTGGCCTCCTCATAGAGCGCCATTATCTCCCCGATGTCCTCTCGGGACGCCTTCCTTATTTCAATATCCATAATAGTCTACACGAAATTGATTCGTCGAGGCAGCATCTTGCGGGTCAAAAGCCTCGGCGTATCCGCCTCATCTGCAAATTTAGCAAAAAATATTGACAATTCCCCTGTTATGACAAACTTAATGCGTCAGCTGTATGAGGCGTAGAATTTCTTATTATGGCAACGGTCGTTACTGTAACCGTGGTTGCAAAGATGGCGATTATATTTGAAATCAGCAAAAGTCAGTGCAAACAAGAGCATTGCAGGCCGGTCAGAGAAACAGGAGGGAGGCGGCCATCAGGGCCATGCCGGCGACTACGCCGGCGATGGCGGCGTGGTGGTGGCCGTGGCGTTCGGCTCCGGGCAGAAGCTCGTCGAAGGAGATGTAGACCATTATGCCGGCCACGGCAGCAAGGCAGACCGCGTTCACGGCCGGGGTCCAGAACGGCATCAGGAAGAGCATTCCGGCGATGGCTCCTATCGGTTCGGCAAGGCCCGAAAGAATAGTGAGGCGGAACGCCTTGACGCGGCTACCGGTGCTGTGGTAGATAGGGACGAAGATGGCTACCCCCTCCGGGATGTTGTGTATGGCGATGGCTGCCACTATGGGGAGAGCCACGTCGAGACCGTCGAGCGCGGCAACGAAGGTGGCCATCCCCTCCGGGAAATTGTGGATGCCGATAGCGAGGGCGAGCATCGTCCCGGTGCGGTGCAGGTGGTGATGGCTGTTGGCGTCGTGAAGTTCGTCGAGCGTGTGCGCCTCATGCGGGTTCTCGTCTACCGGCACGAGCCAGTCGATAAGGGCGATAAGGGCAATGCCGCCGAAGAAGGATACGAGAGTCCATATTTCTGCCCCTCTTTCGCCGAGAAGAGGAGCAAATCCGTGGCATGCCTCCGGGAGCAGCTCCATGAAAGAGATGTAGGTCATCACACCCGCCGACAGCCCCATGGAGAAGGCGAGCGTGCGCGTCGAGCGGCAACTCGTGAACATGGTGAGCACTCCGCCCAGCCCGGTGGCAAGGCCGGCGAGCAGCGTGAGCCCGAGGGCTGTGAGAATAGCGGTAATGTCCGGCATAGCAATTGTTTTACAGAAATCTAACCCCTCCGTGCCCATGAAAGTTCACCCTTCGTGCCTTCCGCAGCCCTTTTTGACGCGGGGTCGCCGTATGGACGCGAATCTTCGCGTCCGCGTCGTCAATGACTGAGTGTCTTATTATGCTATCCTTTGGGAAACCTTATTCAATAATAGTTCTGTCAATGATTTGTAGTTTTGCTTGCGAAGGTTCTTCGTAGGCGTTGCAGGCAGCGAGGTAATTCTTCAGCTCCGTGAAATCAGTGCCGTATAGGTTATCGCTGAACTGATGGAGTTTTGTCATTACGTTTATGTATGCCAACGGATCTTTGTGCCGTGTCAGTTTTCGCAAAGCGAGGATATAATCCTCACGGAATACGGTAGGCACAATTATACGCGATTGGTCGGCACGGACAAGTTCGGCGTTCATCATCACACGGGCGACACGGCCGTTGCCGTCATTGAATGGATGCACCTCACTAATCATGAACATCATGAAAATTGCACGGGCAAACGGATCTGTCAAGGCAGCATAATATTTGAAGCCCTGTGAGAGGGTGCCTTTCACAAGTTGAAAGTCCACGAACTCCGTCATTCCAGCGCGATTGTTCTTCGTTTTGAAAATGCCGGGATTCATGTGCGGTCGTCCTTCGAGCAGGATGCTGTGCCGATGGCTGAGAATCGAAAACAATTCTTTGGGCGATGTCGGAGTCTTCATCATTTCGGCACGGTTTGAAAGCACCTTGAATGTTCCGAGAATGTCATGAGAATCCTCATCTCGTCGCGGTATCGGAATACCGGAGTCAACAATCGCTTTAGCCTCGTCAATCTCAAATTCCGTCCCCTCTATGTAATTTGAAAAATAGCTCTCGAAGAATGAGAAAAGACGGAACGATTCTTCATCCGTATTGCGGTTGTTACGGATAACGAAATATCTATCCTTTATCGCATCGAAAAGCACCTCAAACAATTCGACCCTTGTTTTATCAAACGGATTACCTGCGGCAAGAGCTTTAGCATAGTCTGTTGACAGCACTTTTGCATCGTGCGTCGAAAGCAATGTCGAGATGATATTATTTATCTTGGCAAATTCAGTCTGCATACCAAGTTCATCAGCAACCGATCTCAATTCATCACGATACTCATTCAGACGGTCTTCTCCACCCGTCAGCAGTATCTGTTCGAGTTTATTCTCTATTACACTTGCAGGTAAAACGCGCGACTCGTCGCCGGACTTACGAGACACCTGCATGTTCTCCAGCATATAACGGTATTCGCCTGAAATGTGCATGCCCATGAATGGAATGTCGCGCGATGTCGCTTTCGGGCCTTTGACAAAATTAAGAATTATGCCAGGTAAGTCTGTCACTCGCCTTGTCGTTGAATTGGTAAGAAAGAAATCTCCAGTCGCAGTCGGTCGCATTTCTTTGGCACTGCGGTGGCTTATAAGAGCATCCGGATAGCGATATACGAGTATATCTATAAGGTTACGACGCACGATATTCTCCATGCTATCAACCAAATTGGTTGTGTATATGCGCGGGGCAACCTTTCGCAACTCACCATCCTTTTTCTTCTTACTGAGTACACGGGAAATGTTCGGATCGGATGAGCCGAAGATAATCTCTTTTTGGGTGTCAACTTTCACTGCCATACAAAAAATCACGATTAAGAGAATACAAAGGTATAAATTTTTGCGATTATAACTGTGATTTTTACAAAAAATTGAGTTTAGGTGGTGCTTCTGCTTGGGAGCATAGTGACGTTGGCGATAACAACGCTCATTATATTAAGGACGGAAAAAGATAAGTTAATAACTTGCTGATTTTTCAGCGAAGTTATGGACGATATGAGGTGCTCGAAAGGACGCTTATTTAGCAATTTCAGATTGGATCGCGGACATCGCTTTGTCGTAATTATCCTTGATGGTGCCAGCCCTCAAAATGCCGTTGTCAAATAATCGAATAAGAAAATCATTATATGATTCATTAGGGTTGCGATTAGGAAGATTCACATATATTATCGGAGCCAATACCAGGCTGCCATCAACGTATTGTGAAAATTCATCAAAAACATTCTGACTATCTCGAATACCTGACTTATGAGATATAAATACTTCGGCAGCAACGACGAAAGCCTCATTTCTGCCTTCACCATGCTTTTGTGCTATATCCTCTTTACTTCTATAAAATGAATCACTATCAAGTTCCCCGAGTTTCTCCATAAGTTCGGGAGAGATGTATAGATTATGTAAATTTTCGTGAATATAAATATTCATAAAATTTAATCTCAACTGCTTTTCTATTTCAGGATTGAGAATAAGTGGAGTGCAACAAAATGATTCATCCGATAGATTAAAAGCATTTTCAATATCCAATATATATATTTTGGATTGGGTGTCAGACAGAGATTCAGGTAAGAAAAACTCTGTAAGACTTTGGTTTATATCTTAAGTAATTCCTTATTAAGATTATAGTTGTCAATATGTGATTTCAACTTTGGATAAATAGTATCATCCCAATAATCTGAATACCCATGTTCAACCAATTTATGACAGACATAAGATAGTTGAGATTGAACTGAAAGGATTGCTTTCGCCCATTCGACATCGTGAGCAAGGCTATCTAAATGCTGAATTGTGAATAGGCATTTTGTAATATCGTCTTTATCCCCATGTAGTTCAGAATAAAGATTACAAAGTTTTGAAGCACTGCAATTTGAGTTAACATCGGAAACATTGGCGATAAAAACAGAATCAGAACATAGTTCCGCAAACCGTGAGTCATCTTTTATATGGTCGATATATTGAGGCAAACATAATAAATCGAAAGATTTAGAAGTATTAAAAACCTCGCCGTAAGAAATATTCCACGGGAGCAAAGTAAATATTATAATTGCAAGAAGTCGAAATAGATGTGTCATAACTGGTTCATTTATTTGCAAAGTTACGCATTTTCGGCAGAATATCAAAAATGCCGATTTTTGTCGCCTACGGGCAAAATAAAAATCGCTGAAAATGCTTGATTTTCAGCGATTTTCCTCATTTTGAGGCATTTGTTAGTGATCCGCGTGGGGCTCGAACCCACGACCCCAACATTAAAAGTGTTGTGCTCTACCAGCTGAGCTAGCGAATCATCGTCAGGGGTGAATCTGATTCCCACGGTAGGGAAGTAGATTGCGGTGGCGCTTCAGGATGGGCTTGAACCAACGACCCCCTGATTAACAGTCAGGTGCTCTAACCAACTGAGCTACTGAAGCATGTAAAAGTTTTCTTAAAAATAGAAAGCGGCTCGCTTGCGCCTTTTTAGTTGCGCTTCAGGATGGGCTTGAACCAACGACCCCCTGATTAACAGTCAGGTGCT
>CAMCDS010000033.1 GCA_945873625.1 uncultured Porphyromonadaceae bacterium | reverse complement strand
CGCACCTCCGGCCCGCCCGCTTTCCTCCCGAAAAATTCCGAAAAATTCCGAAAAAAGGCCTCCCGAAGGAGACCTTTTTCCTTATATCGCTTATCGTTCCTCTCTTTATAATCCCAGATCTCTGAGCAAATCGGCCACCACAAATGTGGAGCCTCCTATATAGATGATGTCTTCGTTGGCTTCGCTTCCGGCATTTTCTGCCTCAGAATCGGCCAGCGCACGGCGGTAGGCATCGATGACGTAGGGAAACGTCTCCCCTTTCAGGCCACAGGCGTTCATTTTCCGGGCAAGCTCATCTTCAGGAAGAGCGCGCGGAATGTCAGCTTTAGTTATATAGTAGGTGGCGTCTTTCGGAAAGAGCTGCAATATATGGTCGACATCCTTGTCGGCCACAAAGCCCACCACCATCCTCAGTTTGCCTGACCCACGCTCAGCACGCAGCAAAGACAGCTTCGCCATATTATATGTAAGTCCGGCCTGATTATGGCCGGTATCGCATACAGTGAACGGATTGCGGGACAAAACCGTCCAACGGCCGCGCAGACCTGTAGCCTCAACCACCGATTCAAATCCCTTTACCACGGATTCATCGGAAATATCCACCCCAACATCGCGAAGCATCTCGATGACGCGGAGCACGGTCGGAATATTCTTCTTCTGATAATCTCCGGCCAGCGGACATACGAATCTGCCTGCAAGCGGGGTCTCACAAAGGAAACCTTCGGGGGTGTCTTCAATCTTCGAGAGAAGATAGCTGCAATCGGAAACAAAACGGACCGGAGCACCAACCTCCGCCGCTTTCTCTTCAAACACCTTGCGCACGTCGCCCTCGGCTTCTCCGACCACCACCGGTATGCCGGGCTTCATGATACCAGCCTTTTCAGAAGCTATGGCAGGAAGCGTGTCGCCCAAAAACTGCGTGTGGTCAAACGATATGTTGGTAATAAGCGAAGCTATCGGGGTGATGATGTTGGTGGAGTCAAGGCGTCCGCCCATGCCTACCTCGATGACGGCATAATCCACCTCCTGCCCGGCAAACCAGCTGAAGGCAAGCATCATGGTAAGTTCGAAAAAAGAGGGATGCCCCTCATAGCCCGAATTGCGGAAACAATCTACAAAGTCGATGACGGCTTCGGGGGGAATCATCTTTCCGTCGACGCGTATGCGCTCCCGGAAGTCGGTAAGATGAGGCGATGTATATAGTCCCACCTTATACCCCTGCGCCTGAAGCACCGAAGCAATCAGATGCGAGCACGAACCTTTACCGTTGGTTCCGGCCACATGAATCGACTTGAACCGCCGATGCGGATGACCGAAATATTCGTCGAGTCGGAGCGACGTGTCGAGACCCGGCTTGTAGGCCGCGGCTCCGACACGCGAAAACATAGGCAACTGGCGGAAAAGCCAGTCGAGAGTAGTCTGATAATCAGTCATATCTGATAGCGTATTTGAGTCATGATGTGGTTATCCCGGCTTATAGGCCGTAGATAAGGTAGCCGGCTATTCCGGCCAGAGTAATCACCAGTATCGGATGCAGCTTTATCCGCTTCCCTTTCCATGGAATGGGAAAGAACACCAGACAGAAAGCCACCACCGAAATGGCTATGTTCACGCCGAGCTGCCAGCCGATATGGTTCGGATTGAAGTTGGCGACATTCATGAGCATGATGGCCGCCGAAGCTATCAGCCCCACCACTACAGGGCGCAGGCCGGAGAATATACCCTTTATGACACCGCTCTCATGATGACGGCGTATGAACTGCGAGGCATAGAGCACGAGAAAAAACGACGGCAAGGTAACGGCGAGGGTGGCGAGCACCGATCCGAGTATTCCCCACAAGGGTGAGGCAAGAGCCGGATCGACCGTGCCGGGAGCAGCATAACCTATATATGTGGCAGAATTGATGCCGATGGGTCCCGGGGTCATCTGCGAGATGGCCACAATGTCGGTAAACATCTGTTCAGAAATCCATCCCGGCCCCACCACGGCCTTCTCAACAAGAGAGAGCATGGCATATCCGCCGCCGAATCCGAAGATTCCTATTTTGATATAAGCCCAGATTAGTTTCAGATAAAAGCCCATTACTTATCCTCCTCCTTTCTTTCAGCGAGTTTACGGCGCGACCAGCGGAAATAAAGGTATCCGCCCACCGCACCGAGGAATATATAAAGGATGGGATTGCTCACGGCTCCGAGGTCGAGCGAAATCATCAGAGCCACGATGAGCGGAATCCAGACGGTTTTCAGTCCGATCTTCGCTGCCTTGGCCGAAGAGATTACCGGAGCTACAATCAGAGCCACCACGGCCGGGCGTATTCCCATAAAGATCGAAGAGATTACCTTGTTGCCCTTTATCACGTCGGGCGTAAGGAAGATGGCTATCGCGAGTATGATCAGAAACGAAGGAAGTATTGTGCCGAGAGCCGCTACAGCGCTGCCCTTCACCCCTTTCAGCTTCTCTCCCACCGCCGTCGCGATATTGACGGCGAGGATGCCCGGCAACGACTGCGCCACGGCAAGGAGGTCGAGGAAGTCATCGCGTTCAATCCATCCGTTTTTGTCGACAACCTCCCTTTCAATAATCGAAATCATTGCCCAGCCGCCGCCGAACGTGAAAGCACCTATCTTGAAGAACGAAGCGAACAGACGCCAATATAGATGAGGCACCGCCCGACCGGCCGGTTCCATAGAGTTATGATTATCCTGATCCATAGGTCGAATCCAAATTTGGGTGCAAAATTAACAAAAAATATAACACGATTCACCGATTGGCAAACCCCAATTTGCCTGTTACAACAAAAAGTTGTATTTTTGTGTTTATAAAAATGTGGCGTCGACCCGACGTGTTCCCGCCGACACCGCCATAATGATGACACTGACTGATAATTAACTCTATTAATACCCATGTCGAAGTCTTAAGTATTCTTCACCAATCTGCGTACGAATGCCCACAGCAGCCTCCTCGACAAACTCGAACGTCTGGCCACACGCGCCGGGATGCTCGAAATGCCTCTCGAAGGGAAGTTCGTAGCCATCAAGATTCATTTCGGCGAGCCGGGTAATCTGGCCTACATACGCCCCAACTTCGCCGCCCGCATCGTGCAGATGCTGCGCAAGGCCGGCGCCAAACCGTTCCTCACCGACAGCAACACCCTCTACTCAGGGCGTCGCTCAAACGCGGTAGACCATCTCCGCAGCGCCATGGAAAACGGCTTCAACCCCATCTCGGCCGATGCCGACGTGATAATAGCCGACGGCCTCAAAGGCACTGAATACGTGGAGATTCCCATCGACGGAGAATACTGCAAGGCACCCAAAATCGGAGCTGCCGTGGCCAACGCCGACATCATAGTCTCTATGACCCACTTCAAAGGACACGAGCAGGCCGGATTCGGCGGTGCGCTCAAGAACCTCGGTATGGGTGCGGCAAGCATCGGCGGCAAGCTCGAGCTCCACAGCAACTCGCAGCCGAAGATCGACCGCGACCACTGCGTAGGCTGCGGCACTTGCGTGGGCCACTGCTCCCAGCACGCCATCCATATCGATGAAAGCCGCAAGGCCGTGATCGACTACGACAAATGCGTCGGATGCGGACAATGCGTGGCCGTATGCCAGTTTTGCGGCGCCGTGCTCGCCGACTGGGACACCTCCGAGCGCCTCAACTACAAGATAGCCGAATACACCGAGGCCGTGCTCAAAGACAAGCCCAACTTCCACATCAGCTTCATAATGAACGTCTCGCCCGAATGCGACTGCTGGAACCACAACGACGCCGCCATCGTGGCCGACCTCGGCATCCTCGCCTCCACCGATCCGGTGGCTCTCGACCAGGCCTGCGTCGACATGGTGAAGGCCGCCCCGGTGCTCCCCACCAACAACGTGCTCCACGAGGCCCACAAAGACGACTGCATGGAAGGGAAAGACAAGTTCCACATCGTGCATCCCGACACCAACTGGGAAGCCGGCCTCGAACATGCCGTGAAGATAGGCCTCGGCAGCCGCGACTACGAGCTCATCAACGTGTGAAAAACGCCATCCGGCATATTTCCGACGGGCAAAAATTCGATTTTTTGCCCGTTTTATTTGCGTATATTGAGGGATATTTCTAATTTTGGGCGATATTTCCCGCAGTACGGGAAGCACCTGATGGCCAAAAGTCCCGAAAGCGGGCTTTTAGTCCGAAAAAAGAATACAAAAAGAGAAAATCAATACAAGAATGGAAGAGAAACTCGTAAAGACGTGTCTTCACGACCGCCACGTTAAGCTCGGTGCACTCATGTCGCCTTTCGGAGGCTTCGACATGCCGATTCAGTACAAAGGAATAACCGAGGAGCACAACGCAGTGCGCCACGAAGTAGGCGTGTTCGACGTCAGCCACATGGGCGAGGTACGCGTCAAAGGCCCCGAGGCCTACAAATATGTCAGCCACATCTTTGTCAACGACGTAACCGGCGCACCCGACGGACAGATTTTCTATGGCATGATGTGCTACGAGAACGGCGGCACGGTCGACGACCTGCTTGTCTACAAGGTGAACGACGAGGAGTATTTTCTGGTTATCAACGCCGCCAACATCGACAAGGACGTCGACTGGATCAAGCGTAACGCCGAAGGCTTCGACTGCGAGGTAATCGACGAGAGCCCCAAATACGGCGAAGTGGCCATTCAGGGTCCCAAAGCCGAGGAGACTGTAGAGAAAGTGCTCGGCCTCAAGGTGAAGGACATCCCCTTCTACAACTTCCAGACATTCGACATCGACGGCGAGGAAATCATCGTGAGCCGCACAGGCTACACCGGTGAGGACGGCTTCGAGGTCTACGGCTCCCACGCCTACATCCAGGGCGTATGGGACAAGCTGATGGAAGCAGGCGTACAGCCCTGCGGACTCGGCTGCCGCGACACGCTCCGCTTCGAGGTGGGTCTCCCCCTCTACGGCGATGAACTCAGCGACACCATCACCCCGATCGAGGCAAGCCTCAGCATGTTCGTAAAGCTCGACAAGCCCGAGTTCATCGGCAAGGAGGCTCTCGCCAAGCAGAAAGCCGAAGGCGTGAAGCGCCGCATCGTGGGCATCGAGCTCGAAGGCACCGCCGTGCCCCGCCACGGCTACCCCGTGGAAGCCGACGGCAAGCAGATCGGCGAGGTAACCACCGGCTACAAGTCGATTTCGACCGGCAAGAGCGTCGCAATGGCTATGGTAGACAAGCCCTACGACAAGCTCGGCACTCCCGTAGAGATCCGCATCCGCAAAAAGACCTTCCCCGGCAAAGTGGTGAAAAAACGCTTCTACGAGAAGAACTATAAGAAATAAGAGTAAGCCACGCGCATACCGACATATCCGCAGCCACGTTCCGCGCCCAGCCTCAGGCAGGGTCGCGGAGCAAGGCCGGCGGCAAAACAAACCCCAACATCAACAAAAAAAAGGAAAATCAAATATCATGAGCAAGATTTTAGACGACATCCGCTATGCGGACTCCCATGAATGGGTGAAACTCGAAGGCGACATCGCAACTGTAGGCATCACCGACTACGCACAGCACGCACTGGGCGACATCGTATACGTCGACATGCCTGAAGTAGGCGACGAAGTAACCAAAGGCGAGGAATTCGGCGCAGTAGAGTCTGTAAAAGCTGCCAGCGACCTCATCTCCCCCATCAGCGGCGAGGTAGTGGAAATCAACGAGGCCCTCGAAGACGAGCCCGGACTCGTGAACCAGGACGCATTCGGCAACTGGATCATGAAGGTTAAAGTGAGCGACGCAAGCGAGATCGAAGGTCTGCTCGACGCAGCTGCCTACGCAAAGATCTGTGAGGAGTAATCAATCCCGACACCATACGTCAACACCCGACTGACACATCAGGCGTGCACAGATTCCGCGGAAAGGGTCACACCGCCCGCGGAACGGGGCACGCCTACGCTTTTCAACCCGGGAAAGGCCGGTCTCCCGCCCGGGGACACGGCTACCCAAACCGACTGAAAACAACACTAAAATGAGCCATAAATTCATACCGCATACCGAGGCCGACATCCGTCGGATGCTCGACAAAATCGGTGTAGAGAGCATCGACGACCTCTACAGGGACGTTCCCGCAGAAGTAATCTTCCGCGGCGAATACGACATACCTTCGGCAATGACCGAAATTGAGCTCCGCCGCCACTTCGAGGAGCTTGCCGCCAAAAACAAGAACCTGACCGTGTTTGCCGGAGGCGGCGCCTACGACCACTACTCACCTTCGGTCGTGGCCCATCTGCTCCAGCGCAGCGAGTTCTACACCGCCTACACTCCCTATCAGCCTGAAATCTCGCAGGGTACGCTCCAGTATATCTTCGAGTATCAGAGCATGATAAGCGAGCTCACCGGCATGGAAGCCACCAACGCATCGATGTATGACGGCGCCACGGCCACTGCCGAGGCAATGTTCATGATGGTGGCATCCACCAAGAAGCGCAACCGCGTGGTGCTCTCCGAGACCCTTTCGGAGGCCGTTATCAATGTGGTGCGCACCTACGCCCACTACCACGGCATCAACCTTACCGTAGTTCCCGCCAAGGAAGGCGTATCCGACCAGGAGGCCATCCTCAAGGAGATGGAGGCAGGCGACGTGGCAGGCGTAATCGTATCGTGCCCCAACCGCTACGGCATCATCGAGGACTTCACCGGCTTCGCCGATAAGATTCACGCCCTCAAAGGCTTCCTCACCATCAACGCCGACCCCTCGGCACTGGCAGTGCTCCGCACTCCGGCTGAATGGGGAGCCGACATCGCCGTAGGCGACGGCCAGACTCTGGGCATGCCCCTTCAGTTCGGCGGTCCCTATCTGGGCTACATCTCCTGCTCCAAGACCATGCTCCGCAAGATGCCGGGACGTGTGGTAGGCGCCACCAAAGACATCGACGGCAAGCGCGGCTTCGTGCTGACGCTCCAGGCCCGCGAGCAGCACATCCGCCGCGAGAAGGCCACGTCCAACATCTGCTCCAACCAGAGCCTCATGGCCCTCTACGCCACCATCTATCTCGCCCTCATGGGCAAGCAGGGAATGAAGGAAGTGAACCGTCTGAGCTGCGACGGCGCACACTATCTCTGCAACGCTCTTGTGGCCACAGGCAAATTCCAGCCCGCATTCCCCGGCAAGCCCTTCCTCAAGGAGTTCACGCTCCGCACCGACCTCGACATGGCCAAGGTCAACGAGAAACTGCTCGAAAAGGGATTCATGGGTCCGCTCGTGCTCGGCGACGGACTGGTAGAGTTTGCAGTTACTGAGAAACGCACTCGCGAGGAGATTGACAAACTTGTAGAAATCATCTCGAAAGAGGCTTAATCAGAGAAGGAGGACAAAGAAATGAAATACTACGACAAACTGATATTCGAACTTTCGCGCCCCGGCCGCAAGGGATATGAACTTCCCGCCGACAACTACGGCCACGACAGCATGGCCGAGCTTCCGGCCGACCTTCTCCGCAAAGAGGACCTCAACCTCCCCGAGGTAACGGAACTCGACGTGGTGCGCCACTATACCAACCTCTCCAACAAGAACTTCGGCGTCGACACCGGCTTCTACCCTCTGGGCAGCTGCACGATGAAGTACAATCCGAAAATCAACGAAGAGGTGGCTGCCATGCCCGGCTTCGCATCGCTCCACCCGCTCCAGAACCCCGACACCGTCCAGGGTGCCCTCGAGCTCTACTATAACCTCCAGCACGCCCTCTCTTCGCTTTCGGGCCTCGCTGAGTTCACCCTCAACCCTTACGCAGGCGCCCACGGCGAGCTTACCGGTCTGATGGTGATGCGCCGCTACCACGAGAGCCGCGGCGACAGCAAGCGCACGAAGGTGATCGTGCCCGACTCGGCCCACGGCACCAACCCCGCGTCGGCCATGGTGGCCGGTCTTGAGGTGGTGGAAGTGAAGTCGCGTCCCAACGGCTCGATCGACATCGAAGACCTCAAGCCCCTGCTCGACGACACCATCGCCGGCATCATGATGACCAACCCCAACACGCTGGGCATGTTCGAGACCGAAATCCTTGACATCGCCAAGCTCGTGCACGAAGCCGGCGGTCTGCTCTACTACGACGGAGCCAACTTCAACCCGCTGCTCGGACGCGTGCGTCCCGGCGACATGGGCTTCGACATCATGCACATCAACCTCCACAAGACCTTCTCGACGCCTCACGGCGGCGGCGGCCCGGGTTCGGGTCCGGTCGGAGTGGCAGAGCATCTTCGCGAGTTCCTTCCCAACCCCCGCGTGCGCAAGACCGACGACGGCCGCTTCTACGTGGACTTCGGAAAGGAGAGCCTCGGCAGCGTCAGCACCTTCTTCGGCAACTTCGGCGTGATGATGAGGGCCTACGCCTACATCCTCTCGCTCGGCAAGGAGGGAATCCGCAACGTCGGCCCCATGGCAACGCTCAACGCCAACTATATCAAGGAAAACCTCAAGGACGACTATCTGCTCCCCATCGAGGGCGTCTGCAAGCATGAGTTCGTGTTCGACGGTCTGAAAGACAAGTCGACCGGCGTAACCACGCTCAATGTAGCCAAGCGCCTCCTCGACTACGGCTTCCACGCTCCCACCATCTACTTCCCCCTCCTCTTCCACGAGTCGATGATGATCGAGCCTACCGAGACCGAGAGCATCGAGACCCTCGACGAGTTTATCGACGTTCTCCACAAGGTTGCTAAAGAGGCCCGCGAGAACCCCGAGGCAGTGAAAGACGCTCCGCTCACCACCGCCGTGCGCCATCTCGACGAGACCGGCGCAGCCAAGAAGCCCATCCTCACCTACAAGGCTCTCCAGGCCGAGGCATAAGGAGCGAAACAGCTTAGTCTCAAAGTATTATCCTCACAGGAGGGGACGCACCAAAGTGTGCGCCCCCTCCGACACTTAACCCAACGACACCCGATATGCATTCCGACATCATCATCATAGGAGCCGGACCCGGCGGTTACGAGACCGCCCTTTCGGCCGCCCGCCGCGGCATGAGCGTTACGCTCTTCAACGGCGACCGCCTCGGAGGCACCTGCCTCAACGAAGGCTGCATACCCACCAAATGCCTCTGCCGCAACGCCGAGATGGTGGCCCAGTTCAAGGAGGCCGACAAATTCGGCATCGACGACTTCACCTTCACACTCGACTTCAACCGCGTTGTGGAGCGCAAGAAAGAGGTTACCGACACGCTGCGCGCAGGCATCGCCTCGATGCTCAAGGCCGCCAAGGTCAACGTAGTGGAGGCCATGGCCTCGTTCAAGGACGCCCACACCGTAGTGGCAGCCGGAGAGGAATACACCGCCGACAATATCATCATAGCCACCGGCAGCGTCAGCAAGTCGCTCCCCATACCCGGCCACGACCTCGAATGCGTGATGGACTCCACCCGCATCCTCGGCATAGACTATGTGCCTGAGTCGCTGACCATCATCGGCGGCGGAGTAATCGGCATGGAGTTTGCCAACATCTTCTCATCGTTTGGCTCGAAGGTAACGGTCATCGAGTTCATGAAGCAGATTCTCCCGCCGTTCGACTCCGACATCGCCAAGCGCCTGAAGCAGACTCTCGGCAAGAAGGGTATCAAGATCGTAACTTCCGCGGCCGCCAAGAAAATCGAGCAGACCGCCGACTACCGCATCGCCGTTACCTACGAATGTAAGGGTAAGGAGGAGACCGTGGAAAGCTCCGACCTCCTCATGGCCGTGGGCCGCGCGCCCCGCATCGAGGGCCTCAACCTCGAGGCTGCCGGAGTGGAGTTCACACCCCGTGGCATCGTGGTCGACGACAACATGCGCACCAACGTGCCCCACATCCTCGCCATCGGCGACGTCAACGCCCGCATGATGCTTGCCCACGTGGCTTCGTTCCAGGGTGAACGCGCCCTCAACGCCATTCAGGGCAAGAGCGACGCCATCCGCTTCGACATCGTTCCCTCGGCAGTGTTCACCGTGCCCGAATGCGGCATGGTGGGTCTCACCGAAGAGCAGTGCAAGGAGCGCGGCATCGAAATCTGTGTAGGACAGAGCTTCTTCCGCGCCAACGGCAAGGCTCTCTCCATGGGCGAGTCCGACGGTCTCTGCAAGCTCATCTTCCGCAAGGAGGACGGCATGCTTCTGGGCGCCCACATCATGGGCGTGCAGGCAGCCGACCTCGCCCAGCAGTGTGCCGACCTCATGAACCGCAACGCCACACTCGACGATATGCGCCAGATTATCTTCGGCCATCCCACGGTGAGCGAGGTGATTCTCGGCGCCCTCCACGCCGTGAAATAACCCCCGACGCCCGAGAACGGGGTCTTAACCTTACCGACGCCTCTGATTCATAATGAGTCAGAGGCGTTTTTTATGCCTGAATACCTATTCCGGAGGTAGCCGAGGCGTGGAAATTACCGAAACGGGGGTATTTCGGGACGGCGCGGACGGGAGTAATTTTGCAGCAGAATTTTAGAGTATGTTTGAATTTAACACGAGTTGATTTGAACATACTTTTGCAAAAAATTCTTTCTATCCCCTTGAAGGTCTTTTTTGGCTGATTTCGCCAAGCCTCATCGGTCTCGATGCCCGCATCGCTCCCTCTTCGACTTGCGAAATCATCTCAAAAAATCCTCTTCAAGTGAATAGAAGTTAAACTCAAACATACTCTTAGACAATCTGCATACGAAATGAAAGACAATGCTGTGCGCGCCGCCCGCGTGCTTCTCCCCCTCGCCCTGCTGCTGCCTTATGCGGCTCCAGCCTCGGCCCATGAGTCCGTAGCCGACAGTGTGAAGACCAAGAGACCTCTGCTCTCGCGCCTCTCGTTCGGAGGCTATGGAGGATGGGCGGCACGCTCAATCCCGACGATGAAGGTCTGATAGCCCGTTGCGGAGACGACATGGCACGCTTCGAGACCATCGACATGCTCTTGTCGGGCGAACTGCTGCGCCTCTTCCCTGTGGCCGACGGCGATGGAATAAGGTGGTGCTCACCGCTGAGCGACATCCCCGAAAGCATAGCTACAGACGAATGGCTCTTTATTCGCAAAGCACTCGGACTGCTCAACGAATATATGCTTACACGCGACTATGGACAGGCTGTGGCACTGATGCGTGCCATAAGGGAAAGACAAGGGAAAGCGAGCGGAATAGACATATCCGACCTTGATGTCAGGCTCGAACGCTTCTATGCGCGATTCGGACCGGCCCACGGTCTGATGATATTCTGCCTTGCTGCCGGACTCGCGCTTTTCGCAGTTTCGATATCGCGCAGGCTCTCCTTAAGAAGGGGAACGCGCATCCTGCTCGCGACCATGCCGTCGGCGGCGCTGATGAGTCTCGCGTCGCTGCTTGCAGTAAGATGGATAATCTCCGGCCACGTCCCCCTCACCAACGGCTTCGAGACGATGCAGACGATGGCTCTCCTGCTCCTTGTCCTCTCGGCGGCCGAATCAATCCGACGCAGCTATACCGTCTCGGCGATGGCGATGATTGCCGCCGGAATGGCGCTCGCAGTGGCCGCGATGAGCGGGGCAGGGAATACGATAGGCACGCTTATGCCGGTGCTTTCATCGCCCCTGCTGAGCCTCCACGTGCTCACCGTGGCCGGCGCATACGCCCTGATGATGATGATGGCCGTCAACGGACTGGCGGCGCTGTGCGTGCGCGACAGCGAACGGCGCGAATACATGATGTGGACCGGACGGGCCATGCTTTATCCGGCCGTGACGCTCCTGCTTGCCGGGATACTGATAGGAGCTGTATGGGCGCGCGTAAGCTGGGGAGCGTTCTGGAGCTGGGACCCGAAGGAGACGTGGGCGCTCATCACCCTGCTGGTCTACTCATTGCCGCTTCACAGCGCGGAGATGCGTTCGTTTGCCACGCCACAGCGGTTTCACCTCTTCTCCGTGATGGCCTTACTGACTGTTCTTATCACCTACTTCGGCGTAAACTACTACCTCGGAGGGATGCACTCCTACGCCTGAGTGCATCCCTCCTTCCTCATAATTATATTTCTCAAATCCGAGTAGTCAGAAGACGATTTTTCGGCCGGCTTTCAGATAGACTGTGCCTTTGACGGGACGGGACACGCGGCGACCGAAGAGGTCGTAGAGCGGGGCGTCGACCCCGGCCTCCTCTGCAAGGGATGTCTCTATGCCGGCTGTCGATGAGTTGAAGTGAGTGTTGAACGCCGGGCTGAACTTCGGTGTCTCGCCTGTCCAGACAAATGATCCTTCGGAGAAGCTGAATGTGTAGCCGGATTCAGGCTCGAGCTTCTGGTTGAACTCGATGATGAACGAGAAGCAGTTGCTCTGTATGTCGACCCTCATATCGCCTTCCTTCACCACCTCGCCGGTCTCGCTATTCACGAGATAGGCGTGGGGGTCTTCGCCGAACGTTACGTTGAGGTCATCGAACCGGAACACCACCGATTCCAGCACGTCGTTCTCCCGGTCGATGTTGAAGCCGACGAGATACATCCTCGGAAACTCGGGAGTGTCGACGCAGCTTCCGATGAAATCGAGCGTCTCGGTTTCATTCACTATGTCGTCGCGATAGAGGGAGCAGACAGAGCCGGCGGCGAGTTCGAGCGAGTATCTCACCCCGTCCTCAAACTTCATCTCCTTGCCAAAGTCAACGTAGGCCTGGCCGAGATTCCAGTCCCATCCTACATGCACGGGAAAGTCGGCCACCTTCTCGCCCTCGCGGGAGAGGGTCATGACGGGATTCCCTTTCGCCTCCGTCTCGTAGCCCCAATAGATCCATATCGTTGAAGCTTTCTCCACCCGGCCCGTCTCTTTGATGTCCCAGCGTCCTTTGCCGAGGTTTGCCGGCACGGTAAAGTCGATTCTGACCGTGCCGTTGACGAGCGAGTGGTCGTTGGCAGCCCTCACCGACGAGGCTTCGAGCACGAGCGTATAGTCCTTCCCCTTCGGGAGCAGCGTCTTCTCGAAACGCAGGTTTATGATACCCTCTGAGTCGGAATAGTTGAGGGGGTCGTCGGCGCCGGTCGACACCGCGACAGTCTTTCCCTCACACTCCACCCGTCCGGAAGCGCCGGGCAGAATCTCGATGGCGCGCGGAAACACGATATACATCTCTTCGAGCGGATAGAGCACATGGGCCACTCTGTCGAGTTCGCCATACATCCATCTTGCCGGAAGCAGCGCGGACGTCTCGCCCGCAAGCGCCGTGAGCACCATCAGGCACAGGCACGAAATCAAAGTAATTCTCTTTTTCATGTTAATTGAAATTTGGTTGGTTCTAACCCTATGAGAGGCGAAACAGGGAAATACTGCGCGGAGATGTGCATTTTTTTTGCGCCGGGCGGATTTCTTTGCTAACTTTGTGCATAATGAAAATTTTTTTGAAAGGGCGATGCAGTATTTCCACTCTCCGACGCTCTATTATGAGATAGCATCAACCGACCAGACATCTTGACACGCCCGGAAATATACAAAGGATGCAAAGCAGGCGACCGAGAGGCACTCGGGGCGCTCTACCGACTCTACATGAAACGCATGAGAGAGCTGGTGGGGCGGTATGTCTCCGACCCCGAGCGTGTCGACGACGTGGTCCACGACGGCTTCATCATCATCTTCTCGTCGATGGGAAGCCTGCGCGACCCGGCCAACATGGAGGCCTGGATGGGAAAAATAATGCGCAATCTCGCACTGAAGGCCGAAAGCATGAAGCGGCGCGAAGTGGCATTCGACGAGAACGCATTGCCCGAAACCGGCTGCACCGAGGAAGTGGCCGCCGACATCCCCCTCGAAGAAATCTACCGCATAATCGACCGCCTGCCGGAAGGCTACCGCAACGTGTTCCGCCTGTCGGTGCTCGAAGGGCTGTCGCACAAGCAGATAGGCGAGATGCTCGGCATAGCTGAACGTTCCTCTTCATCGCAGCTCGCGAGGGCAAGGCAGATGCTGCGCAGTATGATTAACGACTACCGCCTCAACATGATGACGCTGCTGATGCTGCTGGCGGCCGGCGGCCTAGTGACTTTCCTGATAAGTCGCCGCGCCTCAGACGCGGGAGGTGCTTCCGATGGCAGCACGCGCCCGGCAGGCGTGAGCGAAGGCATAGCGCAAGAGAAGCCGCATGAGAACGCGCGTAAGACCGCAGTTTCCGCCAAGCCCAAGAAGATTCAAAACGCCACCACTACCCCTTCACATACTCCGGAAAGGAAGCCGGAAGCTGCAGACGCGGCTCAAGACGGGGCAGTTCAGTCAGAAATCAGCGTGTCGGCGCCCGACACGATAACCGTCCCTGAGGAGAAACAACCTGACGCAAAGGAGACAGACGACATTCCGACCACTCTCCCCGCAGACCACACGTTCCTCGCATCGGCCGACGAAAAGGCTTCCGGTGCTTCGGGATGGAACATAGACCTCGGCTCCACATTCTCGTCGCTTGCCAGACTGACTTCAGGCGAAAACTCAAGGGAAATAAATTCGGGCGACGGAGACGTTACGGAAGAGAATCCGGCAATAATACAGCTCATATCCCGCACCAGACAGCAGCACTACGTTCCGATAGTAATCAGCCTGTCGGCGTCGAAGGAGCTGAGCAGGCGATGGGCGATAGAGAGCGGCCTGAGGTACACGCTGCTGAGAAGCACGTTCAAGTCGGAATCAGAGATTGAGAAGGTAGACATCAGCCAACGCGTGCATTATGTCGGCATTCCGCTCAAATTCTCCTACCGCTTCCTCTCCACCGGACGCCTCTCGGCCTACGCGCAGGCAGGATTCGGCCTCGACATACCTGTGAAAGCCACACGCAAAGGTGAAGTGAAGACGAAGGAGATGAAACAGCCTATCCGGATGTCGATGCACGTCAACGCTCCGCTTCAATGGTCGGCAGAGGCCGGAGCAGGCATCGAATACCGATTCACACCCCACGTAGGACTCTTCGCAGAGCCCCAGATAGTCTATTACTTCGACACCAGCGGGAAGATACGCACCGTATTCAACGACCGCAGGTTCACGTTCAGCGTCCCCGTAGGCCTCCGCTTCAGCTGGTAGCCGACAGCAAGGATGCCACCACTACCGCATTGTTGCGCTCATGGTCGCGGCTCGAATAGAGCAGCGTTACCGTCTTGTGCGTTTCCAGCTCCTTCTTCAGGGCGAGAAAAGCCGGAAGCTGCGAGAGATACTCGGCATACCTATTCTGAAATTCGGGCCAGCGCCGGTCGGGATCGGCATGAAACCACTCACGCAGCTCCGTAGTCGGAGCTATATCCTTGTCCCAAAGGTCGTAATGGAATGTGGCGTGGGAGAGACCGCGCGGCCACAGCCTGTCGATGTAGACGCGATAGCCGTCGGCAGCGTCCTGAGGCTCGTAAGCCCGTTTAATTCTTATTTCCATAGTTACTTCACTTCCTCAAATATAAGACACTGTATAAACAGTGCGATATGCGTTTATGTTCCAGAAATGAAAACTATAGATAAAACAATCACCTGCCGGTTTTGATTTGAATACTTACAGATGTATCTATCCTAAGACCCCGCTTTGAATCGAAGATAATTCCTACTACTGAGTATATTCGCCTACGCTTCCCATGAGCCGCCTTTGTCCGGCCCGATTCTCCTGATAACACCCTTAGCTTTGAGTTTTGCCAACTGCTTTTCAATGCTTTTAGGCGATATACCGATTGCCTCGGCGAGAGATTTTGCACTATGGCGTGGATTTTCTTTGATAAGCGCAACAATCCGGTCGGCAGTGTTGAGTTTTACTTTCTCAACTGTGGTCTCACCAATAGATTCTTCAAATGCTACTATGTCATTGGCCAGATGACGTATCATCATGTCAGTCATAAAACTACGGAATATGTCGAGATCCTCCGATTCCCTTGTTTCCACCAATGCCTTGATGTATTCCTCTTTGTCATCTGCAAAAATGCGGGAAGGAATAAGACCGTATTCAAACTGCAACCAGTTCATCATCAGTCTCGCCATGCGTCCGTTGCCGTCTGCCCACGGATGTATAGTTACAAGATTGAAATGAGCATCGAAACTCATTTCGTAAAGTTCCTGCATACTCATCTTGTCAGCATTGCTCCTTAACACATTCAGATTATCGCAGAATTGACTAAGACGGGGAGGTACCTTGTTGAAACTCATATACGATTTGCCGCCTACTCCGGCCGATACATTGAGCAGACGCAAATCGCCGTTGGCTGAAGAGAAGTCTCCGAGCATCGTGTGATAAACAGTTCCCGTATTCTTCATCGTAAGAGCAGACAGCTCCTTCAAACGTTCGACAGTAACATCAGAATGTTGGCGGGCAAATACCAATGCTCGTTCGTAAGCGGCTTTCAAATCAAGATTCATGTTCTGTTCGATGAGACTTTTCCCTTTCAAAGCTATCCCGTTGTCGAACATAATCTGATTTTCCAGTTCTGTTATTGTCGAGCCCTCAATGGCCGTAGAATGTGTGATGATAGAATACAAGTAAAACTTGTCATAATCCAGTTGCCGGTCTATGCCAAGTGCACGGTATCTCCCTACCAATTCTTCCAATTTACTTTTCATCGCCTGTATTTTTCTGCAAATATAGGTATTTTCTCCCTACCGCGGCATATTTTCTCCCTACTTTTTCCGTTTTTCTCCCCCCTATACGTATATTAATCAATTTCAAGCAATCCGGATGGAAATAGCGGGAAATAAAATGGAGCGTAACCTTTTGGGCTACACTCCATTTATATGGATTTAGATATTTCTAAATTGACGGATTACTTCACCTCCTCGAAGTCGACGTCGGTAACGTCTTTCTCGTTGGTGTGGGGAGGCTGCTGGGCACCGGGCTGAGGACCTCCGGCCTGAGCGCCTGCGGCGGCGTTCTGGATGTCCTGCGCAGCTGCCTGGAATGCGTCTTCCACTGCCTTGACGGCGCTGTCGACGTCTTCCACAAGCTCCTGTTTGTGAACTTCTTTCAGACGGTTGAGGGCAGTCTCGATGGCAGCCTTCTTGTCGGCCGGAATCTTGTCGCCCAGCTCATTGAGCTGTTTCTCGGTCTGGAAGATTACGGAGTCGGCACGGTTGAGCTTGTCGACGCGCTCCTTGGCCTTCTTGTCGGCGGCCTCATTGGCCTTGGCCTCGTCGCGCATGCGCTGAATCTCAGCCTCGCTCAGTCCGCTCGATGCTTCGATGCGGATGCTCTGCTCCTTGCCGGTAGCTTTATCCTTGGCCGAAACGTTGAGGATACCGTTGGCGTCTACCTCGAAGGTAACCTCAATCTGGGGCACGCCACGCGGTGCGGGAGCGATGCCGCCGAGGTTGAACTCACCGAGAAGCTTGTCGTCGGCAGCCATAGGACGCTCGCCCTGAAGCACGCGGATTGTAACCTCGGGCTGGTTGTCGGCTGCGGTGGAGAATACCTCGCTCTTACGGGTCGGGATTGTGGTGTTGGCATCGATGAGCTTGGTCATCACGCGGCCCATTGTCTCGATACCGATCGACAGGGGCACAACGTCGAGAAGAAGCACGTCTTTCACGTCGCCGCTGAGCACACCGCCCTGGATGGCAGCGCCGATAGCCACTACCTCGTCGGGGTTAACGCCCTTGTTGGGTTCCTTGCCGAAGATTTCCTTCACCTTGGTCTGGATAGCCGGGATACGGGTGGAGCCGCCTACGAGAATCACCTCATCGATTTCTGAAGCCTTGAGGCCTGCGTCTTCGAGAGCCTTCACGCAAGGAGCTTTCACGGCGTCGATGAGACGCTCGGCGAGCTGCTCGAATTTGGCACGGGTGAGAGTCTTCACGAGGTGTTTCGGTCCCGACTGGGTTGCGGTGATATAGGGAAGGTTGATCTCAGTGGATGTGGAGCTCGAAAGCTCGATCTTGGCCTTCTCGGCAGCCTCTTTCAGACGCTGCATGGCCATGGAGTCCTGACGGAGGTCAACGTTTTCTTCTTTCTTGAACTCGTCGGCGAGCCAGTCGATGATCACGTGGTCGAAGTCGTCGCCGCCGAGGTGGGTGTCGCCGTTGGTCGACTTAACCTCGAATACGCCGTCGCCCAGCTCAAGAATCGAGATATCGAACGTGCCGCCGCCAAGGTCGAACACGGCTATCTTCTGCTCCTTCTGGCTCTTGTCAAGACCGTAAGCGAGGGCTGCTGCAGTAGGCTCGTTGACGATACGGCGCACTTTAAGACCTGCGATCTCGCCGGCCTCCTTGGTGGCCTGACGCTGAGAGTCGTCGAAATATGCGGGCACGGTGATTACGGCTTCCGTAACTTCCTGTCCAAGATAGTCTTCGGCAGTCTTCTTCATCTTCTGAAGAATCATTGCCGAAATCTCCTGCGGCGTGTAGTCGCGGCCGTCGATGTCCACCTTCGGCATATCGTTCTGGCATACCACTTTATAGGGCACGCGCTTGATTTCGTCGGCCACCTGGTCGCACTTCTCGCCCATGAAGCGCTTGATGGAGTATATGGTGCGGGTCGGGTTGGTGATGGCCTGACGCTTTGCGGGGTCGCCTACCTTGCGCTCGCCGTTGTCGACGAATGCTACCACCGAGGGGGTGGTGTTGCGGCCTTCATTGTTGGGGATCACTACCGGATCTTTACCTTCGAGTACGGATACGCAGCTGTTGGTAGTTCCCAAATCAATACCAATTATTTTTCCCATGATTTTTATAGTTTTTAGTTTTTATATTCTGTAGTTTGTTTTGCGCCGGCGCTTTCGGCTGAAGCGAAACGCACGGCATCGACCGACCTTCGGACCGGAGGTCTCCGTCGGTCTTCGCACACCATATAAACAAATAGCGTGCTAAAAGTTTCAACGGCGAGTCTAAAAATTGGTTAAAACCCATATCTTTCTGAGAATCAGAATTAAATAAATTTCACTTAAAGGCATGGCCGGGCGTGTCAGCCGACTGCCAGACGTGCCACGCCGCGCCAGCCGCATGCCACCGGCCCCGGGCGCGCGCCGGCACATATATGCGAACACGTTATAAATAAGGAGTGAAGGAGAAAAATTTTTGCAAAAAGATTTTTTTATGTTTGGATTTATGGTTAACTTTGCGGAGAATTTGACGGCACGAAGCCTCTCTGCCCTGAGCGACGGAGGCTGCGTGGCGTTTAACACCATGAAATACTGGAACATACCAACATCAATTCTATATTACAGCTATTTAATTATGGCAGACAAGAAAGAAAAATTGTTCGACATGTTTCCGCCCGTAACCACAGATGAGTGGATGGCGAAAATCACTGCCGACCTGAAGGGCGCCGACTTCAACAAGAAGCTCGTGTGGCGCACCAACGAGGGATTCAATGTGATGCCTTTCTATCGCAGAGAAGACATCGAAGGTCTCTACACCATCGGTTCGCTCCCCGGAGAATTTCCGTTCGTACGCGGCACCCGCGACAACAACGAATGGCTTATCCGCCAGCAGATCACCGGTGAGACTCCCGAAGAGCTCAACGCACACGCACGCCACAACATCGACCGCGGCGTAGAGTCGATCGGAATCAAGCTTTGCAAGAACTTCAAGGCTGCCGACCTCGACGTGATCCTCAAGGACATCGACATCCGCAAAATCGAGGTCAACATCGCCTGCTGCCCCGCCTGCGCGGCCGAAGTGGCCCAGGCTCTCGTGGCCTACGTGAAGGCACAGGGCGCCGAAGCCGACTTCCGCGGTGCCATCGAGTTCAACCCCTACAAGCGTCTGCTCCGCCATGGTCTCGCATTCCCCAAGAGCATCTCGGAAGAGGCCATGAAGGTATATGAGGCTGTCAAGGACGTGAAAGGCATCAAGTGCTTCATGGTCGACAGCTACATGCTCAACAACGCCGGTGCCTACATCACCCAGGAGCTCGGCTACGCCCTCGCATGGGGCGCCCAGTGGATGGACATGCTCACCGAGGCCGGCCTCTGCCCCTGCGAGGCCAACGCACGCATCAAGTTCAACATGGGCATCTCGTCCAACTACTTCATGGAACTGGCCAAATTCCGCGCCGGCCGCATGCTCTGGGCCGAGATCGTGAAGGCTTACGGTCCCAAAGACCTCGAGGCCTGCAAGATGCACGTTCATGCCGTAACTTCGGAGTTCAACCAGACCATCTACGACGCTCACGTCAACCTGCTCCGCTCGATGACCGAGACCATGAGCGCCGCCCTCGCCGGCGTCAACTCGATCGAGACCCTGCCGTTCGACCTCCAGTACAAGCAGCCCGACGAGTTCTCGGAGCGCATCGCCCGCAACCAGCAGCTTCTGCTCCGCGAGGAGTCGCACCTCGACAAGGTGGTCGACCCCGCCGGCGGCTCCTATTATATCGAGACCCTCACCGCCTCCATCGCCGAGCAGGCATGGAAGCTCTTCCTCGAAACTCAGGAAGCCGGCGGATTCGAGGCTCTTCTCGCCAAGGGTGAAATCCAGGGCAAGGTGAACGAAAGCGGCATCAAGCGCCACACCGACGTGGCCCGTCGCAAAGAGATCCTCCTCGGCACCAACCAGTATCCCAACTTCAACGAAAAGGCTCTCGACAAGATCGAGAAGTGTGGCTGCTCGTGCGGCTGCGGCGAGGAGAAACCCGCCGACGGCGCAGTGGCTTACCTCAACTTCGACCGTGCCGCCAGCCAGTTCGAGCAGCTCCGTCTCGACACCGAGCGCTCGGCCAAGCGTCCCAAGGTATTCATGCTGACCATCGGCAACCTCGCCATGCGTCTCGCCCGCGCCCAGTTCTCGGCCAACTTCTTCGGCTGCGCAGGCTATGAGATCATCGACAACATCGGCTTCAACACCGTCAAGGAGGGTATCGACGCAGCCATGGAGAAAGGCGCCGACGTAGTGGTGCTCTGCTCCAGCGACGACGAATACGCCCAGTTCGCTCCCGAGGCATTCAAGGAGCTCAACGGACGTGCCGAGTTTGTAGTGGCAGGCGCTCCCGCATGCATGGACGAGCTCAAGGCCCAGGGCATCGAAAACTTCATCCACGTGCGTGTCAATGTGCTCGACACTCTCATTGGTTTTAACGCAAAACTGCTCAAGTAAGAAGGAGGAAACAGAACATGAAACCGAATTTCAAAGAAATCGACATAACCAAAATCACCATGCCTGAGGCCCGCAAGCCGATGGCCGACAAAGAGGCTTACATGACGGCCGAGCTCATCCCCGTCAAGCCCGTCTACACCAAGGAAGACCTCGAAGGCCTCGAGCACCTCGACTATGTGGCCGGTCTGCCTCCCTTCCTGCGTGGCCCCTACAGCGGCATGTATCCCATGCGCCCCTGGACCATCCGCCAGTATGCCGGATTCTCCACCGCTGCCGAGTCAAACGCATTCTACCGCCGCAACCTGGCTTCGGGCCAGAAAGGTCTATCGGTGGCATTCGACCTTCCGACCCACCGCGGCTACGACGCTAACCACGAGCGCGTGGTAGGCGACGTCGGCAAGGCAGGTGTGTCGATCTGCTCGCTCGAAGACATGAAGGTGCTCTTCGACGGTATCCCCTTGGGCAAGATGTCGGTGTCGATGACCATGAACGGAGCCGTGCTCCCCGTGCTCGCTTTCTACATCAACGCAGGCCTTGAGCAGGGCGTGAAGCTCGAAGAGATGGCCGGCACCATCCAGAACGACATCCTCAAGGAGTTCATGGTGCGCAACACCTATATCTATCCGCCGGCATTCTCGATGAAGATCATCGCCGACATCTTCGAGTATACCTCGAAGAACATGCCTAAGTTCAACTCCATCTCGATCTCCGGCTACCACATGCAGGAGGCCGGCGCTACCGCCGACATCGAGCTGGCCTACACCCTCGCCGACGGTCTCGAATATCTCCGCGCAGGTGTAAACGCAGGCATGGACATCGACTCTTTCGCTCCGCGTCTGTCGTTCTTCTGGGGCATCTCGATGAACTACTTTATGGAGATCGCCAAGATGCGCGCCGCCCGTATGCTCTGGGCCCGCATCGTTAAGCAGTTCAACCCCAAGAACCCCAAATCGCTCGCTCTGCGCACACACTGCCAGACTTCCGGCTGGTCGCTCACAGAGCAGGACCCCTTCAACAACGTTGGCCGTACCTGCGTAGAGGCCATGGGTGCCGTTCTCGGACACACCCAGTCGCTCCACACCAACGCTCTCGACGAGGCTATCGCACTCCCGACCGACTTCTCGGCACGTATCGCCCGCAACACCCAGATCTACATCCAGGAGGAGACTTACGTCACCAAGCAGGTAGACCCCTGGGGCGGTTCCTACTATGTGGAGAAGCTCACCGAGGAGATCGCTACCAAGGCATGGGCCCACATCCAGGAAATCGAGAAGCTCGGCGGCATGGCCAAGGCTATCGAGACCGGTCTTCCCAAGCTCAAGATCGAAGAGGCAGCTGCCCGCACTCAGGCCCGCATCGACTCCGGCAAGCAGACTATCGTCGGCATCAACAAATATCGTCTGGAGCATGAGGATCCCATCGACATCCTCGAGGTGGACAACACCGAGGTTCGCAAAGAGCAGTGCGCCCGTCTGGAAGACCTCAAGGCCAACCGCGACGAGGCTGCTGTCAAGAAAGCTCTCGAAGCTATCACGGAGTGCGTGAAGGATCCCTCGAAGGGCAACCTCCTCGACCTCGCCGTCAAGGCTGCCGGTCTCCGCGCATCGCTCGGCGAGATTTCCGACGCCTGCGAGGCTGTAGTAGGTCGTTATAAAGCTGTAATCAAAACTATCTCAGGAGTGTATTCAAGCGAAGAGAAGGGCGATCCCGAATTCGACGAGGCTCGCCGCATGGTGGCTGATTTCGCTAAGCGCGAAGGCCGTCAGCCCCGTATCATGATTGCAAAGATGGGCCAGGACGGACACGACCGTGGCGCCAAGGTTGTAGCCACCGGCTATGCCGACTGCGGATTCGACGTCGACATGGGCCCGCTGTTCCAGACTCCTGCCGAGGCTGCTCGTCAGGCAGTGGAGAACGACGTTCACATCCTTGGTGTTTCGTCGCTCGCCGCAGGCCACAAGACCCTCATCCCGCAGGTGATCGCAGAGCTCGAGAAGCTCGGTCGTCCCGACATCCTCGTTACCGCCGGCGGTGTAATTCCCGCCCAGGACTACGACTTCCTCTATAAGGCAGGCGTATGCGCTATCTTCGGCCCCGGCACACGCATCCCGAAGAGCGCCATCGAGATGGTACGCATCCTCAACGAGCAGAGCGAGCAGAAATAATCGCTCTCTCCCGTAAAGGACTCCATAACCAGGGGGGCGGACTCAGTCCGCTCCCCTTCTTTTCGTCCCTTTCCCGCACCACCGGCCGGCCGCACTGTTGCCGTTACGCGAATTATTTATTAACTTTGTAGCCTTAGACATTAACCAAACCGACTACCGACAGATGAAGAAAAACGTAATGCACCCGCGCCTTCAGGCTTTTTTCGACAGCACCCTCATCAACGGGCTCATGCAGGGCCTTCTCTTCACCGTGGTGATGCTATATGCGAATCCCATCATGAACGGGACTCCCTCTTTCGACGACCGCATATCATACTCCGACATATTCTGGGGCGCCGTCTCCCTCGCGCTGCTGCTTGTCGCCGTAGGCTATTCGGTGTGGTACTGGTGGCGCAAGCCGAAGGAGATTTCCGTATCTCCGCTTCTCTCCACGCTCACCGGCATCGGAAGCCTCTACTTCCTCATCTTCATCGCCTTCTCAAACCGGATTTCGACACCGGCCGCCGCCTTCTGGTGGAGCCTGCCGGCGATGCTGCTGTGTGCCGCGTCGTTTATCGCAGTGGTGCTGTCAAAGCCCGAAAAAGCCATTCTCTGACATAGAGGCACAAAAGAATTGGCCATACCGATAAAATTTGCTATCTTTCCTCTAAAACGTAATTGTGTCTTTAGCCCTTAAACTTCAGGAAAAGGA
>CAMCDS010000032.1 GCA_945873625.1 uncultured Porphyromonadaceae bacterium | reverse complement strand
CATGACCCGCTCCCTCATCGACAACAACCTCACCTTCACCCTCCTCCACAGATAATCCCCCGGAGGGCGGCGGGAATGCCGCTCACGGGACGAGGGGCGGGGCTGAGGCTTCGCGCTCTTCAGGGCTCAGCGTCATTTGTCTCGGGGAGGCAGGATTCGGGGGGAGGGATGAGGCCGAGGGTGGGGGCGATTGTGAGGAGATACTCCCAGGCGGCGTCGTGTTCGTTGGGGATGGTGCCTTCGAAGATGGCTTCCTTCACGGCCGACTTGAGCTGTGCCAGCACGGGACTGCCGGGTATCTTGAAATAGTCCATTATCTCGTAGCCGGAGATGGGGTTGTGCCAGTTGCGCCAGTTGTCGGCCTCGTTGATCTGAACCATACGTTCGCGCAGGGCCTGGAACGAGGAGAGTATGCGCTTCACCTTCTCGGGATTCTTCGACGTGATGTCGGCCTCGGCGAGAATCATGAGGTCTTCGAGGTCGTCGCCGGCATCGGTAATCATGCGTCTGACTCCGGAGTCGGACACGCCGTTTTCGGCCACCGACTGCGGACGCATGTGCATCCCGACGAGCTTCTCCACATATTTCTTCTTCTCGTTGAGGGGTAGCTTCATCCGGCGGAATAGGCGTCCGGTCATCTTCTCGCCGATGAAGTTATGGTTGTGGAACGTCCATCCGAGCGCATGGTCGTATCTCTTTGTGGCCGGCTTGCCTATGTCGTGGAGCAGGGCCGCCCACCGGAGCCACTCGTTGTCCGACTTCTCGGCCACATTGTCGAGCACCTGGAGCGTATGGCGGAAATTGTCCTTGTGTCCGCGTCCCTCCTTTGTCTCCACTCCTTTGAGAGCCACGAGTTCGGGCATTATCATCGGGAGTATTCCGGCCATGTCGAGAAGCAGGAATCCCACCGAGGGGCGGGGCGAGCGGATAATCTTTCCGAGCTCGTCGTTGATGCGCTCCTTGGTGATGATTTCCATTCGCGGGGCGTTGCGCTTTATGGCCTCGAATGTGGGTTGATGGATTCGGAATCCGAGCTGCGACGCGAAGCGTATGGCACGCATCATGCGCAGAGGGTCGTCGGAGAACGTGATGTCCGAGTCGAGCGGCGTGCGCAGCACTCCGGCGCGTAGGTCGTCAAGTCCGTCGAAGCGGTCTACAAGCTCGCCGAAGCTCTTTTCGTTGAGGCTTACGGCCATGGCGTTGACCGTGAAGTCGCGGCGGGCGATGTCTTCGTCGAGCGTGCCGTCTTCCACAATCGGGTTGCGCGAATCGCGCTGGTACGACTCCCTTCTCGCGCCCACGAACTCAAGTTCGAGGCCGTGATATTTTACCTGGGCCGTGCCGTAGGTGGCAAACACCGAGAGATGGGCGCCGCGTCCGAGGCTCAGCGCCACTTTCTCTGCGAGTTCGATGCCCGAGCCTACGGTTACGAAGTCGATGTCGACCGAGGGGCGGCCGAGCACTATGTCGCGCACGTAGCCGCCCACGACGTAGACTTCGCGGCCGATGGAGTCGGCTATCATGCCTATGCGGCGGAATATGGGGTCGGTAAGCTCTTCTCTGAGGTTCATCTTAGAGTTCCTGTATCTCTTCGGGGAAAGGCGTGATGGATCTGAGTCCGTCTTCAGTTACGATATACGTGTTTTCGACGCCGACGGCTCCGACGCCGGGAATCACGAATTTAGGCTCGATGGCTATGGTCATGCTGTCGAGAAGCGTCTCTTTCGAGCGGGGGGTGATGGCCGGCTGCTCGTTGAGCTCGATGCCGACGCCGTGGCCTATGAATCCGGCCTTCTGGGTGTGGCCCATGAAATAGTCGGCGAGTTTCTCTTCCTCCACAATCTTCATGGCCTCATGGTAGAGGTCGGCCACGAGATAGCCCGGCTTCCCTATCTCCTCCATGCGGCGCAGTATGCGGCGCGAGCATTCGTGGGCCTTGACGGCGAGGTCGGGTATGTCGCCAATGCGCCACACGCGGGTCATGTCTGACTGATATCCGTTGAATCCGCCGTTCATGTCGACCATCACGGTATGGCCGGCGTGCATTATCGAGCCGTCGGCGCCTACGGGGAGCGAGGGGTCGACTCCGGCGCCACCGAGCGCGAACTCGTAGGGGGTGGGGGCGTCGGCGTTCACGCCGTAGAGCACGCTTCCGAGATTGATTTCCATCAGGCGGCCGGCCATGCGCGAATGGCCGAGGCATCCCTCGAGGCGGAGCACGCGCTCGATTTCAATCTGAAACTCAAGGTCGGTCATGTCTTCCTTGTAGATATGCGGGATGCGTCGGTAGGCGGCACACTGGTGGAGTCCGTCGACGGTCATCATCTTGATTTCGTATGGAGTCTTCTGCATGCGGGCGCGGCGCATGGTAGGGGCGGCATCGGCAAATTCCGCCTGGGGGAACACCGCTTTGAGACGGCTTACTTCCGAATATGTAAGCTCGTCGTATTCGAGGGCGATATGGTCGGGAATGGCGATGGCGTTTTCGGTGAGCAGGTTAGGTATCTGCTCCGGCTTGCGGATATAGAAAGCCTTTACGCCCTCCGTGTCGTAGCCTATTGGGCGGATGATGAAGTAGACCGGGTCGCTGTCAGGAGTAATGAGGGTGTAGCCGCGGAAGAAGCGGCCCGAGGTATAATATATGTTGGCATTGCCTGCGAGAAGGATCGCACCGATGCCGTTGTGGTCCATGATTTCTTTGATGCGGTCGGCGCGCATGAGGATTTCCTCGCGCAGCTCGGCCGGAATGAACTGGGGTCTTTCGGAAGTCATAATTTAATGTCTTGAAGTGGGTTGAAGATTGAGGTGCGGAGGTCTATCGCGAGGGGGAAGTGAGCGATAGGCCTATCTTGCTTATGCCGGCGAGGGGCTCCGGCGAGTCGGGACGTATGCCGAAGGTGGTGCCGGGTCCCGGCCTGAAGTCCTCGCGCAGAAGGATGGAGCAGGTGTAGACGCTGAAATTGCGTTCGCCCTTCCAGTTCCCTTCCTTGTCGGAGAGCATCACCGTGATGGTGTCGGGACGGTAGGCGCGGTTTTCGTCGGCCTGCGTGATTATCAGCCTCACGCGGTCCGAGCGATAGGCGTCGGAATGCCTGACGGTGAGTCGCAGGTCAAAGGCGGCGTCGGACGGCGTGCCTTCGGGGAGCCTGACGTTATATGCCAGCTCCTCGAACGGGTCCCAGTTGTCGGTCTGTTCCGGCCCGGCAAACTGCACGTAGGCCGGAGAGTCGCTTCGGCGGCATGCCGCCGCCGTCAGAAGCAGGACGGCGAATGCCGCCGGGACTATGCGGTGCAGCGTGGTCATTGCTTCGGCTGGCGGGGCTGGCGCTCCTTGCTGGGCCTGGGCTGCCTTGCCTCACCCTGCTGGCGGCTGCTGTCGCCTTCGGGGGTCTGAGGCTTTTTCGGCTGACGGTTCTTGTTTTTGCGCGGCTTCTGCTGCTCCTTCGGGGCGCCGTTGCGCGCCGGGGTCTCTTTCTGATCGGGCGCGTCGGGTTTGCGCTCGGCGCGTGCCTCGCCTTTCTTTTCAGGCTGACGCTGGGGCTTTGCCTCCTTTTCGGCCGCGGGCTTCCCTTTCTTCTTTTTCTTCTTCTTGCTCTTGTCGAAGCGAGTGAGCGAGTCCTGACCGACCATGTTGACGAATCCTGTGCCGGCTCCCGTGCCGTCGTCGGCTTTCTCTGTGGCGAGCGCCTCGGGCTTCACGCCCTGCTTGTTGAGGGCTATAATCTCGAATGCGCGTTTCACGGGGATGGTTACGAGATTGGCGGGCACCGACTTATCAGACGAATATGTGATCTCGCCCTTCAGTATGTCGGTCTTGAACTGGAAGAAGTCGCCGTCGGCCGTCTGGAGCACGGCGTCTTTGGGCGGGAACTTGCGTCCGGCCTCCATATAGTTGTCGACCTCGAAGTTGAGGCAGCATTTGAGCTTGCCGCACTGTCCGGCGAGCTTCTGCGGATTCATCGAGATGTCCTGTATTCGCGCGGCGCTTGTGCCGACCGACACGAAGTTAGAGAGCCAGCTCGAGCAGCAGAGCGGACGTCCGCACGGGCCGATGCCGCCGATGCGTCCGGCCTCCTGGCGGGCGCCTATCTGCTTCATCTCGACGCGGATTCTGAACGTGTCGGCAAGTATGCGTATGAGCTTGCGGAAGTCGACGCGCTCGTCGGCGATATAATAGAATATGGCCTTTCCCCCGTCGCCCTGATACTCGACGTCGCCGATTTTCATGTTGAGTCCCAGCTCCTCGGCTATCTTGCGCGAGCGTATCATGGTGTCGTGCTCGCGTCCCATGGCCTCCTCGTATTTCTCGAGGTCGGCAGGGCGGGCGATGCGGAAAATGCGACGTGTCTCCGTCTCATGGCGCGAGGCGCCCTTCCGCATCATGAGCCTGACGAGCGGGCCGGTCATCACCACCTCGCCTATGTCGTGGCCGGGGTTGGCCTCGACGGCCACCATGTCGCCCGGCTTGAGGTCGAGGTTGAGGTCGTTGAGGTAGAAGCCCGAGCGGGTGTTCTTGAACTGCACGCGCACCATCTTCGACTTCTCCGGCTCGGGGATGTCGCGGAGCCAGTCGTAGGCGTGGATTTTTCCGCGGGGAGCCTTGCAGCATTCTCCACATCCGAAGCTCCGCGGCGACGACGCCGGCATCTCCGCCTCGGTGGCCTCGGTGTCTTCGTCGAGACCCTTGGTGGTCTCGGGAAGGGGCGGGGTGAGGTCGTCGGAGTCGTCGTCGGAATCGACATCCGTGCCCGGCACGGCCGTCTCTTCCGCCGGCGCGGCGGCGTCAATGCAACCGTCAGCCGATGCCGGCCCGGTTACGTCCATATCTGTTGATTCAGTAATTTCAGTCATAATTCAGGAGAGTGAAACATACATGCACTTACTTCGCGTAGCTGATGGCGCGGGTCTCGCGTATAACGGTGATTTTCACCTGTCCGGGATATGTCATCTCGTCCTGGATCTTCTTGGCTATCTCGGTCGAGAGCTTTTCGGTCTCCACGTCGGAGATCTTCTCGGCGCCGACAATCACGCGCAGCTCGCGTCCGGCCTGGATGGCGTAGGTCTTGATTACGCCGGGATACGAGAGTGCGAGCTGCTCGAGGTCGTTGAGGCGCTTGATGTATGCCTCCACGATTTCGCGGCGTGCGCCGGGGCGTGCGCCGGAGATGGCGTCACACACCTGCACGATGGGGGCGAGCAGCGAAGTCTGCTCCACTTCGTCGTGGTGGGCGCCGATGGCGTTGCATATTTCGGGTTTCTCCTTGAATTTCTCAGCGAGTTTCATGCCGAGCAGTGCGTGCGGCAGTTCGGGCTCGTCGTCGGGCACCTTGCCTATGTCGTGGAGCAGTCCGGCGCGGCGGGCCTTCTTCGGGTTGAGACCGAGTTCGGAAGCCATCACGGCGCAGAGGTTGGCCGTCTCACGCGAGTGCTGGAGCAGGTTCTGTCCGTATGAAGAACGGTATTTCATCTTTCCGACCATGCGGATAAGCTCGGGGTGCAGGCCGTGAATGCCGAGGTCGATGGCCGTGCGCTTGCCGGTCTCGATAATCTCCTCCTCAACCTGCCGGCGCACCTTGGCCACCACCTCCTCGATGCGGGCGGGGTGGATGCGGCCGTCGACCACGAGCTGATGCAGGGCCAGACGCGCGATCTCGCGGCGCACGGGGTCGAAGCCCGAGAGCACGATAGCCTCCGGCGTGTCGTCGACTATTATCTCGATGCCTGTGGCTGCCTCGAGGGCGCGGATGTTGCGTCCCTCGCGGCCGATGATGCGGCCCTTTATCTCGTCGTTGTCGATGTGGAACACCGTAACGGAGTTCTCTACTGCGGTTTCGGTGGCCACTCGCTGAATCGACTGCACTACTATGCGTTTGGCCTCCTTGTTGGCTGTCAGTTTGGCGTCGGCCATGATGTCGTTGATGTAGCCGGCGGCAGCGGTCTTGGCCTCGTCCTTGAGCGACTCCACGAGCTTTTCGCGGGCCTCGTCGGCACTGAGACCCGAGATGCGTTCAAGCTCCTTGCGGGCCGACGACTGCATCTTTCTGACGTCTTCCACTTCGGCGTCGAGCTGCTCGCGGCGGTTGTCGAGGTTCACGCGCAGGTTGTCGAGCTCGTTCTTTCGGCGTGCGAGTTCGCTCTGCTGCTGGTTGAGCTGATGCTCGCGCTGTCGTATCCTCTGCTCGCCGGCCTGAGCTTTCTGCACCTTCTGCTGGGCCGTGCGCTCGGCGTCGTTGATGATCTTCATCTCCTCTTCCTTGGCCTTGAGGATGCGCTTCTCCTTTATGACGTCGGCCTCGCGGAGCGCGTCGTCGACTATGGCGCGGGCTCTTGAACCGGCTCGTTTCTTGCTCATGTAGTCAGCCATGAAATAGCCGACGGCGGCGGCCGCCAGAGCGATTATAATCCATATTGCGGTATTCATTGCGGTGTTCGGTTGGTTTTAATATTCTGATTTTTATTACAATATGCGGTTCTCTGAGGGGGATACGCGAAGACCGGGGTCGCTTTGGCGTCAGGCAACTACGAAAGCCGGCGGGATGCCGAGGCACGCGTCGGGGTGAAGATGATGAAAGAAAGGGAAAGCCGGGAATCAGGACTGGTCGGAGCCGGACTCAAGCATCCGGCCAATCTCGGCATCGAGGTCCTGAGCCTCTCTGACGGCCTCGTCCATACGTCGGCTGAGCGACAGATAAAACGAGGCGTATTGGTAAGCAATCATGGCGAGAAGCTCCTGCATCGACTTGCGCGGGAACTTTACGCGCCACTTCTCATATAGGTCGCTGACATTGCGTTCCGTCTCCCTGACAAGGCTCTGCTGGTCGAAAGCCACGGTGAGAGGAATCCTCTGTCCTGCTATATTTATCGTTATCTGAACGTTATCCTCTTTCTTCATCGCGCGCGTGCAACAATTGCATTATGGAGTGCGCCGCAGCCTGCCGCGGATGGGCAGAGCCTGGCCGCGCTCCTGTTACCGTCGGGATGTCATTCCCTTATGCGGGCGATACACCTGTCGATCTCGCGAATCCATCCTTCAATCAGGCGTCGGCTTTTCACTATCTCGTCGGGGCTCGCGGCGAGCCTGTGGGAGACGGCGAGGAAGTCGTTGTCGGTCTTCAATGCCTTCACTTCGGCATCGAGGCGTCCGATTTCGGCTTTCAGGTCGGCTATCTGCGCGGCCTGCTCACGGTTTATACGGGTAAGTTCCAGGTTGCGGTCGGCGAGTGCAGCCGCCTTTTCTCTGATGCTCAGTAGTATAGGTGAGATGTAGCCTGCCATTTTTGTCGGATTTTTACAAAATTAGCAAAAAAAACGCATACCACCAAATTCTTATGCCGTTTTCAGCGCAGTTTTTTGATTATTCGGGCCGGGTTGCCGGCCACGAGCACGTCGGCCGGAACGTCGCGCGTTACTACCGAGCCGGCGCCGACCACACTGCGGTCGCCTACGCTCACGCCCGGGAGAACAGTGGCTCCGCCGCCGATCCAGACGCTGTCGCCGATGCTCACCGGTTCGGCCCATTCTGCGCCGGTGTTGCGGTCGGTGGCGTCGAGCGGATGGCAGGCGGTGTAGATGCTGACGTTGGGGCCGATGAAGACGTTGTCGCCTATCTTCACGAGGGCCTCGTCGAGGATGGTGAGGTTGAAGTTGGCGAAGAAATTGCGCCCGATGCTGATGTTGCACCCGTAGTCGCAGCGGAAGGGGGGATTGACGTGGAAAGGCTCGCCGACGGCGCCGAGCAGCGAGCGGAGTATCTCCTTCTGCCGGCCGGCCTCCGAGGGATGGATGGTGTTGAACTCCCATAGCTTCTCGCGCGTGGCCGCCAGGCGGCGCAGGAACTCGGGATGGACGGCGTCGTAGACTTCGCCGTCGAGCATTTTCTGCCATTCGGCCTCAAAGGCTTCAAGGTCGGAGGTCTGCATATCGTGGAAGGGTCAGTACCATTTTATGCCGTTGGCGTTCGACGAACGCTTGTCGTATTTCAGGTCCTGGAGGAGCGACGACTTGACGGCGATATGGAAGTTATAGCTTTTATAGGGGCCTACGGGCACGAACGAGGCTGTCATCGTGAAGCAGTGGAGGTCGCGCGAGATGCTGCAGTTCATGTAGGCAATCTTCTTGAGGTCGAAGTTGTAGGACGCCGAGAAACTGAAATTCCAGTTTTTCGTCGGGCGTATGCTTCCCGAGAACGAGAGATTCTGGGTCCATTTCCCTTTCCATTCCATCTTGCGGGTGTCGAAATCGCCGTAGCCGTAGTTGATCGAATAGTTGAAGGTGAGGCTCCACGGACACTCCCATTTGGCGTATCCGTCGGCGTCTGACTCGCCAGGCTCGTTCTGCTTCTCGCGCTCCTCGCGCCGGCGGGCGGCCTGCTCGGCGAAGTCGGTGCTGTCTGAGTCGTAGGGCGATTCGCCGTCATCGTCGGTGCCGTCGGTGTCGTCGTTGCGGTTGCCGTCGTTCTTCTTCTTGCGTCGGAAGGTGTCGTTGTTGAACGTGTAGGAGAACGAGGTGCCCGTGCTTGCCAGACGCGCCCATCCCTTGCCTACCTTCCAGCGCGGGATGTTGACCCTCACCGGCGTGCCGGCCGAGTTGAGCCGGTAGATGTAGGGGTCCCATGTAGCCGAGAGGTTGAGGTTGAAGTTCTTTACGAGGCGGAGCATTATCGAGGTATTGATGTTGCTCCAGTTCATCGAGTCGGCGGCGAAGTTGTAGCTCTGATCCACCGAGAGGTTCTCGATGAGCGATATTTTCTTGTAGCCCGACGAGTCGTTGTCGCTCTTCACCTTCATTTCGAGATTGTTGGCGATGCGCACTGAGAGTGTGCTCGACGTTCCGGCCGAGGGGGCTCCGAAGAGGCCGTGTGAGAAGTAGTTGTATTTGTTGGTGCGTCGTTCGCCGGCCGCGTCGGTGTAGGAGTAAGAGCCGAACACGCCCCATCCGGGAGCCGAGAAGTCGGGCGAGCCGGAGAAGGATACGGAGGGGGTGATGACGTGGCGTATCATCTGCACCTTGTCGCCGAAGATCTTGAGAGGCTTGTAGAAGCCGTAGACCTTGGTGTCGAGCGAGATGGAGGCGTTGAAGTCGAAAAGGTTGTAGAAGCCGTAGGTGGTGTCCTGAATCTCGCGCGAGGCCTGGGTGTCCCACTGTCGGCGTATCTTCGACGTGTACATCCGGTCGTTGATCTGAATCTGGGGCGAGATGTTGATGTATTTGAAGAGGTTGAAGGTGGCCGAGATGGGCACGGAGTGGCGCATGCCGTTGCGCCAGTCCTTGATGAGGCTCTTCTTGAAAAACTCGTTCTGCTTGGTTGTGAGTGAGTTCTGAAACTGTCCGGAGTAAGACATCTTGATTTTCTCATACCATTTTTCGCCTCCCACGGAGCGCTTGCGCTTGAAAGGGGCTGTCTGCGACATGGTAACCGTGAGGTTGGGGAAGCTGACGGCCAGCGTCTCGTCCTGATTGCGCTGGGTGATGTTGGCCGTAGTCGAGAAGCTCCATTTGGAGTTGGGGATGCGGTAGGTGAGGTTGACGGTCGAGCTCTTGGTGTTTTCGGTAAACGAGTTGTTGTAGTAAGAGTTGAGGTCGTTGCGCGTGTATCCGCTCGTCGAGAAGTTGACCGATGCCGAGAAGTTGAGGTTTGGGTTTGCCTTGGGGTCCTGCGTGTGGGTCCATGCCACGCGGAAGTTTTGCATCTTCTGATAGTCGGGGTCGCCCTTGTCGCCGGTGATGGTTGTGATGTAGCTGAGGTCGAAGTTGCCCCGGAAGCGGTAACGTTTCACGTAGTTGGAGTGTGCGCTGACTCCCCATGAGCCCCGGGTGTAGATTTCGCCTCGGAGCGCGAGGTCGATGTTGTCGTTGATGGCGAAATAATAGCCGCCGTCGCGGAGGTAGAAGCCGCGGTTGTAGTCGTCGCCGAAGGTAGGCACGATGATGCCCGAGGAGTATTCCTTGTTGAACGGGAAGAATCCGAACGGGAGCGCGAGGGGCAGGGGCACGTCGGCGAGCACCATGTAGACCGGGCCGGTAACGATGTTCTTCTTGGGCGTAACCTTGGCGCGGGTGAGGTGGAATCCGAAGTGGGGGTGCTCGTGGTTGTCGCAGGTGGTGTAGAAACCGTTTTCCACGAAGAAGCAGCCGTCTTCCATACGCTTGGTGCGTCCGCCGGTGAGGTAGCCTTCGCCCTGCTCGGTGATGACGTCGGTGATGAAACCGCGCTGCGTCTTGAAGTTATAGTTCATGGTCTGCGACTCGTATTCCCCCGACTTGTCTTTGAATACCGGGGTCTCCACGGTGTTGCCGAGAGAGTCGACCACACCCGAGGCATATACCGTCGAGCTGTCGAGAGCCATGCGTATCTCGCCGGCGTTGAGCTGCAGGTCGGTGTATTCCACGGTGCTCTGCCCGTAGAGGTAGGCGTTGTTCTGCCCGAGGAGGATGAGCGAGTCTTTGGCCGAGAAAGTAACCACGTCTTCGATGTCGACCTTTTCGAGGTTCAGACGCGACATACGCTGCCTTGACGCGGTGTCGGCCGGGTCGGTGCCTTCGCCCCTCATGCGGGCGAGCGCGGCGGAGTCGGCGGCAGCCAGTCCCGGGGCGGGGCGCGAGCGTCCGGGAGCCACGGAGTCGGGCACCGTCAGCGGGAGCGCGTCGGGTACGGGCTTCCTCTCCTCCGGACCGGCGAAGGAGGCCGCCACGGCCGTAGCCGCGAGGATGATAGCTGCTATGTAGACGAAGAGTTGTCTCAACGATGAATGTCGGTTAGCTCCGGCCGCCGTCGGGCACCGCGAAAGGGCCTTCGGGCGGCGTGTGGTTAAAACATCCTGCAAATTTACATAAATCCGTCGACACAGAGGCGTTCCTCGCCGAAAAACAATGCCACTTTCACCTTTTTTAGCATTGCCGGGCGGCCACTTCGCAGCAACGGGAGGCAGACGCCGGCTGTGGGTGTCTGCCTCCCGTTGTGGTTGAGAGGCCTCGGAGGGCGCCGCCTGTGGGCGCGCCTCAGGGGTTGTAGAGGTCCTTGTTGTAGTAGTCGAGAATCTGGTTGGTGGCCTTCAGGGCCATCTTGGCCTTGCTGTCGGGATTGAGGCGGATGGCGGCCAGATAGTCGTTGATGGCCTTTGCCCTGTCGCCCATGCTCCAGTACTGCATGCCGCGGGTGGTCAGAGCCTCGTCGTTGTCGGGATGAGCCTCGATGTATTCGGTGAGGAGCCGGAGCCCCTCGTCGGAGTCGAGACCGACGCGGATAGCTTCTTTAATCTCTTCGAGTGTCTGCATAATAATCTGTTGATAAGGTTTCCGGTTTTTAAACGCATCCGGAAACCTCCGGGTTCGATTACTGCTCGTTGTCGATGATGGTCTTGAGGTCGTCGATGGCGAAGTAGGCGGGAGTGTTCATGCCGTAGGCGCCGGTGTCGGACGAGGCTACGCGGAAGGTGAGGTTGAGCACCTCGCCGAGCGGGGTGAGGTCGATTTCAGTCCAGTCTTTCACAATCCATTTCGACTCGTCGGCGCCCTGGCAGTTGGCCAGATAGAACTCCACCGAGCGGGTGCCTCCGTCTACAGTGCGTGCGGAGATGGTGAGCTTAAACCAGTCGCCCTGCTCGAATTTCTTGGCGTAAGCGTTGCCGTGGAGCATGGTGTAGTAGGCGTATGTGGTGTTGGTAACCTTGATGCTCTGGGGGAAGAAGCTGCGGGCGTAGATATTGGGTTCGCCTTTGATGCGGAGCTCGCAGGTGTTGCCGGCGCCCATGGTCTCCTGATATACGTCCCAGTTGCCGACGATGTAGGGCGAGCCTTTGCCGGCTGCGCCTCCGCCGGGAATCACGTCAAACTGATGGTCGATGGCCGCGTCGGGATAGTAGGCGTTGTCGGAGCTTTTGGCGGCAGTGAAGCCGAAGGCGTATCCCTCCCAGCCGTGGGTGAGGACGAAGTCGCCTATGGTGAGGTCTTCTGCCTTGTCCCATCCGGTCCATACGCCCATGTCGTTGTACTGGAGGCCGGCCTTCTCGATGTTGAGGTCTAATTTCGAATACTTGGGATTGTCGTCGTCGGAGCAGGAGGTAAGCATCGCGGGTGCGGCGATGGCGGCAGCGGCGATGAGCAGTGAGTTGAGCAGATGTCTTTTGTTCATGATTTAAGGTAAGGTTATTTTGGTTGAATTGATTTCATATCCGAGGAAGGCCGAAGCCATTGCGTCGAACTTTCCGGGGTTTTCCGTGGTGAGGAACGAAGCGCATCCTCCGCGGGTGCATTTCGCGTCGATTTCGGGATGGCGCGTCATGTAGTCGGCGAGGCTTTCGGCCACCAGGTCGCCCTGGGGCACGGCCTTCACTCCTTCGGGAAGGAAGCGGTTGATTTTGCCGAGGAGAAGGGGATAATGGGTGCAGCCGAGTATTATGGTGTCGATCTTCGGGTCGGCGGCGAGGAGGCGTCCGATATATTTCTCGACGAAATAGTCGGCGCCGGGGCCGTCGGCCTCGAAATTCTCGATGAGGGGCACCCACAGTGGTGCGGGTATCTCCGTTACCGACAGTCCGCCGCCATAGAGCTTTTCGATCTCGAGGCGGTAGGAGTGGCTGTCGACGGTGCCCTGGGTGGCGAGCACGCCTACATGGCCGGAACCGGTGAGGCGGTCGAGCACCTCCACCGTGGGCCTGATCACCCCGAGCACGCGGCGCTCCGGGTCGAGCACGGGAAGCACCCTCTGCTGGATGGAGCGCAGGGCTTTGGCCGAGGCGGTGTTGCAGGCCAGTATCACCAGGTGGCATCCGCGGCGGAAGAGCTCCTCGACGGCGTGGAGCGTAAACTCATAGATGAGTTCGAACGAACGCTGTCCGTAGGGGGCTCGCGCGTTGTCGCCGAGATAGAGGTAGTCGTAGCCGGGGAGTCGGCGCCGGATGCTTTCGAGGATGGTGAGTCCGCCGTAGCCGGAATCGAACACGCCGATCGGGCCGGGAGCGGAAGGCAGGGTAGTGGTCATGCTCGCGTAGGGGGGATTATCGAAAGCGGGGCGAAACGGCCGAAACCATCGCCCCGCTGTAAATCAATCAGAGTCGGGATTACTTGATGCCGAGACGGGCCTTCACGTCGGCTGTGATGTCGATGACGTCGGTGCCGATATAGATGTAGGCAGGCTTCTCGGAGATGGTGGTGAACTTACCCTCCTTGCCTATGGCCTCGATGGCCTGGCGCACCTTCTCCATGATGGGAGCCATGAGCTCCTGCTGCTGGCGCTGGAGGTCTTCCTGAGCCTTCTGCTCGAACTGCTGTATCTTCACCTGCTTGTCCTGCACGTCGCTGATGGCCTTCTCCTGAAGGGCTGCGGGCTGATTTTCGGCGCCCTTGAGCTCTTCGGTGAGTTTCTTGTATTCCTCGATCAGCTTGGCGTAAGCCTCTTCATATTTCTTGCTTGTGTCGGCTACCTTGGTCTGGGCGGCCTGGGTCTCAGGCATGGCCTGGATAATGGAGCTGGTGTCGACAACGCCGATCTTCACAGGGGCTTGCGCGAAAGCGAACATGGGCAGCACCATTGCGACTGCCAGAAGAATTTTCTTGATCATCTTTGTATTGGTCTGTTATTGTGTTTTTGTTAATTCAATAGATTTATTTTGCGAAACCGAGCTTGGCGAGCACGTCGTTGCTGACGTCGATGGTCGGCGAGGCGAATACGATGCTCTGCGACGAGGCGCGGTCGAATATCACCTGGTATTTGCGTTCCTCGGCCACGGCCTTGACGGCATTGTAGACGTTTTCCTGAATCGGCTTCATGAGCGACTGGCGCTTCTTGTAGAGCTCGCCTTCGGGACCGAAGTACTTGTTGCGCAGCTCGGCGACCTCCTTCTCTTTGGCGGCCACCTCTTCGGCGCGTTTGCTCTGCTGCTCCTGGGTGAGGAACACCATGTCGGCCTGATAGTTCTTGTACATGGTCTCGGCCTCTTTCTGGAGAGCCACTATCTCTTTCTCCCAGCGCTGCGACACCTGGTTGAGCTGCTCGTTGGCCATCTCGTAGTCGGGGAGGTTGCGGAGCACGTAGTCCATGTTGATGAGAGCGAACTTCTGGGCCGAGGCTCCGAAGGCTATGCCTGCCAGCAGGCAGAGCGTCATGAGTATTTTCTTCATAGTCGTGTTCTTGTAGGGCGATTGTTACGGTCTTTTCATTTAGACGCGCTAAGACGTCAACTGTTTAACGCGCCCAAAGGTGAAAAGTTGCGGCCGCAGGTTTTTAAAACTCCTGTCCGAGGATGAAGTGGAACTGGCTGCCGCCGCGGCGGTCCCACACCTTGTCGAAGCCGTAGGCCCAGTCGATGCCGAGGAATCCGATGATGCTCAGATAGATTCGGGCGCCGATGCCGGCCGAGCGCTTGAGGTTGAAGGGCGAGAAGTCTTTGACCGACGTCCAGGCGTTGCCGGCCTCAGCAAACGCGATGGCGTAGATGGTGGTCGTAGGCTGCAGCATGAAGGGGAAGTGGAGCTCCATGGTGAAGCGTCCGTAGGCGTAGCCCTCATATCCCCAGGGGGTGAACTGGCCGTTCTCGTATCCGCGCATGCCGACGGTCTCTGTGGCGTAGGTGTAGCCGCCGGTCATGCCGTCGCCGCCGAAGTAGAATGTCTCGAAGGGAGTCTTGAGATACTTGTTCCACGAACCGAGCAGGCCGAAGTCGGCGCGCGTCATGAGCACGAGAGTCCATTGTCCGTCGGGGTCGGTGAGCGGTGTGAAGGTCTTGCTCTTGAACTTGAACTTCCAGTATTCGATCATCTTGTAGAGCTCCGACTTGGCCGACGCCTTGTTGAGCGTGTTGGCCTCGTAGGCGAGCTGTTTCCAGTTTTTCTTGCCGAAGAGCGAGGCCGGCGGAGTGGTGGAGAACTCTACGGAGAACTGCGATCCGCGGCGGGTATAGATGGGGTTGTCGATGCTCGTGCGCGAGAGGTTGAGCGTCAGCGTCAGCGAGTTCGACGTGCCGTTGTTCATGTAGTAGAGGTAGTCCCAGTTCTTGAGGTAGTACCAGCGGTAGGCGAGGCTTGCCTGAAACTGGAAGTAGTCGTCGGGCCATGTGAGGCGCGTGCCGTAGCCTACCGATACTCCGGCGAGCTGCAGCACCTTGTTGGGGTCGTATGCGTTCTGGTAGGCATACGTGTTGTAGTTGGTGCCGTTTGAGCCGAGGTAGTAGGGCGAGTTGAGGTAAGCGTTGCTCCAGTTGTTGTTGTAGTACGATGAGTTGATGCCCGTGGAGCGCGAGTAGTCGAGGCTCACGGAGAATGAGTTGGGCCTCTTGCCGCCGATCCAGGGGTCGAAGAACGAGATGCTGTAGCTCTGGTAGTATTGGGCGTTGGTCTGGGCCGAGATGGAAAACGTCTGTCCGTCGCCGCGCGGGATTATGCCGCGGTAGGCCGAGGGGTTAAAGAGGTTCTTCATCGAGAAGTTGTTGAACGAGAGGGCGAGCTGTCCGGTGATGCCGGTCTGTCCCCATCCGAACGAGAGCTGCACCTTGTCGTTGGCCTTCGATTCGAGGTTGAACACGATGTCGACCGTTCCGTCGCTTTCGTTGGGCTCGGGGCGGATGTCCATGTTCTCGGGGTTGAAGTGTCCCGAGGCGGCGATTTCGCGTGCCGAGCGCATGAGGTCGCTCTTTGAGAAGAGCTCACCCGGGCGAACGCGCAGGTCGCGGCGTATCACCTTCTCGTAGAGCTGGTCGTTGCCGTTGATAATCACCTTGTTGATTTTGGCCTGCGGACCTTCCACTATCCTCATCTGCAGGGCGATGCTGTCGCCGTGGATGTTTTCCTCGATGGGGATGAGGTTGAAGAAGAGGTAGCCGTTGTCGAGGTAGAGGTTCGATACGGCGTCTTCATCCTCGAGGGTGCGCTTGTTGAGTCGCTTCTGGTTGTAGACGTCGCCGGGGTAGATGCCGAGCACGTCGTTGAGCACGTCGGTGGTATAGACCGTGTTGCCCACCCAGTTGATGTCGGAGATATAGTATTTGCGGCCCTCGTCGACGTCGATGAATACGTCTACGCTCTTGTCGTTGTAGCGTGCCACGCTGTCGTGGGTGATTTTTGCGTCGCGGTAGCCCAGCTCGTTGTATTTCTCGATGATGCGGTTGAGGTCGTCGGCGAAGTCCTGCTCCACAAACTTCTTCTGCTTGAAGAGGTTGAGGAGGTTGCCGTTTTCGTTGGTCTTCTTCATGGCGCGCTTCACCTTGGCGTCGGAGAGCACCTTGTTGCCGCCCACGTAGATCTTATGCACCTTGATTTTGTTGCTGCGGTCCACGTCTACCTGCAGTATCACCTGATTCTCCTTGCTGAGGTCGGGGATCTCGCGGATTTCGACCTTGGCGTTCTTGAATCCCTTTTTCGAGTAGTAGCGCTCGATCACCTTCTTGGTCTGGGCGAGGATGTTGGGGGTGATCTGCTGTCCCTCCACCATTCCGAGCTCCTTGTCGAGGTCTTTCTTCTCGCCGCCCTTCACGCCGTTGAACCTCAGTTCCGACATGCGGGGCTGCTGGCGGAGCTCGATGGTGAGCCACGCCTTGTCGCCGGCTATCTTGTCGACGCGGATGCGCACTTTCGAGTAGAGGCGCTGGCGCCAGAAGCGCTTCACGGCCTCGGTGATTTCAGATCCGGGGATGGCCACCTGCTGGCCCACGGAGAGGCCAGAGAAGCCGATTATCACGTAGTCTTCCACCCCGTTGGTGCCCTCCACGCCGATGCCGGCTATTTCGTAGGTCTTCGGCATGGGGGAATAGATGACGTCGGGGTTATACACCGTGTCGACCATCTCGACGGTCGTCTGTGTGGCCGGAGCCGGCGTCTCTGTCTGTGCGCTCGCCGTGGCCGGGCGCAGGGGATTGAGCCAGGCCAGTGCGAGGAGTGGAAGTATATGCAGCAGTCTTTTCATTATCGTTTATTCGTGGAGAGTCCTTTCGTTGATATGGAATCGGAGAGTATGGTATGTCGGTGTGATGTCAGATTGGCTGGCGTTCGGCGTCGGCGTCTCCCTCTACCTGCTCGCTCGTAAGCCCGAATCGCCGCTCGCGCATCTGATAGTCGGCTATCGCGTCGGCAAGGGCTTCCTTTCCGAAGTCGGGCCAGAGCACGGGCGAGAAGTAAAGCTCCGAGTATGCGGCCTGCCACAGCAGGAAGTTGCTGAGGCGCTTCTCTCCGCCGGTGCGGATTATGAGGTCGGGGTCGGGTGTGGGGTAGGTGTAGAGTTCGTCGGCGATGGTCTCTTCGGCAATCGACTGCGGGTCGATTTCGCCGGCCACGGCCATGTCGGCCAGACGGCGCACGGCCCGGGTGATTTCGCTCTTCGACGAATAGCTGAGGCAGAGCGAGAGGGTGAGGCCGGTGCATCCTTCGAGAATGGACCGCGAGCGGAACAGGCGTGAGCGTGCCTCGTCGGGGAGGCGCTCGATGTCGCCCACGAGGCGCAGGCGCACGTTGTTGCGGAGCAGGTCGGGCGTCTCTTGCTCGATTGCCATGCCTATGAGGTTCATGAGGATGTCCACTTCCTCCTGAGGCCGGTTCCAGTTCTCGGTGCTGAAGGCATAGAGGGTGAGGTAGCCGACTCCGATGTCGGAGCATAGCTCGGTGGCCTTTCTGACGCTCGACACTCCCTCGTAGTGGCCGGCGCTGCGGGGAAGACCCCGCTGTTTGGCCCAGCGCCCGTTGCCGTCCATGATGATGGCTATGTGGCGCGGCAGTGCGGCACCTGAGAGTCTGTCTTTTATGCTTTGGGTTAGCGTGTCCATTTATTTTCTTTGCCCGGTTGAGGAGTGAGGGGGATTATTCTTTATAGTTGCACACCGCACACCGCTGCGAGAACTCGTAGCTCACGGTGAAGGTGAGCGTCGAGTACCAGTCGGTGTTCTTCATGAATCCGCTCTTGATGCCGATGGGGTCGGCCAGCAGCGGGCCGTCGAGCTTGTCGGAGAAAGTCTTTTTCATCAGGAACTCCAGTCCGAGGTTCCAGCGAAGCGAAGGTTTGTACTTCACTCCGATGCCGAGCGGGATGGTGAATGCGGCTCCCCCGGTGCCCCCGACCGACCATGCCGTGAGGCCGAGACCGGCGGTGATGTAGGGGGTGATGCGTTTCAGTTTGCGGTAGCTCTCGCCTATGCCGTAGTTGAAGAAATTGAACTCGAAGAGTTCGCTCAGTTCGTAGAAGGTGGTCGAGAACTTATATGTTTCGTCGTTGGGGAAGACGTTGGTCATCTGCGCCGAGTTGCCGCGCAGTCCGCCTACGAAGAAGTTGGTTTTCAGAGCCAGACGGGGCGACATGAGGTAGCGGAAGAGCAGCTCGGCGTCCCAGCTCGGGTTTTTGAGCAGGTTGGCCGTGTTGGCGTCGCCCAGATAGCCTGTCATGCCTATGCCGCCGCCTATCTCGAAGCGGAAGTCTTCCTGAGCCTCGGCGCGGAGGGGGCAGAAGAGCATTATGATGGCTGCGGCGGCCGTCAGTGCGGCGGCGCGGAGCGCATGGCGTGTATGTGGCTGGTTCGATTTCAATTTGTCGGTCTCCTGTGGTTTTGAGGTGAGGGGTAAGTCGGGGATAGAGTTCAGATGATGGGCTTGAAGGTCAGACGGTTGAGAGCGCCTTTCCAGATGGCGTCTACAAGCGTGCCTTCAGCGTCGAAGCCTCCGAAGAGGTAGATGTAGGGACATTCCCAGGTGATTGTCTCGCCGTCGGTGTCGTATTTCACGCGCGCTCCTATGGGAAGGCGGCGCGGAGCGGGCTGTCTGGCCCAGCCCGAGAGCGAGGCCGAGAGCTCGGTGTCGAATATCAGCGCGTCGGCCATCCACATTGCCGGGATGAAGGCCGGGAGCATGAGCGACTGCGAGGCCTCGCGCCAGTTGATGCCGTTGTCGTAAGATATATAGGTGGTGCGGTTGAGCGTGCCGTCGGCCAGACGTCCGCCTATGGCGATCCATACGGCAAACTCGCGCATCGATGAAACCACCTTGTTGTAGGCGAGATAGGGGAACACCGTGGCACCCTCCATCGCCGGCAGGGGAGTCTCGGAGATACGTGCCCACGTGGTGCCGTCGAAGGCCCAGGTGGCACCCGAGATGTTGCCCTCGGCATCGCGTCCGCCGGCGAGTATGCCCGTAGGCAACTGGCTCCACTTCGATGCGAAGGTGGTGAAGGCGGAAGTGGCGGCTATCGGGAAGTCGCTTTCGAGGGGCGACTCGGAGAGGAGGTCGGATTCGGGATAGAAGGTGTGGCGCGTGCCGGCGGCGTCGGAAGCCACTCCGAGCACGAAGCGGTCGTATCCGCCGCTGATGGCCACCCACTTGCGTCCGGTGTCGCTCCATGTCAGCGCGTCGGCCGAGGTGAAGAGCTGTCCGTCGGTCGAGAGTATATAGAGAGCGTCGGCCGAGGCTGTCAGCGTCTCTGTCCTGGGGGTGAATGTTAGCGAGGCGCGTTCGCGGGTCCACTGGCGCGAGATGGTGTCGGCGCGGGCTATGGTGAATGAGCCGTCGCTCTCCTCCACGAGGCTCACCGCTCCTCCTTTATATGCCACGCTCTTCTGACGGCGCGGATTCCCGAGTCGGGCCGGGAGGCGTCCCTTGTCGACGTCGCCCCATGCGAGCGAGTCGGGGTTCATCTTGTGGACGTTGACCTTTATGCGGTAGTCCATGGTGGTGCCGCCGTCGGCCGACACCACGCGCAGCGTAACGTCGCCCGAGAAGTCGATGGTGTCGTTGGGGTTGGCGCGATAGTCCGACTCGCCGGTGCGGTGCGAGCCGTTCTCCATGGTGTATTTGGCTTCGCTCGGGGAGTTGTAGAACGTAACCTTGGTCTTCAGCTTCGTGATGTCGGTGCCGGCCGGGAGGGAGTCGGCGTTGAAGATGATTCCCTGGTTGAGGTCGATGGCGAAGTAGACCGAGTCGAGACCCGGCATCACCTCGTAGTCGGCCTGCAGGTTGAACTGGGTGATGGCTACGGAATTGATGTTGGTAGTAACGGTGGTACCCGACTCCTTCTTATCATCCTCTGAATTGCACGAGGCGACACCGGCCACGCCGGCTATCAGCGCCACAGCCGTCATCAGACGCCGTAGGTATGCGGTCAGTTGCGAAACAGTAATCTTCACTGATGGTGGTTAAAGTAATGAAAAATAGTATATTTAGGTCGATAGCCCGATGCCGCGCCGATTGCTCGACACGTAGCTGCACGGGTTTTCAACCTGCAAAATTAGCATAATTTATGAGAAAATCCCACATTTAGGGCCGGGAAAATCATCTTTTGCACGATTTTATTCTTTTTTAACGCGCGTGCGGCGATAGGTGCGGATGCGGCTCCCGTCGGCGAAAACGACACTCTCCTCCTCGGCCAGCCCGTTGCCGAGGGTGAATGCCGGGGCCTTGACGCCGCCTCCGAGCTCCGCCGGCGAGGTCTCGACGCGGATTTCGTCGTAGAGCCCCTCTGCTATGAAGGCTTCGAGCAGACGGGCGCCTCCCTCCACCATCACTGCCCCCACCTCGTGGTCGTGCATCAGCCGCCGCATCCCTTCTTCGAGGGTCTCGCCTCCGGCTCCTATACTCACGGCGTTGCCGTCGGGGAAGAGCGTGGCGAGGTCTGCGCGTCCGCTCCTGTCGGCCACCACGCGCAGGGGATTGCGCCCGGGCCAGTGTCTCAGCGTCAGCTGCGGCCGGTCGGCCAGTGCCGTCGCCGAGCCTACCACTATGGCGTCGGCCATCGACCTCTCGCGGTGCATCAGCGTGGCTCCGAGGTGTGATGAAAGCCTGACGGGCACGGGGTTGCCCTCGGGGTCGAGCCGGCCGATGAAGCCGTCGGCGCTCTCGGCCCATTTGAGCTGAATCCACGGGCGGCCGAGACGCTGGGCTGTCAGAAAGCGCCGGTTCTGCTCTTCGGCCTCCACGGCGAGCACCCCGGTCTCCACCTCACATCCTGCCTCGCGCAGCATGGCAAGGCCGCGCCCCGACACTTTCGGGTTCGGGTCGGCGATGGCTACCACCACCCGGCGGAATCCACACTCCGCAAGCAGCTTGGCGCAAGGGGGTGTCTTTCCATAGTGTGAGCAGGGTTCGAGAGTAACGTAGATTGTGCTTTCCGGAAACAGCCGGCGGTCGGCCTCAGCCACCGATGCCACAGCGTTGACTTCGGCGTGAGGGCCGCCGAAACGGCGGTGCCACCCTTCGCCGATGATGCGCCCGTCGGGGCTGACTATCACGGCTCCAACCATAGGGTTGGGACTCACGTAACCGGCTCCGAAGGACGCCAGCGCGAGCGCCCTTCCCATATATTCTCTATCGGCCTTGGCCGCATTGCTTTCACTGTTCATGCTGATAAAACGAAAACGGCTCCCTGATGTTGCATCGGCCGTGGGCTGGAATTATGCGGAAGGCCGCGCATCGGGGAGGATGCGCGGCCTTCGAAGGGAAATGAGGTGGTGTAGGGTCAGAACTGAACCTTACGGCTCTTTTGTCTCCGCGCACCTCGATGAGAATCTGGCCGGGGACGGGCTCTGCCACCTCCACGCCCTGGAGGTTGAACCAGCGGGCGGGAGCGTCGGTGCCGGCGTCGACTGCGTCAACACCGTTGTAGTCGTTGTCGCCCTTCACTTCGACTGTTACCTTCTTCAGGTTGCCGTAGAGGGTGAGTCTGGCGGTGCCCTCCTTGAGGATTTTAACGTCGTAGGCACTTCCGCGAGAGTGGTGATGTCGGTGAGACTGAGGCATTTCATGAATGCTTTGGAGCCTATCGATTCGACTCCGCTGCCGAGAGTGATGCTCTTCAACGCGGAATATTCGAAGGCGTAGTTGCCGATGGTCTTCACCGAGTTGGGCACAGTGAGTTCGGTGATGAATGCGCCATCGAAAGCACCTGTGCCAATGGTAACGAGCGTGTTGGGGAGCTCTACGGATTTAAGCTCCTCGTTGTAGTCGCAGAAAGCTTATTCATCAAGGGAGGTAACGGTGTAGGTCTCGCTGTTGAATACGATTGTGGCCGGAATCACCACATCACCCGAATAAAGTTCGTGAGCGGGTGAATAGTATGCGCTGGAAACCATTCCCGCTGTCTTTGTCTCAGTATTGATGTCGTAGTATAGATTGCCTACCCAATGAGCGTTTTTGGGACTGGCGGCTGCGGCGGAGAGAGTGGCTGCGGCGAGGGCAGCTGAAAGTAAAAGTTTTCTGATGTAGAATTTTTTTGATGGAAATGAAGTGATTGGATCGCAGGCCTGAAGGCCTATCCGGATGGAAAGATAAAAAAAATATTTTAAAAACCTTTTATATTTATTCAGAAATTCGGAATAAAGATGCGAAATTATTTTAAATTAATCGGCCGCTTTTGCCGGTGCTTTATGTTAAATTATTGAAAATAAGGGCGATTTATGCTAATAAACGCTGCGCGGGGCGAACCCTCGCCGCCGCCCTGAGGTTAACAATATGTTTGGATTTACCACGAAATAGCCGTCGGGGTGTCGCTGCATGCCCCGGCGTATTCAGACTTAACCAGATGAGAAAACTGTTGAATATAATAATGATGGCCGCCTGCGGTGTGATAATCCTCGCGGGGATGGCATTCACCAGGAGTGCCGGCGTCCGAACGCCCGACGCCCTTTTCGAGGAGGCTGTCAGGATCATCAAGAAATACGAGACCATACATCAGCCCCGCCACTGGCCCTTCGTGGGCTACGGACATAAGGTGCTCCCCGGCGAGAAGTTCAGCCGCAAGCGCGCCCTCACCGAGGCCGAGGCCGACAAGATTCTGAGAAAAGACCTGTTGAAAAACTGTGCTGCGTTCCGCGAGTTCGGCAAGGACTCGCTGCTGCTCGGCGTGCTCGCCTACAACATCGGCTCGGGAGCCGTGAAGCGCTCGTCGATAGTGAAGATGCTCCGGCAGGGCAACCGCGACTTCGAGGAGGTATACATCTCCCACTGCCGCTACCGCGGAAAGGTGCACAAACAGATACAGCAGAGGAGAAAGGAGGAGTTTGCAACCCTCTATATCGCTGAGGAAGAGGCTAAAGAGAAGAGGGAGCCGCCGGGTCTCTGGGCGCAGCTCCCGCTTCCGCCCGTCCACGACCCTCTAAATATAATAAACCGCTGACTATAAACGTATATTAAATCAGTACTCAATAAAAGATGCGCGTATCTATCTCGATAATCATAACCATGGCACTGGCCGCCGGCATGGTGGCGTTCTCTTCCTGCCGGAAGCCTGCCCCCGCGGGACAGGAGTCGGCTGTGGCCGAAATCGAAGCCTCCGACTCGCTTCCCCCTCAGGTAAAGTTGCTTGTAAAGGCTGTCGCCGAAAGCGACAGCGGTGCCTTCGCGGCTCTGGTGAGCTATCCGCTCACGCGCCCGTATCCGCTGCGCGACATTGCCGACAGCGTACAGATGAGGCATTACTTCACCCGTCTGGTCGACGACTCGCTCAGGCAGGTAATCACCACGGCCGTCCCCTCCGACTGGGGTGAATACGGCTGGCGCGGATGGACCGTGCGCAACGGCGAATACCTCTGGATTGACGACACGCTCTACGACATCGAATATGTCTCGGCCTCCGAAGCGGGAGAGCGTAGCCGTCTCATCGACCAGGAAATCAGCAGCCTCCCCGAGCCGATGCGCTCAGGTTGGCGTCCGGTGGTGTGCATGCGCGCCGACGACGGCAAGAGCGTCTATCGCATCGACTCGCGCCCCGGCCCGGCCGATACAGAAATCTACCGACTCGCCATCTACGACACCGACTCCGTGGAGCAGCGTGCCCCGGCTCTCGTGCTCACCGGACATAAGGAGACCGAAGGCAGCGCGAGCCTCACCACCTACTACTTCAGCGACGAAAACGGCGGCAAGGCCCTCTACGAGGCCGAATTGGCCGACTCCGACGTGCCCCGCCTCTCGTTTACGATGAACGGCAAGACCACGGTGGTCAACGTGCGCAAGATCTACTGGCGCGACCTGCTCCACAGATAACCGCATACGTCGACATAGAGGGCGCACACGCTTCACGATCCCGCCTCTACGCGGCCGCACTATGGCAGCGGGCTGATAACCTTCCGGATATCAGCCCGCTGCCCTCAGTTTCATACCCGCAAATGATATCCACCTAACCCGCCGCGCGAGCAATTATCGTAGTTTGCCCACCCCGAAATAGCCGATTTATCGTAGTTTGCCCACCCGATATGGAGGTGAGTGTATGGGGGAATCGGGTAAGAAACAAAGAGGCTCAGTCAGATAAATGACTAAGCCTCTTTGGTTTATAGGTGTATGTCTTAGAGTATGTTTGAGTTTAACTTCTATTCACTTGAAGAGGATTTTTTGAGATGATTTCGCAAGTCGAAGAGGAAGCGATGTGGACGCCGTTATCCCACAGATGCCCGAAAAGTGATTGCGGGATATATCC
>CAMCDS010000031.1 GCA_945873625.1 uncultured Porphyromonadaceae bacterium | reverse complement strand
TTGGCTGGTCCTTTTTTAGTACCCTTTCTTAGACACACTCAAAGAAACAGTATCGCGGAATCATCTCAAAGAATCCTCTTCAAGTGAATAGAAGTTAACTTCAAACATACTTATATAATTCACTTTTCATTCATTAACTTTTTCATCAGATGAGACATCATTACACTCTCGCGCTGTCGCTGCTGCTTGCTTCGGGCCTCGCGCTTGCTGTCGACAAGGTGGTGGAGCTGCGTCCGCAAAGCGCGACGCCGTCACTGACCGCTCCGGCCGACGCCGCATCGCCGCTCAGAAGCCATGCCGACCCCGACGGCGCGTTCAGAGCCGACATCGAGGCGACTCTGAATGTGAGTCCGGCACTCTCCGTGGCCGGAAACCTGTCGCAGCCTTAGGGCGCGATTACGTTCACATCCTTCCCGAAACCCGAGCTGCGTCCCGTCGGGACCGCCGTCCGTTCGGATGAGGCCCTTCCCGCCTCGGCCATGCGCAAGGTTCCGGCCCGCACCGCCAGGATAGTGGAAGGATACTATGTAGGAAAGGACTATGTGCATGGAGGCGACGAGGTCAACTGCATAATGCAGGTGGTGGCCGACGCCAACGACTCCACTATGATTCATATCCATAACTTCTACGGTCTGGAAGAGACCGTAGACGCCGTGGTCGACGTCAACACCGGCGCCCTCACCATCCTGCCCCAGCGCATCTGGCAGAGCGAGAGCTACGGCGACGTCTACATGTTCCCGATAAGCTACGTGGGCGACCGCGTGCAGTACTTTCCCACGCAGCCCGTGCCGGGCACCATCGATGCCGACGGAGTGATCCGCCTCGGCCAGTGGGCGGCCATAGTGGGCCAGGGCGCCGCCGCCGGCATCTTCGGCACCGGAGCCATGCCCATCGCCAAGGTGAGCCACGCTGTCAACTTCGGCAACGTTACCCTCTCGCGCGTTGTTCCCGAAAAGGGCTTCGGAGCAGGCGGCATCTGGGGTGGCTACGGTCCCGTCGACATCTCGGAATGTTACAACTACGGAACCGTCTCGGCTCCTGACTGGGCGGCCGGCATCAACCCCGCCATGCACTCCAACGGCAACGGCCGCATCTACATAGTCCGCACGCTCTTCACCGACGGCACCACCTCTACAGAGAAAGCCATCTACGTGAAGTAATCCCATCCAACCTACAGCATACAGCCCCGGAATGCGCGACATTCCAGGGCTGTAAATATTTTGCCCAGCATATATTCAGCTGAAGACGAATCGGCTCAAAATTACTAAAATTTATTGGAAAATCGGCTCATGTTGAGCCGATTTTTGCCATATTTGCACGTGATTTGAGCCGATACCTTCTATATACGCAACGACACCTACAGCATACAGCCCCGGAATGCGCGACATTCCGGGGCTGTAAATTTTGGGCGGGAGTGATGGTCAGGAGGCGGGGAGCGCGGTGATGGAGCGCAGAAGGGTGAGGGCGGTGAGGACGTCGGGCACGCCGCTGATGAGGAACGAGCGCTTGCCGTTGGTCTCGCGGATGCGGCAGCGTGCCGGATTCTGCTGCAGCCATGCCAGAATGCGTCCGAAGGCCTTTGACTGGTAGTAGGCCTTGTTGTCGTCGCCTACGAAGTAGAGGTACATCTGTCCCCCTTTCAGAAGGAGGCGCTCGATGCCGAGGCGGCGCGCCGACTGTCGAAGCGGCACGATGCGGATTAGCTCTTCGGCCACGGCGGGAATCTCGCCGAAACGGTCGCGCAGGTTGGCGCGGAATGTGTCGATCTGCTCGTCGGTCTCCATATTGTCGAGAGTCTGATACAAGCTGATTCGCTCGCTCTCCTGAGGCACGTAGGAGGGGGGCAGACGGAGCTCGAGGTCGCTCTCCACGGTGCAGTCGGCGGTAAACTCCTCTTCCTGCCCGGCGGCCTCGTCGGCGAATGTCTCGCCAAACTCCTCGGTCTTGAGTTCGGTAACCGACTCTTTGAGAATCTTGCGGTAGGTTTCATATCCGAGGTCGGCTATGAAGCCGCTCTGCTCGGCGCCGAGGAGGTTGCCGGCTCCGCGGATGTCGAGGTCCTGCATGGCGATGTGGATTCCGGCGCCGAGGTCGGAAAACGACTCGATGGCCTGCAGGCGTCGGCGTGCCACAGGCGTGAGGGGCATACCGGGGGGCGTGGTGAGCCAGCAGAAAGCCTTGCGCGAGCTGCGCCCTACGCGGCCACGGAGCTGGTGAAGCTCGGAGAGACCGAAATTCTGGGCGTTGTGGACTATGATGGTGTTGACGTTGGGCATGTCGATGCCGTTCTCCACGATGGTGGTGGCCAGCAGCACATCATAGTCGTGGTTGGTGAAGTCGATAATCGCTTTTTCGAGCTTTTCGGGAGGCATCTGTCCGTGTCCGATCACTGTTCTGACACCGGGCACCACCCTCTTGAGCTGGGCTTCAAGCTGATTGAGACCCTCGATGCGGTTGCTGACGATAAACACCTGTCCGTTGCGCGAGAGCTCGAAGCCTACGGCGTCGCGGAGCAGATCGTCGTCGAGGGGCACCACGGTGGTCTGTATCGGCTGGCGGTTGGCCGGCGGAGTATTGAGCGAGCTGAGGTCGCGCGCGCCCATCAGCGAGAACTGGAGTGTGCGCGGTATCGGCGTGGCGCTCATGGTGAGTGTGTCTACATTCACCTTCATCTGCTTCAGCTTCTCCTTTACGGCCACTCCGAACTTCTGCTCCTCGTCGATGATCAGGAGTCCGAGGTCTTTGAATTTCACCCCTTTGCCGATTATCTTGTGGGTTCCGATGAGGATGTCGATCTTGCCGGCCTCGAGGTCGGCGAGTATCTGCTTCACCTCCTTCGGTTTCCGGGCGCGCGAAATGAATTCCACCCTGACGGGGAAATCCTTGAGGCGGTCGGCGAATGTGCGGTAGTGCTGCATGGCGAGCACGGTTGTAGGCACGAGCACGGCCGTTTGCTTATTGTCGGCGGCAGCCTTGAAGGCTGCGCGTATGGCTATTTCGGTCTTTCCGAAGCCGACGTCGCCGCATATCAGGCGGTCCATCGGCTTGTCGGCCTCCATGTCGGTCTTTATGGCCTGTGTGGCCTTGAGCTGGTCGGGGGTGTCTTCGTAGATGAACGACGCCTCCAGCTCCTGCTGCATATAGCTGTCGGGGGCGAAGGCGTGTCCCTTCTGCTCACGCCGGGCGGCGTAGAGCTTTATGAGGTCGCGTGCTATGTCCTTGACGCGGGTCTTGGTGCGCTCCTTGAGGCGGTTCCAGGCTCCGCTGCCGAGCTTGTTGATTTTCGGGGGCACACCCTCCTTGCCACGGTATTTCGACAGCTTGTGGAGGGCGTGGATGCTCACGAGGATAATGTCGTCGTTCTGATACACGAGCTTGATCATCTCCTGCGGGCGTCCGTTGACGTCGGTGCGCACCAGCCCTGCGAAGCGGCCCACACCGTGGTCGATGTGGACTATGTAGTCGCCCGGCTCGATCTGGTTGAGCTCCTTGAGCGAGAGGGCGAGTTTGCCTCCGCGGGCGCGGTCTGAGCGGAGGTTGTATTTGTGGAAGCGGTCGAAAATCTGGTGGTCGGTGAAGAAGCACACCTTTGCGTCGCGGTCCACGAATCCCTGATGCAGCGTGCGGTCGACCGGCGTGAAGCGTATGTCGTCGCCACGGTCGGCGAAGATGTCGCGCAGTCGGTCGGTCTGATGGGCCGAGTCGGAAAGGATGAGTATGCGGAACCCCTTGTCGAGAAACTCGGCGAAGGAGTCGGCTATTAGGTCGAAGTTCTTGTGGTAAAGGGCCTGCGGCGAGCAGTGGAAGTCGAGTCGGGCGTCGACTGTGGCTCCTCCTTCGGAGAGGGTGTCGGAGACGCCGAACTCGAACTGCCGGAACCCTTCGAGGCGCGAGGCGAAGGCCTCGGGGTCGACGAGCTTCTTCATGGCGTCGGGGTCGCCCTCTCCGGCGAGCAGCACGGCTTCGGAGATTGATTCGGAGCATACGCCGGCGATGCGCGAGAGGAGCCATGCGCGCGACTGCATCATCACCGGGGCGGCGGTGTCGATGAAGTCGAGCAGCGAGATGCCGTCGTCGCGCTCGGCCGAGGCCATGGCCGGGACTACCGTAATCTCGTCGAGGCGCTTCTCGGAGAGCTGGGTCTCGACGTTGAAGGTGCGTATGGAGTCGATTTCGTCGTCGAAGAAGTCGATGCGGTAAGGAAGCTCGTTGGAGTAGGAGTATATGTCGAGAATCGAGCCTCGGAGAGCGAACTGTCCCGGCTCATATACATAGTCGGTCTGTCTGAATCCCTCGTCGCGTAGCTTCGACACCGTGGCCGAGAGGCTGGTCTTCTTTCCGCTTTTGAGGCTGAGTCTCGCCTCCGTCAGCTTTTTGGGCGGGGCCACCTTTTCGGCCATGGCCTCGGGATAGCTCACGAGCCAGGCTATCCGCCCGGCGGTGTAGGCTTCGAGCGACTCTGTGCGGAGTATCTGCGAAGGGGGGTCGATCTGCCCGAACCGAATGTCGCGTTTGTAGGCCGAGGGGAGGATGGCCACGCGTTCCGGCCCAAGTATCTGGCAGATGTCGTGGTAGAGGTAGCCGGCGGCATCGGCGTCGTCGGCCACGGCGAGGCCGGGCTTCTTCATTTCGAGCGAAGCCATCAGCAATGCCTGGGCGCTTCCGGCCAGGCCGTCGAGGCGCACGCGCCGGGCGTCCGCATCGGCCATGACGGCGGCGAACGCTCCGGCCGGCTTACCGGCCGAAAAGAGTCTTGACGCTTCTTCTAATGTCATTTTCCGGAAGGGGGACGGTTATTTCTTTTTGGGGCGTGTGGCCGCCAGAGGGTCTTTCTGTTTCAGAGCCTCGACGGCTGCGGCGTAGGCCTTGCTGTTCAGTCGGTTCTGAGCCGAGCGTCCGCGCTCGAAATAGTAACGGTCGGCGAGCTCTCCTGCCAGGAAGGGGGCTATCTGTCCGCGATATGCGTCGAGGTCGGCGTCGAGGTCGTGCACAAGGAGTTTGCCGAGCACTTCAAGCTGCTGGCGCACGGAGTCGTTCATGAAACCCTCGTCTTTGAGAATAGTGTCGAGACGCTCTATGAGGTTATTGCCCACCTTGTCGTATTTAAGCTTTACGGGGTCGATCGATGCCTTGAACTCAGAATACACCTCGTCGGTAACCATCTCGCGCTCCATGTCGGGCTTCTCAGGATGGGCGGCCACATATCTGTTGGCAAAATCGAAGATGAAGTTGCCGCGCACCAGCTCGTAGAGCAGGCGGGTGGTGTTTTCGTTGTCGACCTTTATGTCGGGCGTGAGTCCTCCGCCGTCGCGCACCTCGCGACCCCCTTTGGTGCGGAACACGTTGGTGAGGCTGTCGGGCACACGGGCCACCGACCCGTCGGGGTTGCGGTGGGAATAGTCGATGGCCTGGATAAGTCGGCCCGACGGGATATAGTATTTGCCGGTGGTTACCTTCAGATAGCTGTCGTAGGGGAGGGCGCGGGTGCCCTGCACGAGTCCTTTGCCGAAGCTGCGTGTGCCTACGAGCACGGCGCGGTCGAGGTCCTGGAGCGAACCGGCGGTGATTTCAGACGATGAGGCCGAGCCCCCGTCGATGATTACGGCCAGAGGCACGTCGGGCAGTATCGGGGTTCGCGACGTGCGGTAGACACGGTCGGCCGAACCGGCGCGTCCGCGCGTGCGCAGCACCTCCGTGCCCTTCGGCACGAAGAAGCCAACGATGTCGACGGCACTCTCCACGAGTCCTCCGCCATTTGCCGAAAGGTCGAGCACCACCCCCTTGAGGGCGTCGCCCTTCGCCTTGAAGGCTTCAAGCGCCTCCTGCACTTCGGCCGGCGAGCGGTCGATGTAGGTGGTGAGGCGCACATATCCGATTCCGTTCACGGAGTCGAACGTCCAATAGGGTACGCTGGGGGTTGAGAGCTTGCGGCGCTCTATGGTGAAGTCGAGGATGCTGTCGGAAGAGCCGCGCAGGTCGGTGTATGGACGCCATACGCGCAGGTTGAGCTTCGTGCCCGGCTGTCCGCGCAGAGCCTTCGACACCTTGTCGGAGCGCATCCCCTTTGCGTCGATCGAATCGATGCGGAGAATGCGGTCGCCCGGGAGCAGTCCGGCCTCGGCGGCCGGCGACCCCTCGAAAGGCCCCGAGATATACGTGAAACTATCACGCTCCATGATGAAGCTGCCTATGCCGCCATACTGTCCGGTGGCGAGGCGCGAGAGGTTTTCGGCATCGTCAGACGAGAAGTATTCGGTATAGGGGTCAACGGTCGACAGCAGGGCGTCGATAGCGGCCTGGAAGGCCTCGTCGGTGCGGATGGTGTCGACATAGTTCATCTCCAGCTCCTTGACCAGAGCGTTGAATACATTGAGGTTGCGGGCCACGGCAGCGTCGTGGCTCTTCTTCGCCGCCGAAAGGTGGCCGGCGGCCAGGAAGGCCGCCAGAAGCAGGACAGCGCCTGCCATGCGTGATAGTTTTGTCATTTCTATTATTTGGAGTCCTTGCGGGGATAGTCTACGCTGAAGTGAAGGCCGCGGCTCTCCTTGCGCTCCATGGCCTGACGCATTATCAGGTAGGCCACGTTGATGATGTTGCGCAGTTCGCACAGCTCGCGCGAGGGCTTGCTGGCCTTGAAGAGCTTTTCGGTCTCGTCGTAGAGGATGTCGAGGCGGTTCCAGGCGCGGTGAAGGCGCAGGTCGGACCTCACTATGCCAACATAATAGCCCATTATCTGGTTTACCTCCTTCACCGACTGGGTTACGAGCACCATCTCCTCGGGATGGTCGGTGCCGGTCTCGTCCCATTCGGGCACGTCGGTGCGCAGGTCGTAGCCTGCGATGGACGCCATGGCATGGCGCGCGGCTGCGTCGGCATACACCACGGCCTCGATCAGCGAGTTGGAGGCAAGGCGGTTGCCTCCGTGCAGGCCGGTGCGGCTACATTCGCCCACGGCGTAGAGGCGCCTGATGCTCGACTCTCCGTTGAGGTCGACGTCGATGCCTCCGCAGAGATAGTGGGCGCAGGGAGCCACGGGAATCATGTCTTTCGTTATGTCGATGCCCAGCGAGAGGCATTTCTCGTAGATGTTGGGGAAATGGCGACGCGTCTCTTCAGGGTCTTTGTGGGTAACGTCGAGAAACACGTGGTCGGTGCCGTTGAGCTTCATTTCGGAGTCGATGGCGCGGGCCACGATGTCGCGGGGCGCCAGCGAGAGGCGCGGGTCGTATTTCTGCATGAACTCCTGCCCGTCGAGGTTGCGGAGCACGGCTCCGTAGCCGCGCATTGCCTCGGTGATAAGGAAAGAGGGGCGGTCGCCGGGATGGTAGAGCGCCGTGGGGTGGAACTGTATGAACTCCATGTCCTTGACGGTTCCCTTGGCGCGGTAGACCATGGCTATGCCGTCGCCCGTGGCCACGAGCGGATTGGTGGTGGTGGTATAGACGGCTCCGACGCCTCCGGTGGCCATCACCGTGGCTTTGGCCAGGAACGTGTCGACGCGTCCGGCCGCTTCGTCGAGGATGTAGGCCCCGTAGCACGTGATGTCGGGTGTGCGCCGGGTTACAATCTTGCCCAGATGGTGCTGGGTGATTATCTCGACGGCGAAGTGATGCTCGTAGATGTCGATGTTGGGATGCGAGCGCAGCCGCTCGATGAGGCTGAGCTGAATCTCCGCGCCGGTGTTGTCGGCGTGGTGGAGTATTCTGAACTCGGAGTGTCCCCCCTCGCGGTGGAGGTCGAACTCACCATTCTCGTTGCGGTCGAAGTCCACGCCCCAGCCCACGAGCTCGCGTATCTGGGCCGGCGCCTCGCGCACCACCTTCTCCACGGCCTCGGGGTCGCTCAGCCAGTCGCCGGCCACCATCGTATCGTGGATATGCTTGTCGAAGTCGTCGACAGCCATGTTCGTAACCGAAGCCACGCCTCCCTGGGCGAAATAAGTGTTGGCCTCGTCGAGGGTGGTCTTGCATACGATCGCCACCCTACCCTTGTCGGCCACTTTGAGCGCGAAGCTCATTCCGGCTATGCCGGAGCCAATCACAAGATAATCGTACTTGCGTACCATAGTTTCATCAGATAAGGAATCCGGCCTGCGCCGGGGGTCGATATATACACCGACATCCCGGAAAGCCTTTTTCCGGGAACCGATGGACCAGCCGCCGGTGCACGCGTTTACGCCGCCCGGCCGTTAATCGTGCAAAGTTAACGATTTTATCCGACAACGCGCACTTATCCCGGATTTTTTTGTTAACTTTGCGTGGCGACATACGCCGTCTGATAACCTACCACTATATATCTGATGAAAATATACTGCGAAAACCTCAAGCGCTATCTCCCCGTGGAGGGGGGTGCCACTCTGGCCGAAATCTATTCCTCCGTGGCAGAAGAGCTCGGCTTCACCCCTATCTGCGCGAGCGTCAACAATAAGACCGAAGACCTGTCGTTCCCGGTGTTCTCCCCCAAGATGGTGAAGTTTCTTCCGGCCGACTCGCCGACGGGCAGGCGCGTCTATGTGCGCACGCTCTGCATGATGCTCTACAAGGCCGTTACGGAGATATGCCCGGGAGCGACGCTGCGCATCGAGCACAGCATCTCCAAAGGGTATTACTGCCGCCTGATAGCCGACGACGGGGTGCCCATGCTCCCCTCCGACTCGCTCGCTGCCGATATCGAGGCGCGGATGAGGGAGATGGCCGAGGCCGACATGCCGATAGTGCGCAAGGAGAGGCTCACGAAAGACGTGGTGGAGATGTTCCGCCGGCAGGGGCTTCACGACAAGGTGATGCTCCTCGACGGAATCCACGACCTTTATACTGTCTTCTACCGCCTCGACGGCCTGGCCGACAGCTACTACGGTCCGCTGGCCAATCGCACCGGCATAGCCCGCGTGTTTTCGCTCCGCCTCTATAAGGAGGGCTTCCTGCTCCTCCCCTTCGACGCCGCCGACACCACGAAGCCGCAGCAGCCCGTGGCGCAGGAGAAGATGTACAAGGCATTTACCGACTATCAGAAGTTCAACCGAGTGATTCAGGTGAGCAACGTCGGTGAGCTCAACCGCGTGGTGAAGAGCCGCCAGACGGCACGCCTCATCAATGTGGCCGAGGCGATGCACGACAAGCTGCTCGGCCGCATCAGCGACGAGATACAGCTGCGTCACGACGAGGGCGGGCTCAAGGTGGTGCTTATCGCAGGCCCCTCGTCGTCGGGAAAGACCACGTCGACAAAGCGTCTGGCCATCCAGCTGATGACCAACCTGATGACGCCGAAGATGATTTCGCTCGACGACTACTTCGTGGACCGCGAGCGCACTCCTCGCGACGAGAGCGGCGACTACGACTATGAGAGCCTCTACGCCCTCGACCTCGAGCGACTCAACTCCGACCTGCGCCGCCTCCTCGCCGGCGAGAAAATCAACCTCCCGACCTACAGCTTCGAGCTGGGCCGCCGCGTGGAGCGTCCGCGCCCGCTGAACCTCGGCGAGAGCGACGTGCTCCTCATCGAGGGTATCCACGGCCTCAACCCCGAGCTGACGGCAGCCCTCCCGGCCGACTCGATATTCAAGATGTATGTCTCGGCCCTCACCACTCTCCACATCGACGACCACAACTGGATTTCGACCACCGACAACCGTCTGCTGCGCCGCATCGTGCGCGACTATAAATACCGCCACACGTCGGCTCTGGAGACCCTGCGCCGCTGGCCCAGTGTGCGCCGCGGCGAGGAGCGGTGGATATTCCCCTTCCAGGAGAACGCCGACGCCACCTTCAATTCGTCGCTCATCTTCGAGATCGGAGTGATGAAGAAGTTTGCCGAGCCGCTGCTCCACGAAGTGCCCTACGACACTCCCCTCTACGCGCAGGCCTACAGGCTGATTAAGCTGCTCAGCTATTTCGAGCCTATCGAGACCGACCAGATTCCGACCACGTCGCTGCTGCGCGAGTTCCTCGGCGGGTCGTCGTTCAAGTACTGACTAATCAACGGGAAAAGTGAAAGAATTTACCGATATCGACATAGAGCGAATCGAGGAGCTGTTTGAGAACGGCGATTCATCGGCGGCGCGCGAGGAGCTGAGTCAGCTCCACCCCGCCGACATAGCCGAGCTCTTCCGGGGCGTGAGCCTCAAGGAGGCCGAATGGCTCTTCAACCTCATCGACAACAAGGAGCAGAAGGCCGACGTGCTGATGGAGCTCGACGAGGAGGACCGAAAGAAACTGCTCGAAGACATGGACCCCGAGCAGATAGGCCATTTCATCGACCTGCTCGACACCGACGACGCCGTAGACCTAATTCAGGAACTCGACGAAGAAGACCGCGAGGAGGTGATACAGCACATCGACGACGTGGAGCAGGCCGGCGACATCGTCGACCTCCTGCAATACGACGAAGACACCGCCGGCGGCATGATGGGCACCGAGATGATAGAGGTCAACGAAAACCTCTCGATGCCCGACTGCCTCAAGGAGATGCGCCGTCAGGCCGAAGACCTCGACGACATCTACTACGTCTACGTGGTCGACGACGAGGGGCGCCTCAAAGGCGTGCTCCCGCTGAAGAAGATGATTACTCATCCGTCGGTGTCGAAGATAAAGCACGTGATGGAGTCCGACCCGGTGTCGGTGCACGTCGACACGCCCATCGACGACGTGGCCATCGACTTCGAGAAATACGACCTTGTGGCCATGCCCGTGGTCGACAGCATAGGCAGGCTCGTAGGCCAGATTACGGTGGACGACGTCATGGACGAGGTGCGCGAGCAGAGCGAACGCGACTATCAGCTGGCTTCGGGTATCACGAGCGACGTCGACGCCGACGACTCGGTGTTTGCCCAGACCAAGGCACGCCTCCCCTGGCTGCTCATCGGCGTGGTCGGAGGCATCGTCAGCTCCCTTATCCTCGCCGGCTTCGAGGCCCAGCTGGCCGCAGTAACGGCCCTGGCCCTCTTCATCCCCCTCATCGGCGGCACCGGCGGCAACGTCGGCGTGCAGGCCTCGGCCATCGTGGTGCAGGGCCTCGCCAACGGTCGCCTCGACCTCAAGGAGGCATGGAGGCAGGTGGGGCGTTCGGTGCTCATCGCGCTCCTCAACGCCGTGGTGATTTCGGTGGTGATCATGATCTATTGCTTCTTCACGCTGCCGGGCGATTACGCCGTAACCATGGCCGTGGCCGTCTCGCTCTTCGCCGTGGTGATATTCGCCACCGTGTTCGGCACTCTGGTGCCCCTCACGCTCGAGAAGCTCAAGATAAACCCCGCCCTCGCCACAGGCCCCTTCATTCAGATTACCAACGACGTGGTAGGCCTCATCATCTATGTGTGCCTCGCCACTTGGATGCTCAAAGTGTTCCCCTCCTGATCCGGACCCAAATGGCAAAAATAGCTGAGACGCCCCTGATGAAGCAATACGCCGAGATGAAGAGAAAGCATCCCGACGCGATACTCCTGTTCCGTGTAGGCGACTTCTACGAGACATTCTCCGACGACGCCATAGCCGCGAGCGAGATACTCGGCATCACGCTGACACGCCGGGCCAACGGTGCCGCCCAGTTCGTGGAGCTGGCCGGATTCCCCCACCACGCCCTCGACACCTATCTCCCGAAACTCGTGCGCGCCGGCAAGCGCGTGGCCATCTGCGAACAGCTCGAAGACCCGAAGCTGACCAAGAAGCTCGTGAAGCGAGGCATCACGGAGCTGGTTACCCCCGGCGTCAACACGTCCGACTCAATGCTCTCGCGCCGCGAAAACAACTTTCTTGGCGGCATCTATCAGGGCAGGCACTTCACCGGAGTGGCCTTCCTCGACATCTCTACCGGCGAGTTTCTTTGCTCGCGCGGAAAGCCCGAATACATCGAGAAGCTCATAGCCAACATCGCCCCCAAGGAGATGCTGCGCATGCAGGGCACCAGGCAGGCCTACGAGCAGGCCGTCAGCTATCAGTGTCCGGTGTTTGAACTCGACGACTGGGTATATACCGACCAGGCCGCCGTAGAGCGGCTGCTCAAGCACTTCGGCACTTCGAGCCTCAAAGGCTTCGGCGTGGCCGACATGCCCGAAGCCGTCGTGGCCGCCGGGTCGCTCCTCTATTACCTTGACCTTACGCAGCACACCGACATAAAGCACATCACCTCGCTCGGACGCATCGAGGAGAACCGATACGTGCGCCTCGACCGCTTCACGGTGCGCAACCTCGAGCTTGTGGCCCCTATGGCCGACGACGGCAAGAGCCTTGTCGACGTCATCGACAAGACCTGCACCCCCATGGGGGCGCGCCTGCTCCGCCGCTACGTGCTCTTCCCGCTGCTCGACATCGAGGAGATCAACCGCCGCCTCGACGTGGTGGAGTATTTCTTCCGCGACCCTGAGGCGCGCGAGAAGTCGCTCGGAGCCCTGCAGCATATCGGCGACCTGGAGCGTCTCGTCTCGAAAGTGGCCACACGCCGCTGCGGCCCGCGCGACCTGCTTCAGCTCAAGGAATCGCTCCGCAACGCCGCCGGCCTGAGGAAGACGCTCGAAGAGACCGGCTCCGAACCGTTGCGCCGCCTGGCCCTCACCATGGCCGACTGCTCGCGCGCGGCCGAAGCCATAGAGCGCACCGTAAGCCCCGACGCGCCGGCACTGCTCTCGAAGGGCAACGTGATCGCCCCGGGGGTGGACCCCGACCTCGACGCCTTGCGCGACATCGCCCTCCACGGCCGCGACGCCCTCGACGCCATACTGCGCCGCGAGACCGAGGCCACAGGAATCCCTTCGCTCAAAATCAGCTTCAACAACGTGTTCGGCTACTATATAGAGGTGCGCAACACGCATAAGGAGAAGGTGCCCGAAGGATGGATACGCAAGCAGACTCTCGTCAACGCCGAGCGCTACATCACCCCCGAGCTCAAGGAATACGAAGAGAAGATACTCGGCGCGCAAGACCGCATAGCCGAAGCCGAGGCCCGCATATTCGGCAGCCTCGTCGACGCCCTCGGCCGAAGCATCGCCCCGATGCAGACCCTCGCCTCGGCAGCCGCTCAGGTCGACACGCTCCTCTCATTCGCCCGCGCCTCCGAAGACTATAAGTACGTTAGACCCACGGTCGACCTCTCGTTCACCCTCGACATCACCGAGGGGCGCCACCCCGTCATCGAGCGTCGCCTCCCCCCGGGTGAGCCATACGTGAGCAACAGCGTCAGCCTCGACAGCGACTCGGCCCAGATAATGATGATTACGGGTCCCAACATGAGCGGTAAGTCGGCCCTGCTGCGCCAGACGGCCCTGATTGCCCTCATGGCCCAGATAGGATGCTTCGTGCCAGCCGAGGCGGCACGCATCGGCGTGGTCGACAAGATATTCACGCGCGTCGGAGCCTCCGACAACATCTCGCTCGGCGAGTCGACCTTCATGGTGGAGATGAACGAGGCGGCCGCCATACTCAACAACCTCAGTCCCCGCTCCCTCATCCTCTTCGACGAGCTCGGACGCGGCACGTCGACCTACGACGGCATCTCCATAGCCTGGGCCATTGTGGAATACCTCCACGAGAACGGTGCCGTGAGGCCGAAGACCCTCTTCGCCACCCACTATCACGAACTCAACGAGATGGAAAAGACTTTCGGACGGATAGTGAACTTCAACGTCTCGGTGAAGGAGATAGAAGGGAAGGTGGTGTTCCTGCGCAAGCTCGAGCGGGGCGGCACGGCCCACAGCTTCGGTATCCATGTGGCCAAGCTCGCCGGCATGCCCCCCTCCATAGTGAAGCGCGCCGGGCAGGTGCTCAGGCAGCTCGAAGAGGCCGCCGGCGCCCCGGCCGCCGACCGCGCCGCCGATAAAAAGAAAGGGAAGGGAGAGGCCGCGCCTACGCCCTCGAAAGTCAACGTGGAGGAGATAGGCCGCAAGCGCGACGGCTATCAGCTTTCCTTCTTCCAGCTCGACGACCCGCTCCTCTCGCAGGTGCGCGACCGCATACTCGGCGTCGACGTCGACAACCTCACCCCCCTGCAGGCTCTCACGCTCCTCAACGACCTCAAAGGGCTGCTGCGCGGAAAATAACAAAACCAAGATAACAAAGCTATGAAAAAACCGATTCTCGTAATCTCCTCAGGCGCAGGAATCAGCGCCGAGAGCGGCATCTCCACCTTCCGCGACGCCGGAGGGCTCTGGGAGAACTATCCCGTGATGGACGTGGCCTCGGCCACCGGATTCCGCAAGAACCCCGCCCTCGTACATCAGTTTTACAACCAGCGCCGCAAAGACCTCCTCAAGGCCGAGCCCAACGCCGCCCACCGCGCCCTCGTAGACCTTGAGAAGGACTACGACGTATATGTGATAACCCAGAACGTCGACGACCTCCACGAACGCGCCGGCTCGAAAAACGTGCTCCACCTGCACGGCGAGCTGATGAAAATCCGTTCCATCGCCCACCCCGACTATGTGGAGACCCTCGACATCGACCATCTCGAGACCACGCCCGAGACGCGCGGCCGCAACGGCGACCTGATGCGTCCGCACATCGTCTTCTTCGAAGAGCCCGTGCCCAACATCGAGCCGGCCATCGACCTCGTGCGCAAAGCCGACATCTTTGTGGTGGTAGGCACCTCGCTGGTGGTCTATCCCGCCGCCGGCCTCCTTCAGTTCGTGCGTCCCGGCGTGCCCGTCTATTACATCGACCCGCATCCCGCCGCCACCCCCTCCAACGTAACCGTCATCCCCGAGGTCGCCTCCAAAGGGCTCCTCCACCTCACCCGCCTCCTGCGCGGAAAATAGCGTCGGCAGGTAAAGGCATAAAGGCCGCTTCGGCGGGGCGCGAAGCCCCTGCCGGGCGGCCTTTGCCGTGCCCGGAGAGCGGGTATATGCGAAAAGGGGCGAAAAACATGCTGTAAAACATAAAATGCAATATTGTGCGGTCGGAAAAAACTTTGTACTTTTGTGGTGCGAAACCGGGCATGTTCCGAAGATGCCCGAAAAGCGTGCGGCAATCGGCTAACGCACGCGCTTTTTCGTGTTGACCCGACTCTCTCTCCTCCCGTTTTCCCCACCCGGGAAGCAGGCAATACCTGAAAACAATACAACTTAAATCAAAACTCATAGCAATGGCAAAAGTAAAAGGTGCAATTACCGTCAACATCGAAAGATGCAAGGGATGCAATCTGTGTGTGGTCGCCTGTCCGACCAAGACGCTGGCGCTTCAGCCCAACGAAGTGAATGACCGCGGCTATCACTACGCTTACATGGCAAACCCCGACAACTGCACGGGATGCTGCTCATGCGCGTGGGTATGCCCCGACGCCTGCATCGAGGTCTACCGCGTGAAGGTAGACTGACCCGCACCGGCAGGCCGGCGTCGCCCCCGGGCGCCGCGGCAAGCCGCAATTGAATCAAATTTTCGCATTTTTCAGCAACCAGAATTTTCAACCCGAATTCAAACACACTACATCAATATGAAAGAAGAGGTAAGATTAATGAAGGGCAACGAAGCAATAGCCCACGCAGCAATCCGCTTCGGATTCGACGGCTATTTCGGTTACCCTATCACTCCTCAGTCGGAGGTGCTCGAGACTCTTGAAGAACTCATGCCCTGGGAGACCACCGGCATGACCGTGCTTCAGGCAGAATCGGAAGTGGCCGCAATCAACATGGTATACGGCGGTGCCGCATCGGGCAAGGCCGTGATGACTTCCTCGTCGTCGCCGGGCGTCAGCCTCAAGCAGGAGGGTATCTCCTACATCGCAGCCGCATCGCTGCCCGCGCTCATCCTCAACGTGATGCGCGGCGGCCCGGGCCTCGGCACCATCCAGCCCTCGCAGGCCGACTACTTCCAGGCCACCAAGGGCGGCGGCCACGGCGACTACCACCTCATCGTGCTCGCTCCCTCGACCGTGCAGGAGATGGTAGACTTCGTAGGCCTCGGCATGGACCTCGCATTCAAATATTGCACTCCCTCGATGATTCTCGCCGACGGTATCGTAGGCCAGATGATGGAAAAAGTGGTGCTCCCCGAGCAGCGTCCGCGCCGCACCGAAGAGGAAATCCGCAAGCAGTGTCCCTGGGCTGCCGACGGCCGCAAGGGTGGACGCAAGCGCAACGTCGTCACCTCGCTCGAGCTTGAATCGAGCCGCATGGAGGTTATCAACCATCAGCTTCAGGAGCGCTACCGCGAAATCGAGAAAAACGAGACCCGCTGGGAGGAAATCGACGTCGAAGGCGCCGACTATCTCATCGTGGCTTTCGGCTCGATAGCCCGTATCTGCACCAAGGCCAAGGAAATGGCCGCCGAAAAGGGTATCAAGATCGGCATCGTGCGCCCCATCACCCTCTGGCCCTTCCCGACCGACGCCATCCGCAAGGCTGCCGAAGGAAAGAAAGGCATCCTCTGCGTAGAGCTTAACGCCGGCCAGATGATCGAAGACGTGCGCCTCGCTGTCCACGACGCAATCCCCGTAGAGCACTTCGGCCGTCTCGGCGGTATCATCCCCAGCCCCGACGAGGTAGTAGTAGCTCTCGAAGAGAAGCTGATCAACAAGTAATCCCCCCACACCTCTAACCAAATCGAATCAATGGATATCAAAGATATAATCCGTCCGGAGAACAAGGTATACAGCAAACCTGAGCTTCTCGAAGAAGTACACATGCACTACTGCCCGGGCTGCAGCCACGGCGTGATCCATAAGCTTCTCGCCGAGGTTATCGCTGAAATGGGCCTTACCGAAAAGACTATCGGCGTGTCGCCCGTAGGCTGCGCCGTATTCGCATACAACTACATCGACGTCGACTGGGTGGAAGCCGCCCACGGACGTGCTCCCGCTGTCGCTACAGCCGTAAGCCGCCTCTGGCCCGAAAACGTGGTATTCACTTATCAGGGCGACGGCGACATGTCGGCCATCGGCACTGCCGAGTCGATCCACGCCGCCAACCGCGGTGAGAACATCGTGATGGTATTCGTCAACAACGCCATCTACGGCATGACAGGCGGACAGATGGCCCCCACTACCCTCCTGGGTCAGAAGACCGCCACCACCCCCTACGGTCGCCGCGTAGACCTTAACGGACACCCCCTCGAGATCACCAACCTCATGGCGCTCCTCGACGGCACCTGCTACGTTACACGCCAGTCCGTACACACCCCCGCCAACGTGCGCAAGACTAAGGCCGCCCTCAAGAAAGCCTTTGAAAACGCACTCGCCAAGAAGGGCACTTCCGTAGTGGAGGTAGTCGCTACCTGCAACTCCGGCTGGAAGCTCAGCCCCGAGAAGAGCAACGAATGGATGGCCGAGAACATGTTCCCGAAATATCCCCTCGGAGACCTCAAAGACGAGTGAACCGCACCAACCTCTAACCTTCAAATCAACATCAGACAGAAATGAAAGAAGAAATCATCATAGCAGGATTCGGCGGACAGGGTGTGCTCTCCATGGGTAAGATCCTCGCCTACTCCGGCCTCATGGACGACAAGGAAGTTACCTGGATGCCCTCCTACGGCCCCGAACAGCGCGGCGGTACGGCCAACGTTACCGTGATCCTCTCCGACGAGAAGATCTCGTCGCCCGTGCTCGACAGCTACGACATCGTAATCGCCCTCAACCAGCAGAGCCTCGACAAGTTCGCTCCCAAGGTTAAGCCCGGCGGAATCCTCATCTTCGACACCAACGGTATCCACAACCGCCCCAACCGCACCGACATCGAGATCTACCCCATCGACGCCATGGACGCTACTCTCGAAATCGGCAACTCTAAGGCCTACAACATGGTAGTGATGGGCGCCCTCCTCGAGGCAATGCCCTACAAGCTCCCGATGGAGAACGTGATCAGGGGTCTGAAGAAATCGCTTCCCGAACGCCACCACAAGCTCATTCCCCTCAACGAGAAGGCAATCGAGAAGGGCCGCGAGATCCTCAAGAAGTAAATCTGCGGTCAAAACCGTGCATATACAGGCCGGCTTCGCGCTCAGCGCGGAGCCGGCTCTCTTTGCGCCCGAACCCCGGACCGTTATATAGTGTGGGTAACTGTCGGGTGGCGGGTGTGAAATCGTTATTATTCCCCGAAATGACAAAGATTTCCGGCCTTTCGGAAAAAGCCGGAAATCCTTGCAACAATCGATGAGAAAAAACTCGTACCCCCGAGGAGAATCGAACTCCTATCTAAGGTTTAGGAAACCTCTATTCTATCCGTTGAACTACAGGGGCATACACTGCCTGCGCGGCCTTGCGCCGCTTATTCAGACTGCAAATTTAATCATTATTTCCGACATACGCCTATTTTTCGCGCTAAAACTGCGAGCAGCGTGCGGAATGAAACAATAAGAATATGTTTGAATTTAATACGAATTAATTTAAACATACTTCTGCAAAAAATTCTTTCTATTCCCCTTGAAGGCCATTTTGGCTGATTTCGCCAAGACTCATCGGTCTCGATGCCAGCATCGCTCCCTCTTCGACTTGCGAAATCATCTCAAAAAATCCTCTTCAAGTGAATAGAAGTTAAACTCAAACATACTCTAAGCAAAATTTCTGAGGTTGTCTGCGCAAAAGCGCGAATATGCTGCCGGCGGCCGGAACGGGGAGCTGTAATCTTTATAGGAGGGGAGTTTGTTTATCGGTAGTAAACGTTTTATTATCCGAAAGATTATGAAAAAGCTGTTTTATCTGCTCATGCTGCCGCTTGCGCTGTTGGCGGCCTCGTGCAGCGACGACAATGATTTCCCCGACGTGGAGCTGATCACGTCGTTCGACGGCGCGACACACTACAACGATACTATCTATGCCGTGGCCGGCGATACGCTCCGCCTCACCGACATTCAGGCGCGTCCGCTTCAGGGAGCCAGACCGGCGGCCATATCCGATGTGAGCATAGCCGTCAACCACCGTGTGGTCTACCCCACTCCGCTCAACCCCGCCTGGCAGGGCTTTCCGGCACTCGTAACCACGGCTCCGGGCCTCAACCTGCTTCAGCTCAGCTTCGCCATTCTGCAGGAAGGGAAGTCGATTTCGGTGTGGAACTCATCGTATATCGTGAAGGTGGTGGCCTCGCCCGAGGATCTTCCCGAGGGAGCCGATCCCGTCGGACCCTTCTCGTTCACGAGCGTGATCCGCGACTGACGCCGCCTCTCAGCGGAGGCGCAGACGTTCGCCCGGGCGGTCTTTCGCTTTCGGGTTGAGGCTTTTCAATACCGAAAGCTTCATCCCGAACCGCTGCGAGAGGCTGTGGAGCGACTCGTCTTCCCCTATCGTGGCCGATGCGACACCTGCCGGAGCCTCGTCGAGCTTGTCTTCGAGATACACCTCCTGCCACTCCTTTATCGCGTCGGTCTCGGCGTCGTTGTAGGCCATGAGCTTCTTCTTCTTGATGTGGAACTCCTTGGCGATTGAGGAGTAGGTGTCGCCCGGGGCGGCGATCACGTAGTGCAGGCCTCGGCTGCGGCGCACCGGGTGGGTCTTCCGGAGCTGCTGCCATAGAAACTGCGTCATCTCCTCGGCTTCGCGTCCGGCGTGGGAGTCGAACGTATAGAGGGCATAGCGCTCGATGATGGTGATGAGGCGGGTGGCGTAGTTGGGGTCGGTGGCATATCCGCATTTGCTCAGCCCCTTGGCCCATGATGAATAGTCTGACACGTCGTGCCTGAACAGCGGCTTGTATCGTTCGCGCGAGAGGAAAAGGGAATGGTCGCGGAAGCTCTCGGCCGCCGACGAATAGACGCGGAAGCACTCGTCGGGGGCGTCGTCGTCGCGCAGCATCGTCTCCCCTTCCCATCCCTTGTGGCATTTGATGCCGAAATGGTTGTTGCCCTTTGTGGCGAGCGTGGAGCGTCCTGCCGCGCTTTCGAGCAGCCCCTGGGCGAGGGTGATGGAGGCCGGGATGCCGAATTGCGCCTGCTGGTCGACGGCCATTTCGGAATATTTGTTGATATACTCTATGTAGCGGTCGTCGGCGGTGCGGCCCCATGTGGCGGCTGCGACGGCCAGGGATATGACGATTGTGGAAAGACGGATGAAGCGCATGGCGGAGATTTGATAAATGAGATGCAAAGTTAGTCAGAAAGGGTGAAATCCTCCGCAAGATAACTGTTAAAAAAAGCGACACCCCGCCGATTTTGCGGCCGGGAGATACAAAGGCGCGAGAGCGTTGTTATTACTTAGAGCACGTTCCTTAAAATTTCGGAGTCGTAGGGGCGGCGGTTTTTGAGCATATTTTGCCGAGATCTCATCGGTCAGATGTAATTTTTCTACACGAAAGAGAGCCGATTCCGGATTTAAAGTTGTAATAGCGTGACAGGCCGGTAGTGCTGGAAACGACAGTAGTTCAAGGAATAAAGCAAAGAGTCAAAGGAATCGCAACAGCATGTAAATAATTCAAAATTATCGCGGAATATCGAAAACGGCATTTTAACATAGACGATAGCATTGCGCGCGATAAAGTTACCGGTGTCTCGCATCCTTGGGCGGCTTTAGCCCCTTGCTTACAGTCACATACCTCGGTATGCTCCTTTCAGCAATTGACTAAATCCGCTCCAAGGCTGCGACCCCTCCGGCTCCGAAATTTAAAGGAACGCGCTCTTGCCGGGTTGCCGATGCCGTTTTATGTCGGAATTATTTGCTATTGCGGCAGCCATGCGTTAACTTTGCATTGATAATATTCATGTTATGGAGATTAAAGAACTGAAAATAGACGTCAAGGTGTGTGGCTACGACGAGCTCGACGCCGAACGCCGCCGCCTTGTGGACAAGGCCAGGGAGATGACCCGCCGCAGCTATGCGCCCTATTCCAAATTCCATGTGGGAGCGGCCATCGAGCTTGCCGACGGCACAATAATCGGTGGTGCCAATCAGGAGAACGCCGCTTTCTCGTCGGGCACATGCGCCGAGCGCAGCGCGTGCTTCTATGCGTCGGCCAATCATCCCGGAGTGGCCATGAAGCGCATCGCGATAGCCGCGTGGACCCGCCTCCACCATCCGGAGGATGCGCCCGACAGCGACTGCTTCCAGCCGCTGCCCATCAGCCCCTGCGGTTCGTGCCGCCAGGCGCTTCTTGAATACGAGACGCTCCACGGCCCGATGGAGGTAGTGCTCTACGGGGCGGACAAAATCTACATCCTCCCCTCGGTGGCCTCGCTGCTGCCCCTCTGCTTCACGGAGTTTTAACTCCTAAAGAGATGGAAATCAGAACCCAGTCGCTGACGCGCTACATCCTCCCTCTGCGCGAGGGAGGGTCGTTGCCGGCTCTCGCCGAGGCCGACGACGGTTTCCGCTATGTGGTGAAATTCCGCGGTGCTGGCCACGGCTACAAGGCGTTGATAGCCGAACTTACGGGCGGACTGGTGGCCAAGTCGCTCGGCTTCAAGGTGCCCGAACTCGTTTTTCTCGACATCGACCACCGTTTCGGCATCACCGAGGGCGACGAGGAGATTCAGGACCTGCTCCGTTCGAGCGAAGGGCTCAACCTCGGCCTCCATTTCCTCGACCGCGCCATGACGATGGATCCGTCCGTAAATCGCGTAGACGAACTTACCGCCTCGAAAATCGTGTGGCTCGACGCCTTCCTCGCCAATGTGGACCGCACGCGCCTCAACACTAATATGCTGATATGGAACCGCGAGCTGTGGCTCATAGACCACGGCGCGTCGCTCTATTTCCATCACTCATGGCGCAATCTCGACAACGCTCCCCTCGACCCCTTCCCTTATATCCGCACCCACGCGCTTCTGCCGCAGGCATCGCGCATCGAGGAGGCCGACAGTCTGCTGCGCCAGGCCATCACGCCCCGCACGCTCTCCCATATCGTGGACCTCATACCCGAGGCATGGCTCGCCGACGAGCCGGAGATAATGTCGCCCTCGGAGAAAAGAGAGGCCTATCGCGACTTCTTCACGCGCAGGCTCGCCAACTCGTCAATCTTCGTAAACCGCATCATAGATGAACGAAAACGCCTTGATTTATGAATATGCCGTGGTGCGCTATGTGCCGCGCGTGGAGCGTGAGGAATTCATCAACGTCGGCCTGCTGATGATGTGCAAGCGGCGCCGCTGGCTGCGCAGCGCGGTCTGCATCGACGAGACGCGGCTCAGAGCCTTCGACCCCGAGGCCGACATCGAGGCGCTTCGGTCGCAGCTGGCGATGTTCGACGCCGACGGCCCGGCACTCGCCGAGCTCACCGTAGAGGAGCGGTTCCGCTGGTTCTCGGCCGTCAAGAGCTCGGTGATACAGACGTCGCGCCCGCATCCCGGCCTCATCCCCCGCCCCGACGACTGCGCCGGCTGTCATGATGACCCATCGGCTCTTCTGTCCGCCACTTTCGACCGCCTGCTTCGCCTCCTTGTGCTCTGACCACGAGGGGGTAGGTTTTAAACAGCAACAGTTAAATACAACCGTTTTATGAAGATTACTGATAAATACGTGCTGTTCTGGAGTGGAATATTCAGCAATTTCGCGAAAACTGAATATGTCTCACACGACGGCATCACTTTCTGTTGCTCTGAACAGGAGTTCATGTATAGGAAAGCCATTCATTTTAATGATATCCCGGTAGCGGAAAAGATACTGATTGCCACTGACCCCAAGGAAATCAAGGCATTGGGACGGGAAGTAAAAAATTTTTGCTCCGACGAGTGGTCGCGCGTGAGCAGAGATTACATGTTCCGTGCCTGTCTCTCAAAATTCTCCACGGTTCCCAAGGCCCGAAAGGCAATCCTTTCATATCCCGGGCTCCACTTCGTCGAAGCCAGTCCATACGATAGAATATGGGGCATTGGTCTGGGTGAAACAGACCCCTTGGCGTGGGATTCTTCTTCGTGGAGAGGCACTAACTGGTTGGGGCAGGTTCTTGACGAAGTCCGTTCGACAATTGAAGCCGAGAATCAAAAATAAACTGAACACATCGCTTCGGAATCCGCATATTGAAATTATGCCGTCTGATAAGTTTCTGTTCGTAAGAGAGTTTCCATTATAACTGAAACTTTCTGTATTTTTCCTGAAAGTTTCAGTTATAATGGAAAGTGTGAACGTAATCAGTTCGTTGCGTGAGTTTCTGATGAGCTGACGGAGGGCGGACAGGGACTCCGCAATTTTAAGGAACGCGCTCTAAAGGCGCGAGAAGCGGCGGAGGGCCTGCTCGAGCGAGTCGGTCTTTGCAAGTCCCATCTTGGTGCGAAGACGGTGGCGGGCCGTCAGCACCGACTTGTATTCAATCATCATTACACGCGCTATCTGCTTGTTGCTCATCCCTATCGCCACGTAGGCAGCCACACGTATGTTGCTTTCCGAAAGGTCGGGAAAGCTCTCCTTGAGTCGCCGGGTGAACGAAGGGTCGAGTTCGTCGTGCACCTGCTGGAAGGCTTCGAGCTCATCGCGGCTGCTCTTGTGGATTTTCAGCACGCCGACGGCGCGTTCCACGCTCCAGATTACCTCGACTACCTTCGGCGACTATGAGGCCATTATCGCCCCCAAGGCAGCCGGCACCTACTGCGTGTGATTCCACGGCGTGTCGCCCAAAGGGATGTTCTATCTGTATCTTAACGACATACGCATAGCCGAAGGCGTCTCGACCGTGGCTCCCGGGACTCCGACGTCGCTGACCGTGATACCCGCCGACAACGCCGGGCTGAAAGCCGACATACGGTTTAAGGCTCCTTCTGTAACGCTCAACGGAAATGCCCTTGCCGACCTTACGGAAGTGAGGGTCTACAGAAACGCCGAGCTTATCCGCACATTCGATGCCCCCGCTCCAGGCGAGTCGCTGGCGCTTACCGACACGCTGCCCGTATCGGGAAAATACACTTATTCCGTAATAGGCCTCAACGGTGTGGGCGAAGGACTTCCTGCCGAGGCCTAGACCTACGTGGGTTTCTATCCCCCGGTGGCTCCCGATGCGGCATCGGTAGAGCTTACCTCCAATGCCGGAGAGGTGAAAGTGATGTGGGAGGCTGTATTGTCGGACGACAACGGCTCGGTGATTCCGCAGGATAAGGTTACCTATTCAATCTACGACGGAAAGAAGACCGTGGCCGAGGGGCTGAAAGATACCTCCTACACCTATCAGGCCGTAGAGTCGGGCAAGCAGGAGTTTGTGCAGCTGGCGGTGTATGCCGTGGCCGACGGTGTCAACGGACATCCCGCCTATACCGAGATGCTGCCGGCCGGCAGTCCCTACAAGGATTTTTCCGAATCGTTTGCCGACGGCCGACTGCGCTACATACTCGGTTCCACGCCGGTTGTCATCGCGTCGCTGCCGGGAGCCATCGGGGTGAGCGGTGCCGAAGGTATGCGCGTCGCTGTGTCGACGGCAGATGGCGTGGCGGTCTATTCGGGTGAAGGTTCCGTAGATATGCGGATACCCGTAGTTCCCGGAGTCTATATCGTCAGGGCCGGCGCGCCTTTCCTGATTCAGGTGGCGAACTTTCGGGGCGCGTCAGGCGTAAAATAGATAGGGGTTTGCGCGGGCCGGACTTCGGCTCGTGCGGATTCTATACCGGATATTCTTAAATTGATTGATATTATGAACGACACACACACCTATCGCGACTCTGTGGCCAAGCTGCTGCAGAACGCCAGAACCGAGCTGCTCGACAACATGAAGCAGCGCAACATAGGCGCCGTAATCTGGAATCTTCAGACGGCCGGCTTCCATTACGTGCCCGAAATCGTGCACCATTCCGAAGACAAGGACAAGACGCGCGTGGCCCGCATCACGGGTTTCTACGCCTACGCCGACAGGCTCTGGCTCATCGAGGAGGAGCGCGCCGACGTGAGTGTCGACGACTTCTATAATCCCGACACCGAGGTGCGTCCCACGGTGGTAACGCTGACTCCCGACAAGGCGGCGGAGTCGCTCGGCGACCCGGAGGCCCGCAAGGGATTCACCATGCAGGGGAGCCTGGAGGAGTGGCTCACGATAGCCGACTGCTATTTCGAGGCCCTCGCCGAATGACGACAGCCCCGCGTTCCGATAAAAACCGGCGCGAAATTTGTAAGTTCCGCGCCGGTTGACTATCTTTCCTCTAAAACGTAATTGTGTCTTTAGCCCTTAAACTTCAGGAAAAG
>CAMCDS010000030.1 GCA_945873625.1 uncultured Porphyromonadaceae bacterium | reverse complement strand
ACGAAAGTAGGAGATAAACGCCCTATGATTAGTGTTTACCTCCTACTCGATTTTTGGGCGTATCCTGACGTTGCCTTTGGTGTCGATGTAGCCGTATTTGCCGTCGGTGGTGATGATCATCAGCAGGCCGTCGGAGAAGGCGAGCGATGTCTCCATTATTTCCGTGTTGTCGACCGGATTGACGTCGAAGGCCTTTTTGCCGTCGGCACCCATCACGAAGATGCGGCTGTTGCGGCGTGAGGCGGGTATGAGGTTGCCGTTGTTCCAGCCGACGCACTTAAGCCCTTCGGCGATAAGTTCGGGAGTCGTCCCTTTCCCTATGTTGTAGAGCGAGAAAGTATTGTCTTCGTTCTTCACGCTGTATAGACTGTTGATCACCAGCGAGGGGATGCCGCTCTGCATGTCTTCATGGATGATGAATCCGTCGTTTGTGAAGAACGACCACTTCTCCTGTCCGATAATCTTCACGGGCATGTCGGAGGGGTGAGAGCGCCCGTCGGGAATCTTGCGTTCGCATCCTGCGAGGATGAGTGTGGCCAGTGCCAGAACTGCCGCCGAGCGAATACATTTGGTGATAGATGTAGCCATTTTTGTCAGTTCAAGAAAGTAGATAAGTGTAAACTGTGCAAAAATAGTTAAAAAGATTTAAACTGCCAAATAAAAAGACCGATTATCGAGGTTTGCCGGTGTCGCGGCAGCAGTCGGCGTTGCTTTTAGCGCCTGAGGCGCACTCTTTTTTCCCTTTGACGCCTTTGCCTGCCGAAGCGCAGCTGTCGGTCAGCGGACACCCGCAGCATCCGCCTCCCTTGCGCTTGCCGGTGCGGATGAGCCTGACAGCTGCCCATACTATCGCACCGAGTATGCAAATCCCTGTGAGCGTGTATTGTATGATTTCGTTGGAGTTCATTTCTTAGTCCGTTTCTTTCCCTTCTGAGGCTCTTCGGCCTTTCCAATCTTGCGGTCGGAGTTGTCGCTCAGCACGTGGAGAGTTATCTCGTTGACCATCTGCTTCAGTCCGTCGATAAACTCCTTGGCGCTGTAAGTCTGTCGCTCGATTTCACGCAGACGTCGTTCCCACATACCCGTCAGTTTCGCGCTTTTGAGCAGCTCGTCGTCGATGAGGTCGATGAGGTCGATGCCGGCCTGAGTGGCTCTCAGACTCTTGCGTTCGCGTCTGATATATCCGCGCTTATATAGAATCTCGATAATGGCTGCCCGCGTCGACGGGCGGCCTATGCCGTTTGCTTTCAGACTCTCCCGCAGCCCCTCGTCGTCGACGCTCGCTCCGGCGGTCTCCATCGCTTTCAGCAGGGTTCCCTCCGTGTAATACTTGGGGGGCTGGGTCGACTTCTTGACCAGTCCGGGCTTATGCGGGCCGCTCTCTCCGGGCGTGAACTCCGGCAGTGTGGCCTCCTCGCTGTCGGCATCCTGTTTCTTCTCGGCTTCGGCCTCTTCCTTGGCATAGAGCTGTTTCCATCCGGGATTGAGTATCACCCGGCCGCCGGCCTTGAAAGTGGTCTTTCCGACCTTGGCCTTGACCGTGGTCTGCTCATATTCGCAGTCGGGGAAGAACACCGATATGAACCGCACCACAATCAGGTCGAACACCGCTTTCTCCCTCTCGGTGAGGTCCGGACGAACCACTCCTGTGGGGATGATGGCATGGTGGTCGGTTACCTTCGAGTTGTCAAACACCTTCTTGCTCTTCTTAAGCTTCTGTCCGCGAATGGGGCCGAGAAGTGAATGGTATGGTTTGAGGCTGTTGAGTATCTCGCGGCATTTGGGATAGACGTCGTCGGTAAGATAAGTGGTGTCGACACGCGGATAGGTGGTAACCTTCTTCTCGTATAGGCTCTGGATGGTGCGCAGCGTCTCGTCGGCCGAGAGTCCCAGTTTCTTGTTGCATTCCACCTGCAGCGACGTGAGGTCGAACAGCTTTGGCGGAGCCTCGCGTCCCTTCTTCTTCGCCACGTCGGTGATTTCGAGCGGGAGCGGGGCGAGCTCGTCAAGCAGCTTCTTCCCCTCTTCCTCCGAGGCAAACTGCTTCCCTGTGGCAGTGAACGTTACGTCGCGGTATAGGGTCTTCAGCTCCCAGTAGTCTTTGGGCACGAAGTTCTCGATTTCCTTCTGTCGGCTCACCACGAGGGCGAGGGTAGGGGTCTGCACCCTCCCAATGGAGAGGACCGTGCCCCGGAGAGCGTATCTGATGGTATAGAGGCGCGTGGCGTTGAGTCCGAGCATCCAGTCGCCGATGGCGCGGCAGAGCCCGGCGGTGTAGAGGGGTTCGAGGTCGGCATGGGGACGCAGATTCCTGAACCCTTCGCGGATGGCGTCGTCGGTGAGCGACGAGATCCATAGACGCTTCACCGGCTTGGTGCATCCGGCCAGCTGCATCACCCACCGCTGTATCAGCTCGCCCTCCTGCCCGGCGTCGCCACAGTTCACCACCTCGTCGGCCCTGTCTATCAGCGACTTTATTACACCGAACTGGCGCTTGATGCCCGAGTCTTCGATGAGCTTGATGCCGAACTTCGGTGGCACCATGGGTAGTGAGCCGAGCGACCACCGCTTCCAGTCGGGGCGATAGTCGTCGGGTTCCTTGAGGGTGCACAGGTGTCCGAAGGTCCAGGTAACGCAGTAGCGGTCGCCTTCAAAATATCCGTCGTGCCTGATGTTGGCGCCGAGGATATTAGCGATGTCCTTGCCTACCGACGGTTTCTCGGTGATGCACAGAATCATCTTTCAAGACGTTTGGCTTCGTCCCAGATTTCGTCCATCTCGGCGAGAGTCATGTCCTTCAGGCTCACGCCACGTTTCTTGGCTTCGGCTTCAAGATAGTTGAAGCGGCTGATGAACTTGCGGTTGGTGCGTTCGAGAGCGTTTTCGGGATTCACGCCGTAGAGCCGCGCGGCGTTGACTACGGCAAAGAGGAGGTCGCCGAACTCTGCCTCAAGCTTTTCCGACGGCTGCTCGGATGATGTCATCTCGCGCTCCACCTCGCCGATTTCCTCGCGCACCTTGTCCCACACCTGCTCGCGGCTCTCCCAGTCGAAGCCCACGTTGCGGGCCTTCTCCTGGATGCGGTTGGCCTTGATGAGGGCCGGCAGCGCCGAGGGCACGCCGGCGAGCACCGTCTTGTTGCCCCCCTTCTCACGCAGCTTTATCTGTTCCCAGTTTTCGGCCACGGCCTTTGCGTCGGCGGCCTTTGCCTCACCGAACACGTGGGGATGACGGAATATCAGCTTGTCAGTGAGCGACCGGCAGACGTCGGCAATGTCGAAATCGCCTGTTTCCGAGCCTATTTTCGAATAGAAAAGCACGTGGAGCAGCACGTCGCCCAGCTCCTTGCGTATGTTTGCCTTGTCGTCAGCTATAAGCGCGTCGGCAAGCTCATACACTTCCTCCACCGTGTTGGGGCGGAGCGACTCGTTGGTCTGCTTTGCGTCCCACGGACATTTCACCCTCAGTTCGTCGAGCACGTCGAGCAGACGGCCGAACTCTTCAAGCTTATATTCTCTTGTATGCATTCTTCTTAATTTTTAGTCAGTTACCGTGGGTCTACTCGTAGCGCATGCTTTCCGAAGGGGATATGCGGGCCACGAAACGCGATGGGAGTATCAGCGCGAGCCATACCACTGCCAACACTCCGGCGTTGAGGACGGCGATTGCCGGCCAGTTGAACTCCACGGGAACGAAATCTATGTAATAGTGCTCGGGGTTGAGCGGCATGAAGTGGGTGGTATGCTGAATCCACATCAGCCCGAGCATCAGTAAGTTGCCTATGATCATGCCGAAAGCCGTAACTTTCAGCGCCACGTAGATGAAAGTCCGTCCCAGGCTGCGGTCGGAGGCTCCGAGAGCCTTCATCGTGCCGACAAACGAAATCTTGTCGAGGATAATTATCAGCAGTCCCGAGATGAGTGTGATGCAGGCCACCACGGTCATCAGCGCCAGCACTACGGCCACGTTCGTGTCGAGCAGCGACAGCCAGCTGAAATAGTTGCGTCCGCGGTCGAGGGCCGTCTCCACGCGGTAGGGGCTGTAGATCAGTCCGTCGGCGTAGGCGGTGTTGAGCTTCTCGCTGAGCCGGGCCGCGTATTCCACCACGTGGTCGAAGTCGTCGGTGGCGATATGCAGGGTGGTTCCCTTGTCGGAGCCGATGCCGGTCAGCTCGTCGATCACCTTCTTCGAACCGTAGAGGTAGAGGTTGTCGTACGACTCGAAATGAGTGTTGTAGACCCCTTCTATGTCCATGCGCCGAACCTTTATCCCGTCGCTTATGAAATAGACGTCGATGCGGTCTCCGGCCTTCAGCCCGAGCTGTCGGGCGGCCTGTTCCGACATCACCACCTTCATCATGCTGTCGGTCGGCAGCGCGTCCGTAAACGCCGGAACGGTGCCGGCCACGAGGTTCTTGCGGATGAACGCGCGTTCGTCGGCTCCGTCGAGGGCCTTGAAGTAGACCCCCTTGAAGTCGGTGCCGGTCTTCAGCACCGCCGGCATGGCGGCTTCGAGTGAGTATGACGTGATGAAGTCGGTGTCATCGAGCAGCTTGCGCATCGACGGGGTCAGCGAGATGAGGTTGTCTTCCTGATATTCGGTCTGGTAGGCGGTCAGCGTTAGGTGGGAGTTGAAGCCTACCACTTTGTCGCGTATCTCCCTCTTGAAGCCGCCGACGATGCATATCGAGGCGATCATCACCGCCACCGAAAGGGCTACGGCGGCAATGGCCACACCGATGGCCGGCGACATCCGTTTGCCGTCGGCCGAGAGCGAAAGCCGTCTTGCCAGAAAGAGCGAATAGTTCATACAGGTATATCTCTGAGCACGCGAAATTACAAAAAAAATCCGACAACGGCGCTTCCGCGAGGGGCGTATTGTCCGTTTTTCGCGCCGACTGTGGTATGTTTCATAATTTTTGCTTAAATTTGCATCCCGAACAGATTTGCATATATGAAATACGTAGGAGCACATGTCAGTGTGCAGGGAGGCGTGGCCAACGCTCCCCTGAGAGCGCAGGAGATAGGCGCCAAGTCGTTTGCCCTCTTCACGGGCAGCAGCAACCGTTGGGTGTCGAAAGCGATTTCCGATGCCGAGGCCGCGCTTTTTGTCGAGAGGTGTGCCGAATATGGCTATTCGCCCGACGTCATCCTTCCCCACGACAACTTCCTCATCAACCTCGGCTCGCCCGACGCCGAGAAGCTTGCCATGTCGCGCAAGTCGTTTCTCGACGAGATGCAGCGCGTGGAGAAACTCGGACTCTCGATGCTCAACTTCCATCCCGGCAGCCACCTGAAGGCAATGGCCGAAGACGATTGCCTCGACCGCATCGCCGAGTCGGTCAACATCACGCTCGGCCAGACTTCGGGCGTTACGGCCGTTATCGAGAACACGGCAGGTCAGGGCTCGAACCTCGGACACCGCTTCGAGCAGATAGCCAGCATCATCGACGGCATCGACGACAAGAGCCGCGTCGGGGTCTGCATCGACACCTGCCATGCCTACTCGGCCGGCTACGACCTCGCAACCGACAGCGGCTACGACGAGGTGTGGCGGCTTTTCGACGACATCATAGGCCGCGACTATCTGCGGGGCATACACCTCAACGACGACAAGCGCGAGCTCGGGTCGAGAATCGACCGCCATGCCAGCATCGGCACCGGCACGCTCGGCGAGGACTTCTTCCGCCGGTTCATGAACGACTCCCGCTTCGACGGCATACCCGTGATTCTCGAGACGCCCGACGACTCGATTTGGGCGCGCGAGATTGAATGGCTCTATTCGCTCGTCGAGGAGTGATACGTCTCCGGGCGCGTCGTCAGGCCCCCACTTCCAAGGCTTAACTAACACAACTAAATAGATTCCACATGAAAACCAAACCCGATTTAAGCTTCTGGAAGCTATGGAACCTGAGTTTCGGCTTCTTCGGCGTCCAGATAGCTTACGCTCTTCAGAGCGCCAACGTATCGCGCATCTTCGCCACTATCGGAGCCGACCCTCACGACCTGAGCTACTTCTGGATTCTACCGCCGCTCATGGGTCTGGTGGTGCAGCCCATCGTCGGCACAATGAGCGACAACACCTGGAACCGCTTCGGCCGCCGTCTTCCTTACCTCATTGTCGGTGCCCTCGTGGCCGTTCTCGTGATGTGTCTGCTTCCCAATGCGGGCAGCTTCGGACTCTCGATTTCGAGCGCCATCATAGTAGGCCTTGCCGCCCTCATGCTGCTCGACACCTCGATCAACATGGCCATGCAGCCGTTCAAGATGCTGGTGGGCGATATGGTCAACGAGAAGCAGAAAGGACTTGCCTACTCAATTCAGAGCTTCCTATGCAACGCCGGCAGCATTGTCGGATTCGTATTCCCATTCTTCCTTGCATGGATTGGTTTGCAGAAGACCGCTCCCGAGGGCGAGGTGCCTCAGACCGTGATATGGTCGTTCTATATCGGAGCCGCCATCCTGCTCCTGTGTGTTGCCTATTCGCTTGTCAAAATCAAGGAATGGCCCCCGAAGCTCTATGAGGAATACAACGGCACTCCCGAGTCGGCGAAGACCGGCAAGAAGGAGAAGACCAACCTCGTTAAGCTGCTCCGCAACGCCCCCTCCACGTTCTGGACCGTCGGCCTCGTGCAGTTTTTCTGCTGGTTTGCCTTCCTCTTCATGTGGACCTACACCACCGGCACCGTCGCCACTAACGCATACCATACCCCCGTGGTCGACAAGGTGGCCTCTCTCACCGACGGCACCAACTCAGTCTCGGGTAAATATATCCTTATCAACGACACTGTTACGCTCATAGCGCAGGGCCGCATCAACACCGACGCGCTTCCGGCTGCCGCCAATGCCGACGCCACTCCCTCCGAGCGTTTGGCCGACTACCTCCATTCGATGCCCGGAGAAATCACGCTTATCACCGGCACCAACGTGGCCCGCGACCATCAGACCGGTAAGATCGACATTCTCGAAAAGGAGACTCACAGCTTCGACGCCCCCAAGGCGCAGCTCGACATGAAGAAGGATCTCGACACTACTTCCGAACAGTATAGCGCCGCCGGCGACTGGGTAGGCATCCTCTTCGCCGTTCAGGCCCTCGGCTCGGTGCTCTGGGCTGTGGTGCTTCCCCGTTTCCGCTCGCGCAAGTTCTCCTACGCGCTCAGTCTCTTCCTTGGCGCGGCAGGTTTCGCGCTCGCCGGCATACTCACCAATCCATATATGCTCTTCATCCCCTTCGTGCTCATCGGTTGCGCATGGGCTGCCATGCTGGCATGGCCGTTCACCATCCTGACAAACTCGCTGCGCGGCGGCAACATCGGAGCCTATCTCGGACTCTTCAACTGCTCGATATGCCTCCCGCAGATTATCGCGGCCATCACCGGCGGATGGATTCTCGCTGCATTCAGCCTTCCCGGAGAGCTTGCTCCGCAGGATCTTATGATGATAGTGGCCGGAATCTCGCTGCTGCTCGGCGCCGCCAGCGTCTACTTCATCAAGGAGGGTAAAGGCTCGCAGGAAGTGGCCGAGACACCCCTCGAATCTGAAAACATCTGATAACCCGGAATCCGCTTAATTAGGTCAGCCTACAATAATCCCCGCGTATTGAACCGCAATTCAATACGCGGGGCTATTTATTTAAGTAACGCGCTCTTAAGAAGTCTAAAATGAGAAGTGAAGGCTGACGCGGAGGCCGCTTTTGTCGATGTAGGGGCGGTTGCGGTAGGTGAGACGCCACACGTAGTCGAGGCGCAGGATCGACGCGATGTTGTCGATGCCGACGCTCGCCTCCATGTAGGGGGTGGAGGTCAGCAGGCCGATGTCGGTGTCGGCCGGGAAGCGGAAAAGGGAAGCGTTGTGCTCGGGATTGTTGCGCTTCGAGAGATGGCCGATGAACCCCTTGAAGGTAACCACCTCGCGCAGCTTCAGCTTCTTGACGAGCGGGATGCGGTTGAAGAGGATGCCGTTGCCGAAATAGCTGAGGTCGACCGAGGCAAACTGGTCCATGGCAAACTCCATGGGGTTGAGCAGGGCATACGATTCGGGCTGGATGGTGTAGCTGAGATTGGCGTTCTGCCATGCAAGGGCTGGGTAGTAGACCGAGCTCCATATCTTGGCCAGCTTCACGTTGGTGTCGAGATAACCGAAGGCCGAGAACCAGAAGCGCTTTTGAAACGAGAACTCTGTCTTGTTGAGTGTGAAGTCCGCTCCGAAAAGCTTTCTCGGACCATATTCGTGTGTGATCTGAAATATGGGGGCGTCCATATTTAGAGGGGCGCGGTTGGTGGCTCCCTGCACGAACTTCTCGCCCGGAGCGTAGCGCAGCTTCACGAAGAAGGCCGTCTGGTTGAAGTGGCTTGCCGCGGAGCCGTCGGCTCGCGTGAAGGTAACCCATCGGGTGGCTTCCTGCCGCTCCTGGCGCAGGCCGACCTCAAAGGAGAGGTTGTTGGCGTATTCGCGCGTGTATTTCACCTGCATCAGCCTGCGGTAGGTGATGAGGAAGCTGCCTTTACGCTTGATCGATAGGAAGATATTGTCGGGGTTGGTGAAGAGGTAATGCTCGCCGAGGCGGTCGGTGTCGTATTGGTATTCGGCCCGGATAGAGTTGACGGGAAACTCCCTCGAATGGTATTTCTTGGGGAGGAAGGAGTATTCCAGCTCGCCCCGGTATTTCCATTTCTTGTCGCGCAGTCCGTAGGCCACGTATCCTCGTGCTAATATGTGGGGCGACAGGTTGGCGGTGGTCATTCCCCCGATGCGGAATCTGACGCCCTCGGCCTTGTTGGTGCTGACGAGGGTGTTGACCGGTCCGAAGTCGAACCGGCTGTTCTTGCCCGTCTTGATGTAGCCCTGCACGATGATTGCGAGAATCTTTTCTCCCCAGTAGAAGAGCGGCATCTTTCGGAGCCGGAGGATGAGCGTGCCCATCTCGCGCTCGCTTCTGGGCATGTCGACGAGGCGCGAGTCGGTCCAGAATATCTCGTCGCGTTCCTCGGCACCGTCAATCATGAAGCGGTTGCCGGCCAGGGAATAGAAGTGTTCGTAGCGCGGCTTCATGCCGTAGCCGTGGTGGTCGTATACGGTCTGTCGGCGAGCGTAGACACCCTGCGTGCCCGGGATGATTTCAAACTCCACGGTAACGTCGTCCGTAAGGCGGTGGCGCATGCCGTCGGCATCGCGTCTGAATGTCTGGTCGACGTAGAGGTTCTTCACGAAGTTGAGGTTGATGGCCTTTGGCACCCGCATCTTCAGGCGGCGCACGAAATAGGTGGTGTCGCCTGCTTCGAGCCACATCTTGCCGTTGAACCCCATCGATTCGGGATTGTGGGGGGCGAACGAAAGCTCGAGCATCTTGCGTCCCCCTTCCGTTATGGTGTCGAGATAGTACTTATAGTAAGTGGCTCCGATAGCCGAGAGGGGGCTGACGAATCTGTTTTGCAGTATGGTTATGTCGTTGCCGAAGATGTCGATTTCGCGGAATGTGTCTTCGAGCGCGCTCTGTATGTTGGCCTGTTCGAAAGAGTTGTCGATACCGGCCGTGTGCTGTCCGATAATCACCTCCTTCCCCTTCCGGTCGTCGGGGGCGAAGAGACGTGTGGAGTATTTTTCGCGCACGCTCACCTTCAGCACCGGTCTGGCGGCGTAGGGCACCGAGTCGATGTAGTCGTTTAGGAAAGGCATCTTCCTTGCCGAGCGGCTTCCCGAATCGGGACGCTCGAAGTCGGAGAGGCCCACCACCATCTTCTCGTAGGTGTCGTAGCTGTAGAAACCCGAGTCGCGCGGGTCGGCGAGGGGGTAAGCCCTGCGGATGTTTTCCATCAGCTCGACGGCAGGATTGTTCTTGCGCGAATATTTCTGCCTGCCGCGCTTCACGATTATCTCCTGCAGGGTGGTCGACGACGGGACGAGAGCCACCACCAGATGCTCCGTAGAGTCGGGGTTGAGCACTATCTCGCGGGGGAGATAACCCATGCTGCTGACCCTTAGCCGCTTCACGGGTTCCGGACTCTTGAAGCGGAAGCGGCCATCGTCGGTGGTGATGCATCCGGCCCCGACGCCTAAGGCCGAGACATTGGCCAGCGACACCGACTCGCTGGTGAGCGAATCGACAACTATCCCCGAGACGCTGTATAGCTTCTGCGGCGTCGATGAAGCCGCCTCGGGAGCCACCGGAGCGGTCGCATGAGCGCGAAGAGCGACGCAAAGCAGAGCCGAAACGGCGAGGCAGAGTATGCTTAGTATGTCGTATCTGTTGTAAGTATGCATTAAAATTCGTACATTTGCACCGCGAAATAAACCGAAACGCGAGTTTACGGTCTTTCAGATGCCTCTGGCGGCTTCGGACCTCCGAATGAATAACGTCGACGGGGTGTAAAAATTACGTCAAGACCCAATGGCGAAAGAGATTGAACATAAATACTTAGTGGCCGACGATTCCTATAAGGCCATGCAGACCTCGGAATGCAGGATAGAGCAGGGGTATCTCTGCCGTGAGCCTGAGCGCACGGTCAGGGTGCGCGTGGTCGGCGACCGAGGATTCATCACCGTGAAGGGGATTACCGTCGGCGACGTGCGCGACGAGTTTGAATACCCCGTGCCTGTCGATGACGCCCGGGCGATGCTCGCGATGTGCGTCGGGGCGGTGGTGCGCAAGGTGCGTCATTACGTCCCCTTTGGCGGCAACGTATGGGAGGTCGATGAGTTCATCGGTCTTCCCGAGCCCCTCGTGGTGGCCGAGATAGAGCTTCCCTCCTTGGGCCACAGCTATGAGCTGCCTCCGTTTGTCGGCCGTCAGGTAACGGACGACCCGAGGTATTTCAACTCCAACATAATGCTGATGTATGCTGACAATAAATAACCTCTCGGTAGAGTTCTCGGCCCGTCCGCTCTTTGACGACGTGAGCTTTGTGGTCAACAAGACCGACAAGATAGCGCTGACGGGCAAGAACGGAGCCGGAAAGTCGACACTGTTGAAGATAATGGCCGGGCTGCAGCAGCCTACCGGCGGCACCGTGGCCATGCCCGACGGTCTCACGGTGGGGTATCTGCCGCAGCAGATGAAGGTGGCCGACGAGACGAGCGTCATCAACGAAGTAAAAAAGGCGTTCTGTTCGCAGCTCGACCGCCAGGCCGAGCTGGAGGCCGTCTCTGCCGCCCTTGCCGAGCGCACTGACTATGAGAGCGAAAGCTACCATGCTCTCATCGACCGGATGGAATACCTCAATGAGCGCATCGCCATGGAGAGCGGCGGCAACATGGAGGCCGAGATAGAGCGAACGCTGCTCGGACTCGGTTTTCTCAGAAACGACTTCGAACGACCTACCTCAGAGTTTTCAGGGGGATGGCGCATGCGTATCGAGCTTGCCAAACTGCTGCTTCAGCGTCCCGACGTGCTGCTGCTCGACGAGCCGACCAACCATCTCGACATAGAGTCGATACAATGGCTTGAGCAGTTTCTGCAGCAGAAGGCGAGGGCTGTGGTTGTGGTGAGCCACGACCGCGCATTCATCGACAATGTCTGCACGCGCACGATTGAAATCTCGTGTGGCAAGATCTACGACTATAAGGTGCCCTACTCGCAGTTTGTGGAGCTGCGCAAGGAGCGCGTGGAGCAGCAGATGCGCGCCTACGAGAACCAGCAGAAGCAGATAGCCGACATCAAGGATTTCATCGAGCGGTTCAGATACAAGCCCACGAAAGCCGTGCAGGTGCAGAGCCGCATCAAGCAGCTTGAGAAGATAGTGCCCATCGAGGTCGACGAGGTCGATACCTCGCGCCTGAGGCTGAAGTTTCCGCCGGCTCCCCGCAGCGGCGACTACCCTCTGATCGTGGTTGACGTCGGCAAGGCGTTCGGCGACCATCAGGTGTTTGACCATGCCGAGTTCACGCTCAAGCGTGGCGAGAAGGTGGCCTTTGTCGGAAAGAACGGCGAGGGAAAGTCGACCATGGTTAAGTGCATCATGGGCCAGCTTCCCCATACCGGCGACCTGCGCCTCGGCCACAATGTGAAAATCGGTTACTTCGCCCAGAATCAGGCCCAGCTGCTCGACGGAGAGATAACCGTGTTCGACACCATCGACCGCGTGGCCACAGGCGACATCCGCACCAGAATACGCGACATCCTCGGTGCCTTCATGTTCGGAGGCGAGGCCGCCGACAAAAAGGTGAAGGTGCTTTCGGGAGGAGAGAAGACACGCCTCGCTATGATACGCCTGCTGCTCGAGCCGGTAAACCTGCTTATCCTCGACGAGCCTACCAACCATCTCGACATAAAGACGAAAGGTATCCTGAAAGACGCCCTGCGCGATTTCGACGGCACGCTGATAGTGGTGAGCCACGACCGCGATTTCCTCGACGGCCTTGTTGACAAGGTCTATGAGTTCGGCGGCGGACGTGTGAAGGAGAACCTCGGCGGCATCTACGACTTCCTGCGCTCGAAAAACATGACGCATCTCAAGGAGCTGGAGCTGACAAAGTCGCAGAGCGTGCGGCAGGTTTCCGCCGAGCAGCCGCGGCCTGAGGCCCCGGCCGAGACCGCCAGGCAGAGCCGAAAGCTCACCTACGCCGAGCAGCGCGAACGCGAGAAGGCTCGCAAGCGCATGGAGAAACGCGTCGTGGATGCCGAGAAGCAGGTGGGAGAGCTCGAAACCGCCCTCGCCGAGGTGGAGGCCCGCATAGCCGCCGGCGACACCTCGGAGGAAACCCTCGCCCTCTATGCCGAAACACAGAAGAATCTTGAAAACGCCATGTCGGTGTGGGAACTTGCGCAGACGGAACTCGACGAATACGTCGGCAGTTGCAACTGACATACATATATTCAACCAAACAGAACCGGAAACATGAACCATAATATAGAACCTATGAACATCAGAAAAACTCTGCTGGCCCTCGCGGCCGGCATTCCGATGATGGCTTTCGCCACTTCGGGACATGGCGTGGAGAAGGCCAACCTCGACCTCTCCACCAAGCCCGGCGACGATTTCTATCAGTACGCCTGCGGCGGATGGATGGCCGCCAACCCCCTTCCCGCCGAGTATGCACGCTTCGGCACGTTCGACCAGCTCCGCGAGAATGCACGCGAGCAGCTCAAAGACCTTATCCTCAACCTCGCCAAGCATAAAGACGCATCAGTGAAGGGAACCAACGCCCAGAAGGTGTGCGACCTCTACGCCATGGCGATGGACAGCGTGCGCCTCAATAAGGAGGGAGCCGCCCCCGTAAAGGAGCTGCTCTCGCTCATCGAGACGCTCGACACCAAAGACCTCGCAGCCCTCTTCACCAACGAGGCGCTTCTCTTCGACAATCCCCTCTTCGGAACCGGAGTGGGCACCGACTCGAAAGACTCCAACTCAAACGTGATGCACATCGGCGAGGGCGGACTCGGTCTCGGCGACCGCGACTACTATCTCGAAGAGAACGAGACCAACGCCAACATCCTCAAGGCATACGAGACTTACGTGAAGCGCATCATGACGCTGGCCGGAAAGAGCGATGCCGAGGCCGAACGCATCTGGAACACCGTAATCAAGACAGAGCGCAAGATGGCTGAAATCAAGATGACACGCGAGCAGCGCCGCAACCCGCAGGCACGCTACAACGTCTATACCATCGACAAGCTCCAGGCAGAGTTCCCCTATATCAACTGGAACGACTACTTCAACCGCCTCGGCACTCCCGGCCTGAAGAAGATTATCGTGGCCTCGCCCCAGTACATGAAGGCACTCGGCGGCATCATCTCCTCGCTCACCGACCGCGAGATCAAAGACCTCATGCTCTACGACGCAGTGAGCAGCGCCACCGGAGTGATGAGCGATGACTTCTACAATGCCCAGTTCGAGATGTTCGACCGCGTGATGAGCGGCAAGGAGCAGCAGGAACCCCGCTGGAAACGCGCCATGGGTCTTCCCAACTCTATGCTCGGCGAGGCTGTAGGCGAGCTCTATGTGGCCAAGTATTTCCCCGAGGAGAGCAAGCAGTACATGAAACGCCTCGTGGAGAACCTGCGCGTGGCCCTCGGCAAGCATATCGACAACCTTTCGTGGATGAGCGACGCCACCAAGGCAAAGGCCCACGAGAAGCTGGCCGGATTCACCGTGAAGATCGGTTACCCCGACAAGTGGAAAGACTATTCGGAAATCACTATCGACCCCTCGAAGAGCCTCGCTGAAAACGTGCGTCTCGTCTCCCTCTGGTATCTCAAGGACAACCTCAAGAAGATCAACGAGCCGGTAGACCGCGATGAATGGCACATGACGCCTCAGACCGTAAACGCATACTACAACCCGACCACCAACGAAATCTGCTTCCCCGCCGGCATCCTTCAGAAGCCCTACTTCGACCCGACGGCCGACGACGCCTGCAACTACGGTGCCATCGGCGTGGTGATCGGACACGAGATGACTCACGGATTCGACGACCAGGGCCGCCAGTATGACACGGCCGGCAACCTCAACGACTGGTGGACTCCGGAAGACGCCGACAAGTTCAAGGAACTCGCCGACGGCCTTGTGGCTCAGTTCGACGCAGTGGAGGTGGCTCCCGGCGTGCACGCCAACGGCCGCTTCACCCTCGGCGAGAATATCGCTGACCAGGGCGGACTCCGCGTGGCCCTCACTGCCTATCAGGACGCACTCGGCGGCAAAGGCCAGGACATTGACGGACTCACTCCGCTCCAGCGCTTCTACCTCGCTTACGCCAACGTGTGGGCTGCCAACATCCGCGACGCTGAGATCCTTTCGCGCACCAAGACCGACCCCCACTCGCTCGGCAAGAACCGCGTGAACGTTTCGCTCCGCAACATCGGCCCCTTCTTCGAGGCATTCGGCATCACCGAAGGCGAGCCTATGTTCCGTCCCGAAGGCGAGCGCGTCGTTATCTGGTAACATCACCATCCCCGACATATACAGGCATGGCCGGCAACTCCGCGTTCCGGCCATGCCTTTTTCTACGCGCTGTTTGCCGGTTTCATCGTTTTTTAGTAATTTTGCAGTTCTTTCGTTATGGAACATAAAGACAAGGATATAGATAAACACAATGGTGTCAATATAGCGGACGACGCTTTTTACGTGTTGCCCGACAACGACCGACAGTATGCGCAAAATGTTGAAGACGATATGGTTGCGCCTTCCAATGCCGGCGATGAAGCGTCGGCCGGAGCTGCGGAGGAGGGCGCAGGGACGCCTCAGCCCGGGTCTCCGCGCGGACGCGGCCCGCTGAGGATTCTGCTCAGGATACTGGTCTCTCCCGTCGAAGGATGGAAGGAACTGCGCAGAAGCGCCCTTTCCGTCGACAGCGTGGCGCAGGGATGCTTCTATCCGCTCCTCGCCCTGATGGCTGCGGCAGTCTTCGCCACGCTTTTCTACATTCCGTCTACTTCATTGCAGACGCTTGTGGTAGACGCGCTGATACTCTTCATATCCTACTTTTTAGGGTATTTCTGCGTTATACTGGTGCTTAAGACCCTCCTTCCGGCCGACTGCCGCGAGGCGTTCGACAAGGATTTCGGCCGGGAGTTAGTGATGATGTCGATGTCTACGCTGAGCATGGTGCAGATACTCATCGAGCTGGTGCCGTTTCTGCAACCGCTTTTCGTCTTCCTGCCGCTCTACACCATCTATCTGATAGTGAAAGGCGTGAAGTATCTCAGATGTCCGGCCCACAGGGAGACGATGCTGATGGTGTCGGTGTCGCTGCTCACCATCGGCATACCGCCGCTGCTGCAGTGGCTGCTCGGGATGATGATGCCCGCGTCCACCGTCGGATAAAGGTCTGGCCGGACGCCCGTCTGACCTGTTCAATCAAAACTCAAAACTATGAAGGCAAGTCAAGTAAACATAAAAAACCGCCGTGCGACGTTCGACTATGAGATAGTCGAGACGTTTACGGCCGGAATGGTGCTTACCGGCACCGAAATAAAGTCGATACGCCTCGGTAAGGCCTCGCTCGCCGACTCCTGGTGTGTGGTCGACAGGGGAGAGGTGTGGGCCAAGAACATCAATATCTCGGAGTATTTCTATGGCTCATACAACAACCACACGGCGCGACGCGACCGCAAGCTCTTGCTCAACAAGAAAGAGATAGCACGCCTCGCCAAAGCCGCCGACGACCCCGGTTTCACAATCGTGCCGCTCAGGATATTCATCTCAGAGCGCGGATTCGCAAAGCTTGTGGTCGGTGTCGGACGTGGTAAGAAACAATACGATAAACGTCAGTCGATAAAGGAGCGCGAAGACAAACGCAACCTTGCGCGTCTGATGATGAAATAGTCTTTAAACAGGATGGAACCTATCAAGCATGAGTGCGGCATCGCGATGGTGCGCCTGCGCAAGCCGCTCGAATATTACAAAGAGAAGTACGGAACTGAATTTTACGGCCTCAACAAGCTCTACCTCCTTATGGAGAAGGAGCACAACAGAGGACAGGAAGGTGCCGGAGTGGGATGCGTGCGCCTCGGCGTGCCCCCCGGAGAGGAATACATCTTCCGCCAGCGTGCCGAAGGGAACGACTCTATCCGTCAGGTATTCTCGCTGATAGGTAAGGATATTCACGAAGCAGACAGCTTCGGGCTCAAAAACTTGCCTTTCGCCGGAGAGGTCTACATGGGTCATCTCCGCTACAGCACCACCGGACGCTCCGGCCTGAGCTACGTGCATCCGTTTCTGCGCCGCAACAACTGGAGCAGCCGCAACATGCTGCTCTGCGGAAACTTCAACCTCACGAACGTCGACGAGATATTCGCGGCCATAACCGCTACGGGACAGCATCCCAGAATGTATGCCGACACATTCATTCTTCTCGAGCAGCTCGGCCATGCCCTCGACAGGGAGAACGAGCGCCTCTTTGCCATCCACAAGGCCCACGGCCTTCAGGGCCTCGACCTTTCGGAGGCGATAGCGCGCGATCTTGACGTGTCGAACCTTCTGCGCAAATGCGCGCCTTCGTGGGACGGCGGCTACGTGATATGCGGCATTGTCGGCAACGGCGACGCCTGGGCTTTCCGCGATCCGAAAGGGATACGTCCGGCTTTCTATTATGCCGACGAGGAGATTGTGGTGGTGGCGAGCGAGCGTCCGGTGATTCAGACGGCTTTCCGGCTTTCGGCCGACAGCGTCAGAGAGCTTGCGCCCGGCTCGGCCATCATCGTCGACCGCTGCGGCGACTGGCGTGTGGAGGCCATCCTCCCTCATGGCGAGGAGAGTCAGTGCTCTTTCGAGAGAATCTATTTCTCCAGAGGCTCCGACCGCGACATCTACCGCGAGCGCAAGGCTCTCGGGCATGAGCTTGTGGAGCCTGTGTTCCGTGAGCTTGGAGGCAATCTCGACGATGCAGTGTTCTCGTTTATTCCCAACACGGCCGAGGTGGCCTATATCGGTCTTGTGGAGGGGATGCGGCGCAAGCTCGGCTCACGCAAGAGCGAGGCCATCATGAAGCTCGCGGCCGAGGGCAAACTGTCCAAAGAGGCTGTGGAGCAGGTGATAAGTCATCCCGTGCGTACCGAGAAGGTGGCTATCAAAGACATCAAGCTGCGAACGTTTATTGCCGAGGGATCGACGCGCGATGAACTTGCCGCCCACGTCTACGACGTAACCTACGGCACTGTGCGCGAGGGTAAGGACGCTCTGGTGGTGATTGACGACAGCATCGTGCGCGGCACCACGCTCCGGCAGTCGGTAATCTCGATACTCGACCGCCTTCATCCGCGCAAGATTGTGATTGTCAGTTCATCGCCCCAGGTGCGCTATCCTGACTGCTACGGCATCGACATGTCGCGTCTCGGGGAGTTTATCGCTTTCCGGGCCGCTATGGAGCTGCTTCGGGAGCGCGGTATGCAGAACCTCATTGAGGAGGTGTACCGAAGCTGCAAGGCTCAGGAGATGCTGCCGAAGGAGGAGATTGAGAATCACGTGAAACGCATTTACGCCCCGTTTACCGACGAGGAGATTTCCGCACGCATCGCTGAGATGCTGACTCCCCCCGGCACTCAGGCCGAGGTGAGAATAGTCTATCAGTCGCTCGAAGGGATGCACCGCGCCATCCCTCGCCATACAGGCGACTGGTATTTCAGCGGCGACTATCCTACTCCGGGCGGCAACCGCCTCGTCAACGCCGCTTTCATCAATTTCTACGAAGGAAACATCGACAAAAGATCGTGAATCTCTCTTTTTCGCCCTTCGGATTTTGCCGTTAGGCGGATTTTTGGTATCTTCGCAATTCAAACATTCCCGACAAATGGACCGCACTTCGCTTTTGGCCTCAATAGCCGGCAACGCCGGACTCGACAGTGAGACCGCCGAACGGATACTCGATGCTTTCCGCGACACCATCGCGGAGAAATGCTCGGAAGGAGACGCAATCACCCTTCCGCAGTTCGGCACGTTCGAATCGCGCAAGCGTATGGAGCGCGTAGCGATTCATCCTGCCACCGGTAAGCGCATTCTTGTGCCGCCGAAAGTATCGCTCGTCTTCCGCCCTTCTTCGTTGCTCAAACAAAAAGTGAACACCGACAAGACTGCCGACTAATACATACTCTACGATGAACACCAAAATCTCAATGCCAGAACTCGCCGCCCTTCTTGCGCTGCGCACTTCGCTCTCGAGCGCGGAATGTGAGGCTTTCCTGCGTCAGTATGTGGCCTCGATAACCGCTGCCCTCGAAGCAGGAGAACCCGTGAAGATAAAGGACTTCGGCACCTTCAAGCTCACGTCGGTCGAACCCAGGCGGAGCATCAGCGTGGTGAATGGCGACGAGGTGGAGATTCCTTCCCACAACCGTATAACCTTCATCCCCTCAAAGGAGCTGGCGGCTGAGATCAATGCCCCCTTCGAGGCTTTTGAGGCTGTGGAGATTCCCGATGAGGATGATTCGTTTGTCGGTGAAGTGCCGGACGAGGACGGTGTATTTGATGCGGAGGAGGAGTCTGAGCCCGAAGAGGTTCCGGTCGTCGGTGCCCCAGCCGAGACCTTAGAGGAGGAAGAGCCGCCTGTAGTGATTTCGTCTGCCCAGAAGGCGGTTGAGGATTCAGATTATATATTTGATTCGGCCGATGAGGCGGATGCTCCCGCAGAGAAGACTGCCTTTGAGTCTGCCGAGACTGCTGACTCTTACGCAGAGAAGTCAGTTTACACGGATGAGTCGGACTACAGGCTTTCGCCGGCCGGATCTGCCCCGCTGCGCGATGCGGTAAGTCCGGAACCGAGGGATGTGGAGCCGGTGCAGCAGCGCAAACGGAGATACAGCAGCCGCAGTTTCCTCAAAGGTTTTTTGCTCGGAATACTTACTACAATCGTCATACTCATCTGCGCGATAGTGCTTCTGGCCGTGTTCAGAAAGAATATAGTGCATCTGCCGGAAGGGTATGACATAGAGGCTTTCATCGTGGCCGACAATGATGCGCTCGTAAAGGGAAAGACCTCAATAGCAACTCCCGTTCCGACTGCGGCAACCGAATCAACTCCTGCCACTGGCGAGGAGGAAAAGGTAGCTGTGGCCGACGATAAGGAAAAGGTCGAGGTGCCGACTGCCGCCTCAGATACGAAGAAGGAACCGGAACCTGTATACGACACCATCTCGACCACCCGCTACCTGACCACCATGGCCAAGGAGCATTACGGCAACTATCATCTCTGGCCGTATATATATGAGGAGAACAAGGCGATATTAGGTCATCCCGACCGAATACGTCCCGGAACGAAAGTGCGCATCCCGTCGCTCGACAAGTATGGGGTGAATCCCAAAGACCCTGCAGCCATAGCCAAGGCCAAGAAGATGGGAGTGGCTATCTACGCGAGGTATAAGTAAGAGTCAGGAATCGACATGAATGTCGATTCACGGAACGGCATTGGCTTATAAAATTTGGCACGGCGGTCGGCTGCGAGTAAAAATATCGGCTGTGGGAAAAAATAAACCGGCAGCGACAGGCTTTGCCTGTGCGACCGGGAATTGATTACTGTCCGTAAGCCGAAGCGGGGGCGGATATGCCATACATGGACTGAGTGCCGCCGCCGACTGCCGGAACCGGAAAAAAGTTCCTACACGGTGAGGACTATCTCCTTCTCGCTTGCTATGCGGCGGAGATTGATGATTGCGTAGCGCATGCGTCCGAGCGCAGTGTTGATGCTGACGCCCGTAAGCTCGGCTATCTCTTTGAAGGAAAGGTTCCGATAGTAGCGCATCTTCAGCACTTCCTTCTGCAGAGGCGGAAGCTGCTCTACGAGAAGCTTCACGTCTTCGCATATCTGGCGGGAGATTATGATGTCTTCGATAGTCTCCTCGCAGAGTTCCTTTCTGTTGAGAATATCCACTTCCTGAATATCCGACGACTGGAGGTTTTCGGATTTCTCCTGCCGGTAATAATCAATGATGAGGTTGTGTGCGATTCTCGATATCCATGCCGGAAACTTACCGTTGTGCACATATCTGCCCTGGCGGATTGTGGTGATAGCTTTCACGAAAGTTTCCTGAAAAATATCGTTTGCAACATCTTCATTCTTGATGATGCGGTGTATGTAGGTGAATATTCTGTCTTGGTGACGTTTCAACAAGGTGTCGAATGCCTCGTTGCTGCCTTCCGTGTAAGCTTTGACCAACGCGTCGTCGGCCATGCTTTGGTAGTTTACCATTATGTCTATTCTTTTGATGTTAGAGTAGATTTGGGCTATAGGCAGTTGGATTTGGTGTATTGATGGTTTGATGTTAAGCAGAAACCGTTTGAGTTTCTATGTGCAAAGGTAATAAAGATTTTAATCGATTCCAAATTTTCAGGTGCGCGAATGTGCTTTTTATTGTAAAATCGCTGTTAAAAAAATATTAAAGGATGAACATGCCCCTTATATCATGTTCATCCTTAGTAATATAGCGGTATGCTTGCCTTCGGCTTATTTTTATGGCAGCAGAGGCGTCAGCGTGATTTTGGCAGCATTCTCCTTGTAGACACGCTCATAGAGGTTCTTCACGTCGTCCCAGCGGTAGAACGGGAAGCGGTCCGTTGCCACCGGGATGCGCTTCTCCCGCTCGTTGAGCATAAGCTTCACGAGCACCTCGCCCGTCTTGTCGTTGCGGAAGAATATGAGCTGCACATTGCCAGCCATCGGGGCTATCTTGAAGTCGGAGAAGGCGGTATGGAATTTTTCAGGATCCTCCTCCTGCAGGGCGCAGTCTTCGAGTTGGAGGATAGCTGCGAGGGGGATGAGGTTGCCGTCGTGGCCAAACCGCAGTGTGGCCGACGTCTTGCCGGAGGCTATTGCCGCGTCGGCGCTGTCGATGATGTTGCGAAGCAGGTTGGCGGCATTGGCCACAGGCAGGCCGCGGTTGCCGGGATAGTTGCCGTCGCAGGCATAGAATCGATAGTTGAAGCAGCGCCATAGGTCGAAGAGCTCGTCGGGCGTGAAGAAGTCGTAGAACGATAGTTTTGTCTCCACATCTTGCATTCCGCTCGCTATCCAGTAAAGGCTCCATGCGAAGTCGTGGGGATTCACCTTTTTATCCACGAAGTCGCTGTCGGAGAATATCGAGGCCACGAGGCGGTCGGGATGCGTGTGCTTTTCCTCAAACTTGCGGTATTGCTCCTTCCACTCTTTCGACGTGTAGCTGTTCGATTCAGGGGAGTGGTAGCATAGATAGTTCATATAGCGGTTGGTCGACTCACGGGTGATGTCGAGTGCCGGATTCTGCTCTTTGAGGCTCTCGCAGAAAGCGTCCATTGAGAGTATGCAGCGCGGCACGAGAGTCGACCGCGCCGAGATTGCGACTTTACCTTTGAAAACCTCAGGATAAGCCTCAAACATTCTCCGCGCTATGTCGCGGTGTTGTCTCACTCCGAGCGGCGTAAGGTCGCCGCCACGCCCTGCGGTCTCTTTCATCAGTGAGTCGAGGCGGCTTCTGAGTTCTTCGCCGAGTGGGGTGAGCGCGCAGGAGGCCGATGCCTCGGCAAGCAGCGAGGCCACGCGGGTGTAGTCTTCGTCGCTTATGAGATAGCGCGAGCCGTGCCGGCCGTAATGACTGATGTAGAACGGCTTGAACCCTTTGGGTGCGGGGGTGTTGGCCGATTCACTGACCGGGTATGCGTAGTAGACGCCACCGGTCTTGTTGAGGTCGGCTGTCATCTCCTCTTTTGTGGTTTGTGCCGCCGCCTTCCCGAAGCAGGCAAACAGCAGGGCGGAGACAAGAAGTATTTTCTTCATGAGCGTTTTTCAGTCAGTTCCTCGGATGAATCCATGTTTTTCTTTTCAGCGGCCATGCGCTTCGGGTTGGCCGGAAACCACCCTTTTCTCACGCGCTCCACCTGCTCGTCAACCTCCTTTATGCTCCAGAAGCAGCTGAAGGCCGCCACTCCGAGAAGTGCCGACCAGAAGATGTCGGCAGTGGCTATGCATGCGGCGGAAAGCACCAGTCCGCCGGCGAGAAACCACCAGCGGCAGCGGCGTCCGAAACAATACTCACCCTTGATGACGAGGGGATGGAAAAGTCCGATTATCAGAAAGGCCGCCAGCCCCACGAGTAGGCCGGCCAGATGATATTGCGAAAGGTATTCGGTCATAAGTCGTCGGTCGATGTATCTGCAAGTTCGTGAATAACTGCACAAAGTTAGTGAATTTTTTGGATATTACACCTATATTGAGTAAATTTGCATCAGCAATCATTTACTTATTATGGTAACAGACAAAGACAATCGCGAGTATGAATACGGCGGAGCAATCGTCAATGGCTTCCTGATGATTTTCTTCGTGTTCATCCTCATCCCGGCTCTCATAGCCTTCGCCATATATTACGGCGGGGAAGACAATCTCGGCATCTCTATCGGGCTGTCGGTTCCCCTTTTCATAGTGTTCATTCTCGGCCTTGCCGGATATTTCGTGCAGGAACCCAACGAGGCCCGCGTGATGATATTCTTCGGCAAATACCGCGGCACATGCCGCAAGGTGGGCTACTTCTGGGTCAATCCCTTCATGACGCGCCGCAAGCTCTCGCTCCGCATACGCAACATGGACATCGAGCCGATAAAGGTGAACGACAAGGTGGGCAATCCGGTGCTCATCGGAATGGTGCTTGTATGGAAGATCAAGGATACATACCGCGTGGTGTTCGACCTCGACTCGCAGTCGCTCGGAGCGGCAGGCGGGGGTGTCAGCAATGCTGCGCTTGAGAAGTTCGTGCGTATCCAGAGCGATGCGGCGCTGCGTGAGGTTACCGGCCATTTCGCCTACGACCGCACCGGCCACGATATGGAAGAGATTACCCTGCGCGACGGAAGCGAGCACATCAACGAACTGCTCGAGCGCAAAATCAACGAGCGTCTGGCCATGGCCGGCATGGAGGTGGTGGAAGCCCGCATCAACTATCTTGCCTACGCCCCCGAGATAGCTGCCGTGATGCTCCGCCGCCAGCAGGCTTCGGCCATAATCTCCGCGCGTGAGAAGATTGTGGAGGGAGCTGTCTCGATGGTGGAGATGGCACTCGAACAGATCGATAGCCGCGGCATCGTCAGCCTCGACGACGCCCGCAAGGCCGAGATGGTAAGCAACCTGCTCGTGGTGCTCTGCTCCGACGAGCCTGCCACCCCGGTGCTCAACACCAACTCGTAAACAGCTACGGACGTTGATATTCAACAGTTTCGAATATCTGGTTTTCCTTCCGGTCGTATTCCTTATCTACTGGCTCGTATTCAGGACGGTAAGGAGTCGCAACCTTTTTGTCGTAGCCGCCAGCTACATCTTCTACGGATGGTGGGACTGGCGGTTTCTCGCGCTTATAATCCTTTCGACCCTCTGCGGATGGCTTTGCGGTCTCTCAATCGGCGACAGCCTCGCCAAAGGGAAGCGGGGCAGGGCGAAGGGGATGCTGTGGCTCAATGTGGCGCTCAACCTCGGAGTGCTCTTCACATTCAAGTATTTCGATTTCTTCACGCTGACGTTCATCCGGATGGTGGGGCTGGTCGGGTGGCATCCCGACTGGGTTACGCTCAACCTCGTGTTGCCCATCGGCATATCGTTCTATACGTTTCAGGTGCTCAGCTATACGATTGACGTCTATCGAGGCGATATGAAAGCCACGCGCGACGCTGCCGCATTCTTCGCCTATATCAGTTTCTTCCCGCAGCTTGTGGCCGGTCCTATCGAGCGGGCCACGAACCTCGTGCCTCAGTTTCAGCGTCAGCGCACGTTTGAGTATGCTGAGGGAGTCGAGGGGCTGAAGATGATACTCTGGGGCCTTTTCAAGAAGATGGTTGTGGCCGACAACTGTGCTGTTGGCGTCAACCATATATTCTCTGAATATCAGGATGTCGGTGCCCTCAACCTGTGGGCCGGGATGCTCCTCTTCACCTTTCAGATATATGGCGACTTCTCGGGCTACAGCGACATTGCCGTCGGCAGCGCGCGCCTCTTCGGCATACGCCTGATGCAGAATTTCCGCACGCCCTATTTTTCGCGCTCTATGAGCGAGTTCTGGCGACGGTGGCACATTTCGCTTTCGCAGTGGCTGCGCGACTACGTCTATATCCCCCTCGGCGGTAGCCGGAAGGGGAGCGGGCGCACTTCGGCCAACCTGCTGGCCGTCTTTCTGATAAGCGGACTATGGCACGGAGCCAATTTCACGTTTATCGCCTGGGGCGCATGGCAGGCCGCGTTTGTGATTCCGGAGTCGGCTCTGCGACGCCGCAAGGGGCGTCGCACGCAAGGGGATGCGGTAACGGCTCGCGACCTCGGCGCCATTGCCTTCACATTCATCATCGTGGCCTTCGGATGGGTGCTCTTCCGCGCCCCCGACCTCTCGACGGCCGTCGACTATCTGAGGCTGATGTTCACTGATATGCGGTTCAGCGCGCCGGCCTTCGGTCTCTCATCCTTCCTCTGGATAGCCGTTCTTCTGATAGTAGACTGGCTGATGCGCGACCGTCGCCACGGGCTCGACTTCCCGATGCGGGGACTGTGGCGTCATCGTTGGTTCCGCTGGGCGTTTTATATGTTGATGGTGTTTGTGGTGCTCATCTTCTCCGGCACCTCGCAGCAGTTTGTCTATTTCCAGTTCTGACATGAAAAAGTTTCTTCTGCTTGTCTTCCTCTTCTTCCTGCTGACGGCCGTCATGCTTGCCGCCGGCGAATACGCGGTGCGTCGGATTCCCAACCCGTATTCCGCAAAGCGCGAGGCAATAAGCAGGTTCGGAAAGGATACGGAGACCGTGGTGCTCGGCTCTTCTCACACATACTACGGAGTGGTGGCCGACAGCCTCGACCGCACTCTGAACCTCGCAAACGTGTCGCAGACATTTGAATACGACTACCGCATTCTGAACCGTTACATCGACTCGCTTCCGCGTCTGAAAAGGGTGATCATCCCCATATCGTTCTTCTCCTTCTTCGACCCCCCTTTCGACCGGACTGATGAACGATACCTTGAGACATACTATAAGATCTATCTCGGTATCGACAAGTATCCCGCCTATTCTCCGAAAGCCTTTGAGCTTTCTTCATTCGTTACCTATTCCGGCAAGCTCAAAAGCCTGATCGAGCGCAAATCCGGTCCGCAGACCTCTCCCAAGGGGTTCGGACTCGACTATGCCGACTCAAAGCGGGTGGCCGACATAGAGGCGGAGGCCGGGAGCGCCGCCGAGCGCCACGCCACCATGCCTCTGGGCTACGAGGCTTACGAGCGCGAATGGTTTGAAAAACTGATAGAGCTGTGCCGCGAGAGGGGAATAGAGCCGGTATTGATCTCGACGCCGGTAACGGAATATTATCTGCGTGCCCTTGACCCAACACAGCTCCGGCGCATGCGCACCCTTGTCAGCGACTATTGCCAACGCTATTCGCTTGCTTATCACGACTTCTCGTCCGTCCCCGGATTCACAGACCTCGACTTCCGCGACGGCGACCACCTCTGCCACTCCGGCGCGCTCCGCTTCACGCGCCTCCTGCGTCCCCTCCTTCAGTAACCCATCGCGGTGCCTACTGTTCGTCGTCGCGGACGCGATTAATCGCGTCCCCCGGACGTCATTGCGTCGATAAGATCCTGATAACAGGTTACCTTATGATAGCGCACTTTGGCGGTCGACATCTCGTCAAACAGCTTTTTGCAACACTCTATTTTCGCGTTTTCGATTGCGTTGAGCTGCATCGATTCCATCGACCCTTTGGTTTCGGCTACGAAGAAGATGTGTTTCACATTTTCGCGTTCCATAGCTATCGCCCAGTCGGGGGCATAACTGCCGACTGGTGTCGGTATCTGAAACGAGCGCGGCAGTTTGGCGTATACAACCACTTCGCTTGCCTCGTCGAGGTCGTGGGCGAAATTACGCTCGCCCCGGCTGTCGGCTATCACATAGTCCGTAACGTGCTTCAAGGCACGGTATGCCTTGCTGAACTCTACGCAGCTCTTAACCGCAAAGATGTCTGAGCCATAATTCCCGTCGGTGATATGATAGTGGATATGGTCCACGATTGCCGCCGCTTTCTGTTCGCGGATTATATGAATCACCTTGCGGATAAACTCTTCGGGATTGTTGCGGAACAGGGCGAGTTTCGCCGGCCGCAGTCCCTGAAGTATGCAGGCTGCCGTGCGCCGGGTGATGTTGGCGCCCTTCGCTACCTCTCCTATAAGGTCGTATCTCACAGTCGAGGTGCTGACATCGGTCAGCTCCCTCGAGGTGGAGCTGGTATTGCCGAACTCCGTAACCTCGTCGCTGTCCTGTTCGCCTGTGATCTTGATGTAGCGCAGGGTTCGCACCTGCAGCTCGTCGGTGTTGAGATGAAGTATTGCCTTCTCGATAAGCTCCTTGGTGTCGTAGCTGACGGTGTAGACATACTGATGGTTGATTTCACGCCATAGTGCCTGAAACTGCTCCTTGTTGAAGTTGGCGTTGATGGTCTGTGCCGGCACTGTTGTCTTCGCTCCGTTTTCTGTCAGGCCGTCAAGCTGCGCAGGGTCGAAGATTGCGTTTATCAGTTGAGTTATCCCCTCTGCCAGCGGGGCGAGCTTTGCTCCGAAATCTGCAAGCCTCTCTGCCGCAAGGTCCGTATGGTATTTCGGAGTTATGTTGCCCTCCGCGTCCACATAGTCATTGTCTTCAAGATAGACCATTATGCGGTTGGCTTCCGAGTTTGTGATCACGTGCGGCTGGCCGTTCACGCTTATTGTCTTCCCCTCGAAATAACTGTCTTTCGCCTTTGATGCTGGAAAAGGCGCGTGTGTTTGACCCCTTCGGGCACGCGGGATTTGACCCCTCGGG
>CAMCDS010000029.1 GCA_945873625.1 uncultured Porphyromonadaceae bacterium | reverse complement strand
TTGAAATTTTTGTTCATTTCTCCGTAAATCCTTATACCCCACATAAATACACAAGTGTTAAAAATTTGTTAAAATCCGACCACTCCCCGCCTGCCCCGTTTTTTCGCCAAAAACCGCCCCCTCGACCCTATTCATTTTCTCAAATAATTTCCTCATCTATTCCCCAAAAAACGGTTTTTCAGGGGATGGTGAGGATACGTCGGGAGACAGAATAGCCGAAAAAGTAGCCGTAGCCGCCGACGACGTTGCTCCGCAGGGGCACGGAAGTGGCAAGAAACTGGCTGCCGCCGAACGCAAGGGCATTGTCGTAGTCGATCCAGAAGTCGTAGGCCGTGCGCGTCATGGCGGCGAGGCGCACCTCTATGGTCTCGCCCCGGCGGAAAGAAGAGAGGTAGTCGGCGGTGTCGAGCGCGGTGCGGGGGCGGTTGAGCGGATGCGACAGTATGCCCCGACGCGATTCGTTGGTAAAAGTGCCGAGAAAAGCCGGCAGCGGACGCGTATTCTTTCCCTTCGCGCGAGTGAAGAGGCGGTAATACTGCATGGTGTCGGCTTCGGAGGTAAGATACACTATCGGCTGCACGAGGTCTTTCTCTCCGTTGATGAACTCCACGGAGTCAATATCTACGCGCTGCGGTATTGAGGTGCGGGCCGTAACCTTCATCCCGTCGTAGTCGGCGGTCAGCGTATAGGTCTTGCCGGCCTCACCTTTCATGTCGAACGAGCGGTAGGTGTAGGGTGGAAAGAAGGATGAGTCGGAACCTCCGATGAGTCTCACGGTGGTATCGCCGTCGGAGATAAACACATTGCCCCATCTCACGAGGTAGTCGGCCACGTCAGCATCAGCATCGGAGGGATCGAGCGTGGTGGTCAGAGCCACCACGGGGTAGTCGCCCTCCTCTATATACCCTTCCACCACGAGCACCGGGGGCGAGGAAGGGTCGGTGTCTACGCACGAGGCGAGGAGGCTTAGCGCCAAGAGGGGCGAAACGAGAAGTGCAGCCTGCTTCATATATCTATAGAATAGGAAAGGGATGGGAGAAACCGGTAGAGCGAGGCCGACGTGTGGAAATAAAACGACCCTGACTGCGGGGAATAGCGATAGTAGCCGAGCTCGACGTTTTTGCGTGCGTAAGCGTTGATAACCGACACCACGAGCGTATGGCTCATCGGCAGACGTCCTCCGGTGCGGAATGAGTAGGCGGCCGACAGGTCGAGGCGATGATAGAGCGGCAGGCGCGCCGAGTTGTGGCGGCCATAGACGGCAAGCACGTTCTCCCCAATCATATACACCTGCTTCACCGGCGTATAGGGTCGGCCGGAGTGGAGGGTAAAAAAGGCGGAAAGTTTCCAGTGGCGACCGAGCGACACCGAGGCGAGGGCATTGAACGAATGCAGGCCCTCGGCAGAGGCCGGCAGCCATTCACCCGGGTGGCGGGGGAAGCGCCGGCGGGCTATGCCGAGTGCATACGAGGCTCTTGCATAGAGCGGTCCTGCCGAAGCCGAGACGGCAATGTCGGCTCCGGCGTTGAATCCGTCGACGGATATTATATGTTCGTCGGCACGGTAGTCATCGTCGAGAAGGTCGAGCAGTATCCCCTCGTATTCGGGCTGCCCGAGCACACGCTTATAATATGGTTCCACCTCGAGGGTAAGTCCGGCCACGGGAAACGAGCGGCTGAACGAGGCGGCCACCGACCAGGCGAGCTGCCGCGGCACCTTGCGCGAGGCCGGAATCCAGAAATTTGAAGAAAGTCCTATTTCGGCGAATCCCACCTGATGCAGATACTGCGGATAGAGAGACGTATGGAGCGCGAAGCGGTTGCGCCCCGTATTGAAGCGGAGTGTGGCCGAAGGGGCGGCGATGGCGGTGGTGTAGCCGCCGGAGGCGAACAGCGATGCCTTGACACCATAGTCGAGACTCCATTTCGGATTGAAGACGAGCGTATGGTCGGCGTAGATACGGGCCTCTGCGGCACACACCTGCGCCTCTGTGGCTTCAGGAGCCTGCGGCCTGGCGAGATACCCGGAGAGTTCGGCTCCGACACGCACGGGGACGAAGCCGCGGCCAAGGGGTATGGCCGTCTTTCCTTCGGCGCCGAGCTGGCAGATGGAGGAGGGCACGGAAAGGGAAAGCCCGGGCAGCGAGGCCGTCAGCGTGTTGCTGAAGCCGCTGAAGAAGAGGCTGACGTCGGCCGGCACCCGCCCCCGGCGCACCCATTGCAGCGAGGCTCCGAGGTTACCCCACCTCATTCGCGTGTCGAGCAGATAGGTCTTGTCGTCCACGCCGAGCCGGTCGGAGTTGAAATGCACGCGCAGATGCATACGGTCGGAGTCTGTCGGGAGGTAAGTGAGTGCCATGGTAGCGTCGCCGAACGAATATGAAAGCGTCTGGTCGCCCAGGTCGAGGAGCGGCTTATAAAGCTTGTCGAGATAAGAGATGCGGCCGGCGAGCGAGAATCCGAGTCGTCTCCCGGCCGGAACGGCCACGCTGAGCGACGAGGCCGTCATGCCGAGGTTGGCCGCGACGCGCACCCTTTCGGGCACTCCCTGCTCCGAGATGGCCCTGACGCTTCCGCCTATGCGCGAGGCGAAGCCGGCAGGATGGATGGCCTTCGAGAGCGACGCCTTGTGATAATGGGACGAGATGAAGGTGGAGAATATGCCTCCGAAATGGTAGGGGAAAAAGACAGGGATATTGTCGGCGCGGTAGATGGTCTGCGAGAAGTCGGTGCCCTGCACGGCAAGTCCCGACGAATAGTCGCTCGCGGCACTCACGCCGGGGGCCATCTTCATATATAGGAGAGGGTCGGCCTCGCCGAGCGAACGCATCATGCGTCCGAGGGCCGAGGTGTTGATGGTAAGCGTGCCGTCGGCGCCGGTCGAGAACTTGCGCCCCGCGACGCCGGTAACCACCGTTTCGCCGAGCGTGGCGGCAGTCGTGTCGGGTTCGGCGGAGGGCACCTCAGCCACGGCCGGCATAAGCATGCCTGCCGCCAGCGCTATGGCAATCAGTATTCTTTTCGACATTAAACTCTAAGTCCCGGCGAAGGGAATCCTCCGTCGGGACCTGTATGTGTGGGACTTAGAGTATGTTTGAATTTAACACGAATTGATTTAAACATACTTCTTCAATAAATTCTTTCTATCCCCTTGAAGGTCTTTTTTGGCTGATTTCGCCAAGCCTCATCGGTCTCGATGCCCGCATCGCTCCCTCTTCGACTTGCGGAATCATCTCAAAAAAACCTCTTCAAGTGAATAGAAGTTAAACTCAAACATACTCTTAAAGGTTCATCAGTCGAAATCGAAGAACGATTCGTATTCGTCGATGAGGGCGTTGAACATCCTCACGATACCGCCGAATGTTGAGTGGGTGAAGTAGTCGTCGACCGAATAGTCGGAGTTGTCGGAGTTGAAGTGGAGCATGGGAGCCACCGACCATTCATCCTCCATGGGATACAAGTCGTCGACATAGCGCACCGGACGCCACAGCATGTAGCCGGTCGGCGTCTTTGCGCCGCCCATGTAGAAGTTGGCGTGCATCTTGCCGTTGAGGAAGTCGGCGCCGGCCTGAGCCTCATCGCGCGTGTCGTATTCGAGGTCGCTCTCGTCGATGTAGGTCGAGAGGTTATAGATATCTTTCACGGCACCTTCCACGAAGATACGCTTCATGATGTTGGCCGAAGCGGATCCGCGGTCGAAGAGGGTGTAGATATTGTCTTCGTTTTCGGCGATGGCTGCGATATAGTCGATGTCGCAGAGGTGGTTGCCGTAGAGCACGCCGTCGGTATCATACACCTGCACTCCGCTGATGTAAGACTCGGCATGGGCCGATACCCTGCTGTTGCTGAGGTTCGATTCCGAAATCACGTGGATGTTGGCTACGTTGGCGTCTACATAGGCGTATGCCTTGTTGTCCTTCTGCGACACGTTGGTCTTCACGAGTGCCGACACGAGCTTCGCGGAGCCGTGGGTGAGGTTGACTGTGAGCGTCTTGGGCACGATGAAGTGCATCTGGGCGAGATAGTCTTCGTCGGCTTCCCAGTCGTACGCCTCTGTCTGGATGTCGCCGGTCCAGGTGCCGTCGGAGGGAGCCACGATAAGCTCTGCGGGCATTCCGCCCACCTTGCAGCGCACGATGAGGTCGGAGCTTTCGCCGGTCTTCACCCAGCGGTGGCGTGCGTAGTCGGGTTCGTAGATGCCGGCGAAGTCGTCGAAGCGGAAGGTGAACTCACGTATGGCGCGGGTCATTCCCGCCCAGTCGTAGCTCTTCACGGCCTTCGCGAGATTCTGCATTCCGCTTCCGGCGGCCTGCATGTAGGGAGCCTCGTCGAAGTCGAAGCCGGAAAACTCCCTTGCGAAGTCGGCTGCGAAGTTGACTACCGGAGCCTGGTCGGCAGGTTTGAGGAGCTGGGCGAGGCTCGATGCCGTCTCGTCGATATAGTTCTTCTCTTCGGCAGGTGTCTGCGGAGCGACGCCGGTGTTGGGATTGGTTACATTGGGATCCGGAGTGGGATCGTCGCTGCTGCATGAGCAGAGTGATGCCGACAGGAGGCAAGCGCCTGCGGCCAGATAGTTAATAAGTTTCATAGTCAATCTGATAATTATTTTATTTTTATTGGTTTATATCACACGTTGAAGCGGAAATGCATGATGTCGCCGTCCTGCACCACATATTCCTTACCCTCGACAGCCATCTTGCCGGCTTCCTTCACGGCGTTTTCCGACCCGAGGCTGACGAAGTCGTCGTATTTGATTACCTCGGCACGGATAAAGCCCTTCTCGAAGTCGGTATGGATGATTCCGGCGGCCTGCGGAGCCTTGGTGCCGCGGATGAAGGTCCAGGCGCGCACCTCGTCGGGACCGGCCGTGAAGTAAGTCTGCAGGTCGAGCAGCGAGTAGGCGGCGCGGATGAGGCGGCTGACGCCCGACTCCTCAAGACCGATCTCGTTGAGGAATTCCTTGCGCTCCTCCCAGGTGTCGAGCTCTGCGATCTCGCTCTCCGTCTTGGCGGCCACTATCATGAGGTCGGCGTTCTCACCCTTGATGGCCTCTCGCACACGCTCCACATATTCGTTGCCTTCGACGGCCGAGGCATCGTCCACGTTGCAGACATAAAGCACCGGTTTGTCGGTAAGCAGGAAAAGCTCGCGGGCAAACTTCTGCTCGTCTTTCCCCTCAAGCTCCACGCTGCGGGCAGGACGTCCCTGCTCAAGCGCCTCCTTATATGCCTCAAGCACGGCGAGCTGCATCTTGGCACTCTTGTCGCCCCCGGCCTTGGCAGCCTTCGAGGTCTTCACCAGACGGCTCTCCACCGTCTCCAGATCCTTGAGCTGCAGCTCCATGTTGATCACCTCCATGTCGCGCACGGGGTCGACCGTAGTGTCGACGTGCGTTACATTGTCGTCGTCGAAACAGCGGAGCACGTGAAGAATGGCATCCGTCTCGCGTATGTTGGCGAGAAACTTGTTGCCGAGACCCTCGCCCTTGGAGGCGCCTTTCACCAGACCGGCGATGTCGACGATCTCCACCGTGGCGGGCACTGTAGAGCGCGGGTCGCACATCTCGACAAGCTTGGTGAGGCGGTCGTCGGGCACGGAAATGACACCGACGTTAGGCTCGATGGTGCAGAAAGGGAAGTTGGCCGACTGAGCCTTGGCATTGCTCAGACAGTTGAAAAGTGTGGATTTGCCGACGTTGGGAAGGCCGACGATGCCGCATTTAAGAGACATTCTTTCAATATCGTTTTATTCAGCCTGTAGCTGACGGTTAGCAATAAGTAGCTGCGCGGTGGAATGCGCGCATCTAAGGATAACAACACATTTTACGCCGCAAATGTTTTCGGCACCGGACCACACACAGATGTTGAAGCGGCACCGCCTTCCGCGGCACGGCAGGGCCGACATCGGCCACCCGCCTTGATACATTCTGCAAAATTAGCAAAAAAATCCGACACCGCCCCTACCCTCGCCGATTAATCTGCCCCCCGTCATGCGGATTCTTTGCTGACGGATGCAACCCGCCTCCGGGGGTTGTAGGTGAGGATATATGGGTATCCCCACGTAGACTCGCTATCCGCTCGTCAACGTAGGGTTATTGAAGATGTAACCTCCTCCGGAGGTAGCGCATGCGTCCGCCCAACCTCCGGAAGTACTGTCTGCGTCCGCCCAACCTCCTCCGGAGGTTGCCTTTTCGATAGTCCCATGTAAATGAACGAAGTGAGGTACATGGGGTCAAACAGCACCACGTCAGAACAACCCCCGGAGGGCGGTTGCCTCTACCCGCCTTCGCCCGATTATCCCCCTTGAATTAGCCTTTTCGATGTCTTGTAAGGTCTTGTAAATCCGTGCAGATCCGTCGCATCGGTGCGATTCCGGCAGGAATCTGAAAGATCGGTGTGCCAATAAATTCATCCCAAATCCACCTCGGATAAGGATTGATTTTTGGCAGGCGGGTGGTTTTGGTTGCGGGCGCAGTCCGCGCTGATTGTTCCGGCAAGGGGGCGGGCGAGGGGGGATGCGTGACTGGGGTGTCGGTGGGAAATAAGGAGGTCCGGATAATCCTGTAATGGTAGTAATGAGGATTATCCGGACTATAGGTTATTGTTTGAGGGCGAGGGCGTGTCAGCGGTGGATTGTCTTGAGGAGCTGGGCGGTCCAGCCGGCGTGCTCGGGCGATGACATGGCTACGAGCTGCAGTTCTTTGCCGCCGTAGACGAGGATGGCTACCGAGACGTCGCTCCCTTCCACTGTGCCTGTGGCCACGGCTCCCTTGAGGCCGTTGACTTCCACCTGCCGCACGCTGCTTCCGGAGAGGTGCATCGACTTGGCGAGCCCCTGCACTACGGCCGTGGCGCGTTTCTGGTTGGAGGCCTTGGCGTCGGTGCGCATCATCGACACTCCGAAGCTGCCATCGGGATATTTCGCGATATATGAATTATCGGTCTGCTCCACGAGCGCCCCTTCGGGTAGGTCGAAGCGGAAGCCGGCGAAGCTGCCTTGCGAGAATTTAAGCGGTGCCGGCACTATCTGTGCGGTTTCCTCAAATGTGTCGATGGCTTCCTGCGTGGAGGCGGGTTGCTGCGCGAACGTCAGCAACGCGCATCCCGCAAGTATAAGGGTCGAAAATATCTTCATCAGTTTTATATGGTAAGCAATAAGTTTAAGAAAAGTTAATGATAAAATGGTCAATACTGGAATCCGAGCACTTTTACGCCGAGTATCTTTTCGGTGTTGTGGGCGATCTGCCCTGTGATGTCGCGTCCGAGCGCGTCGGAAATGTTGGCTATAATGTTCTCGATCGAGAGCGGGGAGTCGTCGGTCTCGGCGAGCAGGTGGTCGGCAGGCACTGCGGTGAGCGAGCCGGGGTTGAAGTGTTCGCCGAAAGAGAAATAGAAGCGAGCCGACGCACGCAGCAGCATCTCTACCACCGAAGGCTTCGAGCGGAAGCCGTGGATGATCCAGGGCTGTTTGGGCGCATAGTCGTGGCGCAGGCCGATGATGATGTCGTGGGCCTTGACGTCGTGCACGATCAGGGGTTTTCCGAGTTGTTCCGAAATCTGGATCTGGCGTTTGAAGCTCATGATCTGCTTATACATAGGGCCTCCCTTCACTGTGTCGACACCGGCCTCGCCGATGGCGACCACTTCGGGCAGAGCTCCGAGGCGCAGCAGGGCTTCGAAATTCTCTTCAGTCGCTTCTTCGGGATTCCACGGATGGATTCCGAGCGAGTAAATCTGGCCTTCGATCGGCTCGAAGCCGACGGGCGACGCGCAAACTACGGCCTGAGGCTGAGGCGCGGGGTGGTGGGTATGACAATCTAACAGCATAGTGGGTGGAAATTTGAAAGCTTCCGGGCTTTCGGCGGCCCCTCGGCAATGGTTGATACTTATTTTCTATTTCCTTTTCCTTGAAAATGAAAAACGGGGGCTAAAAGTTCAGCGTTTTTAACGTTTCAGGCGGATAATCGCTTTTAAAAGCGTTAATTACAAAGTCTGTGAACATGCGGGTCACATCACTGTCTTGCGGGCTACGCGGCGTCCGTCGGCGAAATGAAACTCCTGGGTGTAGGTCTTTCCGTCGTCGGCGCGCACGATGGCCACGTGGTCCACCTTCGAGTTGGCCACGGTGATGATGTTGCCGTCGGCGCGGACGATATAGAACTCGTAGGGCACCTTTTCGGCGGCCGTGGCGGCTGCGGCCGAGAAGGCGAGGGCTATGGCAGCCAGGGAAATCAGGCAAAATAGAGTTCGTGAGATGTTCATCCTGTGAATGAATAATTGAGTGAATGATTGTGCCCCTCAGGGCGTCGGGATGCAAATGTAGTGATAAAATGCGAACCGGCAAAAAATAATCGGCATATCGCCGCGCTATTTCGCGGATTTTCACTAATTTCGCAGCCCGCTTCCGTCGCGAGGCGGCTAATACTGTTCGTTACTTTATGGATTATCAAAGTGTAATAGCGCGGATATACGAGGAAGTGAAGCCCTACTGGGGGCAGGGAAAGACGGCCGACTATATCCCGGCGCTTGCCTCGGTCGACCCGCGCCAGCTCGGCATCTCGGTGGCCACCAACGACGGCGCCCTCTACGCCGTCGGCGATACGGATGTCGATTTCTCGATTCAGAGCATCTCAAAAGTGTTCACCCTCGTGATGGTGGCCCGCCATCTCGGCGACTCGCTCTGGAAGTCGGTGGGACGCGAGCCTTCGGGCAACCCGTTCAATTCCCTCGTGCAGCTCGAATACGAGAATGGGATACCCCGCAACCCCTTCATCAACGCCGGCGCGCTCGTGATTACCGACCGCCTTATCTCCCTCTATCCGAAGCCCAAGGAGGCGATTCTCGAGTTTGTGCGCGGACTCGCCGGCAACGACGACATCTACTTCGACCACTCCGTGGCCCGCAGCGAGCGCGAGAACGCCGACCGCAACCTCGCCCTCGCCCATTTCATGAAGAGCTTCGGCAACATAGAGAACGACGTCGAGACCGTGGTCGACGTCTATTGCCACCAGTGTGCCATCGGAATGAACTGCACCGACCTGGCCAACGCCTTCCGTGTCTTCTCCCACCGTGGCGTCAACCCCTTCACCGGAGAGAGGATACTGACCGCAAGCCAGACCAAGCGCATCGGAGCCATAATGGCCACCTGCGGCTTCTACGACGAGAGCGGCGACTTCGCCTTCCGCGTCGGCCTCCCCGGCAAGAGCGGCGTAGGAGGCGGAATAGCCGCCTACATGCCCGGCAAGCTCTCGATAGCCGTATGGAGCCCCGAGCTCAACGCCTACGGCAACTCAGTGGCCGGCATCGAGGCCCTCGAACGCTTCACCACCGGCATCAACAGCTCAATATTCTGACGGCATCCGCCCCGCCGGAGAAGGGGATAGGCAGATTTTTACTAAATTTGCAGAGCGAATGAGACAAGCGTTGATTGTCATATCAGTGCTGGCGGCCCTCATGGTGTCGCTCGCAGGCTGTTCCGATGCCGGAGCGGGCCGCAGCCTTGGCGTGGCCGAAGAGGTTATGGAGGAGCATCCCGACTCGGCCCTCCGTCTGCTCGAAGCCATCGACCGCCGGGCGCTCCACACCCCGGGCGACAGGGCGAAATACGCCCTGCTCCTCACCCAGGCCCTCGTCAAAGGGAATGTGGCCGTAACCGACGACTCACTCATCAGCGTAGCCGTGGCCCATTATTCCGCGCATGAGGAGTCGGCAGACCTGATGAAGTCGCTCTTCTACTACGGCACTGTGAAATACGGTGTCGATTCATCGATTCCCAGTGAACATAGCGAGTAGATGAAACCGCCCTCCGGGGGTTGTTTTCTTGAGGGCGAATAATCCGGGGATAGACTCGCTTCGCTCGCATAATCCCCGGTTATTGAAGATGAAACCACGCTTCGCGGGTTTTCCCAAAAGCGACACTCGGTAGGGATGCGATTAATCGCATCCGCAGAAGGCAAGAGTAATCACATGTGTTCCTGTATTTTTGCTTCAATAAAGATTCTGTTCATCATCTCACCTCGATTTCCTCATTGACGGGGGGGATAGGGTGGATTTTCGGGCGCGGGAGGGTGGATTGTGGCGGATTTTTACTACTTTTGCAATTCCAATCAAAAGAATGCTGAATGATGAGACATCTGAATGTGCTGACGGCCGCGTTGCTGCTGTCGGGCTGGCTCTCCGCCGGCGCCGACAGGGTGGAGCGCATCAAATATGCCGATTTCTCCAACTGGTATGCGCGCGACATCGCCGAGTCGAAGGTGATCGGCGGAAAACATAAGACGGTATATGAGATTGCTCCGACGGGAAAGACGTCGGGCAACAAGCCATATACCAATCTTGGCCATTCGCCGTGGGCCACGAGCAACGTGTACGCCCGCGTGTCGGGCATCACCAAGGCCTCCAACTCCGTGAGTCCCGCCCGGCGCGGAGGCAACACGGTGGCGCGTCTGCAGTCGAAGATGGAGGAGGTGAAGGTGCTGGGCATCATCAATCTCGACGCCGCCGTGGCCGGAACTATCTTCCTGGGACGGGTAAAGGAGCCCATCACGTCGACCAAGGGGCCTTTCACCAATATGGAGATGGGCATCCCTTTCACCAAACGCCCGAAGGCCATACAGTATGACTTCTCGGTTACCATGCCGGCAGCCACCACCCGCGTTCGCGCAACGGGTCTTTCGGCCAAGAAGACGCTGCGGGGACGCGACCAGGCGGAGGTGTACGTACTGCTTCAGCGCCGCTGGGAGGATGCCAAGGGCAACATCTACGCCCACCGCGTCGGCACGGGGCGCGAACGCTACAGCCGTTCCGTAGGCTGGACCGTCGGCCACCGCCTGCCTATCCACTACGGCGACATCACCGGCAAGAGCTTCTACAAGCCGTGGATGGGGCTGCTCAACGGCAAAAAGGCGTATTATGCCTACAACTCGAAGGGGAAGCTCGTGCCCGTCAACGAGGTGGGATGGGACCCGGCCGACGCCGTGCCGACCCACGTGCTGCTCATGGCCTCAACCTCGTGTGGTGAACCTTTTGTCATCACCGAGGGTATTACTATGGACATAGACAACATCGGATTCGTCTATTGAACCATGTATCGGGTCATGCGCTCCGGTATTGGATCGCTTAAAAACTGAAAATTATGAAAATCGCAATCATAGGCTATGGCCGCATGGGCCATATCATCGAGAAGACGGCCGAGAGCCGCGGACATGAAATCTGCGCCCGCATCGACGCCGGCGACAGCGACCTCTTCGACACCCCCGAATTCCGCAGTGCCGACGTGGCCATCGAGTTCTCGCAGCCCCATGCCGCCGTCGACAATATTCTCCGCGCCTTCGCCGCCGGAGTGCCTGTTGTAAGCGGCACCACGGGCTGGGACGATTCCCTTCCCGAAATAAAGGATATGTGCCTAAAAGGAGCCGGCACGCTCTTCCACTCCACAAATTTCTCGGTAGGCGTCTACCTCTTCAGGGAGGTGAACCGCTATCTGGCGCGGCTGATGGACCGCTTCACGCAGTATAAGCCGACGCTCACCGAGGTGCACCACGTGCATAAGCTCGACCATCCGTCGGGCACGGCCAGAACAGTGGCCGATGACATGATCGAGGTGTCGGCACGCATCGGCACGTGGAAAGAGCCGGCCGAGGGCGAGGCAGTCGCCGAGGGTGTGCTTCCCGTGCTCCATGAGCGCCGGGGCGAGGTGCCCGGCATCCATTCCGTCTGCTGGGACAGTGCAGTCGACTCCATCACGCTCACCCATTCGGCCAAGAGCCGCGAGGGTTTCGCCCTCGGAGCCGTAATGGCCGCCGAATGGCTGAAAGGGCGCAAGGGTTTCTTCACCATGACCGACATGATGGGAGAATGACCGCCCGGCTTTTCCGAATATTAACGAACCGCAATAACCTGACATTAAACTAAATGGATGACTTCAAACGCCGGCTGAAGGAGGTGAAGGCCACCCGCTGGATTCGCTTCTCAGTCGTTTCGCTCATATTTTTCCTATTCGTTATCTGGATCGGAAACCCCTGGCTGCTGCTCGTGTGGCCTCTGCTCTTCGACATCTACATCACCGGCTACATACCCTGGACCTGGTGGAAGAAATCGAAGAGCGCCGGCGTGCGCAAGGTGATGGGGTGGGTCGACGCCATCGTCTATGCCCTGGTGCTCGTCTACATCATCTTCGCCTTTATCGGCCAGAACTATCAGATACCCTCGTCGTCGCTCGAGAAGTCGCTTCTTGTCGGCGATTTCCTCTGGGTGAACAAAGCCGTCTACGGACCGCGGGTGCCCCAGACACCCCTGCATTTCCCCCTCGCCCAGCACACGCTGCCGGTAGTCAACACCAAGAGCTACATCGAAAAGCCCCAGCTCGACTACCACCGCCTGCCGGGCCTTCGCAGCATCCGCCGCGGCGACATCGTGGTATTCAATTTCCCGCAGGGCGACACCGTAACCACTAAAATCGCCAATCCCGACTATTACACTATCTGCGCCTCGCTCCGGGCCGAGGGAATCGACAATCCCAAGGAGTATATCCTGGCCAACAAAGAGCGTTTCGGCGACCTCGTGTGGCGTCCGGTGGACCGGCGCGAGAACTACGTGAAGCGCACCATCGGCCTCCCCGGCGAGCGCATACGCATCAGCGGCGACCGCATCTTCATCGACGGCAAGGAGATTCCCGAGCCGGAAAACGTGCAGTACAACTACATCGTGCCTGTGGCGCAGAGCATCGACCCGGCCAAATGGCGCGAACTGGGTGTGAGGTCCGACGACTTCGGCATGAGCCCCCAGATGATTCCCGGATCGAACCAGGCTTTCTACGACGTGCCCCTCACAGCCGACATGAAGAAGACCGTAGAGAGCTGGCCCGAGGTGAACGGCAAGCTCGTGAAGGAATCCGACTCAGGCCTCTACAATCTCGGCGGAGTGTGGCCTCTCGGCGCTCCCTACGGCTGGACGCGCCCCGACATGGGTGAGTTCTGGATTCCGAAACGCGGATCCACAATCAGGCTGACAGCCAACAACCTCCCCCTCTATGAACGCGCGATACGCGTCTATGAAGGAAACGACCTGCAGGTGCGCGACGGAAAGATTTACATCAACGGCGAGCAGACCGACTATTATACATTCAGAATGGACTATTACTGGATGATGGGCGACAACCGCGACCGCTCGCTCGACTCGCGCTACTGGGGTCTCGTGCCCGAAGACCATATTGTCGGCACTCCGATGTTCGTGCTTGTTTCGTTCGATCAGGAGAAGGGCCTTTTCGACGGTAAGATACGCTTCAACCGCATATTCAAGGATGCCAATCCCGACTCGTCGCGCTTCTGACGTCATCACTCCGTATTGCGCCCCGGTGGAATGGTACCGGGGCGTCGCGGAGGCTTTTGCCGCAGCACGGCGCCACCCCAACCGCGCCCTCTTCGGCGGCGACACGCTGCTGACTGTGCCCGTGGAGGGGGGAGCACGCGCCCTTAAAGCCCACGCCCGTGGCAGCGGCATGGCGCTGCAGGTATCGCTCCATGGCCGCTGGCCGCACGTGCATCTCGGCGCCCTTGAGGCACTCTTCGGACGCACCCCTTTCTTCCCCCACTATTTTCCGGATGTGGCCGAAATCATATCGCGTCCGCCCGCGCTTCTCGCCGACCTTACCGGCGGCATCGACCGCATCGTGAGGCGGGCGCTTAACCTCGACGCGCTTCTTCCGCTCCTCGAGGCTCCCGCGCCGGCGGTGATTGCGGAATCGAAGCGTATAGCCAGGCATACAGAGGCATCCGCTCCTATGCTCGAAGCCCTGTTCAGGTTCGGCCCGGAAGCAATATTCCTTCTCGCAAAGCGTTAGAATGGTATCAGATGCGGCTAACGGAGCCGTAAGGGAACAAGGTGGATAAACAGATGAAACGTCTAATTCTCAGTCTTTTGGTCAGCATGATGCTGTCGCTGTGCGCGTCGGCGGCATTTGCCGCGCCCCCCGCTCCGGCCGCCGAAATGCAGACTCCTAAGGTGCCCGTAAAGGCATTCAAGGGGTTCTACCGCTTCGTGGACGAATACGGCGACACCGTGCGCATGACGCTTATCCGCGACATCTACGTCTATCCTCCGCTGAAATTCAAGAACAAGAAGCAGGAGGAATTCTACTGGCGCACCGTGCGCGACGTCCGCAAGACCCTCCCCTACGCCAAATTAGCCTTTCAGGCGCTTTGCGAGACGTATGAATATATCCAGACCATCCCCGACAAGAAGACACGCGAAAAGCATCTTAAAACCCTCGAAAAAGATATATTCGACCAGTATAAGCCCGTCATAAAGGGGTTCACGAAAGGTCAGGGAAAGGTGCTGCTGAAGCTCATCAACCGTGAGACCGACCAGTCGTCGTTCAACATCGTGAAAGCCTTTTTAGGCTCGTTCCGGGCAGGCTTCTGGCAGACCTTCGGCCGCTTCTTCGGCATGAACATGAAAGCAGGCTTCCACCCTGAGAAAAACAAAGAAGATGCAATGATAGAACGCATTGCGACTCTCATCGAGCAAGGCGCCCTCTGACCGCCCGTGCGCGGAAGTCGCCGTATCCTCCCGCGTTTCGGAGGAGATTCGCCAGACGCAGTCTTACCCTCTCTTTTGAAATAAAACCAGTGCTTGTTTGGCTGTTCGGAATAATTGACTTATCTTTGCATATAAGTATAAACAGACTTATCAATAAGCCTTATTTTGGGCTATAACAATAAATATGATTATGGTTATCGACAAGTCCCTTTCCGCTGCCCGGATAGTGCGTATTCTCGGACTCAGATTCCGCGACTACCGCATGCGGATGAACATGACGCAGAAGGAAGTATCGGAAATGTCGGCTATAAGTCTTCCTACGATATATAAATTCGAGACGGGTCAGACCACCGACATGTCGATGTCGACGCTTCTGAAGCTGCTCAGAGCCATCGGCATGCAACAGAATTGGGAGCAGCTTCTTCCCGACCTTCCCGAATCCCCGTATCTTTACAAGGAACAAAAAAAACGTCAGCGCATACGCCACCCCCGCAAATGAACTACCTTAAAGTACTCCTCTGGAATAAAGAACTCGGGCGTCTCGTATGGGACCGCTCGCGGAGATTAATCTATTTTATGTTTAATCCCGATGCCGATTCACGTCCGGACGTATCGCCGGTCATGCATCCTGCGTCCGGATGGAACCGTCAGATTCCAATATATGGAGATTCAAGAAGGATATATCAGGGTCTTCCCCCCTTCATTGCCGATTCGCTTCCCGATGCATGGGGCAACAGGCTTTTCGACAGATGGCTAAGACAGAACCATATAACCGGAAACGCCGAAAAGACCCTGTATAAACTCATGTTCATAGGAAGACGTGGCATGGGAGCCCTTGAATTTGAACCTGCCGCCGAAGAGCTTGTACACAGACATTCAGTTGATCTGGACAGTCTTTACAGAATGGCACTTGAAATATCGGATGAGCGTGAAGCCATAACTGTAGACGGGGCCGGAGATATGACTTTCAGGACGCTCCTCTCGGTCGGCACGTCGGCCGGAGGAAGACAGATGAAAGCCATTGTGGCTATCAATCCCGACACAGGTGAGATTCGCTCCGGACAATGTAGCGGGCTTCCGGGGTTCGAATACTGCATCATAAAGTTTGAGGATGAACTCGTGCCTACTTCGGAAATAGAGATGGCGTATTACGAAATGGCACGCACGTGCGGTATAGAGATGGAGGAATGCAGGCTGCTGAGAGTGGATGGCACCGACCATTTCATCACCCGCAGGTTTGACCGTAAAGATGGCAGAAAGATTCATACACAGACACTGGCCGCCATTAATCCCGAAGCGGATTCTTATGAAAGCCTTATGGAAACGTGCAGGACTATAGGCCTTTCGGAAACTGAGCTTTCGGAAGTATTCAGGCGTCTGGTGTTCAACGTGATGGCTAATAATACCGACGACCATAACAAGAATTTCTCGTTTCTGCTTGAAGAAGGGGGTAAATGGATGCTGTCGCCTGCCTACGATATGACATTTATATTCGATACTACAGGGGCACGTGCACAGAATGACCGCTGTATGTCGCTCTACGGCAAACTCGAGGGTATAACAAAAGAGGACCTGTTGGAATTTGCCCGCGAGAACAGCATAAAGAATGCGGAAGAGATAATGAATCAGGTGGCGGAGGCTCTGGCCGGTTTTCCCGCTTTGGCGGATAAATATGAAATACCCTCGAAATGGCGGCTGATAATGCAGAAAACCATCGACAGCAATCTTGCTTCATTCGGATATGCCGAACGCCGGGGGTTGCCTTCGGCTTTGCGCGACAAATGTGGAAACACTTATAGCGACATTTCAATATCGGTCAATTCGAAAGGTTATTATGAAATAAAGGCATCGGTCAATGGCAGGCCGCGGAGGCGTTTCGTCAGGCCCGGAAATGAACTCTATGAATCCATGCAGCGATATGATGCAGGGATGATTGCCGACTGAGCGAAGTGTCGTGGTCAGCGGAAGCGGTCTTTGTCCCGGGTCTCGCGTTTGCGGAGGGCGGCGGCAAGGGCTTCGGTGAGGTCGACGCCTGTCTGGTTGGCAAGGCATATCACCACCCACATCACGTCGGCCAGCTCCTCGGCCAGCGAATGGCGCATGTCGCCCGGTTTGGCCACCTGGTCGCCGTAGGTGCGCGAAATCACACGTGCCAGCTCGCCCACCTCTTCCGTCAGCACGGCCATATTTGTCAGTTCGGAGAAATAACCTTTCCCTGTGCCCTTTATCCATGTGTCAACTATTCGCTGAGCCTCTTCGATGGTCATGTCAGAAATCTTTTGTATCGGCTATTATGGTTACGGGGCCGTCGTTGATCAGCTCCACCTGCATGTCGGCGCCGAACTCTCCGCGCGCCACTTCCTTCCCTGTCAGCCGGCCGAGCGTCTGGCAGAAGCTGTCGTAGAGCGGAAGCGCTTCGGGGCGTCCGGCCGCCTCGACATACGACGGACGGTTGCCTCTCCGCAGCGAGGCGGCGAGAGTGAACTGGCTCACGGCCATCAGGTCGGCCCCGGCGTCGATGCAGTTCACGTTCATCACCCCTTCGGCATCGGGAAATATGCGCATGCCGGATATCTTACGCGCAAGTTTTTCGGCCTCTTCCTGCGTGTCGCCTTTCACCACTCCCAGCAGAATCATCAGTCCTCGCCCTATCTCCGACACCTGCCGGCCTCCGACGCTCACAGACGCACGCGCCACTCTCTGAATCACGGCTTTCATCGGCATTCCATCCTTAGGGTTACGCCCGCGGGGGAGACGCTGAGCGAGGCCATGCAGCCCTCGATGAGGGGCAGGTTGTCGGCCGTGTGTCCGCAGGGGAAACCGAAGGCCACGGGTATCCCTTCGAGCCCCCAGTCGAGGATGCGTTGGCGTATCATTGCCTCCATCGAGGCATGGTTGCGGTCGGGCTTATAGTCGGTGAACGAGCCGAAAATGAGTCCGGCCACGCGGTTGAGCGTGCCGTTGAGGCGGAGGCGCCAGAGCACGCGCTCCACCTTGTAGATCGGTTCGGCAATATCCTCGATGAAGAGGATGGTGTCTTCGTCGGCGGGCTTCACGTCGAGCATGTCGAAGCGTGTGTTGGCCAGACCGTTGAGCACCGCCAGATTGCCGCCCCGGAGGCGTCCTTCGGCCTCGCCGCCGAAGTTGTCGGGGTGTGCCGGGAGATTATACTCCGTTGCCTCGGCCGACGTCAGTATTCTCAGCAAGGCTTCCGTGCAGGGGTCGTCGGCCGGCTCCTCGGCGAGATGCCTGGCCATTGGGGCGTGGAGCGAGGCTATTCCCGAGCTATGAAGCATGGCGTGAAGGGCAGAGACATCGGAAAAGCCAATCAGCCATTTGGCGTTGGCGCGAAGCATAGACGGCGGTATGGCCGGAAGAATCTCAACGCATCCGTAGCCGCCGCGCGCACAGAGCACGGCCTTCACCTCCGAGTCGCACCAGGCGGTCTGGAAATCGGCTATCCTTGCGGCTGCCGTGGCGGCGAATGAGCCTTCGGCAGGGCCTTTGGCGTGAGGCATCACTATGGGAGAGAAACCCTTGTCGCGCAGCAGGCTGACGGCTCCGTCGATGTATTCGGGTCTGACTGTGGTGGCCGGAGAGATGATGGCGATCTTGTCGCCGGGAGCAAGCAGGTCGGGATATTTCATGAGCGGCATATCAGTAATACAGTGCTTTGACGCCGGCTTTCTCCACCTCGGCGGCCACGAGGGCGATAGTGTCGCGGTCCACTTTCTCCAGTTTCTCCTCGGGCGTGGAGCGGTCGATGCTATAAAGCATCACTTCACGCGGCTTTATCTCCACATACGCCTTTATGAGCGCGTCAATCTCCTCAGGCGTGGTATTGTCGACGATATGGCCGTCGTGCTCGCCGCGCAGCAGCATAGTCTGGATGATGGCCTGTCCCTCAAACTGCTTCAGGGCTTCGACCACACGCTCTACGGTAAACTCTTTCGACTGGGGGCAGTCGATAAGCCTCATGGAGCTCTCTATCGCCGAGTCGAGCTTGAGGATGTTGTTGTCTACCTTTTTCAGCGCTTCGGCCACTTTGGGGTCGAAGATGCGCGTGGAGTTGGACAGCACCGACACCTTTGCCTCGGGATAGAAGCGGTCGCGCAAGGCGATTACATCGTCGATGATGCCGGCAAACTCCGGATGGAGCGTAGGCTCGCCGTTGCCCGAGAATGTAATCACGTCGAGCGGATCGCCGGCTGCGTGCATTTCCGAAAGTTTCTTCTCAAGGTCGTCCTTTACCTGTCCGCGTGTCGGGAGTCCGGCCTTTCCGGCTCCCTGGGCGTTGTATCCCGCTTCACAGTAGATGCAGTCGAACGAACATACCTTGCCGTCGTAGGGCATGAGGTTCACCCCGAGCGAGACGCCGAGACGGCGGCTGTGGATGGGGCCGAATATGGTGGAGTGAAAAATCACTGTCTGGTCTTTTCCCATGGTCTGGATTGAATTAGATGGCTTCTGACGGCAAAATTACTCAAAAAAATTATAAAAGTGCACGGTCGGGCCCCTTAATATTTGCTTATCCGGGCAGGAATGACTATTTTTGCATCCTATGAACAGTCTGACCGAAATAGCCGCACCGCGCGAGTTTCGTCTGCGCCAGGGGGAGCGCCTGCGTCTGCGCACCCTGGTGGAGCAGCTCTTCATCAATGGAAAGAGTCTGTATGAATGGCCGTTGCGTGCCGTCTACCGTCCGCTCGACTCCGATTCGCTCGACGCCATGTTCAAGGGGCACGTGCCTCCAGGCACCGGCCGCCTGCAGATGCTCATCACGGTGCCGAAGAAGAAGCGTCGCCATGCCGTAGACCGCGTGCTCATGCGCAGGCGCATACGCGAGGCCTGGCGCCTCAACCGCGCCCCGCTGCGCGCCAAGACCGACGGGATTACTTCGGTGCGCACTTTCTCGGTGGCGTTCATCTATCTGGCCGACAAGAATGTAGACTATGCGAAAGTGGAGCGGTCGATGCAGACGCTCATCTCGCTTCTCGCACGTAAACTTGAAAAAGAGGCCTCAGGCTCCGACCGACGATGCGAAGACTGCTGACCGCGCTGCTGATACTCCCCATCCGGTTCTATCAGCACGCCATCTCGCCCCATTTCCCGGCCGCCTGCCGCTTCACGCCGACATGCAGCCAATATGCCGTCGAGGCCATACGCCGCCACGGCCCGCTGCGCGGACTGCTGCTGGCCTTGCGCCGAATACTGCGCTGCCACCCCTGGGGCGGCTCCGGCTACGACCCCGTGCCCTGACGCCCCCACGCCGGATAACCTGTAACTCTCAATAATTGCTTCTGATCAAAAAGATTATCATCAAAGACTTTTTCGCCTTCAAAGATAAGACCACAATTGAACTCAACAGTGGAATCAACATCCTTTTAGGCGTCAACGGCAGCGGAAAGACATCGTTCATAAATGCAATCCGGCTGCTTGCCGAAGGTGTGTCGGGCGAAGGACTGATGAAACTGATACAGGAGCAGTGGGGAGGTTTTGATGAAGTGGTCAACTGCAATGGAGAAAGTTCATCCTCCTGTGCACAGATTACCTACGTTTTCAGCCCTGAGGAACTGAACCGCATTCATCCTGCGATAGAGTTCAGAAACGAAGTCTTTTATAGAATCCGCATCAACCGGTCAGGCAACGATTATATGCTGGAGAGAAGATGTGGACTAAAAACGAATCCGGCACAATCATCTATCTCGACTTTCTCAACGGATCGGGTCGCGTCAGCACGCGAAATGAGGATAACGGCAGCATATCGTTGAAAGAAATATCCGGTTTCGGTATGTCTGGCCGGGAACTGGCACTGCGTCAGATCAACGATCCTGTCCACTACCTTCCCCTGTATGTGGTGAGAAAGGCCATCGAATCGGTTGCTGTCTATTCCGGTTTCAATGTAGCGGAAGGAAGCGTATTGCGCCGTCCGACGGATTACACTGCCGAAACACGTCTTTCCCGAAGCGGGTCGAATCTGTCGCTGATGCTCAATGAGTTGAAGCTGCGAAGCTCTTTTGAGTTCGCGAAGCTCGAGCGAGATTTCAAAGACGTGAATACCAACTTCATATGGATAGAAATCGACACACGGCTTACGGTAAGCCGTATCTTACTCTGAGAGAACGAAATATGCTCCGTGCCGTCGGTGCGCTCCATATCTCTGACGGCACATTGCGTTTTCTGTTGCTTTAGTGTATCTTCTACAATCCACGCCGAGGCGACATTGTGGCGGTCGACGAGCCGGAACGCGGACTGCATCCCGATATGATAAAGACTGTATCAGATATGATAAAGCATGCCGCCAAGACAAGCCAGATGATAATAGCGACACATTCCCCCCACCTCCTGAACCAGTTTCGACTGAACGATATTCTGGTGTTTGAGAAAGATGAGGCGAACGTGGCCGTCGTATCGCGTCCGACTGAAGCGGATTTTCCGGAAATGGAAGAAGACCTGCTGTTGCCCGGGCAGATGTGGATGATGGGTCTGATAGGTGGTAAGAGATGGTAAGGATAAATATCATAGTGGAGGGTGGCGTTCCGGGTTCCTCCGTAGGAACGGATGTGTTCAACAACGTGGAAGCCTTGCGTGAATCACTCAACCGTTTCTTTTCGCGTCTGTTGAACCGCTCTGATGTGCAGATAGCGATTCATGCGGGTTACGGATATCGGAACGCGGCCCGTATGTATATAAGACAGTCAGGGGAGAAATCTCTCTTTGTAGATTCCGACCGTCCCGCCGACCGCATGGAGGAATGGTTTGAGTCTCTCATTAATACGGAGAATCCGGATAAAAGCATCATCATTCCGGCCGAGATGAGAGAAAAGGTCTATTTCATGATGCAGGAGATGGAGGCTTGGTTTTTGAAACAGCCCGACTCCATTGAGTTATGGGGTAAGGATAACGGTTATGAACGTAAAAGGGAAAATGAGCGTATTGATTCACATTCATCGATAAGAAAACGAGATATCGAGACCCTGAACAAGCCATCTGAAAAGCTGGCGCTTTTGATAAAGACGTTTTTCCACAATTCAGGTAAGGGTGTCAAGTATGGCAAACTTAAAAGCGCACCGGGGTTGTTAGACGATGTTGACGTAGTGCGGTTGCTTCAGTGCGACAGTGAGTTGCAGAGGTTTGTCGACTCATTTCGTATACGGTGAACGATCTCGCTTCAATCAATAAATCTATAGTACGCACCTTTGAGTCCGGAAGGCTTAAAGAAACACCGACGAAGACTGCCCGGACGGGGCGGCCTTCGTCGGTATATGCGGGATGGCGCGGGTCTCAGATGAGTTGGAGCAGATGGAGCTCGTCGGCGAGTTCCATGCCCGATAGGGTGCGGCGACGCGAGATGGTGTTGGCAAACTCCTTGATGGCCGGATGCAGGCGGGGGTTGCCGAAGATGCGGCGCGAGACGGTGAGTGTCCTGTCGTAGAGCGCGTCGATCTCGTCGGGCTCGAGCGAGCACGTGTCGCGTCCTTCCTCCTCGATGGTCTTCCTTACCTCGCGTAGGGCTTCGGCGGGAAGCTCCTTCTCGCCCATGCGCACCAGCGAACGGGCCAGCACGTTGCCCACTATCATGGTCGACGTGAGGTAGAGGTTGCTGATCAGGTGGTCCCATGTGGCCTTGGGCGACACCGAGGGCGATCCGCTGTAGTAGTATGTGTGGGAGAACGTTACCATCGGGCCGTCGGCGTCGAGCGACACACTGCTGACGCGGTCCATGGCGTCGAGGGCCGCGAGGATGATGGCCATTCCGGCCAGGCCGTAGGCCCGGTCGTCTTCATTGCTGTAATATAGTGTCAGTCGGGATGATTCCATATCGTTTTGAAGCGGAGGGATAGTCCTCCATTCTATTTAACTTTCGGTAGCCGTGATTTGTTCGCCTCAGAAGAGCACGCTGAACCCTCCGGCCACCGATATTCCGGCCGTAGGCTGCAGGGGCAGCACCGGGTCGTGGCGGTTGAGGATGTTGGTAGCCTGGGCGAAGATGCTTATTTTTGGGGTGAAGGCCCACGAGGCGCGGGCGTTGAGCATCGTGAGGTCGGGCAGACGCATCGAGATGAGCTTCATCGATTCCTCGCGTGCGTCGATCACCGGTATGTCGGCACGGGTGGGGAGGTCGGGCACTCCGTACATATAGATGTGTCTGACGCCTCGGTATTCATACTGCACTTCGAGCGAGAGGGGCTTCACGGGACACACCTCGAGCGTGGCCGAGGCCGTCCAGCGCGGACGGTCGTAGCCGTTGAAGTATCCGGTCTTGCCGTTCTGGGGCTGATAGGTGCCTTCCCCCTTCACCTCGAGGATTTCACCGAGGCGGTATCCGATGTGGGCGGCCAGGCTGAATCCGTGGGTGTCGATGCCGTCGGCCGAGCATGAGTAGGGCACGAGCGAGGGGTCGCACCCCTCGGGCACCCTTAGTCCGGGCATCGCGGCCAAGCCGTAGTTGAGCATGGCGGTGTACCATCCTCCGGCCGCGCGTTTACGTTCCACCTTATAGCGGAAGGCTACCCCGGCCGTGAAACCGGCGAAGGGGCCGAAGTTGGCTCCGGCGGCCGCGTCGACCGGGATGTAGACGGGGCGTGTGGTGGGTGTGGCCGGCATGGCGTAGTAGTCGAGCGCGTGGAGCGAGGCGAGGGTCTGGAGCTGCGAGCCCCCTGTCGCGTCGAGGAAGAGTCCCACGCCGCCCTTGCGCCAGTCGAGGCGTATGTCGGGCGCGATGTGGAAGGCATCGTATCGGTCGCCGTCGGGACCGGCGTTGAATGTGAGGTCGATTCTCGCTCCGAGGCGTATGTTGAGCAGACCCCGTGAGAAGCGGTAGAAGGGGGTGAGGCTTACCATCCCGTAGTTGTCGGGGGCAGCCGAAGGCCTCATGGATTCGGGGGCGGAAGCCCTCTCGCGGTCGTGGCCTGAATAGAGGAGCAGGTCGCCGTCGAGGTCAATGCCGAGCTGCGACCCTCCGCTCCATGTCTTGGCCGCGGAGGCGTTGAGGTAGATGTCGGTCTCACGTGAGCCGGGAGTGCGGAGCAGCTGCATGTCGGCGAGGCGCGGGGAGTAGAGTGCGCGGTAGCCGAAGTAGCGCAGGCCGAGCGTGGCCGAGGCTTTCATCTTGCGCATAGCCGGGGCGCTGTGCCATCCGGCCTTGAAGTTCACCTCGTTGATGGTCTGTGTCGGAGCTTCCACGGTGCGGTCGGCATCCGCCGCGAGGCCGGAGCCGAGAGCCGCGTAGCCGAAATAGTTGAAGCCGGCGAGGCGATATTCGAGAATGCCGTCGATGCTTCCGGCCTTGTCGAGGCGGTGGGAGGCGTGGATGCCGAGGCGGCCGTCGGCGAGACGGCGTTTCACGTCGGCGGCGGCCTCGCTGAGCTTCGGCTTATAGAGCGCGGTGGCGTTCACCTGCAGATATGCCCCGATTGTGGTCGATTCAGAAAGCGCATGGCTGTATCCGGCGCTGAGGTTGCCGTCGAGGTATGAGCCGAGAGCCAGCTCCAGATACCCGGGCGAGTCGCTGAAGGCGCGGGTGGCGAATGGGGTAACCGTCGGGAGCGGCATTGCCCCGGGGGCGAACGGCGTGGCCACGCCCCGGCTGAAATACGACACCGGTGTCGACTCGAGCGTGAGGTCGAGACGCTTGGGGAGGGTGAAGATCTTGTTCTGCACGGTTACCTCCCGGATGTATTTGCCGTCGACGCCGATTTTCTCGTGGAGTCCCTGGTTCTGGGCGGCCAGGGGCAGAGTGGCCAGCATCGCGGCCAAGGCTATATACGGTCTTTTCATTTTGATTTCCATTTGTTGAGTCGGGTGTCGATCATCTCCCGGATGTCGGCTTCATCGCCGGGATAGTTCTGGCGGAGCGAAGTGAGGTATTCGCGTCCGAGATATGTCTTTCCCTGCGCGTGGTAAGTGTCGGCGAGGGCTATGAATCCGCGGGCGAGCCAGTAGCTGTGGGGCGAACCGGCGTCGGTGAAGTCGGTCAGCGCCTTCCGGGCCTCGGCTGTGCGGCCTGCGTCGAGCAGGTTCTGTCCGAGCTCGTAGGCAGCCCTGGCACCGGCTTCCGAAGCCGGGTTGGCGCTCAGACGGCGCAGAATGGCGCGTGCCTCGTCCTGACGCTTGAGGCGCAGGAGCGCGAGGGCTTCGTGGAGGTCGGCCTCCTCGGCCTGCTCGCTGCCGAGGCCGCCGCTTCCCCGCAGACGGCGGGCGTAGTCGAGGATGGTGTTCGGGTCGGAAGCCGTGCGCATCATGCCCGCGTAAGCGTCGAGGGCCCATTCGGCTCCTCCGCGGCGTTCAAGCTCGCGCCATGCTTCGAAAGCCTCGGCCTTATGTCCGTCGCCTGAGTGGCGTTCGAGTATTTCGGCCTTCATTCCGAGTGCGGCGGCTGCCTGGCGTGAGTCGGGACGCGCCTGCAGCAGACGGTCGGCAGAGGCGAGTGCCTTGGCATAGTCGCCGTTGGTGTAGTAGGTGTCGGTGAGGTCGTAGAGGGCCTGGGCGAGATAGCGGCCTTCGGGATAGTCGGCCACGTATTTCTCAAGACGCGCCGTGTCGTCGGGGTTGTCGTTGAGGGCTCGGCCTGCGGCGTCGAAGGCCAGGCGTTCGATTTCGTCGGTGTCGAGCTGAGGCGCTCCGGGCACCTGCGCCAGCCATGCTGCCAGCTCGCGCAGGTCGCCGCGCGACGCATATATCTTGCGCAGGTCGTCGCTTGCCATGGCGGCCTCTTCCGACGAAGGCCAGCGGCTTATCAGCTGCTTGTAGGCTTCGATGGCTCTCTCGCTCTCACCGGCGTTCTGACGCAGGATGGCGAGGTTGAGCCACCCCTTTCGGGCCTCGGGCGTGGCGGCGTATTGCCTCGACAGCTGCTCGAAGGCCGCCGCCGCGTGGCTGTCGTCGCCCATGTCGGTGTAGGCTATACCCTCCTCGAGGAGAGCCTGCGGAGCCCATTTCGATTCGGGATAAGACCTGAGCAGGGCGCGGAGGTCGGCGATTTTGCTTTTCTGGTCGCCTGCGCTGCCGTGGGTCATGGCGCGGCGCAGAAGCGCGTAGTCGGCATCGGTGGCTCCGGCCTCGATGGCGCGCGAGTAAGAGTCGATGGCCGCGCGGGTGTCGCCCGTGTAGTAGAGGCAGTCGGCCATGCGGATTGTGGCGTCGGTGCGCAGCGAGGCGGGCAGCGCGGGCGAGGCCTTGAGGGCTTCGTCGAAACGCGAGGCGCCCCGGGCGTATTTCCCCTCCATATAGAGCGAATAGCCGAGGTCGTAGAGAGCCAGGGTGCGGTTGGCGTCCCTGCGTGCCTCGCGCAGGTACGACTCGTAGGCGGCGGTAGCCTTGGCATATTTGCCGTCGGCATAGAGGGCGTCGCCGAGCCATAGCTTCGATTCGCGTGCTATCGCCGCGTCGCCGCCGCGCTTCTCTCCTGCTATGGTCATATATTTCGCCGCCGCCGCGGCATTATCGTTCACCAGACATTCCACACCCAGCTCGTAGGCCACCTTCTGTCTTGCCGCCAGCACTTTGGCTCCCGGGTTGGGGATGCGCTCGATGCTTGCCATCGCTTTGGCGTAGTCTTTCTCATGATAGTAGGCCGTGGCAAGGTATTCCTCGACGGCAGGGGCGAATTCAGAGCGCGGAAAGCGGTTCAGGAACTCCTCGAGCATCGGGATAGCCGAGCTGAACGGCACGCTTCCGCCGTTGGTGCGGGCCGCGATATAGTTGTAGAGCGCAGTCTCGCTTACCTTGCTGTCATAGTCCGACTTATAGGCGCGGTCGAAAGCCATCGCCGCCGCCGAGCTGTCGCCCTCGCGCATGTAGCATTGACCTAAATAGAGGTTTGCGCTCTGGCCGAGTTCGTCGTCGTTGTCGGCTATGCGCGAGAAGAGCGCTGCCGCCTCGTCGTAATCACCCTGCGCGTAAAGGATGGCGCCCATGGTGTAGACGGCGGTAGGGCGCGGCTCGGAGCCGTCGGCCCGGCAGCTTTCGAGGTAGTCGGCTATATAGCTCCGGGCCTCGTCGGTGCGTCCGGTCTTGAAAAGGCTCTCGCCCATGATGCGCCACAGCTCCGGTTTCAGTTCGGCTACTGGCTGACGTTCGAGCAGGTCGTTGCCCCGGGTTATCACCCGGTTCCACTCCTCGCGCAGATAGTCGATCTGCGCCATATAGTAGCCTGCCTCGAATCCGGTGGTCTCGTAGTCGGAGCCTCGGCGTGAGCGCCTCAAGCCGGACGACGGCACGCGCTCTCCTCCTTCGCCCTCGATGGCTGCAAACTCCTCGTAGGCGGCATCGTATTCACCCTTCACGTAGAGGATGTATGCCAGATAGAACCGTGCCCGGAGCGAATAGTCGGGGTTGGAGCGCAGTTCGCGGAAGGCGGAGCGGGCTTCGGTGTAGAACCCGGCCTTCGTGAGGCTCACCCCCTTGCGAAACGTGTAGAGCGCGCGAGTGCGGGCGTCGAGTCCGGCGATGTCGCAGTCGAGGTAAATGCCGGCTGCCGGGCCAAACTCTTCGTGGAAATAATAGTAATCGCCTTGCAGCAGCTTGGCCTCCGGCGTGCGCGTTGAAGCCGGAAAGCTGGCACAGAAACCTGCCAGCGCGTCGAGACACGCGGCGTCGCCCCTCTCGTAGAGCGACCTGGCGAGCATATACTCACACTCCTCGCGCTCTGACGGACCGAGGTCGGCGCCCGAAAGCATCAGCGACCGCAGGCAGTCGATGGCTCCGGCGTAATTTCCGGATCGCATCATCTTGCGCGCACGCTCCATCATGCCTCCCGGCGTAGGAGCCACATATTCGCTCATCCCCGGAGGGACCGGCCCGAAGGCCTGCACGTCGGGGGCTCCTGCCGCGGTCAGGACCGCCACAAGCGCGCCCGCACCCAAATTTCTATATCGTTTCTTCATACCGTCTCGCTGTAAAGTAGGCCGCCGGCGCGGCAGCCGCACAAAACTAAATACAAAAGTACTAAATTTTCGCGACATACGCCCCCTTCCCCTATCGAATAGCCCCAACGTCAGGCCGAAGCTGTCAAATCCGCGGCATCTTCCCGTCCATAATCCGCGGATTTAGAGTATGTTTGAAGTTAACTTCTATTCACTTGAAGAGGATTTTTTGAGATG
>CAMCDS010000028.1 GCA_945873625.1 uncultured Porphyromonadaceae bacterium | reverse complement strand
ATGATATGTATTTTAAAGTTTAGCACCTCTAAATTACTAAATATCAGCGATATTACCAAAACAATCGGCAACTTTTCTCAAGCTGCCGATTTAACTTTCTCAGGGTATTTCTTATCCCGAACTCGCGTTGATAAGAGTTTTCGGCATGGTTGATGACGTTCATGCCGTAGAAGCTGGCTACGAGGGTCGGAATCATCAGCGCTATCGAGAAGCTCGTCATCCGCTTCATTATCACGTTGAGGTTGTTTGAGATTATAGATGCGTAAGAGTCCATCGTGGCATTGAGAATCTCTGTGTAGACGCTCACGGTGTTGAATGCCTGCTTTAGTTCTATGACGAGGTCTTCGAGCAGATCGACGTCGAGCAGCTCCTTCTCCTGATACAGAGCTCAGCCTGTCGGTCATCACCTGATTGTCTCTGATAGAGGTGTTGAAATAGACGAGCGTCTTCTGCAGGTCGCGCAGCTGAATGAGGTAGGCGTTGGTGATGCTTTTTCTTAGCTTCTTTTCATCTGATTCCACCTCGGAATTTATCTGCCTCAGATATTTCAGAAACCAGTCGGTGGCGTCGGGACATTCCACTACGGTGAGTGTGCCCTCCTTCCAGTCGGAGAGCTCGGTGAAATCTATGTTGTAAGAGAAATAGTTGCGCATAAGCAATAAGGACTGAGGCGCCGGCGGCGAGGGTTTATCTCATGCGCGCGTGCGCCCGTCTCCTATATTAAACGCGTGCGCCCGCCGGGATGTTCGCCCCGACGACAGGTAGTGCCGAAGATGCGTGAAAAAATTGTAAGAGATTTATAATAAAGGGAGGGGCAGGGCGTTATAAAGATGAAGGACAAGGTAAAAGAGATATATTCCGAACCTGACTCCCCTTCAAAACTTTTACAAACCGTTCGGATAAAGAAAACATGGGTTTCAGTCATCTCACATATCGTCAGGCTCACCGCTTCGGAACCGCCCGCCGGCGGAGCCGCAAGGCAACGGGCCGGGAGGTATGCGGATGGAAGAAACGCCCCTTATGCCGATAGTCATCAAGCCAAACCGAAAACCATATCGCCTATGACAAAAGATTCTACTACTATTATCTCAACTGCCGCATTCAAACCGAAATCAATGAAAACACCGCGTCAGTCAACACTCAATTTCATCCGCCAGTTTGCCGGCGCATACATGACGCTTCCCGGCATCGCTGTTCCGACAGCAGTGGCCAATTGATACAGTCAGTGATAAAATCGTAAAATCAAGTATTGCCAGGGTCTCCGATGCAAGTCGGAGACCCTGGGTTTTCATAGCCCGCCGCCATTGTTTGGCCTCGCCGGATGCTTCCTGCCGTGTCGGCACCGGCGTCGAAGGCCGCTTTCTTGCTCCGGATTTTGCCCGGTTTTGGGCTTTGTGATTGGTGAAATTAGGATAATTCTGGACGAAATAGGACATTTTAAGGTTTCTATGTCGTTTTTTTAGCGAAAAATTTGGCCGGTTCGGAAAAAGGTAGTAATTTTGCACCCGTAAACGACACCGCGGGGTGGAGCAGTGGTAGCTCGTTGGGCTCATAACCCAAAGGTCGCAGGTTCGAGTCCTGTCCCCGCCACCAATCCAGAGAGTGAGTCATAAGAAATTATGACTCACTTTTTTCATTCATACGTCTGATACGAGATGGAAGTACTCTACGAAGACAACCATATTATAATAGTCAACAAGGAGGTGGGCGAGATAGTGCAGGGCGACCGCACCGGCGACATTCCGCTCTCCGAAACAGTGAAGCAATGGCTTAAGGAGAAGTATGCCAAGCCGGGCAACGTGTTCTGCGGTGTGGTCCACCGCATAGACAGGCCGGTGAGCGGGGTAGTGGTGTTTGCCAAGACCTCGAAGGCGCTGTCAAGACTCAACGACATGCTCAGGCGCGGAGAGATGCACAAGACGTATCTCGCCCTCGTAGAAGGGCATCCCGAGGCCGACGAGGCACTGCTCGAGAATATGCTCGTGAGCGACGGACGCATCAACAAGACGTTTGTGGCGCGCCCGGGTCAGAAAGACGCCAAACTCTCGAAGCTGCGTTACCGGGTGGTGGCGCGTGGCGACAGGTATTCGCTCCTCGAAGTGAACCTGCTGACCGGGCGCAAGCATCAGATACGCGCCCAGCTCTCGGCCATGGGCCATCCCATCAAGGGCGACCTTAAATATGGTGCGCGCCGCAGCAACCCCGACGGAGGCATCTCGCTTCACGCCGCGCGCATCGAGTTCACGCATCCAGTGGGGGGAAAGGAGATATGCGTCGAGGCCCCGATGCCGGCCGAGATGCGCCGCTTCGTGCCCGGGCATGAAGCCTGACTCGACGTTAATTCTTGTTAATTATTGCGTTTGGCGACCGTTTGACGGATATTATTTGTTATCTTAGTAGCCGGAAATCGGACAAATCGTCGTGTGCCCGTTAAACAATGGACTGCGCGGCGTGTCTGAATAGTAAACAATCTAAACGACTTGCAGAGATGAAAACAAGATGGACCATAGTCGGATCTCTTCTTCTGGCTTTCGGACTTGGCGCCGCAGCTCAGGACGTATATGAGGACGACATCTACTTCAATCCTAAAAAGGAGAAGAAGGAGCAAGCCACCAAAAAGGCTAAAAGCAACTACATCGAGAATTTCAGCGACATCGATGTGGACGCATACAATATGCAGGGAGGTTTCATGATGATGCCGAGCGACACTATCGGTGCCCGAACCGAAAACGGCGAGGACTTCGTCTATACCCAGCAGATTCAGAAATACTATAATCCCACGATTGTGATCGACAACGCCGACCTGCTGGCCGACGTGCTCAACAACTCGTATGGCAACGTCGACGTCGTGTTCAACACCAACGGCCTGATAACTTTCGCTCCTTACTCCTATAGCTCGTGGAACTGGCCTTACAGCTACGGATGGGGCTACGGATGGCCTTACAGCTACGGATGGGGCTACGGATGGCCTTACCGCTACGGCTGGTGCTCGCCCTACTGGGGCGGCTGGGGCTGGAACGTAGGCTTCTACGACCCCTGGTACGCCTGGGGACCGTCGTGGGGCTGGGGACCTTCGTGGGGCTGGGGCTCTTCATGGGGCTGGGGACCCGGCTGGGGCTGGGGACCTTCGTGGGGAGCAGGCTGGGGACGTCCCGGTTATGCCTACGACTATACCCCGCACGGCAACCGCCGCGTAGGCGCCGGAGGCAACTGGGCCAACTCGACCCGTCCCGGCGGCAACTATGCCGGCAACTACGGCCACCGAGGCTCTTACCGCGCTCCCTCTACCTCCAACAGTTACAATGCGGCCGGCGGCAACCGTCGAGTGTATAATTCCGGCAACGGAACCAACGGCACCCTCACCACCAACCGGAGAGTGAACGGCTCGAACTCGGGCTACACCATCAACAGCAACGGACACCGTGTGAGCGGAGCCGGAACCAACGGCACTACGACCAACCGCACGTACAACTCCAACCGCTCATACAACTCCAACTCCAACCGCACCTACAATTCGACCACCAACTCCAACCGCACGTATAACTCCAGCCGGAGCTACAACTCGAATTCAAACCGCAGCTATAACTCCAACTCCAACCGGAGCTACAATTCGGGCGGAAGCTACCGCAGCAGCGGAGGCGGAGGCAGCTACCGTGGCGGAGGCGGCGGAGGAGGTCGCGGACGTCATCGCTGACTATAATCGGGCATCGTCCCGAACTTGACTTACAAAGCAGGGGACCGGAACAATCTCTTTCAATTCCTCTCCTGCTTTAATATCAGGGCAATCTCCCGGCTTATCTTTTTAATACGGACTTGCCCTTACAGAAACCAACTTGAAATAGAACCCTTCGTGCCGCGCCCTGCCCTGCGCGGGGCAGGCATGAATCAAATTTCGGTTTGCTTATGAATAAACTGATACTTTCCGGCGCACTTCTGGCTGCCAGCGTGGCCGGCGCCTCGGCTCAGAGTGCTATCGACGCATTCAATTTCTCCCGGTCAGACATGAAAGGCACGGCCCGCTTCATGTCGATGGGCGGTGCTTTCGGCGCCCTCGGAGGCGACCTCACCACACTCTCGCAGAATCCCGCCGGTATCGGTGTCTACCGCTCCCACGAGCTGGGTTTCACGCTCAACCTCGACTGCCAGCATTCGCAGTCGGACGCGGCAGGCTATAAACTCTCCGACAACCAGGTCAAGTTCCTCCTCAATAATATAGGCGGCGTGGCTACCTTCAAGCTCAACTCGTCGACGTTTCCCAACTTCAACGTAGGATTCACCTACAACAAGGCCGCTTCGTTCAACCGGCGCTACCGCGGCGGATTCCAGTCGCTCTCCAACTCCATGAGCAACTACATAGCCGGAGTGAGCAATTCGGCCGGAGTTACGGTCGGAGATGTTACCTCGACAGGAAGCTATGACCCCTACAACCCCAACGACGGCGGCTTCCCGGCTCCCTGGATTTCGATTCTCGGATTCGACAGCTACATCAATACGCCCCTCGGCTCGGCCGACGACCCCCACTGGGTAGGACTCATGGGCGACGGCACCACCGGCACGGGCTCGTTCTCGGTAGAGGAGACAGGCCATGTGGACGAATACAACATCAGTATCGGCGGCAACATCGCCAACGTGGTCTACTGGGGCATGGACTTCGGAATCACCGATCTCCGGTTTACCCAGAGCACATTCTGGGGCGAGAACCTCAACGATGCTTATATCGACGACAACAACCAGGGGCTGACCCGCACCAACGCCAACTGGAATCTCCGTAACGCCTACAGCGTGTCGGGCAACGGTTTCAACTATAAGCTCGGCGTTATCGTGAAGCCTATCCAGGAGCTCCGCATCGGTCTGGCATTCCACACTCCGACATGGTACAACATCGACGAGGCCTACAGCGCCGGAATCAACTACGCCTATACCCCCGCACCCGACCACGTCACGGGCAACCCGGCCCTCACCAACGGCGGCACTCCCGGCAGCAACAGCTATAATTTCCGCACTCCGTGGAGAGTGATAGCCAGCCTTGCGGGCGTGATCGGCAACAATTTCATCATCTCGGCCGACTATGAATGGGCCGGATACGGCAAGATGAGATTCTCCGACGCCTCCAACTATTATTACGACGACTACTACGATCCCTTCTATCCCTACGACTACGCCGCCACGCGCTCGCTCAGCCCCAACGACAGCTATTACCCCACCAACAAGGACATCGAAAGCTACTATCAGTCGACCCACACTTTCCGTGTAGGTGCGGAGTACAGGGTTACGCCTCAGTTCAGCGTCCGCGCCGGTTACAGCTTCGTTTCGTCGCCCGTGCGCAGCGAGGCCAAGAACGGCGACCTCAACATCTACACCGCCGGAACCAATCCCTCCTATACGTTTGACAACACCACCAACTACATCACCTGCGGCCTCGGCTACCGCGTGAAGAAGTTTTATGTAGACGTGGCATACGTCTACAAGCATCTTTCGAGCGAATACCATGCGTTCTCGCCCGACCCGCAAAGCTCCTCGTTTGCCGCGCCTCAGGCCAAGCTCTCGCTCGACAACAGCCAGATAGTGCTGTCGGCCGGTCTTCGTTTCTGACAGCCGCTTTCCCTATATCAGGTCGAGTATCACCTCGTCCGACACGAAAAATCCCTCTTCCGTAAGAGCCATGCCATCGGCATCCCTGCGGAGGAGGGATTGCTTTATGCGGCCGGCACGGCGCAGAAGCGTCTGCAGCTCCCTCTCGCCGAACCGGCTGAGAAAATCGGCCGTGCGTATCCCTTCGGCCGTGCGCAGACGTGTCAGCACATACTCCTCGATAAGCTCTTCGTCGGTAAGGATTTCCTCTCCGCAGCAATCCGTGTCGGCGGCATTTTCGCCGTAACGCCGCAGGTAGGCGGCTATCGACGGATGGTTGGTGCGGCGCCGGCGGTGTCCGTCGTAGGAAGAAGCCGCCGGCCCGAGGCCGAGGTAGGGCGCGCCCGTCCAGTAAGATGAATTGTGGACTGAGCGGAATCCAGGCAGCGCGAAGTTTGAGATTTCGTAATGTTCCATTCCCGCCTCGCGGGTCATGGCGGCAAGCGAGCGGTACATCCCTTCCGACAGCCGCTCGTCGGCCTCGGCTATCTCGCCCCGGTCGCGCATGAGGGTGAACCTCGTGCGCTCCTCGAACGAGAGCGAATAGGCCGACAGATGCTGAGGCCGCAGGTCGAGGGCGCGTCTCAGAGAGCGTAGCCATGAGTCGGCGGTCTGCCCCGGAAGACCGAAGATGAGGTCGACGGATATGTTTCGGAAAAAGGATTGCAGCAATCCGAAGGCTTCGACGGCTCCGTCGGCCGAGTGGCGCCTGCCGATAATCCGCAGCTCGTCGTCGTCGAGCGACTGCAGCCCGAGACTGACGCGGTTCACGCCGAGGGCTTTCCATGCTTCGGCCTTTTCGGGGGTAACGTCGTCGGGATTGGCCTCGATGGTGAATTCTCGCAGACCCGAAGGGTCGAAGTCGAGAGCTTCCGCCACCCCGGTTACCACCCGCGCGATTTCGTCGGGCGAGAGCAGCGACGGGGTTCCTCCACCTATATATAATGTGTCGGGCGCCGACCGGAGCTCGCCGTTCCTCTGCCGGGCCTCCTCGGCGAGAGCCTCGGGGAAGGGGGGGAGATACTTCGAGATTGCAGCCGTGCTGAAAAAGGCGCAGTAGCCGCATTTGCTGCGGCAGAAAGGGATGTGGACGTATATTCCGCTCATGACGCGAAATTAGCAAAAAGTTCCGAATCCGCAGTCGTCGCTATTGTCGTTTTTCCGTTTTGGTGTGTCGTCGGTCTCCAAGAGTGTAGCGGTCAGGCCATTGAGGGCCGACAGTGTGCCCCGGCCGCAGCAGGCACTTCCGGGCCGATACAAAAAAATGCGTTAAAAATAGAATAAAAGTGCTGAAAAATTGCTGTGGTGTCAAAAATTTTTATTAAATTGCACCCGATTTTAAAACCGAGCGCCTCTCCGGCGGCTCAACAAAGCAGCGTCAGCAGCCCGGCGACACCCCGGTGCGTAAGGAGAAAATGACATCGCCGTCCGGAGGAATAGGAAAAGTAACGGATGCGCTCGTGGAAAACTCAAAGCAACAAACCTCACAATTCAAAATCTTACGATAATGAAGATTTACGACACCAAGGAAATCAAAAACATTGCTCTTCTGGGATCGAAGGGCTCGGGAAAAACCACACTTGCAGAGTCGATGCTCTTCGAGTGTGGAGTTATAAAACGCCGTGGCACGGTGGAAGCCGGCAACACCGTATCCGACTATTTCCCTGTGGAAAAGGAGTATGGCTATTCCGTATTCTCCACTGTGTTCAATGCCGAGTTCAACGGAAAGAAGCTCAATGTGATCGACTGCCCGGGCGCTGACGACTTCGTCGGAAACGCCTATACGGCGCTTGGTGTGTGCGATACGGGCATAATCCTCATCGATGCCGAAAACGGCGTAGAGGTAGGCACCCAGAACATCTTCCGCGTTACCGGCACGCTGAAAAAGCCCGTGATGTTCGCCCTCAACCAGATCGACGGCGAGAAAGCCGACTACGACAACGTGATGGAGCAGATGAGAGAGGTGTTCGGTCCCAAGGTGGTGGCCATCCAGTATCCGCTGCAGTCGGGTCCCGGATTCAATGCCATGATCGACGTGCTCCTCATGAAGAAATATGAATGGGGTCCCGACGGAGGCACTCCGACCATAAGCGAAATCCCGGCCGACCAGATGGAACGCGCCAACGAGCTGCACAACGCTCTCGTGGAGGCTGCCGCCGAGAACGACGAGACCCTGATGGACAAATACTTCGAGCAGGGCCATCTCACTGAAGACGAGATGAGAATGGGTATCCGCAAGGGCCTCATCGACCGCTCGATTCTCCCCGTATTCGTGGTGAGCGCCATCAAAGACATGGGCGTGCGCCGCATGATGGAGTTCCTCGGCAACGTATGTCCGTTTGTCGACGACATGCCCGCTCCGGTCAACACCGCAGGCGAAGAGGTGAAGCCCGACAGCGACGGCCCCCTCTCGATTTTCTTCTTCAAGACATCGGTTGAGCCGCATATCGGCGAGGTGAGCTACTTCAAGGTGATGAGCGGAACGCTCAAGGCCGGCGAAGACCTCGACAACGCCACCCGCGGCGGCAAGGAGCGCATCGCCCAGATGTTCACCGTATGCGGCCAGCTCCGCAATCCCATCGAAGAGCTCCGCGCAGGCGACATCGGCGTAGCCGTGAAGCTGAAAGACGTGCGCACCGGCAACACCCTCAACCAGAAGGGTATCGACTGGCAGTTCGACTTCATCAAATATCCCGATCCCAAATATACGCGCTGCATCCGGCCGCTCACCGAGAGCGACTCGGAGAAGCTCTCGGCCATCCTCACCCGCATGCACGAGGAGGATCCCACATGGGTAGTGGAGCAGAGCAAGGAGCTCAAGCAGCTTCTGGTCAAGGGCCAGGGCGAGTTCCACCTCCGCACGCTGAAATGGCGCATCGAGAACAACGAGAAACTCCCCATCGAGTTTATCGAGCCCAAGATTCCTTACCGCGAGACAATCACCAAGGCAGCCCGCGCCGACTATCGCCATAAGAAGCAGTCGGGTGGTTCAGGCCAGTTCGGCGAGGTGCATCTGATCATCGAGCCCTACACCGAGGGAATGCCCGAGCCCGAAAGCTACAAGTTTGGCAACCAGGAGTTCAAGCTCAACGTGCGCGACAAGCAGGAGATACCTCTGGATTGGGGCGGCAAGCTCGTGGTCTACAACTGCATCGTAGGCGGCGCCATCGACGCCCGTTTCATCCCGGCTATCGTGAAGGGACTCATGGACCGCATGGAGCAGGGCCCGCTCACCGGATCTTACGCCCGCGACGTGCGTGTGATGATCTACGACGGCAAGATGCACCCGGTTGACTCGAACGAGATCTCGTTCCGTCTGGCAGGCCGCAACGCCTTCTCCGAGGCATTCCGCAGCGCCAACCCGAAGATTCTCGAACCTGTCTACGACGTAGACGTGCTCACTCCCGGCGACGTGATGGGCGACGTGATGAGCGACCTTCAGGGACGCCGCGCAATCATCATGGGCATGCATTCCGAGAACGGACTTGAGAAGCTCAGCGCCAAGGTGCCCCTGAAAGAGATGTCGTCCTACTCCACATCCCTCTCGTCGATTACCGGCGGCCGCAGCTCCTTCACCATGAAGTTCTCGGGCTACGAGCTCGTGCCCGGCGACGTTCAGGAGCGTCTGCTCAAGGAGTACGAGGCCCAGCAGCAGGAAGACTGATAGAAGCGTTGGCGTCTCCGGCACGTCCGGAGATGCCGACCCCCGGCATCATATACAGGAAAAGAGATACCCTCCGTCAGCATTTGGATGCAGGCGGAGGGTATCTCTTTTCCTGTATATGTCAGTGTCAGGCGCAGGGCGCGTCAGTTCATGGCTATGTCGGGGGGCACCATCAGCCAGTTGCGGAAATTCTCGCCCAGATGCTCCACCTGGCGTCGCCAGTAGGCGTCGCCGGTGCCTTCGAGGAGGTCGGCCGGCGATTTCATCCGCCCCACGCCCCACGAGTGGCGCAGTATCTCGCTTTCGAGCTGGTTTGCGTCCCATCCGCTGTAGCCGAGGAAAAACCTCAGCTTCCCCTCCACCGGACCTCCGGCGTCGACGTATTCGATCACGTCGTCGATGTTGGCGCCGATGTATAGCCCGGGAGCTATGGGCTGCGAGCCCTTGAAATAGTCGCCGAGCGTGTGGAGCATGAAGAGGCGCTCGAGGTCTACCGGGCCGCCCGAATGGAGCTTTACCCGGTCTCCGTTTGCCCATTCGGGTATGAGGTCGCGCAGCGATACGTTCAGCTCATGGTTCATCACCAGGCCGAAGGTGCCTTTCTGCTGGTCGGAGGCGAGGACGAGTATGGCCGACATCTTGAAAAAGACTTCGGTCATCAGAGGCTCCGCCACGAGGATGTCGCCCGTCTGCATGCTTGTGCGCTGGCCGGCCGTCGAGCCGAAGAGTAATGATTCCAGATCCATAGACATGAGTGTTTATTTCTGAAACGCCGGGCGGGGTTCCGGAGTTCGCGCCTGGCGCGTCATCCGTGTCAGACAGCCTTGAACGACATGTCGAGCCCCTTCACGCTGTGGGTGAGCGCGCCGACGGAGATGAAGTCTACGCCGGCCTCGCCGTAAGCGCGGAGGTTTTCGAGCGTGATTCCGCCCGACGATTCCGTCTCAACGCGGCCTGCGACGAGCTTCACGGCCTCGCGCGTCAGTTCGGGCGTGAAGTTGTCGAACATGATGCGGTCCACGCCTTCGATTTCAAGAGCCTTGCGTATGTCGTCGAGGCTGCGGCATTCCACTTCGATCTTAAGGTCGCGTCCGGTCTCGCGGCAATAGCTTACAGCGCGGTTCACCGCCTCTTCGAGGCCGCCGGCGAAGTCGATATGGTTGTCTTTGATGAGAATCATGTCGAAGAGGCCGATGCGGTGGTTGACGCCCCCTCCGAGTCTGACGCCCTCCTTCTCGAGCACGCGCATTCCGGGTGTGGTCTTGCGGGTGTCGAGCACACGTGTGTGGAGGCCTTCGAGCTCGTCCTGATAGCGGCGGGTCATGGTGGCTACTCCGCTCATTCGCTGCATGATGTTGAGCATCGTGCGCTCGGCGATGAGCAGTGCCCTGACGGGACCTTCGGCAATGAAGGCAACGTCGCCGGGCTTCACGCGGCTGCCGTCGGCAATCATCACGTCGACCTTTATCGAGGGGTCGACACGATGGAGCACCTTGAGCGCCACGTCGACGCCGGCAAGGATTCCCTCCTCCTTTATGAGCAGGCGCGAGCGCCCCATGGCGTCGGCCGGGATGGTTGACAGGGTGGTATGGTCGCCGTCGCCCACGTCTTCGGCGAAGGCGAGGTCGAGCAAGTCGTCGATGAGTTCCTCTTTACTCTTCATAAATTCGCTTGTTTCGTTTTTTCTTCTTAATTTTGCGCAAAGTTAGCAAAAATCATGGACATAATCCTCCTGACAGTCGGTAAAACCGCCGACGGACAGATAGCGGACCTCACCGACCGCTATATAGGGCGCGCGTCGCACTATGTGCCGATGCAGATGCGCTGCATCCCCGACCTCCGGAAGACCAAGGGTCTGACTGCCGAAAAGCGCAGGCAGCTCGAAGGGGAGGCCATACTCTCCTCGCTCACTCCCTCCGACCATGTATGCCTCCTCGACGAGCGCGGCAAGGAGCTGACCTCGATGGAATTTTCAGACCTTCTGTCGAAGCGGATGGCGTCGGGCATCAAGCGGCTGGTGTTTGTGGTCGGCGGCCCCTACGGGTTCTCTCCCGATGTGTATGCCCGGGCCGACAGCAAGCTCTCGCTCTCGAAGATGACCTTCAGCCACGAGATGGTGAGGCTTTTCTTCGCCGAGCAGGTCTACCGTGCGATGACCATACTGAGGGGCGAACCTTACCATCACGAGTGAAAAAGCGCTCCGTGGGCAGCCCCGGGTGCGATTTATATGGCTCCGGAATAGGTCTGCTCCCGGATTTTTATTAATTTTGCAGAAAAATGGGGAACTCTTGGTCTCAGCGTATTGTTTCCCCATTACTCCACCCACTGAATAAGAAATGGACGCACCAGAATTTAGATTCAACGATATAGCACCTTACGACGACGCCGAGTTTCAGCAGAAGATGCAGACACTCGTCAAGGAGCCGGGTTTCATCAATGCCATCAACTATGCCATCCCCAAGGACGACGTGCCGGCGCTGATTGACGACCTGCTGAAAATCAAAAACAAATACGATTTCCAGCATCAGATTATGTTTCCGTTTCTGGAGATGCTCGCCAAGACTACCACTTCGGGCATCACCATCGGCGGAGTGAAGCACTGGAGCTCGACGATGAACTATACGTTCATCACCAACCATCGCGACATTGTGCTCGATGCCTCGTTTCTCAACCTCGCCTTCCTGCGCAAGAATATGCCGACCACCGAGGTGGCCATCGGCGATAACCTCCTCGTGTTTGACTGGATCAACGACCTTGTGCGCCTCAACAAGAGTTTCATCGTGAAACGCAACACCGGCCTGCGCGAAGGTCTGATGGCCGCCAAGAAGCTCTCGGCCTATATCCATTACACCATAATGGACAAGCATGAGTCGATATGGATAGCGCAGCGCGAGGGCCGCGCCAAAGACAGCTCCGACCGCACCCAGGAATCGCTCGTGAAGATGCTCGCCCTCGGAGGGGAGGGGCTCTTCATGGACCGCCTGAAGGAAATCAACCTCATGCCCGTGGCCATATCCTACGAGTATGACCCCAACGACTATCTGAAGGCACGCGAGTTTCTGCTGCGCCGCCGCGACCCGGCCTTCAAGAAGAGTCAGCGCGACGACCTCTTCTCGATGGAGACGGGACTGTTGCAGTTCAAGGGGCGCGTGCATTTCCAGCTTACCCCCCGCATCAACACCCGCATCGACCAGCTTGGCGACTTCGGCGACGTCAATACCGCCGCACGCCATGTATGCTGCCTCATCGACCAGGCCATCCACCGCAGCTACGAGATATTCCCCATCAACTATGTGGCCTTCGACATGCTCTTCAATACGTCGCGCTTCGCACGCAAATACACCGAAGAGATAAAGGCCGACTTCATAGCCTATCTCGACCGCCAGCTCGACAAGGTCGACCTCCCCGACGTTACGGCCGAGGAGCGGGAATGGATGCGTGAGAAGATAATGACGATGTATGCCAACCCGTTGAAAAACAAGCTCAAGACCATTCTCGGAGGAGAGCTGATATAAAAGCATGATGCCATGCGTGTTCAGATAGTATTTGTAATAGTCGCGGTCATATTCACCGTTCTGGTCGACTGGTATATCTGGGCCGACATAAAACGCAACACGCGTCGCCGCCGGCGTAATCGCCGCCGCTGGCGGCGCGTCTATCTCATCAGCTGTGTGGTCTGCTGGGCCGTGCTCGCAGTGGCTCTCTGCCTGCCGCGCCGCGGACCCGACAGCATCCTGCCGGTGATGTGGCTCCTCTACGGCTATCTCACGGTGTATCTGCCCAAGCTGGTGTTTGTGCTTGTCTCTCTCATAGGAGGCATCCCCCGTCTGTTCGGAAAGAAGACCTTCAGACTCGGGCTCTATGCCGGCCTGCCTCTTGCGGCCGTGGTGTTCCTGCTGATGTGGTGGGGCGCTTTCGGCGGACGACAGGCGATAGAGGTGAACCGGGTTGACATATCATCCGCCCGACTGCCCGAATCGTTCGACGGATACAGGATAGCACAGTTTTCCGACGCACACGTGGGCACGTGGGGACGCGACACGCTCTTTGTGAGCCGGCTTGTGGACTCGATAAATTCCCTTAAGCCAGACCTCATCGTCTTCACCGGCGACATCGTAAACCGCCGCACTTCCGAAATCACACCCTTCATACCCGTCTTGTCGCGCCTGAAGGCGAAGGACGGCGTGCTCTCGATACTCGGCAATCACGACTATGGCGACTACTACAGCTGGGAGAAGCCGGAGTTCCGCGACGAGAACAACCGCCTGCTCGCTGAAATCCAGACCAACATGGGATGGAAACTCCTCAACAACGAGACGCGCTTCGTGAAGGCCGGCGGCGACAGCATAGCCGTGATAGGTGTGGAAAACTGGGGCGAACCCCCTTTCCCGACCTACGGTAAGCTTGGCGACGCATATTCCTATTCGCCCGACTCGGCGCTTCATCTGAACGACAGCCGCTTCAAGGTGCTGCTCTCGCACAATCCCGAGCACTGGCGGCAGGAGGTATCGAAGAAGACTAACGTCGACCTCACACTCTCGGGCCATACCCACGCCATGCAGGTGATGCTCAGGGCAGGAGACCGGCGCTGGTCGCCCGCACGCTATAAGTACGAGCAGTGGGGCGGACTCTACGAGGCTGTGAACGAGAAAGGGGAGCCGGTGAGAATCTATGTCAATATAGGCTGTGGCGAAGTAGGGATGCCTTACCGTGTCGGCGCTCCGTCGGAAATCACGCTTATCACCCTGCGCCGACCCTCCGGAAAGTAAAGGTCTGATTCTGTCATGAGCGAAAGCAGAGAGAGTTTCGAGCTTGTGCTTTGTCTGGGCAGCAACCACGGCGACCGCCGGGGGGCGATAGCCTCGGCCCTCGACCGGCTGAGAGCCGATTTCCCCGGACTGCGCAGTTCCGGCATCTACGAGACTCCTGCCGTATCGGCCGGCGGCCATGCACCGGCCTGCCTGCCGCCCTACATGAACGCCGTGGCGATAGCCTCCACGCCCCTCATGCAGCAGGAGATAAACGACCTTTTAAAAAAGATGGAGGCCGAAGCCGGACGCGACGAGAGCGCCCGGGCAAGGGGAGAGGTTCCCCTCGATATAGACATAGTCTGCTACGCCGGCCGTGTGGTCAGGGCGAGAGACTTCTCACAAAACTTCTTCAGGATAGGATACGACAGCCTTACAGCCGACTGACGGCCGCTTACGTGCGGCGCCGTCGTGGCTCAGTTACGGCCGCGGAGACGATCCATGCGCTCCTGCATGGTGCGCTCGGCCTGCGACTCGCCGGCGTGCCAGAAGCGGCGCGACGCAAGTCCGTCGGGCAGATACTGCTGGGCTGAGAAGTGGTTCTCATAATCATGCGCATACTGATAGTCCTTGCCGTAGCCGAGCTCCTTCATGAGCCCGGTGGGAGCGTTGCGCAGATGCAGAGGCACCGGCAGATTGCCCGTGCGCCTCACCTCCTCGAGAGCCGCGTCGATAGCCATATAGGCCGAATTGCTCTTCGGCGATGTGGCGAGATAGACGGCACACTCCGAGAGAATGATGCGCCCCTCGGGCCATCCTATCTTGCTCAGCGCGTCGAAGGTGGCGTTGGCGAGCAGCAGTGCGTTGGGGTTGGCAAGCCCAATGTCTTCGGCCGCGAGAATCACGAGGCGGCGGGCTATGAACTTAGGGTCTTCGCCGCCGGCCACCATGCGCGCCAGCCAGTAGACGGCCGCGTCGGGGTCGCTGCCGCGCACCGACTTTATAAAGGCCGAGATAATGTCGTAGTGCATCTCGCCGTTGCGGTCGTAGGCCAGCGGATTCTCCTGGAGCGATTCGGCCACGAGCGTGTCGGTTATGACCACCGGCTTACCCGGTTCGGCCGCCTGCTCGATGAGGTCGAGTATGTTGAGCAGCTTGCGCGCGTCGCCGCCGGCGTAGCGGAAAAGGGCGGAAGTTTCCTCTACGGTGATATCACGCGCCGAGAGTATCGGGTCGGTCTTGAGGGCGCGCTCCATCAGCTCCTGCAGGTCTGCGGCCTCCAGCGATTTCAGCGTGTATACCTGAGCGCGCGAGAGTAGCGGGCGTATTACCTCAAACGAAGGGTTCTCCGTGGTGGCTCCGATGAGGGTTACGGTTCCTTTCTCCACGGCTCCGAGGAGCGAATCCTGCTGCGACTTGTTGAAGCGGTGGATTTCGTCGATGAAGAGTATGGGGCGGGCCGTGGCAAACATGCTTTTCGACTCCTTGTCGCATCGGTCGAGCACCTCACGCACATCCTTCACGCCCGACGTAACGGCCGAGAGGGTGAAGAAAGGTGCCTCCACGGCGTTGGCTATGATGCGTGCGAGAGTGGTCTTGCCTACCCCCGGAGGCCCCCACAGTATGAATGAGTTGATGCGTCCCGACTCGATCATGCGGCGCACCACACCGCCCGGACCCACCAGATGGCGCTGTCCGATATAGTCGTCGAGCGAGCGCGGGCGCATACGCTCGGCCAGAGGTATGTTGGTCATTCTTACCTTGTCCATCTCTCAGCGGTTTTTCTGAATATCGACAATTTCGTTGAAATCAATCTCTTCGAGCGATGGCACCACCCTGTCGGCCACAGGGGCGAGCACCTCGGCCGGGAGAGTGCCGGCCACCCCCACGGTGTAGGCTCCTGCCGCCTTTCCGGCCTTTACGCCCTGTAGCGAATCCTCAAACACCACGCATCGTCCGGGCACGGCGCCGATGGCTTCAGCCCCCATCAGGTACCCCTCCGGGTCGGGCTTCGACCGGCTCACCATGTTGCCGTCGATAATCTTCACGAAATAAGAGCGTATCTCGGGATGCTGGGCATAGAGCCGCGCCATCTTGGCGTCGTTGCTGCTCGTTACGAGCGCGGCCTTCCAGGGTGATCTGACAATCTCTTCGAGCAGCGTGCAGGCACCGGGGCAATAGTCGTAGACCATCTCCTTCTCGCGTGCCTTCAGTATCCCGACCACGGCATCATGGTCTTCGGGTCTGAAATATGTCGAGAGGATGTGTTCGAGCGTGCAGCCCTTGATTTTATGCACGAAATCCGCGACTCCCGTATGGAACCGGGAAGCGATTTCGCCCCATATTTCGGTATAGCGGCTCTCACTGTCGATAATCACTCCGTCGAGGTCAAAGAGAAATCCAATCATACTGTCAGCATAAATTATATGCAAATTTAGCCTTTTCTTCGCAAAAAAAGATTATCTTTGCAGAGAAAATTGAAAAGGCACTTCTGAATGACAGAGGAAATCAACCTGCGTCTGACTCCCGAGAATGCCGCCTCGCGCGATAGAATCGTGCGCGAGGCGTCGCGTCTGTTGAGAATCGACGAGTCGGCGGTCAACGATATAGCTGTGGTGCGCCGCAGCATCGACGCGCGCCATAAGCAAGTGATGGTCAACCTGACAGTGCGTGTCGCCTCGGGCGATACGGCCACCGTCAGCCCCGACTTCACGCCCGTGGCTTTCCCCGACGTGTCGCAGTCGCGACACGAGCTGCTGATAGTCGGCGCCGGTCCGGCAGGGCTCTTCGCCGCCCTCAAGGCGATAGAGCTCGGCATCCGCCCGATAGTGTTCGAGAGGGGCAAGGACGTGGACCGTCGGCGTCTCGACCTCGCGGCGCTCAACCGCGAGGGGAGCGTGAATCCCGATTCCAACTATTGCTTCGGCGAGGGTGGCGCCGGCACGTTTTCCGACGGAAAACTTTTCACCCGAAGCAAGAAGCGCGGCGACGTAGGCGGGATACTTCGCCTGCTTCATCAGCACGGAGCGCGCGAGGAGATTCTCGTCGACGCGCATCCCCACATCGGGAGCGACCGCCTTCCTCTCATCATAAAGAACATACGCCGCACCATCATCGAAAGCGGCGGCGAAGTGAGGTTTGACGCGCGGGTCGACCGTCTCCTGCTCGCTCCCGACAGAAAGCGCGTGGCAGGCGTGGAGCTTGCCGACGGCAGCCGCTTCGAGGGCGACGTGATTCTCGCCACAGGCCATTCGGCGCGCGACGTCTACCGTATGCTCCGTGCCGAGGGGGTGCCGGTCGAAGCCAAGGGACTCGCCATAGGCGTGAGGCTCGAGCATCCGCAGGAGCTAATCGACTCCATCCAGTATCACTCCCCGAGAGGGAGGGGAAGATGGCTTCCGCCGGCTGAGTACAGCTTTGTCTGCCAGGCCGAGGGGAGGGGCGTCTATTCCTTCTGCATGTGTCCCGGCGGCGTGATAGTCCCGGCAGTGTCGGGCGCCGACCAGCTTGTGGTCAACGGCATGTCGGCCTCGGCCCGTTCGTCGATATGGGCAAATTCGGGAATGGTAGTGGAGCTGCATCCGGGCGACTTTCCGGAGTTTGAATCAGAAGGCGAGCTGCAGATGCTCGCGCTTCAGGAATGGCTCGAGCGACGGTTTTTCGAAGAGGCCGGGCATACTCTCAACGCTCCCGCCCAGCGCATGACCGACTTCGTGGCCGGACGCGCGTCGAAGACAATCCCGCCCTCGTCTTACCTTCCCGGTCTGCATCCGGCAAGGATCGACACGCTGCTGCCCCCGTTCATAGCGCGGAGGCTGCAGGCCGGCTTCGAGAACTTCGGCCGCCGTTCAAGGGAATTCCTTTCAGACCGGGCCATACTCGTCGGTCTAGAATCGCGCACCTCCTCGCCCGTGAGGATACCTCGCGACCGCGCCACGCTGATGCATCCCGAAGTGGCCGGCCTCTATCCGGTGGGCGAAGGAGCCGGATTCGCCGGAGGCATCGTCTCGGCGGCCATCGACGGGCAGAATGCCGTAAAGGCATTCGCCGCAAACAATCATTTAACCCAAACCGCAGAATAACGGAATTACAATGTCTGTAATACTCAACATAGAAACATCCGGCACCATCTGCTCCGTAGCCGTGAGCCGCGACGGAATGGTGGAATATCAGCTTGAAGACCTCGAGCCCATGAACCACGCGCGGCGCCTCGCTCCTTTTGTGGAGAAGTGCATGGAAGAGGTGAAGCGGCGCGAGATGCCTCTCGAAGCCGTTGCCGTCAGCATAGGCCCCGGCTCCTACACGGGGCTGCGCATCGGTCTCTCCACGGCCAAAGGGCTCTGCTTCGGCCTCGGCCTTCCGCTGCTCGCCATCCCGACGCTCGAGATTCTGGCCGTCAAGGCGATGTTCCGGTCGATGGACTGGACAGGCGACGAGATTCTCGTGCCGATGCTCGATGCCCGCAGGATGGAGGTCTACACCGCCGCCTACGAGTTTTCGCTGCGTCCGCTCATGGAGCCGCAGCCACTCATTCTCGACGCAGAGTCGTATTCTGAACTTCCGGCTGACAGAGCCGTTATATTTTTAGGACCGGGTTCCGCCAAGGCCAAAGATGTGGTGGCACGTCCCGGCGCCGTGTGGCTCGACGGACTCGAGGCCCACGCCCGCGACATGACAGCGCTTTCGGAGAAGTATCTCCGCGAAGGCCGTATCGCCGACACGGCCTATTGCGTGCCGGAGTATCTGAAAGAGTTTCAGGCCACCGCGCCCCGCAACAAAGTATTCTGAACAAACACTATTATCAGCTTAAACACCACACCCTTATCGCTTACTGACAACAGCCATGCTATACTATAATACAGCCCAGCCCAAAATGGCCCTCCCTGAATACGGACGCACCATCCAGCACATGGTGGACTTCTGCCTGACCATAGCCGACAGGGAGGAGCGCACAAGCTGCGCGTATGCCATAGTCGACACCATGTCGACCCTCTTCCCCGAGTTCATGGGGGAGAACGGCGACACCAGCAAGTTCTGGGACCATATAAACGTTATGTCGGGTTTCCGTCTCGACATCGACTTCCCCTGCGAGGTCATGACTGAGGAGCATCTCAATCCCAAGCCCAGGAAGATTCCCTACACCTCTTCGCGCCTGCGCTACCGCCACTACGGCAAGCTGATAGAGCGCATGGTGAAGGAGGTGGCCGACATGGAGGAGGGACCGGAGAAGGACGAGCTCGTCTCTATGAGCGCCAACCACCTGAAAAAGCTGCTCATAGCCCACAACCGCGAGGCTATGACAGACGCGAAGGTGCTGCGCGACCTATCGGATTACAGCGAGGGACGGATAGATCTCGACCCGGAGAGATACCTCCTGCATGAGTTTAACGTGGTGGCTCCTCCGGCGGGCTCCAAGAAAAAGAAGAAAAAATGAGCACCTTTATCGTAGAGGGCGGACATAAGCTCAAAGGAACCATCGAATGTCAGGGAGCCAAGAACGAGGCTCTCGAAGTGATATGCGCCACGCTCCTCACCGATGCGCCGGTTACCATATCCAACATACCCGACATTGTCGACGTCAGAAATCTCATAGCCTTGCTCCGCGACCTCGGGGTGAAGGTGGAGACTCTGGCGCCTGACACCTGCCGCTTCACCGCCGACGAAATCAACCTCGACTATATCTTCACTGAAGACTTCCTCAACCGCGCACGCTCGCTGCGAGGCTCGGTGATGATCATCGGCCCGATGGTGAGCCGCTTCGGCCGTGCCATCCTCCCAAAGCCCGGAGGCGACAAGATTGGGCGCAGGCGTCTCGACACGCATTTCCTGGGCCTGCAGAAGCTCGGCGCGGAATTTGAGTATGTGTCGGAAGAAAAGATATATAAGATTCAGGCCGGTGGCCGACTCAAGGGCGTGTATATGCTTCTCGACGAGGCGTCGATCACCGGCACGGCCAACCTGATAATGGCCGCCGTGCTCGCCGAGGGCACCACCACTATCTACAACGCTGCATGCGAGCCCTACATCCAGCAGCTCTGCCGGATGCTCACGGCCATGGGCGCGAGGATAGAGGGCATAGGCTCCAACCTGCTCCGCATCGAGGGTGTGGAGAAGCTCGGCGGAGCTACCCACCGGATGCTGCCCGACATGATCGAGGTAGGCTCGTTTATCGGCATGGCCGCCATGACCGGCTCCTCGATCCGGCTCAAGGATGTCAGCGTGGCCGATCTCGGCATCATGCCCGATGCTTTCCGCCGCCTCGGCATCGACCTTGTGATCGAAGGCGACGACATAATCGTGCCCGAGCAGGACGGCTACGAGATCGAGACCTTCATCGACGGCTCAATCATGACGTTTGCCGACGCTCCCTGGCCCGGACTCTCGCCCGACCTGCTCAGCATCTTCCTCGTGGTGGCCACCCAGGCCCGCGGCAGCGTGCTCATCCATCAGAAGATGTTTGAGAGCCGGCTCTTCTTTGTCGACAAGCTCATCGACATGGGCGCCCGCATCATCCTCTGCGACCCCCACAGAGCGGCGGTGATAGGGTCGGGACGCCTCAACAGCCTGCATGCCACCAATATGGTGTCGCCCGACATACGCGCCGGAATAGCCATGCTCATCGCGGCTCTCGGCGCCAAAGGGACAAGCCGCATCCAGAACATCGACCAGATCGACCGCGGATATGAAAACATCGACGAGCGTCTGAACCGTCTGGGCGCGCGCATCACAAGAGTAAAGTAAAGGAGACCTGACGATGATCACACCCGACTCAATCGAAGAGATAGGCAAGTTTCTCAAGACCCACGCGCTCAAAGGGGAGCTGAACGCCCAGCTCGACATCGACGCCTCGTTCATCGACCCCGACACGCCGCTGATAGTGAGCCTCGAAGGGATATTCGTGCCCTTCTTCCCTGAAAGCGTGCGCCCCAAGGGGCACTTCGCTTCGCTCGTGAAGCTGCAGGGCGTCGACTCGGAGGAGGAGGCCCGCAGGTTTGTCAATCTCCCTATTTTCGCGCGTAAGGCCGATGTGGAGGATTTCCTCGGCGACGACGATGGTGAAGAGGGGGCCGACGAAGGGGCATACGCCGACGACCTCATCGGATTCTCGATAGTGGATGCCGGCTCGGGTGATGTGATCGGCATAGTGGAGGATGTGGACTATACTACGGTCAACACCCTCTTCATCGTCGACGCCGGGGGCGAGACGCTCTATATCCCTGCCAGCCCCGACTTCATCACGGCCATAAATCCCGAAGAAGAGGTGATAGAAATGAGCCTTCCCGACGGACTGGTAGACCTTAATTCCAAAAAGAACAAAGAACAATGAGTACACAGGACATAAACGACGGCATCGACGCCGGAGGATTTCACGGCTATGACGAAGAAGAGGCCGTAGGATTCATCCGCGCGAGTCTGCCCGCCAGCGTGTCGGAGCAGTATTCCGACGACGAGATTCTTTTCGTGATCGACGCCATCTGGGAATATTACGACAAACGCGGACTCACGTCGCTCGACGACCTCGACGCCGAGGAAGACCTGCTCGACGCCGACGACCTCACCGCCTACGTCAAGAAGGAGATAGCACGCGACAAGGAGGTGATGATGGATCCGAAAGATGTGGAACTTGTGGTAAAAGCCGAACTTGATTATGAGAAATCTCTTGAAGACCTGTTTTAAGGGGCTTATGGCGCTGGCGCTCGCCTTCTCGGCCTCAGCCTACGCCGCGACCCCGGCGGCTCACGAACGCAACGAAGAGCTCGACAACCTTTCGTTTGTCGAGATGCTCAGCTCCGTCGACCTCGGCAAGAACGCCGAACTGATACGTAAATTCCAGGATAAGGAGGGTAAGACCCGTCTGCTCAACAACAAGAACATACCTAAGGAGGACTGGAAGGTGGAGTTTTTCCGCAACAAGGAGGTGCTGCTGGTTACTATACCCGTGTCGCGCCTTTTCGCGCCCAATTCCACTAAGCTCGCTCCCGGGGCTTCGGAGTATCTGGCTCCTTTCCGCCGTTATCTGCGCGACTCCGACATGTACAGGGTGCTCCTCGTGATGCACACCGACAACACCGGATCGGAAGCCTACCGCGACAAGATCACCATGGAGAGGGCCGAGTCGGTGTTCAACTGGTTTGAAGACCACGGCGACGACACCCGTTTCCTCTTCGACTATGCCATGGGCGACGACATGCCCCTCAATCCAAACAATTCGGTCGACAACCGTTCGGGCAACCGCCGTCTCGAGGTGTATCTCATCCCCGGGAAGAAGATGGTGGAGCAGGCCAAGAAGGGGAGAATAGTATTCTGACGGACATTAACTGTAATCCGATTACAACCTATATGAACGCATATAAAAAGATACTGGCCGGAAGGATGCTGCTGCTCGCCGGCATGTCGGCCATGGCGCTTCCTTCGTTCGGATGGGGGCAGAAGGGCCACGACACCACAGCCGAGATTGCCGAACGCCATCTGACAGAGGCCACAGCCAAGGCTGTCGGCGAACTGCTCGACGGCAAGTCTATCGTCTACTGGGCCAACTGGCTCGACAACGCCTCCCACACTCCGGAATACGCCTACACCAAGACGTGGCACTATAAGAACATCGACGAAGGGATAGCATTCGACGACGCCCCGCTGCTCGACACGGGCGATGTGGTGCGCGCCATTCCCGAGCAGGTGAAAGTGCTCGAAGACCCCAGGGCGACGCGTGAGCAGAAGCAGCTGGCCCTCAAGGTGTTGGTGCATCTCTTGGGCGACATCCATCAGCCCATGCATCTGGGCCATGCCTCCGACAGGGGTGCCAATCAGGTGTCGGTTAAGTTCTTCGACCGCAACACCAACCTCCACAGCGTCTGGGACAGCAGCGTGCCCGAGTCGGGCCATAAATGGAGCTATACCGAATGGGCCGACCAGATCGACCGCGCCACTCCCGAGGAGACCGCGATGATATTGCAGGGCGGACCCGCCGACTGGGGCAAGGAGACGTTCGACATCTGCACCGAGGTCTACAGAAAGACTCCCGACGGCACAAAAATCTCATACGACTATATCGCCGAGTGGACTCCGACCGTAGAGCGCCAGTTTCTCAAAGGGGGACTGCGTCTGGCCGACCTGCTCAATACCATTTTCGACGGCGACTATCGGTCGGCGAGAGGAGCGGCTGCGAAATGAGCGATTCCGGTAGCGGCCGTCCGCAGCTCCCGCCTCTGGCGCTCCCTCCGGTCGACATGCGCCTGAGGCGCGAAGACGGCATACTGAAAGTGTGGGACGCGCTGAGGTCGAAGTTTGTGGCTCTCACGCCTGAGGAATACGTGCGCGTGCATTTCGTCGACTGGCTGATGAAGACCAAGGGGTATCCCGCCGGCCTGCTGGCCAACGAGTATCCGATTGAGGTGAACGGATGCCGCCGCCGATGCGACACCATCGCCTTCACCCCCGAGGGGGAGCCGCTGCTCATCGTGGAGTACAAGGCCCCTACGGTGGCGGTAAGCCAGAACGTGTTTGACCAGATCGTGCGCTACAACATGGCCCTGCATGCACGTTACCTTGTGGTGAGCAACGGCCTCAACCATTATTGCTGTGTGGTGGACTACGCACGCCACAGCTACCATTTCATACCCGAGATTCCCGACTACGGCGCTCTGCGCCGACTGCATGGCGACAACTGATTTTATTTAATGAACGAAAACAACTTAGAACCGGACTATTCATACCTCGACCTTCTCAACCCGCAGCAGCGTGCCGCCGTGGTGTATCACGACGGCCCGTCGCTCGTGATAGCCGGAGCCGGTTCCGGCAAGACGCGTGTGCTCACCTATAAGATAGTCGACCTGCTGATCCACGGCTATGAGCCTTACCGCATCATGGCGCTCACCTTCACCAACAAGGCGGCCCGCGAGATGAAGGAGCGTGTGGCCGCCGCAGTAGGACAGAAGACAGCCTCGCGCATCTGGATGGGCACGTTCCATTCCATCTTCCTGCGCCTGCTCAGGCAGCACGCCGACCTCCTCGGATTTCGCCGCGACTTCACCATCTACGACGCTTCCGACTCAAAGGCGCTCATAAAGACCATCATAAAGGATATGGCGCTCGACGACAAGGCCTACAAGCCGTCGACGATCGCGTCGATAATATCGAATGCGAAAAACGCCCTGATGTATCCCGACGCCTATATGGCCGACCGGAGTTCGCGCGAAAACGACAGAAAGGCCAACCGACCGATGACCGCCTACATCTACCAGACCTACGTCAAGCGATGCAGGCAGGCCTCGGCAATGGACTTCGACGACATACTCTACTACATGAATATGCTGCTGCGCGACTTTCCCGACGTGTGTCGCCACTATCAGGAGTTTTTCCGCTACATACTCGTAGACGAGTATCAAGACACTAACTTCGCCCAGCATCTGATAATCAAGCAGCTGGCAGGTGAGTCGCGTTCTGTGTGCGTGGTGGGCGACGACGCCCAGAGCATCTATTCGTTCCGCGGCGCCAACATCTCCAACATCCTCACGCTCGAAAAGAGCTTCCCGGGTCTGCGCATCTTCAAGCTCGAACGCAACTACCGCTCGACGCAAAACATCATCAACGCCGCCGGAAGCCTCATCGAGAAGAACACGAAGCAGATGAAGAAAAAAGTGTTCAGCGAGAACGAGGAGGGTGAGAAAGTGGAGATTACGGGCACTTTCAGCGACATGGAGGAGGCGTTTTACATCGCCAACAAGATTGCGCAGACCCAGCTTACAGCCCACGATTCGCTCGACGAATATGCCGTGCTCTACCGCACTAACGCCCAGAGCCGACAGATAGAGGAGTCGCTGAGGAAAAGAAACATCCCTTACAGGATATACGGCGGCCTCTCGTTCTATCAGCGCAAGGAAGTGAAAGACGCCATCTGCTATTTCCGTCTGGCCGTGAATCCCGACGACGACGAGGCTCTGCGGAGGATTATCAATTTTCCGGCCCGCGGGATAGGGGAGACCACCCTGAAGAAACTGACGCATGCCGCCATCGAGTCCGACAAGAGTATATGGCAGGTGATATGCAATCCTCTTGAATCCGACATGAAGCTGAATGCAGGCACGCTCCGCAAGCTCGATTCCTTCCGCGAGCTGATACAGCATTTCCACGACATGAACGAAGCAGGGGCCAATGCCTCTGAGCTGGGCGAGGACATCTTCGCCCGCACCGGGCTCGTGGCCATGCTGCTCACCGACCATACCCCCGAGTCGATAAGCAAGCGCGAGAACCTCGAGGAGATACTCGCCGGACTCCGCGAGTTTGTCGACGACCGCACGGAGGCGGGCGAGGAAGACCTCGGAATGTCGGCGTTCCTGTCGGAAGTGTCGCTTGCCACCGACCAGGACCAGAACAGCGACGACGACACCCCGAAAGTAACGCTGATGACCGTACACGCCGCGAAGGGTCTCGAATTCTCCCACGTCTTCATAGTCGGGGTGGAGGAGGAGCTTTTCCCTTCCGGACTGAGCATGGACACCATAGCCGGAGTAGAGGAGGAGAGGCGGCTGCTCTATGTGGCCATAACGAGGGCCAAGAAGACATGCGTGATTACCTACGCCAAAAGCCGCTTCCGCAACGGGCAGACGATGATGACCGTGCCCTCGCGTTTCCTTTCAGATCTCGACAGAAGCTACATCACTTTCGGCTCGTCGTCTAAAATCAAACAGCCCGGCGACCCGGAGACCGACCCCACGCGCAGATACACCGCCACGCATACGTTCGGACTCACCGGCCGCCGCATGACGGTAAGCCCCTCGTCCGGCCCGTCGGCACCCGCACGCGGCGCGGCCTCGGGTGCCGGACTCCACACACTTACGGAAGTGCCCTTAGGCACAAGAATCAATCATGCCCGCTTCGGCCGTGGCAGAGTCAAGGCCCACACCGAGAGCAGCGGCAATCCCGTGATTGTGGTAGACTTCGACCAGCTCGGAGAGAAAAAACTCATTCTTAAATTCGCAAAATTCAATATCGAACAGTGATGCCCGAAACTCCATATTATATCGTCTACGAAGAGCGTCTGCGCCGTAATCTCGAGCTTCTCAGCCGTGTGAGCCGCGAAGCCGACGTCAGGATAATCATGGCGCTCAAAGCCAACGCGCTTTGGAAGACTTTTCCGGTGATAGCCGAATATCTGCCCGACTCTACGGCAAGCTCGCTCAACGAGATGCGCCTCTCGCTCGACTATCTCAAGGGTGAGGTGCATACCTACTGCCCGGTCTACACCGACCGCACGTTTCCGGAGTTCCTGGCCGGAAGCTCCCACATCACTTTCAACTCCATCCCGCTCTTCGAGAAGTATATCCCGGCCATAAGGGAATGGAACGCCGCCCGCCCCGACTCGCGCGTCTCGCCCGGGCTGAGGATAAACCCGCGGTGCAGCGTGATCGAGACCGACATCTACAATCCCTGCGTTCCCGGATCACGGTTCGGCGTAGGAGCCGATAAGCTGCCTGTCCTTCCCGAAGGGGTAGAAGGGCTGCACTTCCATGCCCTCTGCGAGTCGACGAGCTACGACCTTGAAATCGTGCTCCGCGCCCTCAAAGAGCAGTTCGGCCATCTGTTGCCGCAGGTGAAATGGCTCAACATGGGAGGCGGACACCTCATGACCCGCAAGGGTTACGACGTAGACCATCTCATCAGCCTCATCAGAGGTCTCCACGAGGAGTATCCGGGCCTTCAGATAATCATGGAGCCGGGGAGCGCATTCACATGGCAGACCGGCGACCTCATGACCGAGGTGCTCGACGTGGTGGAAGACGCCGGAATACGCACGGCCATCATCGACGCCTCGTTTGCCTGCCACATGCCCGACGTGCTCGAGATGCCCTATCAGCCCGAGATAGCCGAAGCCTTCCCCAACGACGAAAGGGAGCGGCACGACGGATTCGACTATCGCCTCGGAGGCAACTCATGCCTCAGCGGCGACTTCGCCGGCCCCTGGCGTTTCCCCCGCGAGCTGAAGGCCGGCGACCGGCTCACGCTCCGCGACATGAACCACTACACGACGGTGAAGACAAACATGTTCAACGGCATCCAGCATCCCGACATCTACTGGCAGCCGGCCTCAGGCAATGAGCCCGAACTGCTCCGCCGTTTCACCTACGCCGACTATCGCGACCGGATGGACTGAAGAGCTCATCCCGGTCGCCTCTGCTGAAGACAGAAAGAGAAAAAATCGGCATGGACGAATTTTTTTGGCGCTGAACCAAGGTTTGGAAAAACTGCGATTTCGGCGGCATCTTCGGCAGAAACTGAAAAAGGAGCAGAATAGCCACTAAAAAAGTGAACTGATTGATATTGTTTCAATATGCACATAATCAGCGAGATATAGGCTTCAGTAGGGTGCGGTTGAAAAATTTTTATGAAAAAAGTTGCTGAAAAATTTGGCCGGGTCAGAAATTATATCTAATTTTGCATCGTCAAAGAGAAAGACACAGAGCTGAGGCTCTGAAAAACGACAAAAATTGCCTTGTGGTGTAATGGTAGCACGCAGGTTTCTGGCACCTTTAGTGAGGGTTCGAGTCCTTCCAAGGCAACTTCCAATTAGGGCTGAGTATTCAATACTCAGCCCTAATTTTTGTGGTTCGCCCGACATGGGCATAATCTAACGGGTGTAAGTCCCGAGCGCGCCCCGATA
>CAMCDS010000027.1 GCA_945873625.1 uncultured Porphyromonadaceae bacterium | reverse complement strand
CCTCCAACAGTAAACATCCTAAAACGAGTCAACCATTTTCAGGAACAGACACATTGTGATTATGCGGGTCGCCGATTTGGCTATGGAGATAATTTTTTGTACTTTTGCCGAAGATTTGTGCCGGGATTCTATGTTGCGGCTCACTCAGGGGCGGCAATCGGGTTATCCCGATGGTTGACGCCTCTGCCGGCGAATGTATATATCCCTAAACTACTGACTGTTATGAAGCAAAATTTTTATATCCGCCTTTCGGCGGCCGCTTTCGCCGGTGCTCTTATGTTGTCGGCCTGCGGCAAAGGGAAGGGGAATTCCGACTTCCCCGAGAATTTCGGCAGCATAGGCGACGAGGGGCGCACGGCTTTCATGATGAAGCGTGTGGGGCCCGACAGCGTGGCCCGTTTCCTGTGCGATGCGGCCTTGGGGCGTGTGGAGGGGGCGCGTATCGATTCGCTCCCGATAGCCACGAGCTATGCCTACACCAACTATAAGGACGACGACCTGGCCACTTTCAGCAGCGTTTTCGAGTCTTACAGCGGTTCGCTGCCTCTGGCCGACCGCATGAAGCTCTACGTGCTGGCCGGGAAATACAATCCTCAGCAGCTCGGCTATCAGCTCGGGCTGGAATACGTGGTCAACATCCGCAACGAGCAGATGAGCGTCGACGAGGTTACGGCCGAGCTCAAGGAGTTTCGCAATGCCTGCGGCCACGACAAGGACACTTACCGCCGGTTCGTAAAAGGATTTAAGGTGGCGCTCGAAGCCGAGCGCACGAAGGGAATCGACCCGAAGGTTTACGACCGGTTCATCAATCTGCAGGAAGACTGACGGAAGTCGACAGGCAGACAATCCGAACTTCAAACATACTCTGAGTATGTTTGAATTTAACACGAATTGATTTAAACATACTCTTAAATGAAAGAGATAAGCGATTACAGCCGCATGGTGGAGGAAGCCATAGCCGCCAAGCGTTACGGAGCCATGCGTCCGTCGAGTCTTTACGAGCCTGTGGAATACGGCCTGCAGAAGGGGGGCAAGCGTCTGCGTCCGGTGATGCTGCTGATGGCGGGCGACGCTTTCGGTGCCGACACGGCGTGTCTGACCGACGCGGCTGTCGGCATCGAGATGTTTCATAACTTCACGCTTCTGCACGACGACGTGATGGACCGCAGCGACATGCGCCGCGGACGCCCTACCGTTCACCGCCGCTGGGACGAGAACACCGCCATACTCTCGGGCGACACGATGCTGACGCTCGCCTCGTCGCTGATGAGGCAGGTGCCCGACAGGTGTCTGCGCGGCGTGCTCGAGACGTTTGACGCCATGGCCGTCGAGGTCTACGAGGGTCAGCGCCTCGACATGGATTTCGAGGAGCGCAACGACGTGAGCGTGGAGCAGTATCTGGAGATGATCGAGAAGAAGACGAGCGCCCTGCTCGGCGCCTCGGCCCGCATTGGCGCCTACATAGCGGGTGCCTCGGAGGCTGACTGTGCGCTGATGTATGAATACGGTGTGAAGCTCGGCATCGCTTTCCAGATTCAGGACGACTATCTCGACCTCTACGGCGACCCTGCTACTTTCGGCAAGCCGATAGGAGGCGACGTGCTCAACGGGAAAAAGACGTTCCTCACCGTGAGCGCGCTTGGCCTCGGAGACCGAGTGGCTGACGAGGTGCGCTCCGGAATGGCTCTCCCGGCCGATGCCGAGAAGATTGAGAAGATGCGTTCCGTATACGACAGGGCCGGTATCCCCGAAATATGCCGCGAAGCGATAGCCCGTTATAGCGGCGAGGCTGTGGCCGCGCTCAATGCCACCGCCATCAGCGAGGAAAACCGTCTGCCGCTCGAGCAGCTTGTCGACCGACTGATTCACCGCCGTAAATGATCGACACCCACACACATATCTATCTCCCCGAGTTTGAAGACGGGGGCGAGGGCGCATATCTACGCGCCGTCGACGCCGGAGTGGAGATGATGGTGCTACCGAACGTCGACCTGACCTCGGCAGAGCCTTTGCTCGCGCTCCATTCGCGCCATCCCGACAGGCTGCGCACGGCTTTCGGGCTGCATCCGACATCGGTCGACGCTTCGTGGCGCGACACTCTCGACGCCATAGTCCCGCTGCTCGAAAGCGAGGGATGCGTGGCTGTAGGCGAAGTGGGAATGGACCTCTACTGGGATTCCACATTCCGCTCCGGGCAGATGGAGGCCTTTGCCTGCCAGCTCGACATGGCGGCCTCGCGAAGCCTCCCGGTGATAATCCACTGCCGCGAGGCCCTCGACGAGACTCTCGAAGTGATAGCCGCAGGGGGATTCGGCCGTATGCCGCTTCTCTTCCACAGCTTCACCGGAAGTGCCGCCGATGCAGTCAGGATTATTGAGGCTGTGCCCGGCGCACGATTCGGCATCAACGGCGTGGTTACGTTCAAGAACGCACGCGACCTCCACGCGGCCGTCCCGGAGATAGGACTCGACAGAATAGTGCTTGAGACCGACTCGCCCTATCTGGCACCCGTGCCCCACCGCGGCAAGCGCAATGAAAGCGCCTACATCACGGCCGTGCGCGACAAGGTGGCCGAACTCACCGGCACCACTCCCGCCGAGGCTGAAGCCGCGACCGACCGCAATGCCCGGATGCTTTTCAATATATAAGACCCCATATATAAAAATCGAGAGAAGGATGCCATGCATGGCATCCTTCTCTCGATTTTATATTTTCATTCATCAGCCTCCTGAGGGGCATCTGCCTGACGCCGGCGGCGGTAAGGTCGACGGCGCTGCTGGCGGTCGTCCGATTCGGTGCCTGCCTCCGCTTTCGGCGCCTCTTTTGCGGCGTTGCCTGCTTCGGCGGCTTTCACGCCGTTCCCGTCCGGTTTTCTGTCGGCGTCCTCCTCATTCCGTGGCCTGCGAGGTCTGCGCGGCTTTCGTGCCTTGGGTGCATCATCATCCTTTTCAGTCTGCTTTGGAGTAGCCCCGGCCTGGTCCGACGCCTTCGCCGGACGCTGACGGCTTCGGCGCTGACGCCGCTCGTCGCTGCTTGCTTCGGCCGGAGTCTCGTCCTTGCGTTCATCTTCTTTAGTCGGTCTGTCGCCTTCGGGCCGGCGACGGGGACGACGGCGCTGACGTCGCTCCTCTCCCTTCTCCTCGCCCTGTTCAGCCGCAGGGGCAGGCTCCGGCGATGTGGCGGCCTTGGCTTCGTCTACAATCAGTTCGGCAGCAAAACGCGAGGCTATCGAGGTGCCGAGCTTGCGGCGCATGGCCTTATAGCTGTTCACCTGCCATTCGCGCTGAGGCGAGTTCTGAAGCAGCGACGAGAGCTCGCGGGCTATGGCGTCGACCGTGCAGTGGTGCACGAGCAGCTCAGGCACCACCTGATTGCCGACAATGAGGTTGGGAAGCGACACATACTTCACTTTCAGCAGCTTCTCCATTATCTTATACGAAATCTTGCGGCCGTTGGCCCGGTAGCACACCACCTGCGGCGTGCCTATCAGCGCGGTCTCGAGCGTGGCCGTGCCGGAGGTAACAAGGGCCGCCTTCGAGTATTTCAGAAGCGTGGGCGTGCATCCGAACACTACCGGCAGACCCGGATCCTGGGCCACCTCGCGGTAGAAACGCTCGGGCACCGACGGAGCGGCGGCCACCACATAGCGGAAGTCGGGGAAACGTTTGGCCGCCTCGATCATGAGGTGCAGGTTGTTGCGAATCTCGCCCTTGCGCGATCCGGGAAGGAGCGCGATTATGGGACGGTCGTCGTCTCCGAGTCCCTGCCTCTCGATAAAATGCTTCACCGGCGGCAGATGGCTGAGGGCATAGTCCATCTCCTGCACCGAGGGATTGCCGACGTAGGTAACCTTGTATCCGTGGCGCCGATAGAACGGCACCTCGAAGGGGAGAATCGAATACATGGCGTCGACATATTTCTTAATCTTACGGACGCGGTATTCCTTCCACGCCCACACCTTGGGCGAGATGAAGTAGGCCGTGCGTATCCCCTTCCTGTGGGCATACGCGGCAAGCTTGAGGTTGAATCCGGGATAGTCGACCAGCACGAGGATGTCGGGGCGGAAAGAGTCGACAAGCTGCCTGGCCTTGCGCAGGTTGCCGAAAATGCTCGGCAGCTTGCGGAGCACCTCGCTGAAGCCCATCACGTTCATCCTGTCGTAGTGCAGGTCGGGGCTGCGCCGGGCAGCCTTGGCCATGAGGTCGCCACCGAAGAAGCGGATGTCGGCATCCGGGTCAAGCTCACGCACGGCGCTTATGAGATGCGAGGCATGGAGGTCGCCCGAAGCCTCGCCGGCTATGAACATATATTTCATGATACGGTGTCGCGGATTTTGGGATAGGAGAAAGAGCGGCAACAGACAACGGGCGGCTTCCGCAAAAGCCTCCCTCCACCATCTGTCTGCATAATAATACGCGCCCATATACGTTTTTCGTATATGAAATACGCGCGAATATTTATATTGACCATCATAGCCTCACTGGGTTTAATCGTCAGCTCATGCATTTCCGACGACATATCCACTTCTTCGTCGGACGTGCTCACGTTCTCGACCGACACTCTCAGCTTCGACACCGTATTCACCGACCTCGGAACCCCCACGGCGCGTCTGCTCGTCTACAACCGCAACAAGAAGGGCGTAAACATCAGCTCCATACGCTTCCGCAATCCCGAGACCTGCTTCCAGCTCAACGTCGACGGCATGAGCGGCAAAGACTTCTCCGACGTCGAAATCAGAGGCAAGGATTCGATATATGTATTCGTGGAATGTTTCATTCCCGAGACGGCGGCCGACGAGCCCTATCTTGTGGAAGACGACCTCGTATTCATCACCAACGGCGTCGAGCAGCAGGTGAAGGTAGAGGCTTACGGACAGAACGTTACCCGCCTGCGCGGCATCACGCTGACCGAAGACACTCGCCTCACCGCCGACCGCCCTTACGTGGTGTTCGACTCGCTGACCGTGGCCGACGGCGTGACGCTCAGCATCGACCCCGGCGTCAAGCTCCTCTTCCACGACAAGGCAAAGCTCACCGTAAACGGATGCCTTAAAGCCATAGGCGAACCCGGCAAGATGATCGACATGCGCGGCGACCGCCTCGACGACGTGCTCACCGACGTGGGCTACGACATACTGGCCGGACAATGGGAGGGAATAAGGTTCGCACCACAGTCGTTCGACAACAGTCTCGAATACGTCAACATGCGGTCCACAGCCTCCGGAATACGGATTGACTCATGCGGCAACCTCGACCGCACGAAGCTCCTGCTCCGCAACTCATGGCTACACAACTCCCAGACCACCGTGCTCGACAGCCGCTACGCCAGAGTCGACGCCTACGGCGTATGCTTCTCCGAAGCCGCACAGGCCGTGGTGCGCCTCACGGGAGGCATCCACGAGTTCACGCAGTGCACCATATCCAACTACTACCTCTTCTCGGCCATTACCGAGCCCCTGCTCTCGCTCTATCACCTCCGCGCCCCCGAAGGCGACGAGCCCTTCAACCCCGAGCCGCTGATGAAGGCCCGGTTCAACAACTGCATAATCTACGGCATGGGCTCCGACATCAACGAAGGCGACCTCACGGGCACCGACGTCTTCCTGCGCTACGTGCTCCTCAAATCGGAAGGCACCGACGACGACAACTTCATCAACTGCCTCTGGGGCGAGGATCCGCTCTTCTACACCGTGCGCTCCGACTATTACTTCAACTATCGCCTCATGCCCGACTCGCCGGTTATCGGCGCAGGCGACCCGGCCTACGTCAACGAGCTGACCCTCTACGACATGGACGGTCTCAACCGCCTCACCGACGGCAACCCCGCACTCGGCGCCTACGTCTTCGTCCCCGAAGAGACCCCCGCCGCCTCCCGCCGCCGCTGACGCCCCCCTCATGGGGCCGCTACTGCCGTTCTGTGAAGCGACATTCATGTCGCGCCTTTCCTGCTTTTCAAATTGCCCATATCCCTATAGAGTGTGCACAACCGGAAGCCTGAACATTCGATGAAGAGGCGTGCCTTCTGGCACGACTACCGTTCGCGCTGCATCTACATGATAACCATAAATGCCGCTCCGGGCATCCCTCGCTTCTCATCTATCGAGAAGCACGCCAACGGCTATCATGTAATTACTTCACCGACAGGAGATACCATAAAGACCCGGCTTGCAGAAATCCCGGAGCATTAGCCTCTCATACGAGTGATTGGCTTCATAATCATGCCGGACCATATCCATCTCATCCTGTTTGTAACCGATAGAATCAGTATGAGCCTCGGGAACCACATCGCAAGATTCAAGGCTTCGTGTCGGCTTCCGGAACATTCTGCGTACATACCTCTGTTTGAAAAGGGATTCCACGACCGCATACTCTCACGCGCAGGCCAGCTTCAGGCAATGCGGAAATATGTGGCCGATAATCCAAGAAGGTTCATGATAAAGTGCAGTAATCCCGACCTTTTCCGACGTTATAACCGCATTCAGATTGAAGGGCGGGTGTTCGACGCATACGGCAACATATTTCTGCTTCGCGATTTTGATAAGATGGCAGTTGCAGTACATCGGGCCGACACCGATGAGAAAAGGGCTCACGACAGAGACACGTGGCTGCGATGCGCGGACAACGGGGGAGTGCTCATATCTCCATTTATCAGTAAGGCTGAAAAAGATATTCGCGAGGCCGCCATCTCACTCGGAGGCAGAATAATCCATATACGCAACGAAGGCTTCGAGAAGAGATTCAAGCCCTCGGGACGCGATTTCGACCTCTGCGCGTCAGGCCGTCTGCTTCTCATAGCTCCCTGGCCCGAAAAGCTAAACCGGAGCATAGTTACACGAAAGGAGGCTCTTGAAATGAATGCTTTGGCCTCAGACTTGGCTGCGCTCGGCCCCGAAAGGCTCATTCTCAGACAAAAGCGGACGGAAGCGACATAAATGCCGCTTCACTGAATAGGCCGCGCGGCGGGTCAGAGGAGGAATTCGACCTGCTTGAAGAGGTAGGTGCGGAGGGTGGCGTCTGCGAGGAGGCGCAGAAGCAGGGGGCCGTCGGGGTCGATGCCCTCTATCCTGGCGTCGAACACCTCGCCTGTGGCGGTGTCGCGGAAGGGATAGGCCTTGCCGTCGCCGCGCCAGAGGCGGCGCAGAAACTCGGCATGCACGGCCATGCGCCCCTCTTCGTCGTCCATACGGCCGAAGCAGTCCTCAAGGCGGCGCATCATCTCTTCGCGCACCGCCTCTACGGGGGTCTCGCGGCCGAGCAGCTGCCACATCGACACGGGGTTGGGGGCCGGGCTGAGGAAGCGGCGCTGATTGACGTTGATGCCTGCCCCGATGATGCTGTGGGTCAGGCCGGCGCCCATTATGGCGTGCTCGATGAGGATGCCGCATATCTTCCTGTCGCCGACGTAGATGTCGTTGGGCCATTTCACCTTCACCTCTATACCGAAGGCTGCGAGCGTGTCGGCCACGGCCAGGGCCACCCCTTCGCTGAGGGCAAACTGGCGTCGGGCCGGAATCTGCGGAAGGCGCACGAAAGCCGAGAACGTGAGGTTGGCCCCCGGCTCCGACTCCCAGCTGTTGCCTCTCTGTCCGCGTCCGGCGGTCTGCTCGCGGGCCACGATCATCACGGGCGAGTCGAGCCCGGCGGCATGCTCTTTGGCGTAATTGTTGGTGCTGTCGACGGTTTCAAGTTCTATCAGTCTCATATCCCCTCCGCTTCAAGAGTCCTTACGCCGGTTTCGGGGTCGACGGTTATGCTGACGTCGACCGTATCTTCGGGCAGCATCCGCTCCACTATCCCGGGCCATTCCAGAAAGCAGTAGGCGCCGGAGTAGAGGTAATCCTCGGTGCCGATGTCGAAAGCCTCCCCGGCCGATTCGAGGCGGTAGAAATCAAAATGATATATCGACTCTCCGCTGGTGCGCGATCGGTATTCGTTGAGGATGCTGAACGTCGGGCTGGCGCTGTCGTCGTCGGCACCGAGCTGCCGGCACATCTCGGCTATGAGCGTGGTCTTGCCGGCTCCCATAGGCGCATGGAAAGCAAACACCCTGCGGCTTCCGGCCGCACTGAGCAGGGCCCCGGCCGCCTCGGGCAGGGCCGCTAAACTTGATATTTCGATTTTCATGACGCGAATTTACAAAAAATCCGCAATATGTTTGGCCATTACCGCGAAATCAGCTATATTTGCAAATTAAAGAAAAAACAAACTCAAATAATATAAATGGGAAAAGTATTGATTATCGGAGCCGGCGGTGTCGGCACGGTGGTGGCCCACAAGTGCGCCCAGCACCCCGAAGTGTTTGAAGAAATCGTGATCGCATCGCGCACGAAAGCCAAATGCGACGCTCTGGCCAAGAGAATCGGAGCGAAAAACATCTCTACCGACAGCGTCGACGCCGACAGCGTGGAGCAGCTCGTAGAGCTCTTCAACCGCCATCGTCCCGACATCTGCATCAATGTGGCCCTCCCCTATCAGGACCTCACCATAATGGAGGCGTGCCTCCAGACCGGCGTCAACTATCTCGACACGGCCAACTATGAGCCTAAAGACGAGGCTCACTTCGAGTATTCATGGCAGTGGGCCTACCGCGAGCGCTTCGAGCAGGCCGGACTCACAGCCATCCTCGGATGCGGCTTCGACCCGGGAGTGTCGGCCATTTTCGTGGCTTATGCCGCCAAGCACCACTTCTCCGAGATGCAGTATCTCGACATTGTGGACTGCAACGCCGGAAACCACGGCAAGGCTTTCGCCACCAACTTCAACCCCGAAATCAACATCCGCGAAATCACTCAGAAAGGTAAATACTGGGAAGACGGCAAATGGGTGGAGACCGACAACCTCGAGATCCACCGTCCGCTCAACTACCCCAACATCGGCGAGCGCGAGTCGTACCTTCTCTACCACGAAGAGCTTGAAAGCCTCGTGCAGAACTTCCCGACCATCCGCCGCGCACGCTTCTGGATGACCTTCGGACAGGAATACCTCACGCATCTGCGTGTGATTCAGGATATAGGCATGGCCCGCATCGACCCCGTGATGTACGAAGGACGCGAGATTGTGCCTATCCAGTTCCTCAAAGCCGTGCTGCCCGACCCCGGAAGCCTCGGAGAGAACTATACCGGCGAGACCTCCATCGGCTGCCGCATCCGCGGCCTCGACAAAGAGGGCAAAGAGTCGACCTACTACATCTACAACAACTGCTCGCATGAGGCCGCCTACAAAGAGACAGGCGCCCAGGCCGTGAGCTACACCACCGGCGTGCCCGCGATGGTAGGAGCCTACATGTTCCTCACCGGCAAGTGGGTGATGCCCGGCGTGCACAACGTGGAGGAGTTCGATCCCGATCCCTTCCTCGAGATGCTTGCCGCCTCCGGCCTCCCCTGGAACGTGATCACCGACGGCGACATCGAGCTCTGATGCCGACCTAAATAATGGCATAAGGCAAACCGGATGGCTTATCTGACTTATCCGGTTTGCCTATTTTTATATCGGAGTAATTCACTCAATATTCCGCGACCATCAGGCGGCAAGCCTGTTTCTGGCGAAGAGCGAGAAGCATCGCCCTTTCATCATCTACCGACACAACAATTTACGAAAATTCTTATCCGTCATTTACACATAAAATAATCTCACTATTATTCGCGTTATTCAATCGTGTGCAAATACACAGTCAAAATCAACAAAAATGATTATTAAGAGAGATTTATACTTGAATAAACTCATTTCCGTTCAGCACAACGGAATGATTAAAATCATTACAGGGATCCGCAGATGTGGCAAATCCTTCCTCCTTTCCAATCTATACTCCAACTGGCTAAAAGAGCATGGTATAGATGCGAATCACATTATAAATATCAACCTCGAAGATCGGCGAAATCGAGAGCTGCGTAATCCGGACACGCTTCTTCAATATATTGATTCAAGGATCACCGATGATTCAATGCATTACGTTATGATTGATGAAATCCAACATGTTCCCGAGTTTGAGGATGTATTAAACAGCTATCTCGGAATGAATAATGTTGATGTTTATGTCACAGGAAGCAATGCTCGGTTTCTTTCAAAAGATGTCATCACCACATTTAGAGGACGCGGTTTTCAGGTTCATGTCAGCCCTCTAAGTTTTAGCGAATACCTACCATCAACCGGGTTAACGAAAGAAGACGGCCTTGATGAATACATGCTATACGGGGGGCTTCCACAGGTAGTACTGCTTAAATCTCCTGAACATAAAAGATCCTTTTTGAAAGACCTTTTTACTCAAACCTATATAAAAGATATAGTAGAACGCTATAAAATAAAGAATACAGAGAGGCTTGACGAGCTTCTGAATATTCTTGCATCAGGTATCGGTGCTCTGACTAATCCCGGAAAATTAGCAAATACATTTGAGAGCGTACACCATGAAAAGGTAAATCGCACCACTCTTGCATCTTATCTTGAATATCTTGGAGATGCGTTCATTATTGATCGTGCCGAGCGATATGATATAAAGGGAAAGAAGTACATTGATAGCCCCTATAAGTATTATTTCACAGATAATGGATTGCGCAATGTCCGTTTGAACTTTCGTCAGGTAGAGCGTTCTCATCTTATGGAGAATATTATCTACAATGAACTTATATATCGGGGATTCAATGTTGATGTTGGAGTCGTTCCGGTTCAGCGTATGCATAATGGCGTTCGTAAACGTTCCCAATTAGAGGTAGATTTTGTATGCAACAAGGGCTACGAACGCTATTATATTCAATCAGTCTTAGAGATGGCAACAGAAGAAAAGATTCGTCAGGAAATGGCTTCACTGCGCAATATAGATGACTCATTTAAGAAAATAGTCATTATTGGTAGTCATCAGCCACTCTATAAGAATGAGTATGGGTTCACGATAATGAGTGTCTATGATTTCCTTCTAAACGAAAATTCCTTAGAACTCTAACAAACAACTTATCAGAGTATGTTTGAATTTAACACGATTTGATTTAAACATACTCTTAGTCAATAAGAAAAGTTATTGTAGTATCAGTAATTTTCGTAAATTTGCAGAATGAAGTTCTTACATGATTTTCCAGATATGATTAAGTATTTCCATTTTAAAATGCCGGCGGCATGTCTGCTCGCTCTCGCCTCGCTCGGTGTGGCGGCGGAGCCGACGGCTGTCAGCGTGGCTGTGCCGCAGGGCACGGTCAGGGTTACTCCGCTCAACGACAACATCTTTCATGTGGATCTCATCAGGCCCGGCGAGAGTCGCGAGGGTTATCGCTCGCAGGCCTGCCGCCTCGCGCCGCAGCCCAATGGCGTGCGCGTGGAGGAGACGCCTGCGGCCATCGAACTGATTTCGCCTACCACCCGCGTGGCCGTGGATCGAAACAGCGGCAAGGTGAGCTTTCTCGACCGCGACGGTCGACCGCTCCTATCCGAAGCCGGGGGCATCGGTGATAAGTCGGTGGCACTCGTCCCGGCCGGGGGCGACACGTTCTACGGTGCGGGCGAGCGTGGCCACAGCCTCCGCCTCAACGGCGACTCGCTCGTGATGTACAACCGTCAGAACTATGGCTATACGGCCACCGACCCGCGTATCTCGCAGATGAACATCACGATGCCCTGGGTGGTGTCGGACAAAGGCTACGGCGTGTTCTTCGACGACTATGCCAAGGCCGCCATGCAGCTCGGCGACACTATCACCTACACCACTTCCTCGCGCAAACCGCTTTCTTATTATTTCGTGAACGGCAACGGCACGCTGGCCGGAGCCGTGGAGCAATACACTCTGCTCACCGGCCGCCAGCAGCTCCCGCCCCTCTGGACGCTGGGCTACATCACCTCGAAATACGGTTACCACACGCAGGACGAGACTCTCGGAGTGGTCGACACGCTCAAGACGCGGGGCTATCCCCTCGACGGCATAGTGCTCGACCTCTACTGGTATGGCAAGGAGACCGATATGGGTCGCCTGGAATGGAACAAGCGCCAGTGGCCCGACCACCGCAAGATGCTTGCCGACCTGAAGGCGCAGGGGGTGAACACCGTACTCATCTCGCAGCCCTACATCAACAAGATAGGGGCTATCGACAACTACAACATGCTCGCCTCGGAGGGTATGCTGGTGCGCGACTCGACCGGCAACGTGAAAGACGTTACCACCTGGGTAGGTGACGCCGGAATGTTTGACGTCAGCAACCCCAAGACGCGCGAATGGCTCTGGAACCGATATAAGACTCTCACCGACGACGGCGTGGCCGGATGGTGGGGCGATCTCGGCGAGCCCGAGGTGCATCCCCTCGGCATGGTTCACGCCAACGGCGAGACCACCGAGGAATACCACAACGCCTACGGCAACGAGTGGAGCCGCATCATCCACGAAGGGTTCCGCCGCGACTTCCCCGACCGGCGCGTGATGATGCTGATGCGCGGAGGCACCGCCGGCCTGCAGCGCTACAACGTCTTCCCGTGGAGTACCGACGTGAGCCGCTCGTGGGGCGGTTTCCGGCCGCAGGTCAACATCATGCTCAATTCCGGCCTCTCGGGTCTGGGCTACATGAGCAGCGACGTGGGCGGTTTTGCCGTCGACCCGGAACATCCCGTCGACCCGGAGCTGTATGTGCGCTGGCTACAGCAGGGTGTCTTCTCCCCGACGCTCCGCACCCATGCGCAGGACCGCCCCGAGCCTTACCACTATCCCGAGATGGAGGAGATTTCAAAGCGCTTCATCCGCATGCGCTACGAGTGGCTCCCCTACAACTATACCCTCGCCTACGAGAACGCCACCAGGGGTCTCCCCTTCGCCCGTCCGCTCGACTTCAGAGGGGGCGACGGCAGCGGCGCCTCAAAGACCCTCGCCGACGAATACCTCTGGGGCGACAACGTGCTCGTGGCTCCAGTCATGGAGCAGGGTGCGCGCAGCCGCGAGGTGTGGTTCCCGGCAGGGGAATGGTACAGCTTCCTCCGCCCCGCTTCGGGCATCATCCGCGGCGGACGCAGCCTCCGGGTTGACGCCCCCCTCGACGAGCTCCCCCTCTTCGTGCGTGCCGGAGCCTTCATCCCCCTCTGCATGCAGCCGATAGAGAACACCGCGCAGTACGACCCTCAGCTGCTAACCGTCAGATACTTCCCCTCGGCTGAAAAGACCACCTACACCCTCTTCGACGACAACCGCCTCTCCCCCACCTCGATTGAAGACGGGCAGTATCGCCTTACCACTTTCACCGGCCGCCGCACGGCGAAAGAGACCGAAATAAGCCTCGAAGGGAACGGGGGCAGCTATGCCAGCGCTCCCGAGGTGCAGATGGTAACCCTTGAGATAGAAGACGTCGACGCCCGTCCTCGCAAGGTGAGCGTCGAGGGAGTGGCCGGCGTAGGCCGCCTCGCAGAAGCCGCCTCACCGAAAGCCATCCGCCAGTATGGCTGGAGCTACGACGCCGCCTCGCGCCGCCTCACCGTGAAGTTCGCCTGGAACTTCGGCCGCATCTCCCTGAAAATAAAGTAACGGCTTCGGGCCACAGGAACTGCTTCGGGCAGGCACCGCGTCTCCGCTACAGACGCGATGCCCGCCCGTCTCTTATCCGTAAAGTCCATACCCCGGCGTTAAATTTAATTATTTTTAAGATTAAATTAACAGTATTTAATAACCAAGAAGGGTAAAACCGTCTGATAATTATTACCTTTGCAGCCGAGTATAGCAAGAATCGGTTATGTGCCCTTAATCCTAAGTTTAAGAAACCGCCAATAATCGAGATTCCCAATTATCGAACTGACAAAACAACATATAAACCAACTAACCAACCATTTATGAAACTAAGCAGACTGTTGCCATTGGCACTTGCATTGCTGCTGTCGGTTTTGTCCGCCCGTGCGGAAGAGACCGGCACCATGACAATCAAGACCGAAGACGGCAAAAGCATCGACATATAGATGGTGGACGGCATGAACGGATGCCGCTACTATAGCAGTTAGGACGCAATTCATGAGCGGTTCGTCATCCTTGCCGGCATCTACAGATACGACGGTTCAAAACTTGATCTGGACACTCTAAGTTCCAGACCCGGAGTAATTAATTTCGAGGCTCCTATCATAAACATGACCTCAATCACATTCTCCGCCCTCGATCCCGCAGGTGTGGAGAGCATTGAGAAGTCTCCCATACAGATTGACCTTGCAGACGGCACCATCTCCTTCAGCGGAGTGGATTCGCCGATTTCCCTCATTATTACCTTCAACACCGAGAACCAGGCTCCCGCCTCAATGCGCGAGATAGCCGACCGCTGCTATGCCGACCTCGACGAGGCCGCAGCCATCTTCAAGCGCATCGACTTCAAACGCAAGCATCTGATTCAGCCCGACCTCAATGTGGCGAAGAATGCCAATCCCCTCATCGACTTCGATAAGATGGGATATCAGAGCGTGCAGTCGGCTCCCTCGCGCAATGGTGCGGCCGGCATGAAAGCCCCCGAGACCAGGAACGGCAGACATTCCGAGACCGTAAGAGAGCCTGAAAGCGTCCTCTTAACCAACCCCGTAGTGGAATAAAACCTGTTTTCTCTATACCCGCCGGGCCGGCCCCTTGATGGAGCCGGCCCGGCGTGCGTTTTGCGCGTGAGTCAGCGGCGCCGCTTGCGCAGGTCGTTGTGAATCTTGATGGCAAAGACGATGGCGCTGCACGTGCCGGTGATGAGGTTGGTGATCATCAACGGCCAGTTGGAGAGCATCGCCCCCTGCACCACGAAGAAGACGCTGCCGAAAAACATCAGCAGGAATGTAGGGAGGGCTATCCCCTCCGTGTCGCGCGTGCGGATGGTGTAGATGGCCTGCGGCAGATAGCCGAGCACCATGCAGACAGCCGCCGTATATCCGAATATCGTAACCCAGAGCTGCTGGTCCATAATATGCAGCCGGCGCTTATGCCGGACCTACGTTTTCAACGCTTCGGACGCTGACATCGTTCATGCCCCGGAGGCAGCTCCGGCCGGGCATGGAGGGCACCGCGATGGCGAAAAAGAGGTATTCCGGGACTTTTTAAGTATTATTAATGATAAATCTGTTGCATCAGGGCGCGAAATATGTTATATTTGCATGAAATTTGAAAAACGCCTATCAGTCCACGCCGACGCGTGAGCGGGTAGAAAAGATTGTGTATAATCCGAATTCATGAGAATATTGTTAGTTTCGGCGCTTGCTTTAGGGCTTGCGATGCCCGCCATGGCACAGCGCACCTCAGAGAAAATCAAGAACTGGGAGTTTTCAAAAGACAAAAGCCGCTGGGAGAACGTAACCGTGCCCCACGACTGGGCCATCTCCGGACCCTTCTCGCGCGACAACGACCTGCAGCGCGTGGCCGTGGAGCAGAACGGCGAGAAGGAGGAGACCCTAAAGACGGGACGCACCGGCGGACTCCCCTTCATCGGCAAAGGGTCGTACCGCACGCAGTTTGAAGTGCCCGACACGGCCGGACGCGCCTACACGATCGTGTTTGACGGCGCGATGAGCAACGCCCGTGTGTCGGTCAACGGCAAGGAAGTGGCCGTGTGGCCCTACGGCTACAACTCCTTCTACGTAGACCTCGCCAACGCCGACCTCCGTCCCGGAGTCAACGAGCTGAGCGTAGACCTCGAGAACTATGAGAAGGCATCGCGCTGGTATCCCGGTGCCGGGCTCTACCGCAACGTGCATCTGGTGTCAACCGACCGCGTGCATATCCCCGTATGGGGTACGTATGTTACCACCCCGCGCGTAGGCAGCGACTATGCCTCCGTGAGCCTCGACCTCCGCATCGCCGGAGCCATTCAGAAAGAGGAATGGCCCTACGGCGAGAAAATAACTGTAAATACTGTGATATATGACCCTGCCGGGAAAGAAGTGGCTTCCGACCGCTCTGACTATATAGCCCGCGGACAGGGTATGAAGCAGAATTTCCTTGTAGACCATCCTCAGCTCTGGAGCCCCGATTCTCCCTCGCTCTATAAAGCCGTTACTACCCTTTCGGCCGACGGACGCGAACTCGACTCATACACCACGCGCTTCGGCATCCGCTCGCTCGAATACATCCCGCAGAAGGGCTTTTTCCTCAACGGCGAAAAGACGAAATTCAAGGGTGTCTGCAACCACCACGACCTCGGCCCGCTCGGCACCGCAGTCAGCAAGGCAGCCCTGCGCCATCAGATAGAGCTGCTCAAAGACATGGGCGTCAACGCCATACGCACGTCGCACAACATGCCGGCGCCCGAGCTTGTGGAGCTTTGCGACGAGATGGGCATGATGCTGATGATCGAGCCTTTCGACGACTGGGGCTTCCGTCCGAAGTCGCCCAACGGCTACGGCTCGGTGTTTGCCGAATGGGCCGAGAAAGACATCACCAACATGGTGGAACACTACCGCAACTCCCCCTCGGTGGTGATGTGGTCGATCGGCAACGAGGTGCCCTCGCAGTGGGGGCCCACCGGCATCGAAGAGCTTGAGATGCTGCAAGGACTCATCCACCGTCTCGACCCGACGCGCCCCGTAACCTGCGGCATGGACCAGATAGGGTCGGTGCTCGACAACGGCTTCGCCGCCGCCCTCGACATCCCCGGTTTCAACTACAAGCCCCAGCACTACGACTCAATCTATTCACGCCTTCCGCAGCAGCTCGTGCTCGGTTCGGAGACGGCCTCCACCGTATCGTCGCGCGGCGTCTATCACTTCCCGGTGAAATTCCCCGGCCCCGACGGACATAACACCGTGGTGCATTCCGACAACCAGTCGAGCTCTTACGACGTGGAGACCTGCGACTGGAGCAATATCCCCGACCTCGACTTCGCCCGCGACGACGACCACGACTGGGTTATCGGCCAGTTTGTCTGGACCGGATTCGATTATCTCGGCGAACCTTCCCCCTACGACACCGACGCATGGCCCAGCCACAGCAGCTACTTCGGCATCATCGACCTCGCATCGCTTCCCAAAGACCGCTATTACCTCTACCGCTCGAAATGGAACGAGAAGGAGCCGACGCTCCACATACTGCCCCACTGGAACTGGGCCGGACGCGAAGGGGAGATAACCCCCGTGTTCGTCTATACCGACTCGCCCAAGGCCGAGCTCTTCATCAACGGCAAGAGCCAGGGCGTGCGCGAGAAGAACGACTCGACGGTGCAGAACCGCTATCGCCTGATGTGGAACGAGACACGCTATGAGCCGGGCGAGGTGAAGGTGGTGGCCTACAACGCCGACGGAAGCGTGGCCGGCGAGAAGAGCGTGCGCACGGCAGGCAAGCCCGACCACCTCGTGCTCACGCCCAACCGCCGCACGATGGACGCCGACGGCGAAGACCTGGTCTACATAACCGTGCAGGTGGCCGACAAGGAGGGCAACATAGTGCCTGCCGACAGCCGCGAGGTGAGCTTCTCGGCCAAGGGAGCGGGCCGCTTCCGCGCCACGGCCAACGGCGACCCGACGTCGCTGCGACCTTTCCAGGAGCCGAAGACGGACCTCTTCAGCGGAGCAGCCACAGCCATAGTACAGGCTTCGGACCGCCCGGGCACACTCACCTTCGAGGCCAAGGCAAAAGGGGTGAAGCCCGCACGCATAAACATTGAAGTGAAATAAACGCGAATCGCGAAAAAAGATAAACCATGACTACAGAAGAAATGAAAGAGAAAATCGGCAAGGTTTTCAAAGAAAGATTTGGAGAGGGAGGCGCCATCTATGCCTCCGCAGGTCGCATCAACCTTATCGGCGAGCACACCGACTACAACGACGGCTTCGTATTCCCCGGCGCCATCGACAAGGTGATCATGGCCGAAATCAAGCCTAACGGGATGGAGAAGGTGCGCGTCTTCTCGATCGACATCGACGAATACACCGAGTTCGGCCTCAAGGAGGAAGACGCTCCCCATGCCAGCTGGGCACGCTACATCTTCGGCATCTGCCGCGAGATCCAGAAGCGCGGCGGCGAAGTCAAAGGCTTCGACGCGGTGTTTGCCGGCAACGTGCCCCTCGGCGCCGGGCTCAGCTCCTCGGCAGCTCTCGAATCATGCTTCGCGTTCGCGCTCAACGACCTCTTCAACGGCAACCGCATCGACAAGTTTGAGCTCGCAAAGATAGGCCAGAGCACCGAGCACAACTATTGCGGCGTGAACTGCGGCATCATGGACCAGTTCGCATCCGTGTTCGGACGCAAGGGCAACCTTATCCGCCTCGACTGCCGCAGCATGGAGTATGAGTATTTCCCCTTCGACCCGAAAGACTACCGCCTCGTGCTCGTAGACTCACGCGTGAAGCATGAACTCGCCGACTCGCCCTACAACAAGCGCCGTGCCTCGTGCGAGCGCGTGGCCAAGGCTCTCGGCCTCCCCTCGCTCCGCGACGCCGACATGGAGGCGCTCGACCGTATCAAGGGCGACATCACCGCCGAAGACTATTTCCGCGCCAAGTTCGTCATCGAGGAGAAGCAGCGCGTGCTCGACGTATGCGAGGCCCTCAACCGTGGCGACTACCCGACCGTTGGCAAAAAGATGTACGAGACCCACCGCGGACTCTCGAAAGACTATGAGGTGAGCTGCGAGGAGCTCGACTTCCTCAACGACGAAGCCGCGCGCATCGGCGTTACCGGCTCGCGCATCATGGGCGGCGGATTCGGCGGCTGCACCATCAACCTCGTGAAAAACGACCTCCACGACCGCTTCGTGAAGGAAATCACCGAGGCGTTCGAGAAGAAATACGGCCACGAACCGAAAATCTACGATGTGGTAATCTCCGACGGAGCAAGAAAACTCGACTGATGAAAGTAACAAAAATCACCCATCCCTCCCCCAAGGGGGAAATTGAGGTCTACCGCCTCGACAACGAGCGGGGCGGCATCGTCGAGGTTTCGTCGCTCGGTGCCGGCATCCGCGCAGTGGAGGTGCCCGACCGCGACGGCAAGACAGCCAACGTGGCCCTCGGATATGCCGACCCGGCCGACTACATAGCCGACGGCCCCTGCATGGGCAAGACCCCGGGACGATATGCCAACCGCATCGCAAGGGGACACCTGCAGATCGGGTGCGACGTGTATCAGCTCGATTGCAACAACGGCCCCAACGCGCTCCATGGCGGCCCCGACGGCTTCCAGAACCGCAACTGGGTCGGAGAGGAGATACCCGGCGGAGTGCGCTTCTCGCTCATCTCGCCCGACGGCGACGAGCACTACCCCGGCACGCTAACGGCCACCGTAGAATACCGCTGGAGCGATGACAACACGCTCGACATACGCCTGACGGCCACCACTGACCGCACCACTGTGGTCAACCTCACCAACCACACCTACTGGAACCTTCGCGGCGCCGACAGCGGCTCTGTGCTCGGCCACGTGATGAAGATGCAGGCGTCGCGCTATCTCCCCACCGACGAGACTCTTATCCCTACCGGAGAGCTGGCTCCCGTGGCCGGAACTCCGATGGACTTCACCGAAGCCAAGGAGCTGGGACGCGACATCGAGGCCGACTTCCCCGCCCTCCGCTTCGGCAAGGGCTACGACGCCTGCTGGGCCATCGACGGATGGGAACCCGGACGCTTCGCCCGAGAGGCTGTGCGCATCTCCGACCCCGTGAGCGGACGCGTGCTCACCGTAGGCACCGACCAGCCCGGCGTGCAGGTCTACACCGGCAACTGGCTCGAAGGGTCGCCGCTCAACCGCGACGGCCGCACCTACCACGACTACGAAGGCGTGGCCGTCGAGGCCCAGGGATTCCCCGACGCCCCCAACCATCCCGTCTTCCCCTCGCAGCTCCTCAAACCCGGAGAGACATATTCGCGCACCATCCGCTTCGCCTTCACCACCGAAGCCTGACAACCCGACAGACGTCCTCCGGCTTCGGAGCCGGCAGGCGGCCGGCCCACACGCCGTCCGGATAACCTCCGGAGGAGGTTACCTTTTCCATAACCCCGTGTTGGCGAGCCTGAAAGGCGAGCCTACGCGGGGTTAAATCATGCGACAAGCCCACTACCTCCGGAGGAGGTTGCATCTACCCGCTGACCGGACGTTCGGCATCTGCCATCCGGAGGCATGGCGTCGGCAGGAGAACCTCCGGAGGAGGTTCCATCTTCAATAGCCCCGTGTTGGCGAGCTCCGCGAGCCTACGCGGGGTTAAACCCCGGCTCTACGGCAACAACCCCCGGAAGGGCGGTTGCATCTACTCGCTGACCGGACGGCGGCATCTGTCTTCAGAAGCGAGGCACGGCGGCGGCGCGAGAACCTCCGGAGGAGGTTCCATCTTCAATAACCCCGTGTTGGCGAGCTCCGCGAGCCTACGCGGGGTTAAACCCCGGCCTTACGGCAACAACCCCCGGAGGGCGGTTGCATCTACCCGCTGACCGGACGCTGGTCGGACGCTGGGCGACCGAAGGCAACCGCCCTCCGGGGGTTGTTTGCGGGACGGATGGGTAAATCCCCATGTACCTCACTTCGTTCGTTTACATGGGGCTAAGGAAAAGGCAACCTCCTCCGGAGGTTAACCCTGCCGCAAGCAAGCGCGAGGCATGGCGTCCGCGCGAGAACCTCCGGAGGAGGCATGGCGGCGGCATCTGCCCTCCGGAGGCATGGCGTCCGCAGGAGAACCTCCGGAGGAGGTTCCATCTTCAATAGCCCCGTGTTGGCGAGCATCGCGAGCCTACGCAGGGATACCCCCCCGGCCCTGCGGCAACAACCCCCGGAGGGTGGTTGCATCTACTCGCTGACCGGACGCTGGTCGGACGCTGGGCGGCCGAAGGCAACCGCCCTCCGGGGGTTGTTGTGCACGGGAGGGAGGGGTATGTCCCCATGTACCTCACTTCGTTCGTTAACATGGGGCTATTGAAAAGGCAACCTCCTCCGGAGGTATCGCCTGCACCCCGTCTCAGAGCCGATACCCGGATAAATCATACGATGAGCAGACTACCCTTACCGCTGAGGGCAGGCGGCGGCGATGCTCCATTTTGATAATTGACGGATTTTTTGTAATTTCGCGTCTTGACGGCAGCCCGACGGGCGCGTCGCCGTTTCCGAACGCTTACATCACCGAAAATGGAATATAATCACAGAGAAATAGAGAAGCGCTGGCAGCAGTTCTGGCGCGACAACAATACCTTCCGCGTGGAAGCCGACAGGGAGAAACCCAAGTTCTACGTACTCGACATGTTTCCCTACCCCTCGGGTGCCGGACTGCACGTGGGCCATCCCCTCGGCTACATAGCCAGCGACATCTATTCGCGCTATAAGCGGCAAAAGGGATTCAACGTGCTCCATCCGATGGGCTACGACGCATACGGCCTCCCCGCCGAGCAGTATGCCATCCAGACCGGACAGCACCCCGAAATTACGACACGTCAGAACATTGCCCGCTATCGCGAGCAACTCGACAAGATAGGATTCTCGTTCGACTGGAGCCGCGAGATACGCACCTGCGACCCGGAATACTACAAATGGACGCAGTGGGCCTTCATGCAGATGTTCAACTCATGGTATGACCTCGACGCATCCAAGGCGCGTCCCATATCCGAACTGGTGGCTCACTTTGCCGCCGAAGGCTCGGAGGGCATCAATCCCGCATGCTCCAAGCCGATGAAGTTCACCGCCGAAGAGTGGAACTCGCTCAGCGAGAAGGAGCAGCGTCGCCGCCTCATGAACTATCGCATAGCCTATCAGGGCGAGACGATGGTGAACTGGTGTCCGAAGCTCGGCACAGTGCTCGCCAACGACGAGGTGAGCGAGGGACTGAGCGTGCGCGGTGGTTACCCCGTGGAGCAGAAGATGATGAACCAGTGGTGTCTGCGCGTATCGGCCTACGCGCCGCGTCTGCTCGACGACCTCGAGAAGCTCGAATGGAGCGACTCGCTCAAGGAGACGCAGCGCAACTGGATAGGCCGCAGCGAGGGCGCGGAGATGCTTTTCCCCGTGGTGGGCAAGGACTTCGACCTCGAGATCTTCACCACGCGCGCCGACACCGTGTTCGGAGTTACCTTCATGGTGCTCGCCCCGGAATCGAAGTATGTGCCCCGTCTCGTGAGCCCCGAACAGCGCGAGGCCGTGGAGGCTTACCTCGACGAGGTGAAGCACAAAACCGAGCGTGAGCGTCAGATCGAGAAGAAGGTGAGCGGCGTATTCACCGGAGCCTACGCCCGCAACCCCCTCACCGGAAAAGAGATACCCATCTACGTCAGCGACTACGTGCTTGCCGGCTACGGCACGGGAGCCATCATGGCCGTGCCCGCCCACGACTCGCGCGACTACGCCTTCGCCCGCCATTTCGACCTCCCGGTGATTCCCCTCATCGAGGGTGCCGACGTCAGCGAGGAGAGCTTCGACGCAAAAGAGGGCACGATGTGCAACTCATGCGGTCCCGAGCTCGACCTCAACGGTCTGAGTGTGAAAGACGCCATAGCCCGCACCAAGCAGTTCATCACAGAGAAGGGTATCGGCCACGTCAAGACCAACTATCGCCTTCGCGACGCCATCTTCTCGCGCCAGCGCTACTGGGGCGAGCCCTTCCCCGTCTACTATAAGGACGGCGAGGCGTATCTGATGGACGAGAGCGAGCTCCCGCTGCAGCTCCCGCAGGTAGACAGCTATCTCCCGACCGAGAGCGGCGAGCCCCCGCTGGGACGCGCCAAGGGGTGGCAGACCCGCGAGGGTTACCCCATCGAGCTTTGCACCATGCCCGGATTCGCAGGCTCGTCGGCCTACTATCTGCGCTATATGGACCCGCGCAACAGCGAGGCCCTCGTGGGACGCGAGGCCGATGAATACTGGCGCAACGTAGACCTCTACGTCGGAGGAGCCGAACACGCCACCGGCCACCTCATCTATTCGCGCTTCTGGAACAAGTTTCTCTTCGACCTCGGCCTCGTGTGCGAGCCGGAGCCGTTCAAGAAGCTCGTGAACCAGGGCATGATACAGGGACGCTCAAACTTCGTCTATCGTATCAAAGACACCAATACCTTCGTGAGCCACGGGCTGCGCAAGGAATATGACACCACCCCCATCCGCGTGGACGTCAACATCGTCAACAACGACGGGCTCGACACCGACGCCTTCCGCGCATGGCGTCCCGACTATGCCGACGCCGAGTTCATTCTCGAAGACGGCAAATATATCTGCGGATATGCCGTGGAGAAGATGTCGAAATCGATGTTCAACGTGGTCAACCCCGACGACATAGTAGACCGCTATGGCGCCGACACCCTTCGTCTTTACGAGATGTTCCTCGGCCCGGTAGAGCAGTCAAAGCCCTGGGATACCAACGGCATCGACGGCGTAAACCGCTTCATCCGCAAGCTCTGGAACCATTTTGTGCGTGCCGTCGACGCCGAGCAGAAAGAGCCCACCCGCGAGGAGCTGAAAGCCATCCATAAGCTCGTTAAGAAGGTGAGCGGCGACATCGAGTCGTTCTCGTTCAACACCTCCATCGCCGCCTTCATGATTGCCCTCAACGAGTTTTCGGCCCTGAAGTCGACCAACCGCGAGGTGATGGACCTCTTCACCCGCGTGATAGCCCCCTTCGCACCGCATATCGCCGAGGAGTTCTGGCAGATGCTGGGCCATGAGGGCAGCGTGGCCGACGCCGCATGGCCCGTCTGGAATGAGGATTACCTCAAGGAGGACAGCGTGAAATACCCCGTCAGCTTCAACGGCAAGGCACGCTATACAATCGAAGTGCCCGCCGGAGCGTCGAAAGAGGATGTGGAGAAAGCCGCCCTCGCCGACGCCGGAGCCGAGAAATGGCTGGCCGGCAAGACGCCGCGCAAGATAATCGTGGTGCCCGGCAAGATTGTCAACATCGTGGTCTGACCCTCAGCCGGAAGCGGAACCGACACCGCACATCCTGAACCATATACCCGCCGGTCGCGCTCCCTCTCGGGAAGCGCGGCCGGTCAGCTTTCATACTTATTCGTCGGGAGAGACGGCGGCTTTGTGGACAAACTCGCGCAGGTAGTGTTTCAGCTCTTTGACGAAGTTCACGCGCTTTTCGGTCATGATGCGCGAGGTGATGTCGAAGGCGCGCTGCTCCTTGTAGGTGGCGCCTCCGAAGCGGAGCTGCGGGTCGGAGTAGTGCCCCTGGATGTTGATGCCGAAGGGGAAGTGGAGAGGATTGTCGTCGACCCCGATGTGGTAGTACATCAGCCCGTCAAAGTTGTTGAGGCCGGCCATCCGAAGCTTGTAGTTGCTGAACTCGAAGTCAAACGGATATAGCTCGAGCAGATTGTCGTGGACCGAGGCGTGGACGTCCATGTTGCGGATATGTATGTCGCGGCTGTCGGGGATGAGCATCATGCGCGTGATGCGTCGGATAAACTTGCAAGGGAATCGGCGTCGGCCGGGAGACGCTCCCTTATCGCCTTGTCGACACCTCTCAGGGTGCGCGAGTCGATGCGGAGCGAGTCAATCTCTATATGGAGCCGGGGGAAGGTAGACCAGAACGTGAACCGGGGATTGCTCACCCTGATGTCGGCCTTGAAGTATTCGCTTGCCTCTCGGTCTAATATACGCGCCAGGTTGGCCGGCGTGAGATAAAGCGTCGCGGCCACCACAAGAAGTATGACCACGCCGACAAGGCAGCCGATTGCGACGGCTGCCGTGCGGACTATCCTCATGGCCGTGCTTCGCCGGCGCGGCGCGGTAGTCCCTTCGCGGGATGATGGTGTGGAGTCTTTCAATTTCAATAAGGGTTATGGCCGGCGGGCTGCCGCGGTTGGTTTCATAGTCAGAGGGCGGCGAGGTTGTCGGCCTCGGTGAAGGCGTCTGGCTCCACGCTGAGGATGAGCACGAAGCGACCCGAGGCGTCGGGAGCCGAGGCGGCTATGGCGGCCGAGAGGGCATCGGCGGTGTTGACTCCGTCGGGAGCCATGTATTCCTCCACGAGGCGGATGTCGACATAGTTGCCGGCATAGTCGGTTATTACCTCGAATATGGCGTCTCCGTCATAAGTGCGCGATATGTCGAGCCCCATGTCGTGGAGTTCCTGTAGCAGCGAGCCGCAGAACTCCGACTGCTGCCGGTTGGCCTCGGCGCGTCCGCCACAGTCGTAAGGGAAGAGGAAGAAATAGCCGAAATCGCTCACCCGGCCGTCGGCGAAGCGTGCCGTGGCCTCCACGTCGGGCGTCATTCCGAAATAGCTCACCGAATATCCGCAGGCGGGGTTGAGCCAGAGACCGTAGTCGTCGCTCTCGGGGACGATGGAGAGGATGCTCTGTGCCGACGCGGCGGCCTCCTCGGCCGAGCAGCGCGGGTCGAGAATGCCATACACCTTCGTGATGAAATCGTGGGCCGTAAGCGCGAGAGGCATCGTAAGGGCCACGCGGCGGCTTCCGTCGGACGCACCCGTACCGGCGGCGCACTCTCCCGTCTCCTCAGCAAAAAGATTAAGCGGAGAAGCCAATAAAGACAACAATACGGTTAATGAGAGCATAATTGATTTCATCTTGACAGAATTTAATGTATGTATCTGTATAACTGAAACCACGCCCTGTTGGTTCTATCTGCTCCCGACGCCCCGACGGATTTAACATTTACACTTTTTCCGGGCTTGAACAATCGGCACGCCGCGACGTTGTAATCTTTGTAAAACCCACTCTTATACTGACATGGATAAAAAACGACTTACCGCAGAAAACGGCAGGCCTATCGCTGACAACCAAAACATTCAGACGGCCGGCGTAAGGGGTCCCGCGCTGCTGCAAGACCCCTGGTTTACCGAGAAACTCGCGCACTTCGACCGCGAGGTTATTCCCGAAAGAAGGATGCATGCAAAAGGCTCAGGTGCGTTCGGCACATTTACCGTTACCCACGACATCACCGAGTTCACCCGGGCATCGATATTCTCCGAGGTCGGCAAGAAGACCGAGTGCCTGGTGCGATTCTCCACAGTGGCCGGCGAGCGAGGTGCCGCCGACGCGGAGCGCGACATCCGCGGTTTCGCGATGAAGTTCTACACCGACTCCGGCAACTGGGACCTCGTGGGCAACAACACCCCGGTGTTCTTCCTCCGCGACCCTCTGAAATTCCCCGACCTCAACCATGCCATCAAGCGCGACCCGCGCACGGGGATGAGAAACCCGACCAGCAACTGGGACTTCTGGACACTGCTCCCCGAGGCGCTGCATCAGGTTACCATCACCATGTCGCCTCGCGGCATCCCGGCTTCGTTCCGCCACATGCACGGATTCGGAAGTCACACCTACAGCTTCTTCAACAAAGAGAATAAGCGCACCTGGGTGAAATTCCATTTCCGTACCCTGCAAGGAATCAGGAACCTTACCGATGCCGAAGCTGCCGAGGTGATAGCCCGCGACCGCGAGTCGAATCAGCGCGACCTTTTCGAGGCTATCGAGCGTGGTGACTTTCCGCGTTGGCTGATGCAGGTGCAGCTGATGACCGAAGACGAGGCACGCCAGTACCACATCAACCCCTTCGACCTCACCAAAGTGTGGTATCACAAAGACTTTCCGCTTCGCGACGTCGGCATCCTCGAGCTGAACCGCAATCCCGAGAACTTCTTTGCCGAAATCGAACAGGCGGCGTTCAACCCCATGAATATCATCGAGGGGATAGGATTCTCACCCGACAAGATGCTGCAGGGCCGTCTCTTCTCGTATGGCGACGCACAGCGCTACCGCCTCGGTGCGAACCACAACCTCATCCCGGTCAACATGCCCAAATGCCCCTTCCATTCATATCACCGCGACGGACAGATGCGCACCGACGGAAACCTCGGACGCACCATCGACTATGAGCCCAACAGCTTCGGAGAATGGAAAGACGACCCTTCGCTCAAAGAACCACCGACAGCCGTTACCGGCGACGCGTTCAACTACGACGAACGCGAGTATGACGACGACTACTACACACAGCCCGGCAAGCTGTGGCGACTGATGACGCCGGCCGACCGCCTCGCCACATGCGAGAACACGGCACGTGCGATGGCCGGAGTGCCGCTCTTCATCATGCAGCGCCACGTGCGCGCCTGCCACAACGCCGATCCCGAATACGGCACCATGCTGGCCGCCGCCCTCGGTATCGACCTCGCCGAAGCCCTGACGGCCGAAGACCCCGCCCATCCCTCCTGGGACCGCCGCAATTCGTGAACGTCCATCCCAATACCCGATGGCTTCGAGGCCGCCGAATCCAATCCGCTAAAATCAATTCAAATCGAGATGATAATCGGCAAAGGCGGGTAGAGGCAACCACCCTCCGGGGGTTGTCTGCCTCGCGCGATGGACTGATTCCCCGCGTAGGCTCGCCGTACCGGCTCGCCAACGCGGGGCTATCGAAAAGGCAACCTCCTCCGGAGGTTGGGCTGACGCAAGCGGTACCTCCGGAGGAGGTTACATCTTCTCTAACCCCACGTTGACGAGCTAATAGCGAGTCTACGTGGGGATACCCGTATACCCTCACCTACAACCCCCGGAGGTGGGTTGCATCCGTCAGCAATCCGCCTGTTTCTGCAACAGAACGCGAGGCCGAAATCACTTTTCTCGACAAAAAATTACGATTTTTCTCATTTTTATAGGCACACGGATTTTTTAGATTCCTGTAGGAATCACACCGATGCGACGGATCTGCACGGATTTACGAGACCTTACAAAACATCGGCATGGCATCTCTCCGACCAAAATCTGTGATAATCCGTTTCAATCCGTGAGGGCTGCGCAAGCAGACAAAAACTATCCGTGTGCCAATAATCAATCCTTATCCGAGAGGGAATTGGGATGAATATATAGGCACACGGATTTTTTAGATTCCTGCCGGAATCACACGGATGAGACGGATCTGCACGGATTTACAAGACCTTACAAAACATCGGCATGGCATCTCTCCGACCAAAATCTGTGATAATCCG
>CAMCDS010000026.1 GCA_945873625.1 uncultured Porphyromonadaceae bacterium | reverse complement strand
TCCTTTTCCTGAAGTTTAAGGGCTAAAGACACAATTACGTTTTAGAGGAAAGATAAGAAATTTTAGGCAAATCACAACCAACGCGGCTATCAAGTGCGCGAAACGTATGTTGTGTTTGACGATGCAAAGATAAGAAATTTTAGGCAAATCACAACGAGCTCGTGCAAGTGCAGCGCGTATCAACGGTTGTGTTTGACGATGCAAAGATAAGAAATTTTAGGCAAATCACAACACGACTGGAGGCCGTGTGTCGCGAAAAAAAGTTGTGTTTGACGATGCAAAGATAAGAAATTTTAGGCAAATCACAACGTGTTTCGTTGAAGGCGTTTCGGCCGTTCAGTTGTGTTTGACGATGCAAAGATAAGAAATTTTAGGCAAATCACAACTTACTGCGGCGATGTAATCAAAAGGATACTGTTGTGTTTGACGATGCAAAGATAAGAAATTTTAGGCAAATCACAACAATCTCGCGTGAGCACCATTCCCGGCGCATGTTGTGTTTGACGATGCAAAGATAAGAAATTTTAGGCAAATCACAACTAATTTCCTTGATGAAACGCAGCCGGGGAAGTTGTGTTTGACGATGCAAAGATAAGAAATTTTAGGCAAATCACAACAACGCGCAGGGCTTCCAAAATTTGCCTCAAGTTGTGTTTGACGATGCAAAGATAAGAAATTTTAGGCAAATCACAACTTTAAAGGCCTTCGACAATTTCAAAAGAAAGTTGTGTTTGACGATGCAAAGATAAGAAATTTTAGGCAAATCACAACAATTTTAAGCCCGTGGAGCGCACGGGGCACGTTGTGTTTGACGATGCAAATTTAGATAAAAATCTTGAGATTTCCACACCGGCAGGATAAAAAAATCAAGGCTGACGCCTTGATTCCTGTCCCCTCCTGCGTGCTCTAAGTCACAATTTTACTATATTTGGAGGAATAATTCTAAATTTCAAAATATGGACAGGAACCGAACAGTCGCCGGCCTTGATGTCCACAAATTTAAGAAATTTCAGGCAAATCACAAAACTATTGGAAATCTTATTGCTCAACACACTATATGGTTAAAAGTTTGACACCGAGAGCATCTGAAATCTTTGCGATGGTTCTCAGTGTGAAGTTATGAGTTCCCCCGAGCCATCGAGAGACTTCTGCTTCGGTCTTGCCCATCTTTTTCGCCAACTGTTTCTGACTGATATTCTTTTCCCTGAGAATCATATCAATTTTATCAGCAAGGGCAAACGACATATCAAGTTCCATCTTGACATCGTTCTGAACGGTGGCAAGACATTCATCGAATAGTTGTGCTGTAGTTTTCATAACTCAAATGTTTTATCGGTTATATGCTAATTCTTTTTTATCTCAAGGATGAAATTATGTATGTGGTCGGTTTCCATAAGGATATACTTTATGGGGGAGGATGAGGGAGGTGGGAGCAATGGGGGGGTGCTCCCACCTCGTGTCGGTTGGCGGGGTGGTGTCAGCCTGAGGAGAGTCGGCGGTCAGTCTTTGTCAAGATACTTGTTGCAGGCTGCCACTACTGTATACATCACGCATAACATCAGTGCGTTAAGCAGTGAGGCGACGATAATCAGGGCGCGAATTTCGCCGCTGATGTGGTCTATCGCGCAGCCTGCCACGATTGCTGCAAATCCTTCGATGAATGCAATTGCGATCAGTGCTGACTGGACGCCGTAGCGAAATTTGCCTTCGCTGAGATTGTCGGGCTGATTGTCGTTGCGCATTACTTCTGCTTCTGCCGGGTCTCGGTCTAAAATTGGAGACATGATATTTATGTTGTTAGGTCTCTGCGCATTATCGCGCATTGCAGGGGGTTGGATTACCCCCTTCTGTTTCCGCCTAAGCCGAGGGCTTGCGGATATCTGTCATGTCGGATAGTATTGCTACGACGATGCAAAGTTAGTAATAAATCCTTTAAGACGCAACTTATCTTTTTGCGGGTGTGGGGGATTTAGGGGGAGGGGTCAGACGTAGATCATGCGGTGGGTGATACCGCCGTCGACGGGGATGTCGATGCCGTTGAGGAAGGCGTTGGCCGGGTGGCAGATGTAGACGCAGGCGCGTGCTATGTCGGCGGGGATGCCTACGCGGCGCGAGGGGTGCTGCAGGCGGTCGGCCTCGGTGTGGGGTTCGTCGGGGGGAGCTATCCATCCTGGGCTCACGGAGTTGACGGTGATGCCGAAGGGGGAGAGGCTCATCATCAGGGAGTGGGTGAGCGACATCAGTGCTCCTTTCGAGGCCGAATAGTTTTCGGTGCCCGGCTCGCTCTGGCGGGCGCGAGTGGAGCAGATGTTGATGATTCGTCCGCCGTAAGGGTTGGGGGAGGGGAGCGCCGCGCGGTGGATGGCGAGGAGACGGGCGGTCTCGAAGGCGGGAAGCACGTTGACGGCCATCGACCGCATGAAGCGTGTGGCGTCGTTGTCGGCAAGGGGCGTGAAGTCGACGCAGGCCGCGCAGTTGACTATCACGTCGACGTCGCCTCGGGCGGCGGTTATCTCGCTGAAGCAGCGGGCGAGGGCTTCGGGGTCGGAGATGTCGACGGGGCGGAAGCATGCTCCGCACTGCTGGGCGAGGGCGGCTCCGCGGGGGCGGTCGGTGTCGAGGATGTCGACTTTCGCACCTTCGGCCCGGAGGGCTTTCACTATTTCGGAGCCGATGAGTCCGGCGCCGCCGGTTACTATCGCGCGGATGCCGGCGAGCTGTCCGCGTCGCTGAGCCGACGGCGAGGTGCGCGACGGGCGTGCGGAGCCGGACGCAATCCGTCCGGCCCGCAGGTCTTCCATACGTCGTTCAAGATAGTTGTCGGCCATTCAGGTGTCAGTCGGCGAGGAGGGTTTCCAGTCTTTTGGCGGTCTGGTCGGCCGATTCGCCTCGGGCTATGATCTTGCCGTCGGGGCCTATGAGCATCAGGTGGGGTATGCCGGTGAATCCGTAGATGTCGTAGGGCACGCGCTGGGCGTTGTACATGATGCGCCAGGGAATCTCGTGCTTGGCCACGGAGTTTTCCGTGTCTTCGATCTTGTCGCGCACGGCTACTCCCACGATGTCGACGCCCTTGCCTCCGTAGATGTCGAGAATCTCTTTAAGGCGGGGCAGCTCCTTGATGCACCAGGGGCACCACGACGCCCAGAAGTCGACTATTGTGTAGTGGCCCGGCACTATGAGGTCGCTGAGCTTCACGTCGCGGCCGTTCTTGTCGGGGGCGCTGAAGTCGGTGTAGGGGTTGCCGGGGGCGGTGCCTTTGCGCAGCTCGGCGAAGCGGATGAAGCGGCGTGCCTTGCGCGACTCCTTGAAGTCGGCCGGAAGGATGGCGAGGAGGGAGTCGACGCGTGCCGGCTCGGCAAACTTTATGACTTCGAGGGCGAAGTATTGTCCGAGGGGATTCTCGCGGTTGTCGGCATACTGGCGGTCGGCGAAGTCGACGTAGGCGTTAATGTCGTCGAGGCTCTCCACCGAGTCGAGTCTTGCCATGAGCGTGGCGAAGCGGTCGTTGAGGGGGGTGCCGGTGGCGGCGTGGAGCGAGTCGGAAAGCACGGCCTTGCCCGGCTCTATCACCGCAAAGGCCTTCACGCGTCCGTCGATGGTGAGCTCCACGAGGCGCGGGGTGTCGGAGAGGATGTCGGCGTTGTCGAAGAGCACGCGGCCGTCTCTGATGACGCCCGAGCTGAGGATGGCCGAGTCGGCGAAGGATACCATCTCGACGGTCTTCCCTTCGAATTTTTCGGGGAAGCGGGCTTCGAGCGAGCTCTGCTCCTTCTTGCATCCGCCCATGAGGGATGCGGCGAGCAGCAGCGAGGCGGAGCCGAATATGAGTCGGCGCGTGAGCGCTGAAAAGTGTCGTGTCATAATGCTGAAAGGTGTTGAATGGGCCACAAAGTTAATAATAATCGCCGACTTGCGCAAATGGCATGCGCGGGATTTGGTGGTTTCGGAAATAGTCCGTACCTTTGCGCCGTTTTTCTGAAACAGAACCCTAAGAGTATGTTTGAATTTAACACGAATTGATTTGAACATACTTCTTCAATAAATTCTTTCTATCCCCCTGAAGGTCTTTTTTGGCTGATTTCGCCAGGCCTCATCGGTCTCGATGCCCGCATCGCTCCCTCTTCGACTTGCGGAATCATCTCAAAAAATCCTCTTCAAGTGAATAGAAGTTAAACTCAAACATACTCTAACAACTATATCAACTAACGATTAAATGAACCTGACGGGAAAAATCGACTTCAGGCCGAAGGTGCTTGAAGTTTTCTCATCTTATTCGATGTCGAAGTTCAAGGCCGACCTCATAGCCGGCATCATAGTAGGCATCGTGGCTCTGCCGCTGGCCATCGCCTTCGGCATCGCATCGGGGGTCAGCCCCTCCATCGGCCTTATCACGGCCATCATCGGCGGCTTCATGGTGTCGGCCTTCGGCGGCAACTCAGTGCAGATCGGCGGCCCGACGGGCGCCTTCATCGTGATTGTGGCCGGCATCATCACCGAGTTCGGACTGACGGGCCTTCTCGTGGCCACGCTCATGGCCGGCGTCATCCTCATAGTGATGGGGCTTTTCAGGCTCGGCACGGTGGTGAAGTTCATCCCCTATCCTGTGGTGGTGGGGTTCACGGCCGGCATCGCGCTCACCATCTTCTCGACGCAGATCAACGACTTCTTCGGCCTCGGCCTCACCGACGTGCCGAGTGATTTCGTCTCGAAATGGGGCGTCTATTTCCGCTCGTTCGACCGTATCGACCTCTATACGCTCGGCGTAGGAGCCGTGTCGCTGCTCGTGATGATCGTGGCCCCGAAGATCTCGCGCCGCCTCCCCGGAGCGCTGCTGGCCATCGTGGTGGTAACGCTGGCCACGTGGCTCATAGCCCGCTTCTATCCCGGACTGCAGACCGAGACCATCGGCATGCGCTTCCGCGACATGGCTACCGACCTCCCCGTGCCCCGTGGATTCAGCCTCAACATGGACATAATCAACCGCCTGCTCCCCTCGGCCTTCACCATCGCCATGCTCGGCGCCATCGAGTCGCTGCTCTCTGCCACTGTGGCCGACGGTGTTACCGGCTCGCGCACCAACTCCAACACCGAGCTGATAGGCCAGGGACTCGCCAACGTGGTGGTGCCCCTCTTCGGCGGAATACCCGTAACCGGAGCCATCGCGCGAACCATGACCAACATCACCAACGGCGGACGCACCCCCGTGGCCGGCATCATCCACGCCGTTACCCTCTTCCTCATCTTCCTCTTCCTCATGCCGCTCATCAACCTCGTGCCCATGGCATGCCTGGCGGCGGTGCTTATCGTGGTGAGCTACAACATGAGCGGGTGGCGCACCATCGTCGGCATCTTCCATTCTCCCCGCAGCGACGTATGGGTGCTCATCACCACTTTCCTGCTGACCGTGATCTTCGACCTCACGATCGCCATCGAGATCGGCCTGCTGCTGGCCATTGTGCTCTTCCTGCGCCGAGTGATGGAGAACTCCGACATCCGTGTCTACAGCGAGAAGCTCGACGTGGCCGAAGGCACCGACCTCAGCCAGGACCACCACGAGGTGCTCAATGTGGCCAAAGGCGTTTCGGTCTATGAGATCGACGGCCCCTTCTTCTTCGGCATAGCCACCAAGTTCGACGAGCTCATGCGCTCCGCCCTGCGCGACAAGCCCAAGGTGCGCATCATCCGCATGCGCAAGGTGCCCTTCATCGACTCGACGGCTCTCCACAACCTCGAGATACTCATCAATTCGAGCCACAACGAGGGCATAGAGATAGTGCTTTCGGGCGTGAATCCGAGTGTCGCCAAGACACTCCACAACGCCGGCATCGACAAGCTGATAGGAGCCGACAACATCTGCGACCACATCACGAAAGCCGTGGTGAAGGCCAACGAAATAGCCGAGAAAGAGGGTATGGCCACGGCCTGACGCCACTCTTGCTCCCAACGCATCCGCTCCGCCGAATGAAGAAATATTTGGCGGGGCGGATATTTTTTTGTAACTTTGCCGCGCTTTTGTGAAAGGACAGTGTGATGGGAAATCTGCTGGCCCCCGGAGGCAAGACTTATTTTGAGTAACACAACAAACACAAAACCAACACAATGAAAGTTTACGAACTTAAGGCAGAAGCCCGCGAAGGCCTCGGCAAAAAGGCAGTGAAGGCTCTCCGCGCCGAGGGCAAGATCCCCGCAGTGCTCAACGGTGGCAAAATCGTTGAACTCCCCTACAACGAGGCTCTTAAGCCCGGCGAGAAGATGGTTGAGATCAGCAACGGCCGCGGCCTCATCACTACCGACATCGCAGTGAAGGCTGAAGACGTGCGCAAGCTCATCTACACCCCCGACATCTTCGAGATCGACATGGAAATCAACGGCGAGAAGCGCAAGGCCGTGATGAAGGAGATTCAGTTCCAGCCCGTGAAAGACACCGTGCTCCACATCGACTTCCTCGAGGTATTCCCCGAGAAGCCCATCGTGATGGAGGTTCCCGTTCAGATTGAAGGCCACGCCGAGGGTGTGAAAGCCGGTGGTAAGCTCACTCTCTCGATGCGCAAGCTGAAAGTGAAAGCTCCCTACACCGAAATCCCCGAGCGTCTCGTGGTCAACGTCGACACTCTCGGTCTCGGCAAGTCGCTTGCAGTAGGCGACCTCCACTTCGAGGGCCTCGAGCTGATGAACGCCAAGAACGCTGTGGTCTGCGCCGTTCAGCTCACCCGTGCCGCCCGTGGCGCCGCCGCCAAGGCAGAGAATTGATCGGGCAGCAATCTGCTTGATAGAAAAGGATAGGGCCGCAAAGATGATTTGCGGCCCTATTGTCGCGAATGCCGGGCCGGTGCCCGGACTCGTTGATAAACAGACATACGATAAACATTAATATTACAGATGGGGATACTGGAATGGCTCGACTCGCTCACCGGGCGCACCCGGGGCGGGCAAACAGATGAAGATATGAAGAAATTTCTGATAGTGGGACTCGGCAACATCGGTCCCGACTATGAGGGCACACGCCACAACGCCGGCTTCATGGCCGCCGACAGGCTCGTGGAGCAGGCCGGAGGGAAATGGGAGTCGTGCCGCTATGGCGACATGGCGCGCATACGCGTGAAGAACTGCGAGCTGCTCGTGCTCAAGCCCTCGACTTTCATGAACCTCTCGGGCACGGCCGTGCGCTTCTGGATGAACAAGGAGAAGCTGCCGCTCGAAAACCTGCTCGTGATAGTCGACGACATAGCCCTCCCGTTCGGTGCCGTGCGTCTGCGCACGGGCGGAGCCGACGCCGGCCACAACGGTCTTAAAAACATCGCCGAGCAACTCGGCACCCAGCAATACGCGCGTCTGCGCTTCGGCGTGGGGAAGGACTTCCCCCGCGGCGGACAGATCGACTATGTGCTCGGACGCTTCCCCGAGGAGGAGCGCAAACAGCTGCCCGAGCGTCTCGACGTGGCAGCCGAGGCCGTGAAGGCCTACTGCCTCTCCGGCCCCCAGTTTGCCATGACGCGCTTCAACAACAAGTGAGACCTACGCGATGAAAAGTGAAGTAAGAGTAGACAAATGGCTCTGGGCCATGCGTGTGTTCAAGACGCGCACCATAGCCACCGACGCCTGCAAAAAAGGGCGCGTCAGCATGGGCGGCAGCCCGGTGAAGCCGTCGCGCACAGTGAAGGCAGGCGACGTCATCGACGTGCGCAAGCCGCCGATCACCTATACGTTCCGCGTGGTGCGCCTCACGGAAAACCGTCTCGGCGCAAAGCTCGTGCCCGACTATCTGGAGAACCTTACGCCCCAGAGCCAGTACGACCTGCTCGAGATGACGCGCATCTCCGGTTTTGTAGACCGCCGCAAGGGGCTCGGCCGTCCCACCAAGCGCGACGGCCGCGAGATAAGCCGCTTCAAGGAAGACTCGTATGCCGACAGCTTCTTCCTCGACTGGGAAGACGATGACGACGATGATGAATAAGGAGGGACGGTAAGCGAAAAAATGCTAAAAAGATGCCGCCTGCCGGGTAAGAATTTGGAAAATAGAAAGAAAAATAGTAATTTTGCACAAATTACATCGGTCTCGACGCGGCTCCGACAGTCGGCGTTGCGGCTCAATGTCTATACAATAAGCTGACTATCATAATGATAAATATAACTTTCCCCGATGGAAACCAGCGGCAGTATGAGGCCGGCATCACGCCTCACGGCATAGCTGAAAGCATCAGTCCCCGTTTCGCCTCCGACGTGCTCGCGGCAAAAGTGAACGGACAGGACTGGGATATCTCACGCCCCATCGACGGCGACGCCTCGATCGAGCTCTTCAAATGGGACGACCCCGAAGGCAAGCACGCCTTCTGGCATTCGTCGGCCCACCTGCTGGCCGAGGCCCTGCAGGAGCTTTATCCCGGCGTGAAGTTCGGTATCGGACCTGCCATCGAAAACGGTTTCTATTACGACATCGACCCGGGAGAACACAAGATTACTTCGGAAGACTTCCCGAAAATCGAGAAGAAGATGATGGAGCTTGTGGCCAAAAAGGAGGAAATCAAGCGCGCCGACATATCGAAGGCCGACGCCCTCAAGATGTTTGGCGACCGCGGCGAGACCTATAAGTGCGAACTCATCAGCGAGCTCGAAGACGGACACATCACCACCTATACGCAGGGTGCCTTCACCGACCTCTGCCGCGGCCCGCATATCCCCTCTACGGCTCCCATCAAGGCAGTGAAGGTGCTTTCGCTCGCCGGAGCCTACTGGCGCGGCGACGAGAAGCGCCAGCAGCTCGTGCGCGTCTATGGCATCACCTTCCCCAAGAAGAAGATGCTCGACGAATACCTCACCCTGCTCGAAGAGGCCAAGAAGCGCGACCACCGCAAGCTGGGCAAGGAGATGGAGCTTTTCGCCTTCTCCCACACGGTAGGCCAGGGCCTCCCCCTCTGGCTTCCGAAAGGCGCTGCCCTGCGCGACCGCCTCGAGCAGTTCCTCCGCAAGATTCAGAAACAATACGGTTACCTTCAGGTAATCACCCCGCATATCGGCAACAAGGCTCTCTACGTTACCTCGGGCCACTGGGCAAAATACGGCAAGGACTCGTTCCAGCCTATCCATACCCCGGAGGAGGGCGAGGAGTACATGCTCAAGCCGATGAACTGCCCCCACCACTGCGAAATCTACAAGACCTCGCCCCGCTCTTACCGCGACCTGCCGCTGCGCCTCGCAGAGTTCGGCACCGTCTACCGCTATGAGCAGAGCGGCGAGCTCCACGGACTTACCCGCGTCAGAGGCTTCACGCAGGACGACGCCCACATCTTCTGCGCCCCCGAGCAGATCAAAGACGAGTTCCTGAAAGTGATGGACATCATCCTCTACATCTTCAAGGCTCTGAAATTCGACAACTTCGAGGCTCAGATCTCGCTCCGCGACCCGAAAAACAAGGAGAAATACATCGGCTCCGACGAAAACTGGCATCTTGCCGAGTCGGCAATCATCGAGGCCTGCGCCGAGAAAGGGCTCAAGGCCCGTCAGGTGGAAGGCGAGGCAGCCTTCTACGGCCCGAAGCTCGACTTCATGGTGAAAGACGCCATCGGCCGCCGCTGGCAGCTCGGCACCATCCAGGTAGACTACAACCTGCCCGAGCGCTTCGGCCTTGAATACACCGGTGCCGACAACCAGAAACACCGCCCGGTGATGATTCACCGCGCCCCCTTCGGCTCGATGGAACGCTTCGTCGCCGTGCTCCTCGAGCACACCGCCGGCAAGCTCCCCCTCTGGCTCATTCCCGAGCAGGCCGTAGTGCTTCCCATCAGCGAGAAGTTCAACGACTACGCCTACGAGGTGGTGAAGGAGCTCGACAAAGCCGGAGTGCGCGCCATCGTCGACGACCGCAACGAGAAAATAGGCAAGAAAATCCGCGACAACGAGCTCCGGAAAATGCCCTACCTTCTCATCGTCGGCGAAAAAGAAGCACAAAATGGCGAAGTTTCTGTAAGAAAACAGGGCGAAGGTGATAAAGGTACGATGAAAATCGCTAACTTTGCAGACGAAATCAACGCCGAGGTGGCTAAAATGATTGATTGAGGCCATCAACGCACTGAAAAATAACCACTTAATACAAATTGGCGGGTTGCCGCGCGCACACCGCCGCAAAGAAGAGAAAACCGGCTACACACCGAATGGAGAAAAAACCGCAATTCACCGGCCCGCGTCGTCCCGGCGGCTCGCGTCCGCGCCCCGGGCAGCGTCCGCGCCCCGGCCAGGGCAAGCAGAATCCTCACGCCATCAATGAGCAGATACGCGCCCGCGAGGTGCGTCTCGTAGGCGACAACGTAGAACAGGGCATCTATCCTATCGACAAGGCCCTCCGCATCGCCCGCGACCTCGAGCTCGACCTGATAGAGATCTCGCCCAACGCCGAGCCTCCCGTATGCCGGGTGCTCGACTATCAGAAGTTCCTTTATCAGCAGAAGAAGCGCCTGAAGGAGCAGAAAGCAAAGGCCGCAAAGGTTGTGGTCAAGGAGATTCGCTTCGGCCCGCAGACCGACGACCACGACTACAACTTCAAGCTCAAGCACGCCATCGGCTTCCTTAAGGAAGGCTCCAAGGTGAAGGCCTACGTCTTCTTCCGCGGACGCTCTATCCTTTTCAAGGAGCAGGGCGAGGTGCTTCTCCTCCGTTTCGCCAACGACCTTGAGGAATACGGCAAGGTGGAGATGATGCCGGTGCTCGAAGGAAAACGCATGACCATCATGCTCACTCCGGTGAAGGCCGCCCCCAAGAAGGAGGCCAAAGCCGAGGGAGAGGCTCACGAAGCCAAGGTCGGAGAGGAAGCTCCCGAGAAGTGAAATCAACACGTGAATATAGATAATGAGACCGTAAGCACCATGTGCTGAGGTGAATACAAAAACAAATAAAATTTTCAAAACTCATGCCTAAGGTAAAGACCAACTGCGCCGCCAAGAAGCGTTTCGCTCTCACCGGCACAGGCAAAATCAAGAGAAAACACGCTTACCACAGCCACATTCTGACCAAGAAGTCGACTAAGCGCAAAAGAAACCTCGACCACACCGCTCTGGTCGACAACGCCAACCGCAAATCCGTGCGCGAGCTCCTCAACCTCCGTTGAGCCTCTACCCGGATCCGACTTCCGAAGAACCCGTTTTCTTCTTTTTAAATCTTTCCCAAATCTATTTTTTTAACCGGATGCCGAGCACCTAAGCGCTAACATAGAAGGCCGCTCACATCCAAAAAACTGAACAAAATGCCAAGATCAGTCAACCACGTTGCTTCGCGTGCAAAAAGAAAGAAAATCCTCAAACTCACCCGTGGCTACTATGGAAGCCGTCGCAATGTCTGGACCGTTGCCAAAAACACCTGGGAAAAAGGTCTGACCTACGCCTATCGCGACCGCAAGCAGAAAAAGCGCAACTTCCGCGCTCTCTGGATCCAGCGTATCAACGCCGCAGCCCGCCTCGAGGATCTCTCTTACAGCAAGCTCATGGGCCTCATCCACAAAGCCGGCATCGAGATCAACCGTAAGGTGCTCGCCGACCTTGCCATGAACAACCCCGAAGCATTCAAGGCTATCGTAGACCAGGTGAAGAAAGCCTGAGCCTGCCGCTGAGCAAACGCAAACACACTTCAAAGATATCCCGCAAAAAGCGGGGGACGCACGCCGTCCCCCGCTTTTCACGTAATACTCCCCGTGCCTCCCACTCCCATAATTGAGCTTATCGCGAAATTCGACAAGTCGCATGTTGAGGCTGAAATCCTCTCTATCGCCAATCCGAAGAAAGCTTAAGCCATAATGAAAGCGAAGCGTGAAGAGGAGGAAAGGCAACGTACGACTATAATCTCCCTTATGTTGTTGACGTGATACTCAACCGCTACATAAAGGAGATTCTGAAGAATCTGTCAGGTAGAGTGTCCGGCTTAGCCAGGATGGTAGTAACCAAACTTACTCAAAAACAGAAGAAACTGGTGGATGACGGCAAGCTCGTTGTCGGGCACAACGAAAAGGGAGAGGTGATAATGCCCCGCTATAAGTGCGTAACAACCCACACAGCCCGCCGCAGCGGAATCACAAACCATAAATACACTCTCATCCAAATGAAGCATGTCAGCGGCCACAAAACGCAAAAGACCTTCATGGACTACATCAAGCTCTTCTCCGACAAAATAGCCGACGAGATCGACGCTATCGCCAATGGCGGCAAAGCGGAAGTATTTTGACGATAATCCAAAACGGGAAGTATCGTAATATCAGGAATTTTAATTACATTTGTATTATGGGAACGAATAATGAGACAAAACTTGTAATATATAAAGCTCCAAATGGAGAAACCCAGTTGGATGTCACTTTACATGGTGATACAATCTGGCTCACGCAACGTCAGATTGCAGAACTGTTTGGCACGAAAGTTCCGGCAATCTCAAAGCATCTGAAAAACATCTTTGAATCCGGAGAATTGGAACGCGATACGACTATTTCCAAAATGGAAACAGTCGTGAATCGCGGCTTCCGAGGCGCATCTGTCGAGGTAGTTGATCATTATAATCTTGACGCAATCCTTTCTGTAGGTTATCGTGTCAATTCAAAGAATGCGACAGCTTTCCGCATCTGGGCAAATAAGATATTGAAGCAGTATCTTCTTCAAGGCTATGCTATAAACGAACGCATAGCTGCGCAGAAATATGACGAGCTTAGTCAATTGGTAAAAGTGCTTGGCCGCACAATCCAGAATCAAGAAAGGCTTACGGAGGATAGCCGTTCATTGCTTGATGTTGTCGTCGATTACACATACGCCCTCGACACCCTTGACCGCTACGACTATCAGGAACTGAAGATTGAGGACACCACCGGCAGAGAGTCGTTTCATGCCACCTACGAAAACGCCATGGAAGTCATCCGCGAGTTGCATGAGAAATTCGGTGGCAGTACATTGTTCGGCAACGAAAAGGATGATTCCTTCAAAAGCTCCATCGGTCAGATTTACCAGACCTTCGGTGGCGCTGATCTATATCCATCAGTGGAGGAAAAAGCCGCCATGCTCCTGTATCTCGTTACCAAAAACCACTCGTTCAGCGACGGCAACAAACGCATTGCCGCCACTCTGTTCCTGTGGTTTCTCAACGGCAACGGCATTCTCTACAATGAGGATGGCACCAAACGCATCGCCGACAACACCCTCGTTGCCCTCACCCTGATGATAGCCGAAAGCCGCACCGAGGAAAAAGACACAATGGTTAAAGTCATCGTCAACCTCATCAACAAGAACAATTAGTTATTTGAGTAACCACCAAGTTGCGATATGGTTAGTTCATGGGGGTGTATTTTTGTGTCTTACAAACGAACTATTGACAGTCTTATTTCCCAAACAAGGTTTTTATTATCGCCTTTCCGATTTTTCTTTCAAGTCAGGCTTTTGACGTTGGTATTCCTATTTGCCTTGCAAACTGTTGTTTGGCTTGGGTCATCCCAAGAGCTCTTTTCCAAGAGAATGATAATCCGGGAATCTTCATGGGCTGTTTAAGGGAAAAAGGTATAGATCAGAAGCCTAAATGACGTTAATATTTTAGATTTTAGTCATTTAAAGGAGCCGGATCAATAAAGCTTATATTTGGATGGGGTGTTAAATATAAAAAGCACGCCCGAAGCGCGGGATGCGCTTCGGGCGTGCTTTTAGGGATGTGCGGGACAGGTCAGAGGGCTACGGAGTCGGCGAAGTGAGCCTCCTCGAGCTTGCAGCGGGCGTAGTCGGCATCGACGGTGAATGTCTTTACCGGGTTGGAGGGCACCTCATACATGGCGTCGACCATGATGGTCTCCACTATGGTGCGCAGTCCGCGTGCTCCGAGCTTGAACTCGACAGCCTTGTCGACGATGAGGTCGAGGGCGTCGTCGGTAAACTCGAGTTTCACGCCGTCGAGCTCGAAGAGCCGTGTATACTGACGCGTGATTGCGTTCTTAGGCTCGGTGAGGATGCGGCGCAGGGCGTCGCGGTCGAGCGGATTGAGGCTCGTCAGTATGGGGAGGCGGCCGATGATTTCGGGAATAAGACCGAACGACTTGAGGTCTTGCGGCTGCACGTAGCGCATCAGGTTTTCGCGCTCGTGCTTCTTCTTCGAGGCGTCGTGGCCGTAGCCTACGATGCGGTGGTTGAGGCGCGCGGCTATCTTGCGTTCGATGCCGTCGAAGGCGCCTCCGCAGATGAAGAGGATGTTTTTCGTGTCGACCGGAATCATCTTCTGGTCGGGGTGCTTGCGTCCGCCCTGTGGGGGCACGAGCACCACGCTTCCTTCAAGAAGCTTAAGCAGACCCTGCTGCACGCCCTCGCCGCTTACGTCGCGCGTGATCGAGGGGTTGTCGCCTTTGCGGGCTATCTTGTCGATTTCGTCGATGAAGACTATGCCGCGCTGGGCGCGTTCCACGTCGTAGTCGCAGGCCTGGAGAAGGCGCGTGAGCAGCGACTCGATGTCTTCACCCACATAGCCGGCCTCGGTGAGCACCGTGGCGTCGACAATGGTGAAGGGGACATCGAGCAGGCGTGCTATCGACTTGGCGAGCAGTGTCTTGCCTGTGCCGGTGGGGCCTACCATCACGATGTTGCTCTTCTCGATGTCAACATCGTCGGCGGCGTCTTTCTTTCCGGCACAATCCATCTGGCGGATACGCTTGTAATGGTTGTAGACGGCTACGGAGAGGAATTTCTTGGCCTCGTCCTGACCGATTACGTACTGATTGAGGAAGTCGTTGATTTCCTTGGGCTTGGGAATGGGCCTGCATTTCTCTTCGGCAGCCTCGGCCTCATCGGTCTTCCTGGTGGCGCGGAGCTGGTTGTCGCGGGCCTCGTCGATAAACTGTATGCACTCCGTGCAGAGGTCGAGACCGGGGAGCACCGCCACCACGGGATTGGCGGCGGTAGCGGTCTGTCCGCACATCGTGCATCGCGTCGATGTCTTCTTGGCCATGGCTTAATCGTTCTTCTTCTTTTCGTTGACGAGAATCCTGTCGATCATGCCGTATTCTTTCGCCTCGCGGGCTATCATCCAATAGTCGCGGTCGCTGTCGGCCTCCACTTTCTCGAAGGGCTGTCCCGAATGGTCGGAGATGATGCGGTAGAGCTCCTCCTTGAGCTTGAGAATCTCGCGGGCGGTAATCTCGATGTCGGAAGCCTGACCCTGGATTCCTCCCATAGGCTGATGGATCATCACGCGCGAATGGGGTAGGGCGAAGCGCTTGCCGTGTTCGCCTGCCACGAGGAGCACTGCGGCCATCGAAGCGGCCATGCCGGTGCAGATGGTCGACACGTCAGACGAGATGTACTGCATCGTGTCGTAGATTCCGAGCCCGGCATACACCGATCCGCCGGGGGAGTTGATGTAGAGGTTGATGTCTTTTTCGGGGTCGACCGAGTCGAGATAGAGGAGCTGGGCCTGGATGATGTTGGCGCTCTGGTCCGACACCTGGGTGCCCATGAAGATGATGCGGTCCATCATCAGGCGCGAGAACACGTCCATCTGCGTTACGTTGAGCTGGCGCTCCTCGAGGATATATGGGTTGAGATAATCGGCCGCGGGCATCATTGTGGTCGATACTCCGGCGGCGGCGCTGTCGATGTGGCGCACGTATCCGTCGAGGGTGTTGGAGTTTAAACCAAGATGATTGACGGCAAAATTTCTAAAGTCTTTATGCATGAGAAAGGGTTGTTTGGTCTTAAAAACTATTCAAGCCGGCCGACGCATATAGTCGCGTCGGCGGCTTGATAAGATGACAGGGCAAAAAGCGTGCCAAAAATCCGGAATGCTGACTTTTCGGCGTGTCAGCGCTTCACGTCGTAGCCCTGCGCCTTGAGATAGTCGAGTATGCGGTATTCCATGGCGTGGCGGTAATAGTCGAGGATATGGTCGCACCAGTCGTTTTCCGTCGTGGATCCCGAGCGAGTGCGGTTGTAGACCTTCACGCGCTCGTCGTATTCCTCCATCTCCTTCACCATCCCGTCGGTGTCCTGACGGTATTCATTGCGGTGGAACACGAGCGAGGCGGGCTGCTTGGGCTTGAGGTCGGGCTGCTCGCGGGGCACACCGAGCGCCAGTCCGCACACCACGAACACGCCCTTCGGGAGCTTGAGCAGCTCGGCCACTTTCGCAGGGTCGACAGTGCGCAGATAGCCTACGCAGTTGCTTCCGAGTCCGGCGGCCTGGGCGGCCACCACAGCGCTCATCATGGCCAGCGAGGCGTCGATGATGCCGATGGTTACTCCGTCCATCGTGTCGGTGAAGGGGGGCACGTCAAAGCCCTTCTTCTCGGCCAGACGGGTAATCTTGTTGTAGTCCGAGCAGAAGATGAGCAGGCGGTTGCACGTCTTGAGCTGTTTCTGGTTGGTGAGGGCATACAGCTTCTCCTTGAGCTCCTGATCGGAAATGTCGATTACGGAGAACTGCTGTCCGTTGTAGCTTGTCGGAGTGTTTTCCACAGCCTTATAGATGAAGTCCATGGTCTCCTGCGGTATGGTTTCGCGTTCGTATCTTCTGACGCTCGTGCGTTCGAGAAGCGATGTCTTTACGTCTTTCATTTCGGGCATAATATTAGTTTAAGAGGGCAGGCGGGCGAAAAAGAGAGCCGGCAGCCACGTCTGCACGTTGGCCGCCGGCCTGTAAAGTCCACATCAAAGGATGCGATGAAACTCCGAATGACAGGATTTGAGTGCCTCTTCGTCTTTGTAATCCGCCGTGCTCCGGAGTGGAACAGCATCCTTTGTGGGAATGTGCGGCCCGCCATTGACAAAGCAAGCTTGTCTCGGTATTTCGATAAAATTTGATGAGTTTCCCAATCAACTTTGATGTGGTATGATTGAAGCTCTTAGCTCTCTTGCTTTGATTTTATAACACAAAGTTACTACAAAAAGTTTGTTTATGCAAGTCTCGCGGCCCCTTATATTCAAAAAAACTTCGGCTCTCTTTTCCCAATCCGTGCCGAAGCCGTTTGTTTATATCCTCATTATCAAGAGGGGAGGGGCCCCGGGAGGCCTGCCCTACCTGATGTTGACTTTTCGTCTTTTTCCGTCGGATTGATTCGCTTTCCAACAGGAGGTCACTGCCGGAGGATCAGGCGCGGCGGAATCGGCGGCGGAGACGGCGGACGCCTTCGGCTCCGATTATGGTGAGGCCGGTGTATTGGAATGTCTTGGCAAGTCCGAAGAATACCACCCACAGCGTGCCTTTGAGCGCTACGCTTATGGGAAGCAGAAACTGGGCGAAACTGACTGCGTAGCAGACCGCGCACGCCACAAGCACCATCACTCCCGTGCGAAACGAGAGCCTGGCGAGAAAAAGGCGGATAGAGTTCATGTCGGGGAGTAAGGCCTGTCGGGGAAAGGGAGCCGCGGAGGCCACAGCCCTTTGCAGGGCGGCTGGTCTCCGCGGCCGATATGTTGCGATATATATCTTCTTGACCGAAGGTTAGATAATGCCCTGAGCCATCATGGCGTCAGCAACCTTCATGAAGCCGGCGATGTTAGCGCCCTTCATGTAGTTGAGGTAGCCGTCGGCTTCCTTACCATACTTCACGCAGTTCTCGTGGATGTCTGCCATGATAGTGTGGAGGCGAGCGTCAACCTCTTCAGCAGACCACTGGAGGTGCTCGGCGTCCTGGCTCATTTCGAGACCGGAAACGGCAACACCACCGGCGTTCACAGCCTTACCGGGTGCATAGGGAACCTTGGCGGCGATGAAGGCGTCGATAGCCTCAGCCTGGCAACCCATGTTGGATACCTCGGCAACCATCATTACGCCGTTCTCGATGAGGGCCTTTGCGTCAGCAGCGCCGAGCTCGTTCTGAGTAGCGCAGGGGAGTGCGATGTCGACTTTCTGTTCCCAGGGCTTCTTGCCTGCGAAGAACTGCGAGCCGGGGAACTTCTCAGCGTAGGGAGCTACAACGTCGTTGCCGCTCGAACGGAGCTCGAGCATGTAGTTGATCTTCTCTGCGTCGAGACCTGCGGGATCGTAGATGTATCCGTCGGGACCGGAGATGGTAACAACCTTGCCGCCGAGCTCAGTAGCCTTGGTGGCAGCACCCCATGCTACGTTGCCGAAGCCGGAGATAGCGATAGTCTTGCCCTTGATGTCGGTGCCGAGATCCTTGAGCATGTGCTCTACGAAGTAGAGAGCGCCGAAGCCGGTAGCCTCGGGACGGATGCGCGAGCCGCCGAACGAGAGACCCTTGCCGGTGAATGTGCCGGTGTTCTCGCGGGCGAGCTTCTTGTACATACCGTACATGTAGCCTACCTCGCGGCCACCTACGCCGATGTCGCCTGCGGGTACGTCGCGGTCGGGACCGAGGTTACGCCAGAGCTCCATAACGAATGCCTGGCAGAAACGCATGATCTCTGCGTCGCTCTTGCCGCGGGGGCTGAAGTCGGAGCCGCCCTTGCCGCCACCCATGGGGAGAGTGGTGAGAGCGTTTTTGAAAGTCTGCTCGAAGCCGAGGAATTTCAGGATCGAGAGGTTAACCGATGCATGGAAGCGGATACCACCCTTGTAGGGGCCGATGGCGTTGTTGAACTGTACGCGGTAGCCGATATTGTTCTGGACCTCACCTTTGTCGTCAACCCAGGTTACGCGGAATGTGAAGATACGGTCGGGCTCCACCATGCGCTCGATGATGCGAGCCTTCTCGAACTCGGGGTGCTGGTTGTAGACGTCCTCTACGCAGAGCAGCACCTCTTTCACAGCCTGAAGGAACTCCTTCTCGCCGGGATGCTTGGCCTCAAGGTTGGCCATGATTTCATTAATGTTCATGTCAGTCAGTTTTAGATTTATGGGTTAAAACTTGTATGTTCGGATTCATGTGAGAATTCTCTGCAAAAGTACAACCTTTTTAGTTAGCGGCCAAAGATTTTACCAAATATTTTCATAAAATCTGCTGTCGCGGCGCAGCCCGGCTTCTTTTATAGCATTTTCCTCAAGTAGCGGCGATGTGCTCTCTTGCCTCCCGAAGACGATGATCCGCCTGCTTTTGCCCTTTTAAGAACGCGCTCTAATGCCGTCGGGGAAAGGCGTCTAGACCCTTTGCACGCTTCGGAAGTTATAAATGTAGCAGGCGGCTCTTCCGGGCGTCGGCCTGCGTTCGCTCCTGCGTGATTCCACTTCTTCCGGGCATCCGGACGGCGCCGGGGATGAAATGATCCGATTCATTATGAAAAACACTATTATCTTTACAGGCATTCTCGTCGCATTCGCCTCCACGTGCGCCGCCGATACGGCTTTACGCGCCGACTCGCTTCCGGCCAGCCGAAGAGCACCTCGCCTCGCAAGAGAAGATACTCGGCATAGCGCAGGCGCGCCTCGACTGCGGACTCGCCTCGATGCTCGACGTCAGGCAGGCCCGCGTAGTGGTGCTGTCCACCCGGGCGTCGCTCCCGGCCCTTGACGCCACCGTTACCTCAGCGCTCAACTCCATCGCGCTCCTATGCGGATGCTATTCCGAAGACCTGCCGAGGTCGCTTTTCGAGCCGGGAGCCCTGCCGGAGTGTCCGGCCTCGATAGATATAGGTGTGCCGGCCAACATACTCCGCCGCCGGCCCGACATAGTGGAGGCCGAGATGCAGCTCGCACGCTATGCGGCCATGGTCGGCGTGGCGAAAAAGGATTTTCTCCCCACGCTCTCGCTGCAAGGCTCTATCGCCACCGAGTCGCACCCGGCCGGCGGTCTCTTCGGCAAAAACTCACTCTCGTATTCCGTTGCGCCCACTCTCTCGTGGACCATCTTCGACGGCCTCGCCCGCAACTACCGTGTGGCCGAATCGAAGGCACAGATGGAGGAGGCTGTCGACAACTATAACCTCACCGTGGCCACAGCCGTAGAGGAGACCCGCAACGCCATAGGCGTCTATCAGGCATCGGTGAGGCAGATGAACCTCGAGCGGGAGACCGCCGACGAGAGCGGCGAGGCCGTGGCTCTCGCCCTCGACCGCTACCGCCAGGGGCTGACCGGATTCACGCCCCTTGCCGACGCGTAGCTCACATGGCTGGAATACCGCAATGCGCTGCTGACCTCGCAGTCGAAAGCCCTCGTGGCCCTCGTCAACCTCTATCAGGCCCCCGACGGCGGCAGGGAACAGGACAAGAACCCGAAACAATAGTTCAGTTATGAAGAAGATATACGCTATCGCACTGGCGGCTGCGGTGATGGCCGCCGCAGGATGCGGAAAGAAAGACAGACGTCCGGCGGAGGAGCCGGTGCCGAGAATAGATGTGGCCACGGTGGTTACCGACTCCGTGGTGCTCCATAAGACGTATCCGGGAACCATCACGGCAGCCACGAGCGCCGAAGTGGTGGGGGAGGTGAACGGACGCCTGCTCACCCAGAACTATAAGGACGGAGCCTTCGTGAGCAAGGGGCAGACGCTCTTCACGGGAAGGTGCCTGCGGCCGCTTTCTGAAAAATAAATTTGGTAGTTTTGGTAATTATTACTAACTTTGTAATCGTTTCAAGATTGTTAACAAATTTGAAATATTTTCCCTGACAATCTGGAAACATCGAAGCCGGACAGACGGCTTCGGAAGTGAAGCCGAATACTGCTGTATTATGAATGATTCAGAAGCGGCTGCGGCCGTCCACACCCGTTCTCTTTCGAACGTGGAGTTACTGGAGATGATACACGCCGCCGGCATCAGGCCGTCGGTGCAGAGGATAGCGATACTCGGGCACATTGCCAACGGACGCGCACACCCCTCGGCCGAGGGGATATACTCGTCGCTGGCTCCGGAGTTTCCGTCGCTGTCGCGCACCACGCTCTACAACACCCTCCACACGCTCGCGGAGGCCGGACTGCTCCGCGAGCTGGAGATAGAGAGCGGCACGCGCCGCTACGACCTGAAGCCGCAACCGCCCCACAGCCATTTTATATGCCGCCGGTGTGGACGTGTCTTCGACATGAAGCTCCCGGAGGGACTCGAACGGTCGGCCGACGACGGTTTCAGCATCGACAGCGTCGACCTTTATTTCAAAGGTATATGCCCCGGCTGCAAACAGAACTCTATAAACAATAACAAATAACCAACAGACAATGAAAGAACTGAAAGGAACCAAGACTGAACGCAACCTGCAGGATGCATTCGCAGGAGAATCGCAGGCCCGCAACAAGTACACATACTTCGCTTCGAAAGCCCGCAAGGATGGCTACGAACAGATCGCAGCTATCTTCGAGGAGACAGCCAACAACGAGAAGGAGCACGCTAAGCTCTGGTTCAAGCTCCTCTGCGGAGGAGAAATCGGCGGCACTATGGACAACCTGAAAGCTGCCGCCGAGGGCGAGAACTACGAATGGACCGACATGTATGAGCGCATGGCCCGTGAGGCCGACGAGGAGGGATTCCCCCAGATTGCCGCCAAGTTCCGCGCCGTAGGCGTGATTGAGCGTCATCACGAGGAGCGCTATCGCCGTCTGCTCCAGAACATCGAGGAGGGAATCGTGTTCTCGCGCGAGGGAGACACCATCTGGATCTGCCGCAACTGCGGACACGTGGTGATCGGCAAGAAAGCTCCCGGCGCATGCCCCGTATGCGCCCACCCGCAGAGCTTCTTCGAGATCGAGGCAAAGAACTATTGAGGAAACTCCCCATATCATCAAGGCGGGCGTCCCGAACAGCCGGGGCGCCCGCCTTTTTCAGACCGGTTTATAGTCAGTCTTTGTGGTATTCCTTTTCGTAAAGCTCGTCGATGATGCCGTCGGCCACGCCGATTACCGGCACCATTATATAGTCGGCCTTCACCACGGAGGCGACGGTGAGGAAAATCTCGGCCGCCGGGATGATTACGTCGGCGCGGTCGGGCTTCAGATTGAAGCGCATCATGCGCTGGTCTACGTCGAGCGGTTTCAGTATGTGGTACAGGCGCGCGAGCTCGTCTACTGAGAATGTGGCCCGTTCCTCATCCTTTGTCTCGGCGAGTTTGTAGAGCTTGTTGATGTTGCCGCCAGAGCCGATGATGTTGATTCCCGGATACTTGGCGGCCATCTCGGAGAGGAGGTCGTTGAGGCGTGTCCATTCCGAGTCTTTCACCTTGTCGGTGAGTATGCGCACGGTTCCGATGTTGAACGAGCCGGAGCACCGGAGCTCACCCTCGGATATGAGGTTGATTTCGGTGCTGCCGCCACCCACGTCGACGTAAAGGAAATTGCCGCATCTGTCGCTCAGACACTCGGCGTGGTTGGCATACACTATGGCCGCCTCCTCCTCGCCGGGGATGATTTCGATGCCGATGCCGGTCGATGACTGTATCCGGGCCATTATCTCGGCGCCGTTTTCGGCGTCGCGCATGGCCGAGGTTGCGCAGGCGCGGTATTCGTCCACATCGTAAATCCGCATCAGTTGCTTGTAGGCCTTCATCAGGCGGACGAGGTTTGTGGCCTTGCGCGACGATACCTTCCCCTTGGCGAAGACGTCGAAGCCGAGGCGCAGGGGCACGCGCAGGAGCATCAGCTTCTTGAGCGCGGTGGCGGCTGTGTCGCCAAGCGGGTCGACCCTTTTGATGAGCAGGCGCACTGCGTTGCTGCCTATATCGATGGCTGCGAATGTCTTGTCTTTCATTTCTGACTGTCGGAATTAAGGGTTGAATAATGTTCGTAAAGCTCCTGCTGTGCGCGCACAGGCTCGGAGGAGAGCCCCTGCCAGCGTTCGTTCTGTCCGGAGCCGTCGACGGTGAATGAATGGGTGTTGTCCATCAGCCCCACGCGGATGGTATTGATCACGTCGGCCTTGATGTCGGGGTCGAGCACGGGGGTGATTACCTCCACACGGTGGTCGAGGTTGCGCGGCATCCAGTCGGCTGATCCGAGGAAAGTCTTGTTCTTGCCCCGCGCGTGGAATACGAACAGGCGCGAATGTTCCAGATAACGGTCGATGATGCCGTCGGCCTTGATGTTGTCGCTATAGCCTTTGGCGCCGGTTACCATCGAGCAGTTGCCTCTGACGCATACCCTTACCTCCACGCCGGCCTGCGATGCCTCGTATAGCTTCTGCACCATCTCCTCGTCGGTGATATGGTTGATTTTTATATGTATGAAGGCATGGCGTCCATGGCGGGCGGCGTGGATTTCGTCGTCGACCAGGTCGATGAAACGCTTGCGCATCTCGTTGGGGCTCACCAGCAGCTGGCGGAACTTGACGGGGTGGTACGGCTTGCGGATGAAGTCGAACACCGAGTCGACGTCTTTCACTATGTCGCGGTTGGCGGTCATAAGGAAATAGTCGGTGTAGACCTTGGCGTTGCCTTCGTGGAAGTTGCCGGTGCCTATAACGGCTATGTCCTTGCGCTTCTTCATCCCGATGTGCACAATCTTGGAATGGACCTTGAGTCCCTCCACTCCGAAAATCACATTGATTCCGGCGTCCTGCATCTTCTTGCTCCACGAGATGTTGCTCGATTCGTCGAAGCGGGCCAGCAGCTCGACGACTGCCGTTACCTTCTTGCCGTTGCGGGCGGCGCAGATGAGCGCCTCGATGATTTTTGAGTTCTTGGCCACGCGATAGAGCGTGATTTTGATGCTCTTCACGTTTTTCGACACGGCCGCCTCCTGGAGCAGCCTTATCACGTAGTCGAAACTCTGGTAGGGCACCTGCACGAAGCGGTCTTTCTCGGCCACGAGCTGGAGCAGGCTGTCGCGCCCCTTGAGTTCGGAGGGCACGTTGGGCCGCCATTCGGGATAGAGAAGGTCTTTGCGTCCCATGTCGGGAAACGACATGAAGTCCTTGTGGTTGTGGTATCGGCCGGAGGGCTTGAGGGTGTCGATCTTGTCGAGCTTGAGCTTCGTAATCACGGCTTTCAGCAGAGCGCGTGGCATGGCGGCATCGTAGATTACCCTCAGTGCCGCCCCGCGCTTGCGGCTCTTCACGGCCTGCGATATCTTCTGAAGCGTGCCCATGCGGAGGTCGTTGTCGATCTCCATCTCGGCGTCTTTGGTAAACTTGAAGGAGTATGCCTCGAACTTCTCGTAGCCCATGCCGGTGAATATCATCGGGAGGGCGAAGCGGATGAGGTCGTCGAGATACATCACGTATTTCTTGCCGTCTTCCTCGGGGAGCACGATGAAGCGGCCGCACTTGTCGGACGGGATGCATATCATGGCATAGTCTTCGTGTCCGTCGGCGTCGTGGAGGCTGACGGCGAGGTGGATATGGTCGTCGTTCTCACGCCATAGCCCGTCGATCTTGTCGAGCCATACGGGTGAGATGAAGCCGCTCACCTTGTTGCGGAACCAGCATCTGACGAAGTGCTGCTGCGACTCGGAAAGCTGAGTTTCGTCTATGAAGTGTATCCCTTCGTCGGCAAGCTCACGGGTGAGGTCGTGCATCGTTTTCTCGTATTCGGTCGAATAGTTCGCGTCGAGGTCGGACAGATGGCTGTATAGATCCTTCGCTCTGCGGCGCTGTTCGGTGAACGCACGGTCTGACGTCTCCGCTATGCGGGAGATGGTGGCCATCCTCACGCGGAAAAATTCATCAAGGTTATTGCTATAGATACCCATGAAAGAGAGGCGTTCGAGCAGCGGCACGTCGCTGCGTCGGGCCTCAAGCAGTATGCGCTGATTGAAATACATCCAGCTTACATCACGGTCGATATATGGTGAGCGAGATTGGTCGAATTGAGACATGGCGGTGTGTTTTTCGGGTTATACCTGTTATCGCACGGGCGTCAATGCCCCGCGGAGGCGGCGCCCGGAAGCGTCGCCTTCTGACATTATTACAACTGCGCCGCCCCATGGTTCAGTCGTCAGGATTCAAAAGTGAGCCAATAATGGCCTAATCTTTGGCCATTCGGAAAATAATGCCTACATTTGCGCGATACTTCACTCAAAATCTAAAAAACACCTATCATGAGACAATTCATCCGACTGGCCGCTTCGGCCGCCCTGATCTTCGCCTCGGTCTCGGCCTCGGCCTCGGCCCAGACTGTGCCCGTGGAATCCGTAACTATCACGGTTACCTCTGCCAAGCTCGCCGTGGGCGGCTCGCGCACCTATAAGGCGACGGTGCTTCCGGCTAATGCCACAGAACAGACCATCACCTGGACTTCATCCAACCCTGAAGTGGCCTCGATCGACGCCGCTTCCGGCAAGCTCGTGGGCCTATATCCCGGCACCACCACCATCACGGCCGCCTGCGGAGGCAAATCGGCAAGCCTCGACGTGGCCATTTCGCTCAAGAACGCCGCTGTAGGCCAGTATCTTTTCTCCGACGGCTCGTGGCAGCAGTCGGGCATCGTGGCCGGCAAGACCTGCGTAGGCGTGATCTTCTATCTCGACGAAGACAAGCGCGGCGGCAAGGCCGTAAGCCTCGACGAGGCTCCTCAGCTCAAATGGTCGCTTGCAGAGGCAGCCAACCCCGACGCCATGTCGGCGCTCGACGGAGAAGCCAACCTCCGCAGCATCATGGCCGTCGACGGATGGGAATCGATCTTCGACGCCGAGAAATGGTGCTACGACAAGTCGACCGACAAACTTGAATGGTATCTCCCCGCTGTAGACGAACTGCGTCAGCTCTTCGCCGCTTCGTGCGGACTGACATGGGTAGAGTCAGGTGCCAACGAGGCCAACAAGGAAATCAACAACTGGACCGGAGCCAGCGTGACTATGGTGGAGAAGGACGGCCAGCCCGACATAGATCCTTACCCCACCGAGCGCGAGGCCTTCAACAAAAAATTCACATCAGTCGGCGCCACCGCCCTCGCAGCCGACAAATACTGGTCGTCGACCCAGCTCAACGACCAGATGACGCAGTTCCTCTCCTTCGAGGGTGGCTATTCCAACGCCCAGCCCAAGCAGTATTTCCACGTGTGCCGCACCCGCGCAATCGTTCATTTCCGTGAGCCTGAAGCCATCACCACAGGTGTGGAGACGATAACCGGCGATGCCGCAGGCGATATTGAGATTTCTGCAGCCGGGGGAGTGGTAACCGTCAGGGCCGCCGAGCCCGTAACGGCTGTTGAGGTATATGCCGCCGACGGACGCCTTCTCATGCGCAAGGTGAACACCGGAGCCGCCGAGACGGCGCTTTATCTCGATGGAGTGTCTGCCGGCACAGTATGCGTGGTGCGCGCAGCAACGGCATCGGCCTCTTCCTCCGCCAAGTTCGTGAGATAAAAGTCTGCGAACCCCGACCCATAACGCCGCCCCCGCGTTTTCAAAAAAATGAAACGCGGGGGCGGCTGCGTGAACTTGCGGGTTCCGGAAATTATTATTAACTTTGTAGGCTGTTGCACGCGGGAGCGTTTCCTGGTGTGGCCTGAGAAAAGTAATGAGGTTTTCCGATATAGAATGTCATGGCCGGGTGGCCGATAGCCTCCGGCGTCTGGTCGATGCCGGACGCCTTCCTCACGCCGTGCTGCTCCACGGACAGCCCGGGATCGGGAAGATGCTGCTGGCCAGGGCTCTCGCGCAGTATGTGCACTGCCAGCATCGCGAGGGCGGCGAGCCTTGCGGCCGCTGTCCCGACTGCCTGCAGCATCAGAGCCTCAACCATCCCGACATGCACTTCGTCTATCCCGTCTTCAAGAAAGAAAGCTCGAAGCCGGCTCTCTCGGTCGACTTCATCGACCGCTGGAAGGAGTTTCTCGAAAGCTACCCCTACATGGAGACGGAGAAATGGCCCGAGATGCTCGGCTCCGACAATAAGCAGCCTGTCATATATAAGGATGAGAGCGAGGAGATAATGCGCATAGCGTCGTTGTCGGCCTTCTCGTCGGGGAAGAAAATCTTTCTGATATGGCAGCCCGAGAAGATGAACGTGGAGACGGCCAACAAACTCCTCAAGATTCTCGAGGAGCCTTTCGCCGACACGCTCTTCATACTCGTCAGCAACGCCCCCTCGCTTATCCTACCCACCATCTTCTCGCGCACGTCGCGCTTTGGCGTGGCGCGCCCGGATGATGACACCGTATGCCGCCTGCTTGTAGAGAAGCGCGGCATGGACCCGGCTCTGGCAGCCCTGACGGCCCGTCTGGCCGAGGGGTCGCTGGCCAAGGCCTTCAGCACCGACGCCGGAGAGGAGACCGAGTTCCGCGAGTGTTTCCAGGAGCTGATGCGCAAGGCCTATGTGCGCGACGGAGCCGGAGTGCGCGACCTCACAGAGCGCATAGCCGCGATGAAACGCGAGAAATCGCGACGCTTCCTCGGCTATGCCGCACGCATGGTGCGCGAAAACTTCATCTACAGCTACGGCGTGGCAGGCCTCAACCGCCTCACGCCCGAGGAGGAAGCCTTCAGCCGGAGGTTCTCCCCCTTCATCCATGCAGGCAACACCCCCCGGATAGAACGCGAAATATCGCGTGCCGAGACCGACATAGCCCGAAATGCAAACGCGAAAATCGTGCTCTTCGACCTCGCGCTCAAGCTGATGGGGCTGCTGCGCATACCCTCTCCACAGTGAATCGAAATAAATCTTACAAACTCTTAAGGTAATAGACAATCACATGAAACCAACATTATTCATCCTCGCGGCAGGAATGGGTTCGCGCTACGGCGGACTCAAACAGCTCGACGGCCTCGGCCCGAGCGGAGAGACCATCATGGACTATTCGGTCTACGACGCGCTTCGCGCCGGATTCGGAAAGATTGTATTCGTGATCCGACACGACTTCGAGCAGGAGTTCCGCGAGAAAGTGATATCGAAATATGAAGGCCACGTTCCGGTGGAAGTGGTGTTCCAGGACATCAACAACCTCCCCGCCGGATTCAAGCCCAACCCCGAACGCACCAAGCCCTGGGGCACAAACCACGCCGTGCTCATGGGCAAGGACGTAATCAAGGAGCCCTTCGCCGTAATCAATGCCGACGACTACTATGGAGCTGAAAGCTTCCGCATCCTCGGCGACTTCCTCCGCAGCGTAGAAGGAAAGAAAGGCCACTACTGCATGGTAGGCTTCAAGATTGAGAACACTCTCAGCGAAAACGGAGGCGTAAGCCGCGGACTCTGCGAGGTGTCGCCCGAAGGCGATCTCACAGGCGTTACCGAGTGCCACGGCATCTGCCGCAAAGACGGAAAGCTCGTGCAGACCCTCGCCGACGGCACAGAAGCACCCTTCCCCGAGGGCGCAAACGTGTCGATGAACATGTGGGGTTTCACTCCCGACTATTTCGACTATTCCGAAAAAGCCTTCGTCAAGTTTCTCGAAAAGAACGCCGACGAGCTTAAGGCCGAGTTCTATATCCCCACCGTGGTCAACGACCTCATCGAAAACAAGGAGATTGTGCTCAAGGTGAAGGAGACCCCCTCGAAATGGTTTGGCGTAACCTACGCTGCCGACCGTCCCGCCACCGTGGCGCAGTTCCGCAAGCTCGTGGACGACGGCCTCTATCCTGAAAAACTTTTCTAAAGCAACGATATATATGTCAACGAAAATTCTCGTAACCGGCGGCACAGGCTATATCGGTAGCCACACGGCCGTGGAGCTGCAGCAGGCCGGGTATGAGGTTGTGATAATCGACAACCTCTCAAACTCCAATGCCGGAGTGATCGACGGCATAGAGTCGATAACCGGCATACGCCCGGTATTCGTGGAAGGCGACTGCACCGACATCGCCACCCTGCGCAGGCTCTTTGAGGAAAACCCCGGAATAAAGGGCATCATCAACTTCGCCGCATCGAAAGCCGTGGGCGAATCAGTGCAGAAGCCCTTGCTCTACTACCGCAACAACCTCAACACCCTCATCAATCTCCTCGACCTCATGCCCGAATACGGCGTGGAGGGAATCGTCTTCTCTTCGTCGTGCACCGTCTACGGCGAGCCCGACTTCAATCCCATCGACGAGAACGCGCCCATCAAGCCCGCTACCTCGCCCTACGGCAACACTAAGCAGATTTCGGAAGAGATAATCACCGACTACGTGCATTCCGGCGCGCCCATCAAGAGCATCATCCTCCGATACTTCAACCCCATCGGCGCGCACCCCTCGGCCAAAATCGGTGAGCTTCCCCTCGGAGTGCCCCAAAACCTTGTGCCCTACCTCACGCAGACCGCTGCCGGCATACGCAAGGAGCTGACCGTGTTTGGCGACGACTACGACACGCCCGACGGATCGTGCATACGCGACTATATCGATGTGGTAGACCTCGCCAAGGCTCACGTCATAGCCATGAAGAGGATGCTCTCGCCCGAAGACACTCAGAAGATCGAAATCTTCAACCTCGGCACCGGACGCGGACTCTCAGTGCTCGAACTCATCAGCGCCTTCGAGAGCGCTACGGGCGTGAAAGTGCCCTACCGCATCGGCGCCCGCCGCGAAGGCGACATCGAGAAGATATGGGCATGCCCCGACAAGGCCAACAACATCCTCGGATGGCGGGCCGACGTGCCTATCACCGAGACCATGCGCAACACCTGGGCATGGCAGCAGCACATCATGTCGCCCGGGAAACAGGGCTGAGATGATGTTAAGTTCTAAGAGTATGTTTGAGTCTAACTTCTATTCACTTGAAGAGGATTTTTTGAGATGATTTCGCAAGTCGAAGAGGGAGCGATGCGGGCATCGAGACCGATGAGGCTTGGCGAAATCAGCCAAAAAAGACCTTCAGGGGGATAGAAAGAATTTATTGCAGAAATATGTTCAAATCAATTCGTGTTAAATTCAAACATACTCTAAGTAGGACTGAATAGGAATAATAATAGAAATGGGAATTGGGTGAAGCCGCGTCTTCGCTGCAATTCCCGTTTCTGCTTCAAAAAGTCGGCCGATTATTTGGCTGATTCGGAAAAAAGTATTAAATTTGCACCCGAAATAAGCCTTGATGCTGAATCAGCCGCAATAGCTCAGTTGGTAGAGCATTTCATTCGTAACGAAAAGGTCGTGGGTTCGAGTCCCACTCGCGGC
>CAMCDS010000025.1 GCA_945873625.1 uncultured Porphyromonadaceae bacterium | reverse complement strand
CGCAACGCCGACTTCTTCGGCGTGCGACTGCGCCCCGAGATAGCCTCCGACCGCGACTATGCCTCCGACGCCCGCAAACGCAAGGGTGCGAAGAAGGAGGGACGCGCCAAAGATGGCGGCAGGGAGCGCCGCGAGAAGCGCGACTTCGACCGCCCGAAAGGTAAGCGCGACTTCGACCGTCCCAAAGAGAAGAAGGCCAAAAAGGAGAAACACCCGAAAAAAGAGGGGAAGAAGGTGAAATATCCGGGCAATTACGACATTTTCATAAAAAAGCAGAAATGAAAAGAGACCTTCATGCAAGCGGCGTCCGCAGGGGCGGACGATGGATGGCGGCCGTAGTGGCGCTGCTGCTCGCCCTCGTGGCTCTGCCGGCACGGGCCGCCGCGCCCGCCGAGGGTGTGGAGGCGGCCGACTCCCTGGCCGCCGATGCCGCCGTATGTTTCCTCAACATGCCGGCCGACGTGCTCGACGTGCTGCCCGTGAGCTCCCGCTTCAAGATGGTTACCTACTGGGAAGCCGACAGCGTCTATCATGCCCCCAACGCCATGGAGGGCACCTCGTGGCTGCGCGAGGTAACGCCCGACTTCCTCGACGTGCAGATCACCGACGTGAGCCGCATGCAGATACGCCTGCTCCCCCTGCGCGGCAAGAAAGAGAAGATAGTGATGACCGTCTACACCGTGGGCTCCGACACCCACTCCCCCGACAGCGACATCCGCTTCTTCTCTGCCGAAATGAAGGAGCTGCCGCGCGACCGCTATTTCAAGGAACCCCGACTCAAAGACTTCTTCTCCCTCCCGAAAGACAGCCCCCTCTCGATGAAGGAGATCGAGGAGAAGATACCCTTCCCGACCGTGGAATACTCCGCGTCGGCCGCCGACACCTCCCTCACCGGCCGCCTCACCGTAGGAACCTATATGAACGAGGACGACTACAAGGAGGTGAAGCCCTACGAGAAGAGCGGCATAGCATGGGACTGGGACGGAAAACGTTTCCGCCTGCGCAAGTGAGCCAGTCGGCCTCTCTCCTCCGCAAAAAAACGAGTAAAGAACTGAAATTCAAACGAACTGACCGACATATAATATGAACAGAGAGATAAGAGTGCGCTTCGCGCCGTCGCCCACAGGACCGCTCCACATCGGAGGCGTCCGCACCGCGCTTTACAACTATCTTTTCGCACGTGCCAACGGCGGCAAGATGATACTCCGCATCGAGGACACCGACAGCCAGCGCTTCGTGCCCGGAGCCGAGGACTACATCAACGAGTCGCTCGCATGGCTCGGCATCGGAATCGACGAAGGTGTGCGCGAAGGAGGCCCCTACGGCCCCTATAAGCAGAGCGAGCGCAAGGAGATATACCGCAAGTATGTGGACCGGCTTCTCGCCGACGGGAAGGCATATATCGCTTTCGACACCCCCGAGGAGCTGGAGGCCGCGCGCGCCGAGACGCCCAACTTCCAGTATGACGCGTCGACGCGCGGACGCATGCGCAACTCGCTGACGTTGCCCGAAGAGGAGGTGAAACGCCTCATCGACGCCGGCGAACGCTACACCGTGCGCATCAAGATAGAGCCGGGACGCGAGGTGAAGGTCAACGACCTCGTGCGCGGCGAAGTGAAGGTGATGAGCGACATCCTCGACGACAAGGTGCTCTTCAAGAGCGCCGACGGACTTCCCACGTATCATCTGGCCAACATCGTCGACGACCATCTGATGAAGGTTAGCCACGTGATCCGCGGCGAGGAATGGCTGCCGTCGGCCCCGCTCCATGTGCTTCTCTACGAAGCACTCGGCTGGACCGACACAATGCCCGAGTTCGTCCACCTTCCCCTGCTGCTCAAGCCCGTGGGCAACGGCAAGCTCTCGAAGCGCGACGGCGACAAGCTGGGCTTCCCCGTGTTCCCGCTCGAATGGCACGACCCCAAGAGCGGCGAGATCTCTTCAGGCTATCGCGAGCGCGGCTATCTCCCCGAAGCCGTGGTCAACTTCCTCGCCCTGCTCGGCTGGAACCCCGGCGACGACACGGAGCTGATGGATATGGACGAACTCACGCGCAAGTTCTCGTTCGACCACTGCTCGAAGGCCGGAGCCAAGTTCGACTATCAGAAGGCCGCGTGGTTCAACCACGAATACATCATGCGCCTCCCCGACGAGGAGGTGGGCCGCCTCTTCCTCCCCATCCTCGCCGCCAAGGGAATCGAAGGCTTCACACCCGAATATGTGGCCAAAGCCGTAGGCATGGTGAAGGGACGCGTCAACTTCATCGGCGAGCTCTGGGACCAGGCCGACTTCTTCTTCACCGCTCCCACGGAGTATGCGCCCAAAGACGTGAAGAAACGCTGGAGCGCCGATACTCCCCGCATTATGGGCGAGCTTATAGAGGTGCTTGAAGGTATCGACGACATGACATCGGCCAACGCCGAGAAGATAACGCTCGACTGGATTGCCTCCAAGGGCTACCATCTGGGCAACGTCATGAACGCCTTTCGTCTGGCCGTGGTCGGTGCCTGCCGAGGTCCGCACATGTTCGATATCACCGAGCTGATGCCTAAAGAGGAGGTGGTGAAGCGCATCCGCCGCGCCATTGAAACAATCCCCGCCCCCGAAGCGAAATAAAGAATACCCCGATTTCCCAAGCAGATGAAACTGATGCAGAAACTCAGGGAGCTTCGCAGTTTCGGAGCAGAGGCCTGCCGGCAGACTCTTGAGCCGGTCCTCTATCGCCTGGGCATCTCGGCCTACGCCGGCGCCGTGAGCCTGGCCGGGCTGAGGATGCCCAAGGCGCGTCTTATGGCCGAAGGGCAGCGCGACGTGTGGCGCAGACTGCACGACGTCATCGACCCGCAGGCCAGATATATATGGATCCACGCCGCCTCGCTCGGAGAGTTCGAGCAGGGGCGGCCGCTCATCGAGCGGCTGAGGCGAGAGCGACCCGAATATAAGATTCTCCTGACGTTCTTCTCCCCCTCGGGCTACGAGGTGAGGAAAAACTATGCCGGGGCCGACTGCGTGAGCTATCTCCCCTTCGACACCCCCGGACGCGTGAGGCGTTTTCTCGACACGGTGCGCCCCGAGATGGCCATATTCGTCAAGTATGAGATCTGGCGCAATTATCTGCGGCAGCTGTGGGACAGGCAGATACCGACCTATCTGATTTCGGCCGTTTTCCGCCCCGACCAGGCTTTCTTCCGCAAGCGCAGCGCGTGGTATCGCTACTGGCTTCGCTGGTACACGCGCATCTACGTGCAGGACGAACGCAGTCGCCGCCTGCTCGAAGGAGCCGGCATCAAGGGCGCGGTAGTGGCCGGCGACACCCGTTTCGACCGCGTTACCGACATCAGGAACGGAACGCGCGAACTCCCGCTCATCTCCCGTTTCCGCGACTCCGACAGCCGCCCGGTGATGATAGCCGGAAGCAGCTGGGAACCCGACGAAGAGGTGTATCTGCCGTGGATGCGGAACCATAAGGTAGAGATGAAGCTCATCATCGCTCCCCACGAATTCGACTCACGCCGCATCGACCGCCTCTGCTCGGCAGAGGGGCTGAGGTGCGTGCGCCTGTCGGACATGGAGAAAGAGCCCGCGCTGGCCGACACGGCCGACTGCGTGGTGATGGACTGCTTCGGCGTGCTCTCGTCGGCCTATAGGTATGCCGACATGGCCTACGTGGGCGGAGGATTCGGCGTCGGCATCCACAACATCAACGAGGCCGCCGTCTACGACATCCCCGTAGTGTTCGGCCCCAACCACGGCAAGTTTCTCGAAGCCGGCGAGCTGATAGCCGCCGGGGGAGGATTCAGCATCGGTTCGGCCGCCGACTTCGCCCGGCTGATGGACACGCGTCTGGCCGACGCAACGCGTCGCGCCGAGGCCGGCCGCGCCGCCGGAGCCTACATCCGCTCCAAGCTCGGCGCCACCGACCGCATCTTCCGCGACCTCTTCCCCCCGCCGACCCCCTGAATAGATTGCAGGAATGAAATATTATATTTAAATTTGCGTGATGAAAACCGTGCCACAGACTTTGTCGCTGTTTCCCGAGATGGAGAATGCAGGAAAGAGATTTCCGCAGCCCCAGTATCTGGGAGCCAAATTCATCCATCGAGACTGGATAAAGGAATTCATTCCCGACGGTGTCGACGTGGCTCTCGACGCCTTCTCCGGCTCACAGTCGATAGCCTACATGTTCAAGCAGCTCGGGCTCAAGACCATCACCAACGATTTCCTGCATTTCAACGGAATGATAGGCAAGGCCCTTATCGAGAACAAAGCGGATGTCCTGACCGAATCGGATATGTCGGTGCTGATGGAAAGCAACAGCAATCCGGATGAATACAACCTGATAGACAGGCTTTTCACCGGCCTATTCTTCACGGCCGAAGACTCTGCATTCATCGATTCTCTGCGGAGTAACATTCCGCGTCTCGCCTCGGAATATAAGCGGGCACTTGCATTCACGATTGCCAACCGGGCGCTTACCCGTAAGGTAACCATGGGGCATTTCGCACATACGCAGGCGCTCGCCTACGCGGCCGACCCGGCGAGGGTGAAGCGCAACCGCAGCCTTGTCCGTCCGGTGCGGGATCTTTTCGTAGAACTTGCGGATGAATACAACGCGGCTGTGTTCGACAACGGCTGCGAGTGTGAGTCGCACAGCGAGGACATCATGAATCTCTTGCCCAGGCTCGACAATGTGGATATGGTCTATTTCGATCCCCCTTATTGCAGTAGCCATGCCGACTATCAGTCGTTCTATCATCTGCTCGAGACGTTTACTGTCTATTGGAAAGACAAGGAGTTCGTCAACGGCACGAAGCGCTACAGCCCGAAGCGGCACAGCGGATTCGACACGAAGGGAGAGGCGATGGCAAGTTTCGGGCGCCTGTTTGAGATGTCGGATTCCATACCCTACTGGCTGATAAGCTACAACGACCGTAGCTATCCCGATATCGATACGTTTGTCGGACTCGTGTCGCGCTTCAGAAAGGTAAGAGTGGAGAAAAAGCAATACGGAAATTCAAGAGGTGGCAAAGGCAGCGTGGCGGGAAGCCATGAGGTATTGCTGGTATGTAACCCATATTGACATCCATCGTAGTTATGAGCGGATTTGACAGATGGTCAGAATGTTTCGAGAGGCAGGAGATGGGTGTGTTCACATCATCACCCGAAGCCTTGCTTTGGCTTAAGATCAGAACTATAGTGAGAAGAGATCTTCTTGAGATGTATTCTGAACATGAAGGTTATTCTTTTTCCGGAAGTAAGCAGGAAGACAGGTTCAGGGAATTGTATGAGTTGATGAAGAAGAATGTGGCCGGTTCTCATCGGCTTCTCGACGGATTCATCAGACATGCGTCGGGAAAACTCCCTGATATTGCCGACAAAGACAGGTTGATTGATCAGCTCTATCAGATAGAAACGTACAAATGGGGCGGCGACGCTGACAATTCGCTCGACCGTTTCCTTGTGAGCCGCTATGTGAAGCCTATAAGGGACCTGAATCAGCTCAAAAGTAAATTTCGTGCTGAAATAGACACTGCCGTCCACAATTATGTGCTCAGCAGCTGGTACAACCATTGGACATCCCGTCTGATAGAGCAGCTGTTTATTGAGAACGACGGCGTGCTTCCGGCTCTCGGAAAGGTGAAAAGCGTCGACTTCTTCATCAAGCAGGTGCCGTTCGACCTTAAGGTTACCTTTCTGCCCAATGAGTTCAGGGAGAGGAAGCGCAAAGACTTCGGATTCAAATCTTCTCTGTCGATATTGAAGAAAGCTGCTCGCAGGCTGAGCATAGTGTTTGACGAAGACAGGTCTAAGGAAGAACTTAAAGACGTGCTTTCCAGACGCCTCTGCGACAACGGCAGCGAGATAGCTGTGGAGGCGCTGAATATGGTCTCTGACAACGAGCGTAAAATTGTCGATTATGCCCTGAATAATAAAGCGGAATTGATAAAATGGCTATATGAGCATCAGGGAAGCATGCGCTTTGGAGCTGAAAACAGAATCTTCATCATCTTGATTGACAGAGAAGATCTCTCGTCATCGTGGAAACTCAAGAGGAATGTCGATCTGCTGAGGCCGGAGATAAAGAGTTTTGTCGACGGCTTCGATTCGACGAAGCTGAAGGGTATGAGAACAGTATTTATGTCGGGCGGAAGACAGTATGAGGCTTTCGCCGATATAATCTATATATTGAAATAATACAAAGCATTAAATACAAGGAATATGCAAAAGAATCAGAAGATAATCCTGTTTGGCGGCATAGGGGTGCTGGTGTGCCTCATAGCGCTGATTATAGTGCTGATTGCAAGCAATTCAAGCCGCACCCACGAGATCAATGAGGCGGAAGCCCGTGCCGACTCGCTCCGTCTGGTCAACGACCAGCTGCAGCTCTCAAACGAGTTCAACCAGCTCAACGCGGAGTTCTCGCAGTATGAGGACCAGCAGGTCTACCTCAAGAACGACAGCCTCGTGCAGCAGTACAACCAGGCACGCATGAAGGTGGAGGGCCTGCTCAAGGAACTCAACGCCGAGAAGCGGAGCAACAACCAGAACCGCGCGCGCATCAAGCAGCTCGAAGGGGAGATAGCCACGCTCAAGGGAATCGTGAAGCACTATCTTGCCGAGATTCAGCGCCTGGGCGAGGAGAACGAGGGACTGAAGCAGGAGATCCAGCAGGTGCAGGAACGCAACCAGCAGCTTGCGTCGCAGGTGAGCGAGACCTCGGCAAGCAACGCGCAGCTCACTCAGACTGTGAAGCTGGCCAAGAAACTGAATATCACCGGCGTTACTCTCCGTGCCTACAACAAGAAGGGTAAGAACGAGAAGAACATAACCAAAGCGCGTCAGCTCGGCGTGAGCTTCACCGTTTCGCCCAACAATACGGCGGCTCCGGGCATGAAAGACTTTTACGTGCGCATCATTTCGCCCGAGGGCACGATGCTCGGCGGAGGCCCCTCGTTCGGCTTCGACGGCGCCACGCTCTCGTCGACGGCCAAGCGCTCGATGGAGTATGCCAACGAAGAGCTTGCCGTTTCGGTCTACTGGGACGTGAACACCACGCTTACGCCCGGCGACTACACGGTGGAGGTGTTCTGCGACGGCTACCGTCTCGCCTCGCGCCATTTCACCATGAAGAAATAACGCTTCGCTTGCCCGCCTGCGGCAGCAGACGTCATAAAAAAGAAAGCGACACCAACAATCGGTGTCGCTTTTTTTGAACCCGGTGGTTTCCGGGAGATGTCATCTGTTGGCTTTCACTACCGTTACCTTGCCGTAGGCGTTATAGAGCTGCACGTCGTCGTTCTGGTCGAAGGTTGAGAGACCGAACTTCATCACGTCGTCGTCGCGGGTGGGGAGGTTGGTGTCGATGCCTGCGAGCACCACGCCAACGCCGTAGGTGTAGGAGCCGGTCGAGCCATTGGGGAGGCTTGCGTTGAGCGTCGGGAAAGTGAAGAGGGAGTATCTTGCCTCAGGGTTGTCGGTGTAGTCGGGACGGAAGTTTACCGAAAGGTCGGTGTAGTAGGGGAGGTGTGCCCATCCGCCTATGGCCTGCATGTCGTTGCTCATGCCCCAGAAGAGGGTGCCGGAGGGGAGCGAATATTTGGCTTTCACCGGGGGAAGGCCTACCTTCACCGCGTCGAGAAACATTCCGTGTCCGCCTCTGGCGTCGAGATATGAGTGGCAGAAGCCGATTTTCACCTTCTTGCCGGCGTATTCGTCGAGGGAGAACGAGAAGGGACGGAACTCGGGGGTCGCATAGTCGTCGTTGATAGTCCAGTAGCCGAGTTTGCCGTATTCATCCCAGAGGTCTTTGAGCACGATCCATTCGCCGCCCTCCACTGAGATGCAGACCTTCATGTTCTCGGCGTTGATGCGGCTGAGGATGAGGCCGTCTTCCTCGTTGACGGTCTTGTCGGCGCCCGAAGTGGTCCATACGTAGAGCGAGCGGACGTCGAATAGAGGTCGAACATCAGCTGATTGCCGGCCACGGGTGTGAACTCGGGCGAGATGAGCCACGACGCCTCGTGGAGCTGTGGTTTGCCTGAGTTGTCGGCCAGACAGGTACCCATGGCGGCGTAGTAGCCGTCGGAGGTGGCCAGGCCGAATATAGATCATCCAGTCGTTGCCGTTGGTGAGGTTGAGCGACCATCCTTCGGGGAAGGTCTTGTCTTCACGCTCGAACGATTCCTCGAGCGGGCTTGCTGCGGCTTTGAGCGCAGGGTTGATGGTTTTGCTGAGTCTGACGGGTGAGACTTTGTCGGGGTTTCCCGTTACGTTGTGAAAGTTCACTTTCCGGGGTCCGTCGACGGTTGCTGCGTTAAGTGAGACTGCGGTAAGGAGCGCAATCGGCAACAGTTTGGTAAAATTCATGCTGATTATTATGATTGCGATGTTGGGTCGCTATTCAGTCTTTATGCTGTTGTCAAATAGGCTGTAAAGATAGCCAATTAAACCCATAACGCCAAATAATGCGCTGTATTTTACCGGGCATCTCACAATTAGACCCCGTTAACAAATATTGGGTAACGGGGTCTTAATGTTAATAGAAGGAACGTGCCGGAGCACGTTCCTTGAAATATAGGACCCTTACTGCTGGTCGGCGGCTCCCGCGCCGTCGGCTCCCTCGCTCTTGGCCTGCGAGAGCTTCTGGTAGACCGACGGCGTCATGCCCACAATCTTCTTGAAGGCCTGGATGAAGCTGGCCGAGGTCTTGTAGCCGAGGTCTTCCGAGATGGCCTGTATGGTCATGTTGCCGTAGTCCTTGAAGTTGTCGAGTCGCTTCGAGGCTTCCTGTATTCGCAGCTCGTTGAGCAGCGTCTTGAAGTTCTTGCTGTAGGTCTCGTTGATGACCCACGACACATACTTCGTGTTGGATTTCACCTGCTGGGCGAGCATGTTGAGGCTGAAATCCGGGTTGAATATAAAGTTTTCGTCTTTGAGCACCTTGCGTATTCTGCTCAGGAGAATCTCGATATGTTCGTCGCTGAGATACTGCGACTTAGTCTGTTCGTCTGATCTGGTCTTGCCTTGCGGCTCGGTATTGGTTTTGTTTTCGTTCACATCCGTGTCGTTGTCGGCCGCCGGTGCGGAGCCGGCCGCTGTTTCGTCTTCGTTTAAGTTTTCATACTGGGCCAGCCTTATGTCCATCAGCTCGCGGTTTTTCTCTTCGGCGTTGATAAGTTCGCGGTTCTTGTCGATGAGCTTGTTGTTGGCGAACCGGAGTTCCTTGTTGCGGCGCATCAGTATTATGTAGAACACGCATACAATCAGCAGTATCACGCTTCCGCATCCGATCAGCGTCCATTGTATCCACACCTTCTTGTTGAGCCCCTCGATGGTGTCGTCTTTCACCATCTCCTCGTATTCGAGCAGCTGGTTGCGCTTCGAGTTGTAGCCTATGGGATTGAATACGTTGTCCACTATCTCCTGCTCCAGCCGGCGGTATTTGGTGTAGGCGGCGCTGTCGCCGTTCATTTCGGCCAGGCTTGCCATCGACTTGTAGATTTTCGGGAGCTGACCGTTCTGGTCGTTTTTCAGGGCTATTTCGAGCGCTATGTCGAAGTAATGCCCGGCGGAGTCGGGCTTCGATGTGTGGAGAAACGACTTTCCGATTTCCCAGTTCTCGTTGATTAGGGTCTCGGCCGGCAGCGAGTCGGCAATGGCCGTCGCGAGCGCCTTTTTGTGGAAGAAACGCGAGAGGTCGTGTTCGCCCGATGCAGCCGCGAGGTTTCCCTGCAGGTAGTCGTTGTAGAATTTCGACATGTTTATGTCGCGGTAGTCGATTAGCTGCATTTTCTGGAAGCACTCTCGGGCGGCGATGATGTTGCCGGTGGCGAGGTATGCGTTAGAGAGGCTCATCAGAAACTGATACTGCGATTTCGCCAGCTTCTTTTCGAGAGATATCCGGTAACCCCGCCTGTAGTAGGATATGGCGCGGTCGAAGTCGTCGAATATGGCGTGGAGGTTTCCGATGTTGCCGAGAAACTTCATGGTCAGCTCCCGGTCGCCGGCGTTGTTGGCTGCCTGCAGTCCCAGGGAGGCGAACTCGAGGCTTTCGAGGAATCGGCTGCACGCCCGGCTGAGGAGCGAGGCCTGCATGAATATGTCGGCATACTGCCGCTGCTCCTCTTTGGGCGCTCCCGGCTTATATTCGGCCAGCAGGCGCGAATACATGCTTATGGCCATGGCGGGGTCGTTTTCCTTCTCGGCCTGCCGGGCGCGTACGATGTAGCGGTCGTCGGCCGAGAAGGCCGCCGAGGCATGGACCGCAGGCAGCAGCAAGGCCATCAAGGCCGTTATGGTTGAGAATATCCTACGCATGTCGGGGTCGGTTTAATTTTCTTGAAATCCGATGCAAAAGTAATTAAAGTCAGCGACTAACGATTTATATTTCTTGAAATATTAAATATAGGAGTCGCTTATCCTTGCGATGCAATGATATTGGAGATAACTTTGAGCCGCAAACGGAAACGCAGGGCCCGACGGCGCCCGCTTCCATGGATTGACATCAGAGACAAAAACCATATTGTTAAACTAACCTATAATTGCAATGAAGAAAAATTCCAAGCTGATTGCCCTTGCGGCCGCATGCTGCTGCGTGCTGTCGCTGTCGGCGCTCCACGGCGGGCTTCCGGGCCTGTCGGCTCCGGAGGCCGGGCAGACAGGCGCAGAGCCGCCCCGCCGGGCGGCCGCCGAGCTTCCGTTCTTCGAAGACTTCTCTACAGCGGAGAGTCTCGACGGGTGGACTCAGATCAACAACAATTCGCAGATCAAATGGATCTGGAACCAGTATGACCAGAACGCTAATCTCAGCCAGCGCAACGTGCGCGACGAGTCGGGCTGCGACAACTGGCTGATCTCTCCCGGATTCTCCTTTCAGCCGGGCATCACGTATCAGGTGTCGTTCGACCTCAAAAACTGGTTCGACTCCGACATGCACGTCTATCTCGTAACCTCAACCACCGACCCCGAGAACGGCAAGAAGCTCCTCATGGACTATGTGGGGCAGGAATGGGGCGCGAAGAAAGCGGAGTTTGAGGTTCCGGCCGCCGGCACCTACTTCATCGCTTTCCACGACGTAACCCCTTACCGCAACAACGGCACCGCCCTGAGATATGAACTTTATATCGACAACTTCCGCCTGGAGATGCTCAGCAACAACGCCGTGCCCGAGGCTGCCGGCGACCTCCGTCAGGTGCCCGGCAAGAATGGCGAGGTGTCGATGGGTCTCGAATGGACCAACCCCTCGCTCAGCAAGCAGGGCGAGAAGCTCAATGTGCTCAGAGACGTAAAAATCTACAAAGACGGCACCCTCGCCGCCACTATCGACACGGGCGTGAAGCCCGGCGTGAAGATGAGCTGGACCGATCCGGCTCCGACCGCAGGCGAGCATACCTACAGCGTGGTGATATCCAATACCACCGGCGATAGCGACGCTGCCACGGTGAAGACATTTGTCGGCATCGACATGGCGGGCGCTCCCGAAAACCTCTCGGTGGACTATGATTCCGAAGCCGGAATCATCACCCTCGACTGGGAGCAGCCTCAGTTCGGCGTGCGCGGCGGATGGTACGACCCCGCCGGAATCAGATACCGCGTGGTGCGCCAGCCCGGCCACAAGATTCTCGCCGCCGGCCAGAAAGAACTCGTGTATGAAGACGAGGATCTTCAGGAATACGGCAACTACGTATATCAGATCACTACCATCACCGACGCCGGCACCGGCGGCACCGCCGAGAGCAAGGGTATCCTGACAGGCGCTTCGGCCACTCTTCCGCTCCGTGAGGGCTGGGAAGACAAAGCCACCTATTCCGCCTGGACCGTAGTCGACAACAACGGCGACGGAAAGACATTTTATATCAGTCATTCCAACGGCAACAACAGCGCGGCTGCCATCGGCTCGCGAATGATTGACGTCAACCTCGAATGGGACGAAAGCATCTATTCCCCGCCGGTACGCCTCGAGAAAGGTAAGAAATACCGCGCATCGTATGATGTACGCTCCAACCCCTACGCCGGCTTCAGCCTCAATATCTCTTACGGCAAGGACAAGACCCGCAAGGACCAGAAGGTGAACATCGCCACATACACCGACGTGGTCGCCGATCCTTACTCAACCGACGAGCTTGACTTCACCGCCCAGGAAAGCGGCACGTTCTATTTCTCGTGGTGGATACACGACGCGACCAACTATATCTGGTTCGACAACTTCCGCATCGAAGAGGTGTTCGACTCCAACATCGAGGCTACCGCCGTCAGAAACAGCAACACCGCTCCCTCGCCCGGCGATGAGCTCATCACCGGCGTTACCTACAAGAACACCGGCACGGGACGCACCTCGTCGTTCAAGGTGCAGCTCATCGATGCCTCCGACAACGTGCTCGGCGAGCAGACCGTCTCCCGTCCCCTTGCCGCCGGCGCCTCCGGCACGGCCAACATCAAGTGGACCGTTCCCTCCGTGCTCGGACAGATGTCGATACGCGGACGCGTGGTGATGGCAGGCGACAAATGCGAGGCCGACAACACTACTCTCCCCGAGACGCTCACGGTGCAGAACCCCGGTCTCCGCGCCATCACCATCGGAACCTCAACCGACGCCTCGGCCGAGATTCCCTTCCACTACTACGGCAACCTCTACAGCGAGTCGATCTACCGTGGCGAGGACTTCGGCAACATCGCCGGAACCATCAAGTCGCTCTCGTTCAAGGTGCGCTTCGGCCAGGCCCAGGACTTCATAGACGTCCCCGTGCGCCTCTACCTCTGCAACACCGACAAGAACGACCTCTTCTCCGGATGGATTCCCTCCAACATGATGACCAAGGTGTTCGAGGGCAAGGTCAACCTTAATCGCGGAGCCTACGAACTCAACATCCCGTTCGACAAGGGATTCCAGTATGCCGGAGGCAACCTCTGCGTGCTTCTCATAGGCGACTACAACTTCGACATGATGATCAACAACGGCTACGGCATGATGTCGCTCGTGTCGGAATACGGACTCGGCTCCACCCGCGCACTCCCCGGAGGATTCGCACTCCCCGCAGGCTCCGAGCCCACGCAGGAATACGGCAACTTCTATTCCAGCGTGCCTAACGCTATCTTCTACATCGACCACACCAACACCACCTCCATCAGCGGCACCGTCAGGGATGCCGACGGCAACCCCCTCGAAGGCGTTACCGTGAGCGGAAGCGGATACAACGACAAAAACCTCAAGACTGTCTCCGACAAGGAGGGTAAGTACACTCTTCCCTACTTCCCCGCAGGCTATGCCGCAATCAAGGGCTCGATGAAGGAATATGCCGACGGCAACGCCAACGGATTCATCAAGGCCGGCGAGCCTGCAACCATGGACCTCACCCTCAAGAAACTTGAGAAGATTCAGGTGAACGGCACCGTTACCAGCGCCACCGACGGCAAGACCCCCGTGGTCGGAGCCGAAATCCACATCGCAGGCGACAACGAGTTTACCACCACCACCGACGCCGAGGGTAAATACGTCATCGACGGCGTGTATGCCTATAAGGCTTACCCTGTTGTTACTATCGTAGCCGAAGGTTATCAGACCGTGAATTATGGCGGAACCCAGTTCCGCGGCACGGCCGACAACCCCTACGTGATGAACGTCTCGATGAAACCGTTTACGGCCGCTCCTTACAGCGTAACGGCCGTCGACAAGGGTGAGACCGCAGAAATCACGTGGACAGCCCCCATCGACAACATCACCGCCACCAAGAGCGCCGATGCCTCGATAGGCAAGCTCGGCGGCGCGCAGGACATGCGCGTAGGCCACCGCTACTCCGTAGAAGAGATGAAGCAGCTCGAAGTTAACGGCGACTACTATGTGCAGTCAATCAGCTTCGTGCCTGTGGCCCGTTCCAAGTTCTCGATTGCCGTATGGCAGGGTGAGACCGGCAACGAGGCCCTCGTCTACAAGCAGGAGGTGAATCCCTCCACATTCAGCGCATGGAGCGAGTTTGAACTCAGCGAGCCTTACAAGGTCGACCCGACCAAGAGCCTCATCGTGGGCTATATGGTCGAGCCCCTTTCGGGTGCTTATCCCATCGGCTTCGACGCAGGTCCGGCCGTAGAGGGCGGCGACTGCATGTTCAACCCCGACGCCAACGCCTGGACGTCGGCCCACGAGCTGCTCCCGGGCCAGATGAACTACAACTGGAGCATCCGCGCCACATTCGGCAACTACCGCAACACCGCCGCCATACCTTGGCTCCCGACCGACGCGCCCTCCAAGGTGGCGCGCCTCGGCGACATAATCTCCATTGAGGACGTGGCCGGGATGGCCAAGGCTGAAAAGCCCGCCTCCGCCGGCCTCTCAGGCCTCGGCATCGAGATGCTCGACGCTCCCGTGGCCCAGGCTCCCGTAGCCTCCGCGCCCGCAAGCAGCCTCGTGAAGGGCTACAACGTATATCGCGTCAACCCCGGACAGGAGAACGGCTACACCTCCCAGTGGACCAAGCTCAACTCCGAGCCTGTAACCGGCCTCAGCTACATCGACGAGACGTGGAAAGACGCCGAGCAGAAGCCCTACCGCTTCGCCGTTACATCCTTCTACGGCAACCGGTATGCATGGGGCGACGGAGTAACTTCAAAGGCCACCTTCTCCGACGGCGTCGACAAGGGACGCTATTCGACCCTGACAGTCAACGTATCGCCCGACTACGGCAACGCCGAGGGTGCTGAAATCAGCCTCCTGGGCGACGGTAAGAGCGTTACCAAGACCGTAGAGGCCGGCAAGAAGAGCGTGGTATTCGAGAATGTGCGCTTCGCCGACTATACACTCATCGTTCTCAAGCCTTTCTTCGAGAACAGCATATCGCAGGTGAAGGTCGACGCCAGGGAAAGCACCGCCGACGTGGCGCTCCGCTTCGCATCGCCCGCTCCGGCCGACTTCGAGGCTGTGGACTACATCAAGGAGGCACGCCTCGCATGGGAGGCTCCGACTTCGGCCGTAACCGCTGAACTCACCGTGGGCAACCCCAACTTCGGCAGCGCCTATCAGCTCGGCGTGGGCCAGGAGTTCATCACAGGCCAGCGCTCCACTCCCGAGATGCGCAAGAACTATACCTACGACGACTTCTACATCGACGCCATCTCGTTCTATGCCAATGCCGCGCTCACGTACTCGCCCCTCGTGTGGGAAGGCAACAAGCTCGACCAGCAGTTTGAGCTCGTCCGCATGGACTACACCGTCAGCGACTATGAGGTAGGCAGCTGGATTACCGTGAAGCTCGACGAGCCGATTAAGATCAATCCCGAAAGCACCTACTACTACGGATACGGCGCCACTTCCACCTCCGACACTGCTCCCTTCGCCATCGACGAGGGTCCGGCCGACGTGAACAACAACGGCAGCCTCTTCTATATGCTCAACCAGAAGACGTGGAAGTATGAATGGACTCCCTCCACAGCTTCGGGCAACGTGATGGTGTCGATGCACATCACCGACACTCCCGATCCGCAGCAGCTCGTGAAGCAGGATGTGAAGTTCGACATCTACCGTCTGGCAGCCGCCGACGCCGACGACGAGTCGAAGTGGACCAAGGTAACGGCTCAGCCTCTGGAAGGCGAGACCTACACCGACGCCGCATGGAAGTCGCTTGCCGACGCCGACTGGCAGTATGCCGTCAAGGCCGTGTTCTACGGCGACGTGGCATCGAAGGCAGCCCTCTCGAAAGTGATGGGCAAGGGCAAGGTGTCGCTCGTCAACGCCGACATCACCGTCAACAACGGTCGCTCGGCCGAAGGCGCGATGTTCACTATCCTGAAAGGCAGCAAGGTGCTCCACCATGCCGAGGTCAACGCCGCCGGCCATGTAGAGATTCCCGAAGTGGCCAAGGGTAAGGGTTATACAGTCAGGATCACTCTCCCCGGCTATGAGGACATCAGCGAGCGTCTCGACGTAACCGAGGCTGAAAGCAACCTCAGCTATGAGCTGAAGGAGGTGAAGGCCGCTCCCGGATTCGTGGAGGTGTTCCCGACCGCCGACAACAAGAGCGTCGACGTGCAGTGGCGCAAGCCCGGAGCCTACGCTCCGCAGGAAGGCTGGACCTACTGGGACAACAACAACCCCTACGGCGGATTCGGAACCTCGACAGGCTTCTGCGCCGTGGCTCAGCTCTACACCCCCGAAGACCAGGAGGCCAAGGGAATGAAGGAGCTCGACATCACGAAGATTTCGTTCTTCCCCACGCAGAGCTCGAGCAACCCCGTGAGCCAGAGCTCGCGCTGGGTGGCCAAGGTATGGCGCATCAACGCCGACATGAGTGTCGACGAGGTGGCCACCGGCGATGCTTCCGGTGTGGTGCTCAACAAGTGGAACGAAGTGGAGTTCGACACTCCCTACCGCGTAACAGGCGAGGAAACCCTCCTCGTGGGTTATGAGTTCCACGGCCAGGGCAACGCCCTCGGCATCGACAACGGTCCCCTCGTGCCGACGCACGGCGACTGGGCCAACTTCGGCCAGGGCTGGCAGACGCTCAGCTCGGTTCAGGCAGGCTTCAACTACAACAACCTTATCCACACCTTCTGCCAGAACCTCTACTACAAGACCGGCGAGAAGGCTCCCGCCCTTGCTGAGGCACAGAGCGTAATCGAGACTCCGGCCAAGGCCGAAATCTCATTCTCGCGCGCCGACCGCGCCGCCAAGAGTGCGGAGCATCCCCGTCTGACGGCTGTGGAGTATCCCGTGAAGGGGTATCTCGTCTACCGTCTGCCGGTAGCCGACAAGGGCAACGAGGCCAACTGGACGCTGCTCACTCAGGAGCCGGTTTCGGAGACCACCCTCAAGGATACCGACTGGAGCAACCTCGGAGGCTCCGGCGTCTACACCTGGGCCGTGAAGGCAGTCTATGCCTCGGGCAATTCCGAACCCGCTTTCTGCAACTATGGAATCGACGGCAACGGCCGCGTGAGCGAGGTTGACGAAATAGCTGTCGACGGCATCAGCGTGAAGCGCATCGCCGACGGAAGATTCATGATCACCGTGCCCGCCGAAGCTACCCTCAACGTGGCCGACACTGCAGGCATCGCCCTGCTCTCCGCTCAGCTCGCGGCAGGCGAGAATGTGGTGGAGGTCGACTCGGCGACAGGCGTATGTCTCTTCCGCATCAGCTGCGAAGGCAAGACCCGCACATTCAAGTTCATGCTTTGACTTAGTGATGTTAAATTGTAAGTGAAAGGTAGGGAGGCTTCGGCCCCGGCCGGAGCCTCCCTTTTCAAAATCAAAAATTTAAAAGACGTAAAATGAAAAAAATATACTATCCCCTTCTGTTATCACAGCTTTTTTGTGCTTATGCCTTTGCCGACGATGTCTCGCTCGGATACTGCGACGGAAGCATGGTCGGCGGTTCGCTGTCAGGCGCCAACGCCGTGGCCATACGCCTCCCGGCCTCAGACTTCCCAATGTATCAGGGTTCGACGATAACAGGCGTGCGTATCGGCCTTGCCGCCGACGCAAGCAAGGGCGTGAAGATATTTATACGCAGTCGGGTCGACGGATCCGACATCTATTCATTTCAGACCGGCTCGCTCTATGAGGGATGGAGCGACATCATTTTTCCGAAGACGCTTGAATATCCTGCCTCCGACGTGGTGGTGGGTTATGAGGTGAATACCGGCGTGCGTCCGGGTGTGTCGGCGGCAGGGGACTATACTTCGTCAGGCGCCTGCATGGCTCTTGAAGGGATGGCGTGGAAAGACCTCACCGAAGGGGGCACCGACCCCCTCTGCCTCCAGCTCCTCATCGACGGCGGGAGCTATACTAAGACCGACGCCGCCCTCATCTCGGCCACCGGCCGTACCGTAGGGCTCGACACCCCCTTTACATTGAAAGGAAATATCCGCAACAATACTAACCGTATTCTCTCGAAAGTGCGTCTCTCGGTCGACATGGGCGAAGGCACCATGGAAGGCGACGCGCAGGTGGCCGACGTGCTCCCCGGCGAGGTAGGCGAGTATTCGCTCGAGATGAAGGGAATGGGCCGCACCGGCAACTACGACGCTAAACTGAGGATAGTCTCGGTAGACGGCAAGGCCGACGAATACGCCTTCAACGACGAGGCGAAGGCCGAGGTGCGCGTGATAGGCGAGGTGGTGGAACGCAAGGTGCTCATCGAGGAGTTCACGAGTCAGGGATGCGTCAACTGCCCGACCGGCAAGGAGATTCTCGACAAAGCAGTGAAGGGGCTCGACAGAGTGGTGATGGTGGCCCACCATACGGGTTTCTCTCCCGACATTTTCACCGTGGCCGGCAGCACGCTTCTCCATTGCTTCTACAACAGCAGCACTACCTTCGCTCCGGCGGTGATGTTCGACCGCCAGCCCGCTCCCGGCAATCCCGGCCCGGTGAGCCAGATCGACGACTATATGCGCCCCAGGATTCTCGCCCGTCTCGACAGTCCCGCCGAGGTGGCCCTCGACCTGAAGCGCAACTACGACGCCTCGACGCGCAGACTCACAGTGCAGGTAGCGGTGAGGCAGGTGGAGGGGATGGCCGTCGGCGCCAATCCGTCGGTGAGCGTCTATCTGCTCGAAAGCGGAATGGTGGCCTTCCAGTCGCCCAACTTCAACGACTATGTGCACGAACACGCCAACCGTATGTTCATGACCGAAGTGCTCGGCGACCCGGTGGAGCTCAGTTCCGACGATACCACGCTGGCAACCTACTCCGCGAAGATTGATGAGGCGTGGAACGTCGACAATATGGAGGTGGTGGCCTTCGTGTCGAACCGCGACGGCGACGACCCCAACAACTGCGGCGTCTACAATGCCGAGAAACTCCCACTCGTGGGCAGCGACAAAATCGACGACTCCGGAGTAGAGGGGACGGTAGGCGAGGAAGCGGAGATAGCCGCCATATATACCCTTTCGGGAGTGCGCCTCGATGAGCCGGCCGAGGGTGTCAACATCGTGAGATACACCGACGGCTCAGTGCGTAAAATAGTGAAAACAACCAAATAACAACGATACCACTGACTATGGATAAATCAAGAATCCGACTTGCGTCCGCCCTGCTGGCGCTGGGGGCGTTCGCGGCCTCGGCCGTGCCCGCCTTTCCCGGACTGATGAGCGCGCGGCAGGCCGACGGCAAGGAGCTGTCAATCCGTCGTGTGGGCGACGAATACGGCAGCATCACCCTTACCTCCGACGGCTATCCGCTGATATTCAACGCCGCCACGCGAAACTACGAGTATGCCGAGCTGAAAGGGGAGGCGTTGAGAGCCACCGGCGTGGCCGCGGCCGACCCCGAGGCGCGCGGCGTAGCGGAGAAGGGGCTGCTCGCGTCGATCGACCGTGAGGCCGTGATGCGAAAGTTTGAGGGCGACTGGGCTCAGGCACGCGCCGAAGCCTCGGCTCTCTCGGCCGCACGCAAGGCCCCGGCCGCCGGCCCGCAGAAGATAGTGCGCATAAGCGACGTGCCCACCCTCGGTAAGCACGATGTGCTCGTCTTCCTCGTGGAGTTTGCCAACAGGAAATTCTCCGACTGCCCCGATATGCCCGATCCCATGGCCTATTATGAGCGCTTCTTCCATCAGGAAGGTTTCTCCGACTTCGGAGGCACCGGCTCGGCCCACGACTTCTACTATCAGGGCTCGTGCGGAAAATACGACCCGCAGTTCCGCGTCTTCGGCCCCGTAACGCTCGAAGGCAACTACGCCGACTATGCCGGCAACCACGGCTCTGACCTGACCTACAGGATGATCGAGGAGGCCGCACGTCTCGTGAAGGAGAAATACGACGTCAACTTCAAGGACTTCGACACCGACGGCGACGGCAAGGTCGACAACGTCTATTGCCTCTACGCCGGCTACGGACAGGCCGACTCCAGCGTCTCCGACGCCATCTGGCCCCACAGCTACGAGTTGCAGTACAGACACGCCGAATTTGAGATGGACGGAGTGGTGTTCAACCGCTATACTGTCTCGCAGCAGGTGAACGGACAGACCAACCATCCGGTCGGCATCGGCACTTTCGTGCATGAGTTCGGCCACGTGCTCGGTTTCGCCGACCACTACAACACCGCCAGCAGCCTGGGCAATCCCCCGAACAATGTGGGCGAGTGGGACGTGATGTCGCAGGGCTCTTACAACAACAATCAGAACACTCCCCCCACTTTCTCGGCTTTCGAGCGCTATTCGCTCGGATGGACGGATCCGAAGGAGCTCGGAACCAAGCTGCCGGAGATGATCTCGATGAAACCCTACATCGACTCGGGCGAGGCCTACCGCGTGACGGTGAAAGCCAACGACAGGGAGTATTTCCTCATCGAGAACCGCCAGCAGAAGGGGTGGGACAAGTATATCCCCGGCCACGGCATCGTGGTGTGGCACATCGAGGAAGACCAGGTGAAATGGGATCAGAACAAAGTCAACAACGACCAGGGCCACCAGATGGTAGACATCGTGGAGTCGTCGGGTATCTATTCGACGGCAGGCTCGCCCAGCGACCCTTTCCCCGGCTCGAAGGGAATCACGTCGTATAACTTCCAGGCGTGGGACACAAGCTCGGTATTCGGATTCGACTGGGTGGAGGAAGACGAGGGGGGCGACTGCCGTTTCCTTCTCAGCAATTCAGGCTACAGACTCTCCGAGCCGAAGGTGGAGGTCGGTTCCATAATGGGAACGTCGGCCGCCATTACCGTCGAGGTCAGCGGTCCGGCCGAGCAGGTGGACGTAACCGTATCGAAAGGAGGCGAAGAGGTGTTTGACGACGTAATCACCGAGGGCGGTACGCTCACAGTCGGCAATCTCGAACCCGAGACCGACTATACCGTAACGGTCTCGGCCCGCCTCGGCACCCTCGTCTCGGAAAAGGTGAAGGTGAACTTCTCGACGCTCCCGCTCCAGATTGAGGAGAAGAAGCCCGTGGTGCTTCCCGCGGCCGACGTGAAAGACACCGAGTTCATAGCCCGCTGGACGGGTATGCCCGAGGCTACGGACTATGCCATCGACATCTATGTCAGCACCCACGACGGCGAGGGCGAGTTCACCCACGGCTTCGACAACTTCTCGACCAGCGTGCAGAACCTCCCCGAGGGGTGGACGCTTACCGCACGCCAGGGACGCAACGAGGAGGATTTCGGCGTGGCAGCTCCCTCTATCCGTCTGCGCGACGACAATGCCACCCTCACCGTGGCCATGCCCGGCGAGACCCTCGACAAGGTGGATTTCTGGTTCATGCCCACCAAAGGCGGTCTCATCCTCACGGCCGAGAGCTGCGAGGGAGGTGAATGGAAAGAGGTGTGGAAGCACGTCGCCGACCGCAAGCGCGCCATCAACGAGACTGTTGAGGTGGCCGCTGCCGACAGCGTGAGGTTTGTGCTTACGCGCGAAGAGGGCGTAATCGGCGGCTACGTGCTTATGGACGATATCACGCTTCATTACGTGTATGACCGCTTCACCCCCGACAATACGGTAGAGGTCGGTCCCGCCTCGGGCAACGCCTTCGGCACCAACTGGTCGGGCAACTGCCACTATCGCGTTACCGGACTCGACGCCACCCGCAGATACGCTTACAGCCTGACGGCGCTCAACGGTAGCCGCAGGTCGCTGGTTTCGGACGTGATGCCCGTAGAAGACACCGGCATCAACGGAGTGGCCGGCATCGACGACTCCGCAGAGAAGGCCACTGTGGTCTACAACCTGCAGGGTATCCGCATCCGCACCGACGTGAATGAACTCCCCTCGGGCGTATACATCATCAACGGAAAGAAAATGATGATTCTCAGATAACTGCGTTCATCCGTACAATGTGTAGGCAAGAGGGCCGCGTCATCACCGACGCGGCCCTCTCTGCAATATAACTCCAAGAGCGGACTTAGGCTCTCGGATTTCGGTATGGGAGGGGTTATCTGACGAGGACTTTGGTGGAGGTGGCGGCGGTGCGGACGATGTAGATGCCCGGTGCGGCCGGCAGCTCGCGGCGTCCGGTGGCGGTGTCGGCGGCCACGATGGCTCCCGAAAGGGAGTAGACGGTGGCGGGGGTGTCGGAGATGACCACCACGGCTCCGTCGGTGCCGTAGACGGTAGCGGCTGAGCCGATGGCCGCGTCGGAGGTGTCTACGCCCGAGAAGTCGCCTTTGCCAATCACCACGAAGCTGTTGGCGGGAACGTTGACTATGCCGGCGGCGGCGTCGAACGAGGCGTTCTGTCCCGAGCTCTGCATCACAATGCTGTATTGCGAATTGTCTTTGTGGGTGAAGTCGACATTCACCGCCAGGGTGCCGCTTACGTTGGGATTGAGCACGGTGTAGAGTTCCATGTCGCCGTGGCGCGAGATCATGTATCGGCCGTTTGCCCAGTCGGAGGCGGAGCATTTGGCTTCGTAAGAGGCTGCCTGCGAGAAGAGTTCGGGGAATCCGGCACGTATGCGGTGCAGATTGCGGTAGGTGTCAACGAGATGTTTCCGTTCGGGCTGGTCGAGAAGGCTCCAGCATACGGTCTTGGGGTCGGTGTTGTTTCCTCCGTCGCTGTTCTTCGTGTTCTGGTCGTTGCCCATTTCGGAGAACTGCCATATCATGTGCGAACCGGGAGCGAGTATCATCTGCGCGGCGCATGAGCCGAGACGAAGCATCGAGGTTTCGAGATTACCTTTGACACCGGCCACGCCCCATTGCGCCTGCTTGTAGGCGAGGCGCTGCTCGTCGTGGCTTTCGAGATAGCTTACGGTCGATCCCCATGTGCGGCTGTCGGAGGGAGCATACATGCGGTTGAGGTTGGAGTTGGACGAATATCCCATTGCATACTGGCATCCGGGGTCGTTGATGTTGGCCCAGTTGAGCTGTCCGAAAGCGGCCATGGCGTTCTCTTCGGGAGCCGTGGCGAGGTTTTCGTTGATGAAATATGCTCCGGGCTTCACGCTGTCTACCACCTTCTGCAGGGCCTGCATACGGTCGATACGGCTCTGATTGAAGGCGTTGGTGGCGGCGTCGCCGGCGTTGGCATACGAGCTGTTGTCGCCCAGACCTTTCACGAGGTCGAATCGGAAGCCGTCTACGTTATACTCTTCAAGCCAGTATTTCAGCACGTCTTCCCATTGCTTCTGCACCAGAGGATTGCCCTGGTTCCAGTCGTTGAGCACGCTGTAGGCGTGGGGAGCGGTTGCATTGAAGAAGGGATTTTGTCCCGTTTCATACATCTGATACCAGGGATGCTGCCAGTCGGCCTGGTTAAACACCATGTCGAGTATCACAGCCATTCCGGCTTCGTGGCATTTGTCGATAAACTCCTTGTAGTCGGCGGGGGTGCCATAGGCCTTGTCGGGCGCGAAGTAGAAGTTGGGATTGTAGCCCCACGAGATGTTGCCGTTGAACTCGTTGATGGGAAGCAGCTCCACGGCGTTGACTCCGAGCTCCTTGAGGTAGGGGATGCGGTCGATGGCCTGACGCACTGTGCCATTGCCGCGAGCTTCGCCTTCGGTGCCGGTGAAGTCGCGCAGCAGCAGCTCATAGATGCGGAGGTCTGTGCGGTCGGCTCCTTTGAAATCAGCCATATTCCATTTGAAATTGCCGTCGGCCCACTCGCTTGATGCGGCTGGGAGCACTGCGAGAGCCACTTCGCGCACCTTGTCGGAGGGGTATGCCGGAAGCATGGGGAAGACATCGGGAGCGATATATCGGTCGTTCTGGGGGTCGAGCACGAGGCGTGCGTAGGGGTCGCCCACGTTATAGCGGCCGTCGATGTTGTAATAATAGATGAGGTCTGACGCAGGGTCAGTGTTGTCCATACGGGTCCAGAAGTAGCGCTGTCCGCCATTCTCGCAATAGTTCATGAGGCGCGCGGAGGCGATCTCATATCCGTCGGCGGAGCAGATGAGGTAGGCCGACTGCTTCTGAGGGGCTGCGATGCAGAACACTACCGAGCGGCCGTCGCGCACGGCGCCCATCACGGGCGAGCCGCCGGGATACGCTGCCTGAGGCGAGGGCACGAGCGCACGGAAGGAGAGTGCTTCCGATTCGGCCGTAGCGCCGTCGCCGGCGGTCAGGCGAGCGCTGCACGTCCATGCGTCGTCTTGCGTCGATACGGTGTAGGTCAGCTCTGTGGCATTCTCTTTCGAGGCCACGGCGCTGCCGTTGACGAGAATCTCGATCTTGCCGGCCACCGTGGCCTTGGCGGTGAACTGAACGTCCTCACCCTTGGGCACGAAAGCCGAAGAGGCCGAGGATGAGAGCTCGATGTGGGCGCCGGGCTGATATACGTTGAGGAAGATGTCTTTGTTGCCCTCGGCCTTACCCTCCTTTTTGTTGTCGGCGGTGCGGAACACGAAGGCGAGCTTCTTCACTATTACCGAGGGGTCGGTGATGCCATAGTATTCGCGGATTGAGCCGATGTTGAGTTTCCACAGATTCGGGCTGACATACTCCAGCTTGTATTTGGCGGCATTGTCGCCCCACTGGGGAGCGTACTGCCAGTCGCTGTCGGATGTCGAGGTAGAGGTTATCACGCCGGTGTGGGCGTAAATCTGAGCCGAGGCAGGCTGACCGGCCAGCCCCTTGTTGCCCTGATCGGCATGGAAAAACACAGCCACTCCCTGCGAGTCTTCCATCAGCGGAGACGGTTCGGAAGTAACCTGGGCGCGCACTGCGGGCAGGCATAGCAGGAGCGCCGCCATAAGCGTAAAAATAGATCTGAACATGTCGGGAAAAGTATTTAGTTAAGTGAGAATCAGCGGTCTTTATTCTGCATCGGGGTCGATGTAGGTGTTCTCGCGCATGGTGAGGTATTCCTCCCATTCGGGGTCTTCCGTGGCCTCAATCTTGAGCGGCATCTGCGGAAGGTCGGCGAGGGCCTTGTTGAAGACGCCGGAGAATACGCGGAGGTTGAGGCAATAGAATATCCAGTCGCGCCGGCCGTCGCCGGTGTATATGCCTGTCATCACGGCAGCTTTGTTTTTCTTGAAAGCAGCTATGAGCGAGTCGGTGGCCTGCTCCATGAGCCGGGCGTCGTCATCGGAGGGCATTCCGGAGGGGAGGGGGTCGTAGTCCCAGCTCACGTCGAGGCGATAGATGTATTTGCCGCTCTCGCGCAGGGCGTCGACGCCGTCGAGGCCGGTAACGATCACCGTCTTGCCGTTGTCGCCCTCGGCCGGGGCGCTCCACCATTTGTCGGGTATCTTCATGGTCAGTGGATGGTTACGAGTGTGGCTCCGAAGCCGTATTCCTGAAACGAGGCGTCCTGAAGCTCTGCCTTGGGATACTGGCGTTTGAGCATCTTCCATACAGCGTCGCGGAGCACACCCTCTCCCTTGCCGTGTATGAAGATTATCTTCTGCCCGATGCGTCGCGAGTTGGCCTTCATGGTCTTCTCCACCGTGTCGAGCTGCAGGCGCAGCATGGCGGCGTTGTCCATCCCGGCGAGCGAGTCGGTGAGCTCGCCGATGTGGAGGTCTACCTCGATGGGGGGCAGCAGCCTGTTGGGGTTGGCGGCGGGGTCGGCGGGGCGCTTGCGGTCGCGTCCGCTGTCCACGCGGTATTTTTTCGAGAGTTCGCTGAGGTCGGTCTTCCCCTTGGGGCGTGCGCCGAGAGCCTTCTCCATCTCGGCCTGGTCGGGGGCTACGCCTTTCACCGGGATGTCGTCGGCCACGAGGGGCAGCTCGATGACAGGGGTGTCGAAGTATGCGCCGGGACGGAAGCAATGGAGCTTATGGAACTTGGTGAGGTCTACCTTGCGGCTGACGTTGACCGGGGGCTTCAGCGAAAACGGCTTCGACGGCTTGAAGGCGATGGCCTGCAGGGCCACGCGCTCAATTGAGCCGAGTGTCTCGTGAGTGAAGCTATGGAGGTCGATGAGCTCCTGAGGCTCCACCTCGCCGGCATAGACCACGCTCCAGCCCCTCTCTTCGGCTCCGCGCCTGAGCAGCGTGAAGCAGAGGCGATAGTTGCTGTCGTTGACGAGCACGGCGTTGAACGTGGTGGCAGACAGGCGTTTGATGTCGGCCGGTTCGAAAGCGAGCGAGATGTTGAGCTTCTCGCCTCGCTCGGTTTCCTCGGCCGGGGGGAGCGGTTTCTCCTCGCGCACGGGTTCGGCCGCAGCCGGCTGCGGCTCGGGCTCGCGCCCCTTGTCGAAGGCCGCCTGGTCAAACATCAGTTTTGCGCCTCGCGAGCCTGAGGGTTCGTGGCCGGCGGGCATCACCACCACCAGCTCCTTGAGGAGCATCGGGGTCTCGAAGCCATTGTCGTCGACATAAGCGATTTTGTCGACTATTCGTGTAATCTTTCCGCCTCCCACTGCATTGAGGTAGCGGACTGTATCTCCTACTTTAGCCATTGCGGTCAGTTGTTTTTTGAGTCAGCGTTGTCGGCTCGGTCGGCGAGGCGCTGCTCGAATTCCTCGTCTACTTTCTTCTCGCGGTCTTCGTATGCGTCTACGATTCGCTGCACGAGCGGATGGCGCACGATGTCTTTCTTGCCGTATTCAATCATCCCTATCCCCTTCACCCCCTTGAGGATGCGGAGCGCCTGCAGCAGACCGCTCTGCACGCTTCGGGGCAAGTCGATCTGCGTGGCGTCGCCCGTTACTATCATCTTGGCGTTGACGCCGAGGCGCGTGAGAAACATCTTCATCTGATGCTTCGTGGTGTTTTGAGCCTCGTCGAGGATAATCACGGCGTCGTTGAGCGTGCGGCCGCGCATGAAGGCGAGCGGGGCTATCTGGATGGTGTCGCTCTCCATGTATTCCTTCAGCTTGATGGCCGGGAGCATGTCTTCGAGCGCGTCGTAGAGCGGACGCAGATAGGGGTCGATCTTATCTTTCATGTCGCCCGGCAGAAAACCGAGTTTCTCGCCGGCCTCCACAGCCGGGCGCGAAAGGATCACGCGCTTGCAGGCCTTGCTTTTGAGCGCGGCTACGGCGAGGGCTATTGCGATATACGTTTTTCCCGTTCCGGCCGGGCCGAGGGCGAAGGTGAGGTCGTTTTCGGCGAATGAGCGCACCATCTTGGCCTGGTTGGCGTTGCGCGGGGCAATGGGGCGCCCGGTCTGTCCGAAGAGAATCACTCCGTCGGAGCTCACGCTGCGCGGAGCCTCACCCTTCACGATGTCGATGATGACGTCTTCGCTCAGTTTGTTGTATTTCACGGCGTAGGCCTCTATCTCCTTGATTTTGCGCTCGAACTCGGCGGTCTCCGAGTCTTCGCCTATCACCTTGATGACGTTTCCGCGGGCCGCCATGCGCAGTTTCGGGAAGAGGTTGCGGATGAGGCTTATGTTGACGTTGTTCACCCCGTAGAAGGTCTGCGGGTCTACACCGTCTATAATTACTATTCTTTCTATCAAGTCGGTAAGTGGTTATAAGAGTATGTTTGAGTTTAACTTCTATTCACTTGAAGAGGATTTTTTGAGATGATTTCGCAAGTCGAAGAGGGAGCGATGCGGGCATCGTGACCGATGAGGCTTGGCGAAATCAGCCAAAAAAGACCTTCAGGGGGATAGAAAGAATTTATTGAAGAAGTATGTTCAAATCAATTCGTGTTAAATTCAAACATACTCTAAGAGTTTTGGTCAGCCTACGGAGCCTTCGAGGGTAATCTGGAGGAGCTTCTGCGCCTCGACGGCAAACTCCATCGGGAGCTTGTTCATCACCTCCTTGGCATATCCGTTTACGATGAGAGCCACGGCCTCCTCGGTCGGTATGCCGCGCTGGCGGCAGTAGAAGAGCTGCTCCTCGTTGATTTTAGATGTGGTGGCCTCATGCTCTACGGTCGAGGTCTCGTTGTGCACGTCGATATAGGGGAACGTGTGTGCACCGCATTTGTCGCCCATCAGCAGCGAGTCGCACTGCGTGTAGTTGCGGCAGCCGTCGGCTTTGGCGGCCACGCGGACCAGACCGCGGTAGCTGTTCTGCGAGTGTCCGGCCGAGATACCCTTGCTCACGATTGTGGAGCGGGAGTTGCGGCCTATGTGTATCATCTTCGTACCCGTGTCGGCCTGCTGATAATTGTTGGTTACGGCTACGGAATAGAACTCGCCTACCGACTCGTCGCCACGCAGCACGCACGAGGGGTATTTCCACGTGATGGCCGAACCGGTCTCCACCTGCGTCCACGAAATCTTCGAGCGGTGGCCACGGCAGAGTCCGCGCTTGGTTACGAAGTTGTAGATGCCGCCGTTGCCGTCTTTGTCGCCGGCATACCAGTTCTGCACCGTGGAGTATTTCACCTCGGCGCGTTCCTCGGTGATGATCTCCACGATAGCGGCGTGAAGCTGGTTCTCGTCGCGCATCGGGGCGGTGCAGCCTTCGAGATAGCTCACGTAGGCGTCGTCGTCGGCCACGATAAGCGTGCGCTCAAACTGGCCCGTGCCCGAGGCGTTGATGCGGAAATAAGTGCTCAGCTCCATCGGGCAACGCACACCCTTCGGGATATAGACGAAAGAGCCGTCGGAGAACACAGCCGAGTTGAGCGCCGCGAAGAAGTTGTCGCGGTAGCTCACCACCGAGCCGAGATACTTGCGCACCAGGTCGGGATAGTCTTTCACCGCCTCCGAGAACGAGCAGAAAATCACGCCCAGCTCGGCGAGCTTCTCGCGGTGGGTGGTCTTCACGCTGACGGAGTCCATCACGGCGTCGACGGCCACACCGGCCAGATGCTTCTGCTCCTCAAGCGAGATGCCCAGCTTGTTGAAGGTCTCCACAAGCTCCGGATCCACCTCGTCCATGCTCTTCTTCAGTTCCTTCTTTTTCGGGGCTGCATAATAGCTGATGGCCTGGAAGTCGATAGGCGGTATGTCGAGATGCGCCCAGCGCGGCATCGGGAGGGTGAGCCAGTGGCGGTAAGCCTCAAGTCTGAAATCGAGAAGCCACTGCGGCTCCCCCTTCACCTTCGAGATATAGCGGATCACGTCTTCGTTCAGACCCGGGGGCACCTTGTCGGTGTCGATATTGCTGACGAAACCGTACTTATATTCGGACCCGGTAGCCTCTTTGAGCACCTCCTGCGAGTCGGGGCGTCCAGCCGGACCGTTGCCGGCAACTATCTCTTTATCTTCGCTTTTCATTGTTTCTGTATTCAGATTCGCCTTCAGGCAGACAAGCCGCGCCGTCGGGCCAGATATCGGGGTTATCACAAGGGAGGGGCGGGCAAGAGCCGTCTGGGGCACAAACATAAATATATGCCCGAAAATGCCACTCTGGCAACTCCGACGCGCATAGCGCCGGGCACCCGGATGGCATCCCCTTGTTTTCAATACGCAAAAGTACTAAAAAAGTTCTCTCGCACCAAATTCCGCCCCCCAATTCCCCCCCCCCCTCCGTTTTAGTAAAAGAATACAATCCTCTTACAACAATACTTTGGTTATTTTTTGAGAGTTTGTTAACGGCTCCGAGGAGACAAGTGTCTAATCCGTTAAAAATGTGATATTTAGCATGAAAATTTAACACTAAAATTAGGTCAATTAGCTGATTTTCAGTACCTTTATAGGTATTCCACTATGCATAATGCTGAGCTGATTTTCGAACTACTTGACCAATATGAGGGCATCTTGCGGAGAGCTTTCTTAGAGTATGTTTGAGTTTAACTTCTATTCACTTGAAGAGGATTTTTTGAGATGATTTCGCAAGTCGAAGAGGGAGCGATGCGGGCATCGTGACCGATGAGGCTTGGCGAAATAAGCCAAAAAAGACCTTCAAGGGGATAGAAAGAATTTATTGCAGAAGTATGTTCAAATCAATTCGTGTTAAATTCAAACATACTCTTAAATTGCAGTGCAAAGTTAAACAAAATTTTCAAGACAAACATCATCGAGATACTGATTTTAATCATGTGCATACCTCGAAAGAGAAACTAAGGATGGGAAAATCGATTTTGCCAATCCCGACAAAAGTAAAATGACGTGGCTTGACATCGCGCCCGAAGATGGAGAAGCTTTTAATCCACTATCTTCTCACAGGCGGACACCGACTGTATTTCTCAACCGACACCTCTGTCTGCGGCAAGGATGTCTATGACATTTCCCGGACACGGTTCCAGATTGAGCTCTGTTTCCGCGACGGCCACCAGTTCACCGGTCTGCCCGACTGTCAGGCTCGTGATGATAAGGCTTTGGATTTTGCCTACAATGCTTCACTTGCCGCAGTAAAAATCACCAAGGTGCTAAGGAATCAGACGAAGATACCTTTTTCTATCGGTCAAATTAAGTCTCTGAATGTCAACGCTCATTTCATAAAAGATTTTTTTACCTGAGCGGAATTGACCCGTACAGGACTTTAAATTCTAAACTTGTCAAAGAACTCTTTGGCTTGGTGGCAGGGGGATTAATCGAAGTCTTCGATGGTGAAGTTGATGAAGCGGTTGAAGCGGTAGGCCTGGCGCACGGCGGGGAGCAGAGTGGTCTCGAAGGTGTCGCCGTCGAGGCTGCACGGAGCAAACGGGCCGCTCGCCACGAAGTTGCGCGGCTTCAGATAGTCGATGTAGGGCCAGTCTTTCGGGAATCCTTTGGGGGCGGTCTTGAGGGGTGAGTCGCCGACTTCGGGGAAAATGCGGCGGAACGCCGGGTCGTCGACTATCGAACGGTATTCGTCTATTTCGTCGTAGACCGACTGGCGGATGGCTTTCAGCACCGGGGCGGGGTGGCCGATGGTGCCGGCGGCGAAAAACACGTTGTCGGGCTCAAGGTGAAGGTAGTAGCCGCAGGTGAGCCCTTTCTTTCCTCGCGGGGGATTGACGAAGATGCCGATGTGGGTCTTGTAGGGCGTCTTGTCGGCCGAGAAGCGGGTGTCGCGATATATGCGGTAGGTGCAGTCGGCCACGCGCAGCGGGGCGGCTTCGGGGTCGACGGTGGCCACGAGCGCGATGAGGCGGCGTGCGAGGTCGTCGGCCCGGCGCTTCACTTCGAGGTATTCCTCCTTGTGGAGCGCAAACCATTCACGGTTGTTGTTGGCGGAAAGAATTTTTAGAAAATCGAGTATATGTTTCATTTTCAGTGTTTTGAATTGGGGAAGGTAGAGCAGCCGAAGCTTTTGCGACCCCAAAGATAGCTATAAATCCGCAGATTTTCGCTATTTTTGCAGTCTAAATAGATAATTATGCGTATCGACATTCTCACCGTGCTCCCCGAGATGCTGGAATCGCCTCTGAGCTGTTCCATCCTTAAACGCGCCCAGGACAAGGGGCTTGCTGAAATTGTGGTCCATAATCTGCGCGACTATACCACCGACAAGCATCGCAAGACCGACGACTACCCCTTCGGGGGCGAGGCCGGCATGGTGATGAAGGTGCAGCCCGTAGACGCCTGCATATCGCATCTCAAAAGTCAGCGCCATTACGACGAGGTAATCTTCACGTCGCCCGACGGCGAGACACTGACGCAGCCGATGGCCAACAGCATGTCGCTGCTTGAAAACATCATAATCCTCTGCGGACACTACAAGGGTGTCGACTACCGTATTCGCGAACATCTGATAACTAAAGAGATAAGCATAGGCGACTATGTGCTCACCGGCGGCGAGCTGCCGGCAGTGGTGATAGCCGACTCGATAGTGAGGCTCATACCCGGCGCCATCGGCGACGAGCAGTCGGCGCTCTCCGACTCGTTTCAGGACAACCTGCTTGCGCCCCCGGTATACACACGTCCGGCCGACTACAACGGCTGGAAGGTGCCCGAGATACTCCTCTCGGGTCATGAGGCGCGCATCGCCGACTGGCGCCACGAGCAGGCCCTCGAGCGCACGCGCCGCCTCCGCCCCGACCTCCTCGACTGACCCCGCCCGTTTTGGCTAAAAACGCGAGTTCGGGATAAGAAATACCCTGAGAAAGTTAAATCGGCAGCTTGAGAAAAGTTGCCGATTCTTTTGGTAGTTCGCCCGACATGGGCATAATCTAACGGGTGTAAGTCCCGAGCGCGCCCCGATAGCGGGAAGCGCATAGCCGAAAGCAAGGGTGTCGGAGGCGACTCCGAATCTGAAGGAAGCTGTAGGCAAACGTCTGGCTCCACGCACAGAAACTTGATACAAGGCTCAAAGTCAGGGGTAAGGTGCTGCATCTTCCGCGTGAACAATCTCGAAGTATTCCTTTGATATGTCGCAAATTATCCGTAACTTTGCGGTATGGCAACATTTACTTTCAAAGAAATTA
>CAMCDS010000024.1 GCA_945873625.1 uncultured Porphyromonadaceae bacterium | reverse complement strand
CTGTCCATATTTTGAAATTTAGAATTATTCCTCCAAATATAGTAAAATTGTGACTTAGAGCACGCAGGAGGGGACAGGAATCAAGGCGTCAGCCTTGATTTTTTTATCCTGCCGGTGTGGAAATCTCAAGATTTTTATCTAAATTTGCAGTCTGAAATTATCCGTGTGTCGCTTTGCGGCGCAAAGTTCGACTAAATAGAGTTCTATCTGAAATCAAGGTAAATACAAGGTAAAAACATCAGCATGAAAAAAAGTGCATTTCAAAGGGTCAGGGCTGAATACCAGCCTAAACTTCCTGCCTCTCTTCAGGGTCCGGTGAAGATCAAAATCGGTGAAGCCACCGAGTCGGTCGCCGACCAGGAAGCCATCAAGGAGCTTTTCCCCAACACGTACGGACTGCCCGTGGTGGAGTTCGAGCGCGACGAGAATCCTTCCCGTCTCGAAGAGCCCTTCAACGTAGGCATCATCCTTTCGGGCGGTCAGGCACCCGGCGGCCACAACGTGGTCAGCGGCATCTTCGACGGCATAAAGTCGCTCAACAAGGAGTGCCGTCTCTACGGATTCCTCATGGGCCCTTCCGGTTTCATCAACCACCAGTACATGGAGCTGACAGCCGGCTACATCAAGGAATACCGCAACACCGGCGGATTCGACATCATCGGCTCGGGCCGCACGAAGCTTGAATATCCCGACCAGTTCGATGCCGGTCTCACTATCCTCAAAGAACTGAATATCAAGGCACTCGTAATCATCGGCGGCGACGACTCTAATACCAACGCAGCGGTGCTGGCCGAATACTACAAGGCCAAGAATGCCGACATCCAGGTGATAGGTGTGCCCAAGACCATTGACGGCGATCTCAAAAACGAGTGGATCGAGACCTCGTTCGGTTTCGACACGGCCTGCAAGGTATATTCGGAGGTAATCGGAAACATACAGCGCGACTGCAACTCCGCCAAGAAATACTACCACTTCATCAAGCTGATGGGCCGCTCCGCCTCTCACATCGCCCTTGAGTGCGCACTCGAGACCCAGCCCAACGTATGTATCATCTCGGAAGAGGTGCAGGCAAAGCGAATGACGCTCGACAACATAGTCAGCTACATCTGCTACGTAATCGCTGAGCGCGCCAAGCTTGGCTGGAACTTCGGCACAGTGCTCGTTCCGGAGGGTCTCGTAGAGTTTATCCCTTCGATGAAGAAGCTCATCTCGGAGCTCAACGAAGTGCTCGTGGAGTATGCTTCGGAGCTCGAAGGCCTCGAGGAGCTCGACAAGCTCCGCGCCATCCACGCCCACCTCACGGGTGCCAACGCCGACCTCTACAAGAGTCTGCCCAAGCATATCGCGCTTCAGCTCAGCCTCGACCGCGACAGCCACGGCAACGTGCAGGTGTCGCTCATCGAGACTGAAAGCCTCATTTCGGAGATGGTGGCCAAGCGCCTCGAAGAGATGGCTGAAGAGGGGGAATACAGCGGCAAGTTCGCTGCCCAGCACCATTTCTTCGGATACGAGGGCCGCTGCGCCGACCCCACCAACTTCGACGCCGACTATACTTATTCGCTCGGCTACAACGCAGCCATGCTCATACATTCAGGCCTCACCGGCTACATGAGCTCGGTAAGAAATCTTACGGACAACTCCGAGAAATGGATAGCCGGCGGCATACCCATCACCATGATGATGAACATGGAGCGTCGCAACGGTCAGGAGAAGCCTGTAATCAAGAAAGCGCTCGTCAACCTCAACGGACGTCCCTACCTCAAGTTCGCTTCTATGCGCGAGACCATGGCGCTCAACACGCTCTATCAGTATCCCGGCCCGATACAGTATTTCGGTCCTCCGGAGATTTCCGACCGTCCCTCGATGACCCTGCTTCTCGAGCACGGCAAGGAGATAGGCTGACCAAAGCACTCATAGACTATAATGCGGCTCCGAATCGCCTCCGTGCGACACCGGAGCCGCTTATTTTATAAAAAAGATCAATTGGTATAGCAACTTTGCGTTGTGCAGCGTTACATAATATAACTGCCGTTCTTCCGTAGAGACTGCTTCATGACGATGCAATCACCTGCGGGGAAGACAGAATCATATATAATTCAGATTATCATGAAGAAGACATTTGTGCTTGCCGTGGCTCTGGCTTCGCTCGCCCTCGGCTCATGCGTCAACGACCGCAAAGAGAAAACCGGCCAGGAGGCCGACACTTCCGTCGCTCCCAAGACCGAGGCTGCTGCCGTGGCTGCCGGTCATGTTTCCGACATCGACGAAAAAGCAATACTCGAAAGCGGATTCAAGTCGGAGAAAGGACTTCCCCTCGTGGTCGACTTCTCGGCCGTATGGTGCGGTCCGTGCCAGCAGTTCAAACCCATTTTCCATAAGGCAGCTGCCGATTTCGCGGGGAGAATCGACTTTCTGGCTATCGACGTCGACTCATTTCCCTCGCTGGCCGAGAAGTATGGCGTAAGCGCCATTCCGACGGTGGTTTATTTCGACGCAGCCGGCAAGGAGACGAACCGTACCACAGGATTCGTCGGCGCCGACGACTTCAATGCGGCTCTCAACGCCCTTCTCGGCAAATAATTGAATGTATTGAGGAGTCGGACGGTCGATTTTCGTCCTGTTTGTTTGCATGGGTAAACTATTTTGAGTATTTTTGAGCGAAATTTCTCAAAATAAGTAACTTTGCGGCCGTACCTTTGCGTTTTTCCGACGGCCCGAACCTTTAACTCTTATGATTCACCTTACAGAATTGATGGATTCGCTCATCGCCCAGCACCGTTCGATAGACGTTGCTGAAAGTGAATTCAGAAAGTATCTCCTCGACGATGATGTGCTCAGACACGACTACAAGGAATGGTGCCGACGCGAGGGATACACCGAGCGCCGCGGATTCATCGAATACTGCAACGCGTATATCGACCGCGAGCAAGACCTCTGGGACGTGCTCGACGACCCCGACATGCGCTGAATGTTTAAGCCAGAAAACCAATGAGCAACAACCGACGTAGATTCATAGCCGAGTGGGAACCGACCGAAGCGGTGATCATCACCCTTCCGGCTCCGCACACCGACTGGGACTATATCCTCGACGAAGCAATCGACCAATACCGCGCGCTGGCGAAAGCCATAGCCTCGACGGGTGTGAAACTCATAGTGCTATGCGCCGACAGCCGCGAGGCGGCCGAATTGCTTGCGCTCCCCGAAGGAAGCGGAGAGGTATTCTTCATCGAAACCGATTTCAACGATACCTGGGTGAGGGACTACGGCCCGCTCTGCATCGAGAAAGACGGCGACCGACGGCGTGCCCTCGACTTCGGATTCAACGCCTGGGGACTGAAATTCGCCGCCGACAAAGACAACACAGTCAACCGCAGCCTTGCCGAAAAGGGAATCATACGCAAGGAGGTCTATCGCAACGATACGGACTTTGTGCTCGAAGGAGGGTCGGTGGAGACAGACGGGGCAGGCACGGTGCTTACCACCACGAGGTGCCTGTGCTCTCCCAACCGCAACGGATTTCTTTCTAAAGCGGAGGTTAACGCGCAGCTTCAGCGCCGGCTCGGGGCCGACCATGTGGTATGGCTCGATTTCGGAGCGCTGGAAGGCGACGACACCGACTCGCACATCGACACCCTCGCCCGCATGGCTCCGGACGACACCATAATATATACGGGATGCGACGACCCCGACGATCCGCAGTTTGCCGAGCTCGCGCTCATGAAGCGTCAGCTCTCGATGGTGCGTACCGCCGAAGGCAACCCGTTCAATCTCATTGAGCTTCCCCTTCCGGATCCGGTCTACGACCCGGCCGACGGCTCGAGACTCCCGGCTACATACGCCAACTATCTGATTGTAAACAATTTCATCCTCATGCCTACATACGGATGCGGCAGAAAAGACCTTCTGGCGGCAAAGACGCTCAAGATTGCTTTCCCCGGACACGAGATAATAAGCGTGGACTGCCGCACGCTGCTCAGGCAGCACGGCTCGCTTCACTGCGCCACCATGCAGATTCCCGAGGGAATAGCCGGACTTTGAGTCGAAGAGGCGTAAAGAGATGAAATCATAAGCATACCGACATGAAAGACAACATATTGCGCACAGGCATAGTGCAACATTCGTTCGTGGACGACATCGACATCAACCGTGCGCGCAACCTTTCGGCCATCGCCAATCTCGCGGCTGAAGGTTGCCGCCTCATTGTGCTCTCCGAGCTCCACGACTCGCTTTATTTCTGCCAGACGGAAGACGTCGACAACTTCGACCTCGCATCGGAGCTGCCCGGCAGTTTCACCGATTTCTACAGCCATGCGGCCGCCGAAAACGAGGTGGTTATCGTATGCAGCTCGTTCGAGCGGCGTGCCACGGGCCTTTACCACAACACGGCCGTGGTGTTTGACGCTGACGGCTCCGTGGCCGGAATCTACCGCAAGATGCACATCCCCGACGACCCCGGATTCTATGAAAAATTCTATTTCACTCCGGGCGATATCGGTTTCAAGCCTGTGGAGACCTCTCTCGGAAAACTTGGCGTGCTCGTCTGCTGGGACCAGTGGTATCCCGAGGCCGCGCGGCTCATGGCCCTCGCCGGAGCGAGGATGCTGATTTATCCGACCGCCATCGGTTGGAACCCCGACGACACCGCCGACGAGAAGGGCAGGCAGCGCGACGCATGGATTACCGTGCAGCGCAGCCATGCCGTGGCCAACGGCATCCCTGTGGTGAGCGTCAACAGATGCGGATTTGAGGAAGATCCGTCGGGACAGACGTCGGGAATCGATTTCTGGGGTTCGTCGTTTGTGGCCGGGCCGCAGGGTGAGGTGCTCTTCATGGCTCCGGAGGCCGGACCTGAGGAGGCGGCTGTAGACATCGACCTCGAACGCTCTGAAAACGTGCGCCGCTGGTGGCCGTTCCTGCGCGACCGCAGAATCGACGCTTACGGCGACCTCACTAAAAGATACCTGTCATGAAAAGATACCTTTTACCTGTGGCCTTTGCCGCCGCAGCCCTCCTTGCGGGATGCGGCTCGGATCACGACGGGCCGGACCCTGACCCCAATCCTCCGACTCCTCCGGCCGCCAAAGAATGGCTTGCCAAAGGAGCCGACATTAGCTGGCTCACCGAGATGGAGGCCGAGGGAGTGAAGTTTCGTTTTCCGTCAGGCAGGAAGGGCGACTGCCTTGAGATACTGAAAGGCACCGGCATCAACGCTGTGAGGCTCAGGCTTTGGGTGGATCCCGAAGACAGCTATTGCTCGCTTCCGGACGTATTGGAGAAATGCCGGAGGGCAGAGAGCCTCGGCCTCGACGTGATGCTCGACTTTCATTATTCCGACAGCTGGGCCGACCCGTCGCAGCAGACAGTTCCGGCTAAATGGCAGGGTCTCGACCTGCAGCAGCTTGTCGCCAAAGTAGGCGACTACACGCGCGAGGCGTGCATCGCGCTCAGGGACGCCGGCATATCGCCCCTGTGGGTGCAGGCCGGCAACGAGACGGGCAACGGCATGCTGTGGCCCCTTGGGAAGGCCGATACCAATCCCGACGGATACGTGGCGCTCAACAATGCCGCCTACGATGCCGTGAAATCGGTGTTTCCCGACGCGAAGGTGATAGTCCACCTTCAGAACGGTCAGGACGAATCGCTGTTCCGATGGCTTTTCGACATACTCCGCACGCGCGGCGGAAAATATGATGTGATAGGGATGTCGCTTTATCCCGAGCCCAACAACTATATCGACTATCTTGCCAAGACCGAGGCCAACATCAAGGCGTGCATATCGCGCTACGATAAAGACGTGATGCTCTGCGAGGTAGGGATGGGGGAGGCGTATGCCGCCCAATGCCGAGCCTTTCTCGACGGATGTCTTGCGCTGGCCGACGCTATTCCCGGCAGGCGTTTCATCGGGGTATTCTATTGGGAGCCGCAGTGCTACGGCGGATGGAAAGGCTATACCAAAGGAGCCTTCACCTCCATCGGCTCGCCCGGAACGCAAATGGGCGCTTTCAGCTTCACTCCCCGCGACTGACATTCCCAGGCGGCGTGCGAAATAAGAATCGGGAGACAGAGGACTTCGGTCCAGTCTGTCTCCCGATGCGTTTTTTAGTGCGGGGAATTGGCGTGTAAGTCAATTCAGAAGTCTGTAATCAGTTTTCTTCTTTATCTCGATTCTTGATTTTGGCTCCGGATTTCGACTGGCTCGACTGCATGTCGCTCTCCTCCTGGATGTCGATTGCCTTGCCGGTATGGTCGATTACGCGGTAGGCGAGGAACGCCATCGACTCGTCGGCCACTATCTTCACTCCACGGCCGAATTTGCGGCGCCATTTCACGTATATCGACAGTATGCCCTTCTTGATATAGGCGTCGACGAAGGGGTGGATATACATTGTGAACTTGCCGATTTTTAGGTGGTTCACGAGATAGTCGAGCTTCTCTTCGAGCTTGTCGGTGAAGAGGAGCGACGGCTGTATCTCCCCCTTGCCGAAGCATGAGGGACAGGTCTCGGAGGTCGTGATGTCGAGAGCGGGCCTTACTCTCTGGCGAGTAATCTGCATCAGTCCGAATTTGCTGAGGGGCAGGATATTGTGGCGAGCCCTGTCGTTGGCCATTATTTCGCGCATGTGGTCGTAGAGCGCCTGGCGGTGTTCGGATTTGTTCATGTCGATGAAGTCGATCACGATTATTCCGCCCATATCTCTGAGACGCAGCTGCCGGGCTATTTCGTCGGCAGCCTTAAGATTGACGTCGAGGGCGTTGGTCTCCTGGTCGTTGCCGGCTTTGGCACGGTTGCCCGAGTTGACGTCTATCACGTGGAGCGCTTCCGTGTGCTCTATGATGATGTAGGCACCGCTCTTGAACGAAACCGTCTTCCCGAACGAGCTTTTGATCTGCCGGGTGATATTGAAGTGGTCGAAGATAGGGGTGTCTTTCGAATAGAACTTTACGATCTCCTTGCGTTCGGGAGCGATGAGAGCCACATAGTTCTGTATCTGCTCCATCGTCTCTTTGTCGTTGACGTAGATGCTTTCGAAGTTGGAGCTGAAGATGTCGCGGATCACGCTGACGGCTCTTGATTCCTCTTCGAAAATGAGGGCCGGGGGCTGGCTCCTCTGCATCTTGGCGATAGATTCCTCCCAGCATTTCATGAGGGTGCGCATCTCGTGGTTGAGTTCGGCCACACGCTTGTTTTCGGCCGATGTGCGCACTATCACCCCGAAACCTTTGGGCTTGATGCTTCCGATAAGCTGTCGGAGCCTGATTTTCTCCTCGGTAGATTTGATTTTGCTCGAAATGGAGATTTTGTCGGAGAAGGGGATGAGGACGATAAACCTTCCGGTGAATGATATTTCGGTGGTCAGCCTCGGTCCTTTCGACGAAATCGGCTCTTTGGCTATCTGCACGAGCAGGGGCTGTCCCTGCGTGAGCACGTTGGCGATGGCGCCTTGTTTCGAGATGTCTTCCGTCTGCTTGAATTTGGCAGGGGAGGGGATTTTCTTTGGGTCGGCAAGCGCTTCTTTTATAAATTCGGAGTATGCGTTGAAGTGGGAGCCGAGATCGAGATAATGAAGAAAAGCGTCTTTGTCGTAGCCGACGTCGACGAAGGCTGCGTTGAGCCCCGGCATCAGCTTTCTCACTTTGGCCAGATAGAGGTCGCCGACAGCGTAAGCAATGTTGCGGCTTTCCTTCTGGAGCGAGACCAGCCTGGAGTCTTCGGTCAGAGCGATCGAAATCTCTTTCTGCTGAACGTCTACAATGAGTTCGCTTTTCATTTTTTGATGTTGGTGTGTTATTTTGGGGGGAGTCCTCGCGCCGGCCGGCGTGCCGTCGCCTGCGGGCTAATCGGCCGGGAGGGAGCCTCCGCTTTAAACAGAACCATGGAGATCAGCCACGCTGAGGCGTGGGCTAATCTCCGGTCTGTCGTTGGTTTTGAGAATGTGGTCGCCGTGAGGCCTGCCGGAACCTTTACGCAGTCCGGAAGCGCTCCGCGAAGATTCCCAAGCGGCGCCGAGCCCTCGCGGGCGAGGCGGAGCGCTTGCTTATTTCTTCTTATGACGATTCTTTCTCAGTCTTTTTTTGCGTTTGTGCGTAGCCATTTTGTGGCCTTTTCTTTTCTTTCCGCTTGGCATAACAAATTATTTTTAATTGTTGGTTTTGTATATTTTCTTCTTTTCCGCCGGTCGACGTCGCGGATTCCTTACCCTCTCGGGGGCACCGGCATCGGTCTGCGTGGCGGATAATCTGTGTCGGATGTGCCGCTCAGCGTATCCCGGATGTTAGTCGGCGGGGAAGGATTACTTCACCTGATCGAGGAACATGCGCGAGGGCTTGAAAGCCGGGATTCGGTGTTCGGGGATGATGAGCGTTGTGTTCTGCGAGATGTTGCGTGCAGTTTTCTCTTTGCGGGTCTTGATGATGAAGCTTCCGAATCCGCGGAGGTACACGTTTTCGCCGTTGGCCATGTTGTCTTTCACCACGTCCATGAATTTCTCGATGGTGGCCAGGACAGCCGTTTTCTCAAGCCCCGTGCTGCGGGAAATCTCGTTCACAATATCAGCTTTTGTCATATTGGTGTATAACTGGTTAATATGTTGAGAATAAGTCTTTGTCAAGCCTTCCGGAGCCGATTCTTGGGGGTCGTTTCCGTTTTGGCAGTGCAAATATCGGAATTATTTTTGATATAGAGGCTATTAAAGCGTGATTTTTATTAAAAAAAACGCTCAGAAGCCTCTGAGAGGCACAATTTTAGCCAATTTTACCTGCCTGAGGGGCGTTTTCGGGGCATTTTCGGGGGTCGGCGCGGGGCTTCAGAGCAGCGATGTTCCGTCGATGGACGAGAGCCTTCCGGCCACCTCTTCGTAGCGCCCCAGCGGCACTTCGAGGCGCATCGAGCACGTGCAGTCGAACGTCTGGCCGAGCACCGTGATGCCCGGCTGCTTGGCCACTTTCATCACCTCGTTGGTCGAGGGGTAGGGGAAGGTGATTTCAAGCATGCGGGTTAGCTGGCGCTCCACGGTGCCGGCGGCGGCTATGGCGAGGCGGGCGGCTTCGCGATAGGCGGCCGTCAGTCCCGGAGTGCCGAGCTTGATGCCTCCGAAGTATCTTACGACCACCACCACCACATCCGACACTCCGGCCGAGTTTATCTGTCCGAGTATCGGTTTGCCGGCCGTGCCCGAAGGCTCGCCATTGTCGTTGAGCTGCCATTGCGTGCGGTCGGCGCCTATCATGTAGGCCCAGCAGACGTGGCGTGCGTCGTGGTATTCGTTCTGTATGCGCTTAATCTCGGCCTTGGCTTCGTCGGCGTCCGACACGGGGATGGCGAAGCCGATGAATTTGCTCATCTTCTCCTTATATATGTCTTTGCCTTCCGAGGCCACCGTGAGGTAGATGTCGTCCATTCTGTAAAGTCAGGAAAAGAGGGGGAAGCCCTTAAGGTTGTCCCTTGAGGCCTTCCCCCCTCTGTGGGGTGGATGTTTTCAATATTTGTGGTCGGTTTTCTCAAGCTGGGCCGAGGTGAGCTTGTCGATGTCCATCGAGCGCCATACATACCAGATGTAGGCGGCCACGAAGGGGATGAGCAGCGAGACGTAGGTCATCACCTGCAGCGTGAAATAAGACGAAGAGCTGTTGTTGATCGTGAGCGACGACATGGGATCGTCGAGCGAGGGATAGAAGGCCGTGTCGCCGTAGCCTGCCACCCAGAAGAGGGAGCATACGACGAGGATTGTCCCTATGCCGCTCCACCATATTCCGCGGGTGTAGTGGCGGCCGAAGGCCGAGCGTCCTATTCCGTAGAGCACGCCCGCTACGCCGAGAAGCAGCACGGCGAGCGAGAACCACTGCGAGAGGTAGCTGTGGAAATACTTGAAGGGTTCGTCTTCGACTCTCACAATCACGAAGTTGAGGGTAAGCACGTCGTAGCCGGTGGCGGTGAGGAGCATGGTCATGAACCAGAGGAAGAAGACCACGAATATGCCGCCGTTGATGAGCGTGCGGCGTTTGAGGTCGTCAAAGAAGCGGGCGTCGTCACAGATGTAGTTCATCATGTAGAGGCAGGCCTGCGTGCGGGCAAGGAAGAGTATGGCCACTCCGAGGATGAGGTTCTTCCAGTTGAAGATAGCCTCGAATCCATGGGTAGGCGCCCAGGTGGAAATCACGGGCGACGCGCTGTCGAGCAGATTCCCTTTTGAAACGGTGAAGTGTGCGCCGAAGAAGAACATCGACACGGCCACGCCCAGCAGTATGCAGCCCACGCATCCGTTGATGAAGAGGAAGATGTCGTAGGTGCGGGTGCCGTAGATGTTGCCTTTCTTGTTGCGGTATTCATAGCTGACGGCCTGGAGGATGAAGCTGAAGAGGATGAGCATCCAGAGCCAGTAGGCTCCGCCGAAGCTCGTGGAGTAGAAGAGGGGGAAGGAGGCGAACATGGCTCCGCCGAACACTACGAGCGTGGTGAACGTCAGCTCCCATTTGCGTCCCATCGAATTGACTATCAGTTCGCGCGTGGCGTTGTCGCGGCTGCTGAGCAGCATCGACTGCCCGCCCTGCACGAAAAGCAGAAACACCAACAGGCCTCCGAGCACCGACGCCAGGAGCCACCAATAGTTTTGCATAAATTCAAGTGTCATGATATTTCCTGTTTAAGTGTTTATTATGAATTCAAGTCTTTTTTAGATCCCTTTTCAATCTGCCGAATCATGATGCTTACCTCAGCTACAAGCAGGAGGGTGAAGATGCCGGCAAACATCCAGAAGGTGGTGATCACAGTGGTGGTCGACACGGCCGAAATGGCGGCGCGCGTCGGGAGAAGGTCCTGCACGGTCCAGGGCTGGCGTCCTACCTCGGCCACCATCCAGCCTGCCTCGGAGCATACCCACATGAAGGGCACCGATACCAGGGCAATCCATTGCAGCCACTTTGACTTCTCAAACCACTGGCGGCGGTAGATGCCGACGAGCACCACTATATAGAGCAGCAGGAAGAAGCTGCCGAGTATCACCATCACGCGGAACGAATAGAACGTTACGCCCACCGGCGGTATGGCCTCGTCGACCGAGTCGAAGTAGCCGTAGCCGAAGTAGGGGTAGTCGGCTTTGAGGCGGGCCTTCGCGTCGGCCATTCCCTCATCGTCGTGCACGGCCTTGGCCTTGTCGAAGTCGCGCAGGGCCTCGTGGGCCATCTTGCCGCGTGCTATGCGCTCGGCATAGCCTACGGTGTTGATAGTGTCGCCGTTGGCATTGATGTCAACGCCCTCGATGATGTCGGTGATGCCCGGCACGAAAGCGTTGGGGTCGTGTTTGGCCAGAATCGAGAGTCCGTAGGGGAGTTCGATGTCGAAGAGATACTCGTCTTCGTCGTTGTTCCAGCTCTTGGCGGGGTTCACGAGGCCCATGGCCACGATGCCCTGCTGTGTCGAGCCTTTGTAGAGTCCCTCCATGGCGGCGAGCTTCATCGGCTGATGCTTGGTAACCTCCACGGCCGATCCGTCGCCGGTGTACATCGTCATGAGCATGCCGGCGAGACCTGTCCATGCGCCTACCTTGATGCTCCGGATGGCGAACTCACGGTTGCGGTTTTTAATGAGAAACCAGCTGCTGACGCCTATCACGAAGATGCCGGCCAGCGCCCAGCCGGAGAATACGGCGTGGAAGAACTTGTTGACGGCGATTCCGGAGAAAAGCGCCCAGAAGTTGTCCATCACGTTTCTCATCTGCGCCGGATCAAACTCCATGCCGACGGGATACTGCATCCATGCGTTGGCCACGAGTATCCAGAGGGCGGAAATCGAGGCGCCGATGGCTGTGAGCCATGTGGCGGCGAGGTGGAAGCGCCTGCTGACGCGGTGCCAGCCGAAGAACATCACGGCCACAAACGTCGACTCCATGAAGAAGGCCACTATTCCCTCGATGGCGAGGGGAGCGCCGAAGATGTCGCCGACAAACCAGGAGTAGTTGCTCCAGTTGGTTCCGAACTCGAACTCGAGGATGAGGCCCGTGGCCACGCCGATGGCGAAGTTGATTCCGAAGAGGGTCATCCAGAATTTCGTGGCTTTGAGCCACGCCTGCGAACCGGTGCGCACATAAATGCTTTCCATTATCGCCACCATCACCGAGAGTCCGAGTGTAAGCGGCACGAAAAGCCAATGATAGATGGCTGTCAGGGCAAACTGCCATCTCGACCAGTCGACTACGGTCATTAAGTCATTCATTGGGTAAAGGGTTTAGTTGATAAGTTTATGTTCAGCGTGGGTCGAGCAGCTCCTGCCTCACGTGGTCGGCGCGCTGCTCGTCGGTGTCGAAGTCGCGTTTGAGCACGTCGGGGAAGAAGAGGAGCTTTATTACGACGAAGAAGAGGAAAAGCTTCACGAGGATGATCGCCCACAGAGTCTTTCCGACGGTCATGGAGCGGAATCCGTCGTAGTACATGCTCCATGCGCTCCTTGCGAAGCGGCCTATCGAAGCCGCCGCTCCCGTGCGGCGTGTTTCCGCCACGGGAGAGAGGGGTGATGAATGGTTGTTCTTGCTCGTCATATTAGATTGCTGAGGATGAGGTGGTTATGAAAAATTGTTGTTGGCGTCGGGAGAAGATACCGATTTTCATTTTGCAAATGTACCCAAAAAACGCTATCTTTGCAACAAATTTTAAGATATTTTTATCCGACAGTAATGAATAGAATAGCAATGGTAACCGGCGCGACCAGCGGAATAGGCAGGGCTACAGCCCTCAGACTGGCCGAATCCGGATTCCGCATGATAATCACGGCCCGGCGCGCCGACGAGCTCGCTGCCGTGGCCGAAGAGATAAGGGCCATCGGGGGCGATGTGCATACGATAGTCTTCGACGTCCGCGACCGCGAGGCATGCCGTGAGGCCGTGGCCACGCTTCCCGAAGAATGGAAGGAGATATATCTTCTGGTCAACAACGCCGGTCTTGCTCTTGGCCTCGAACCGGAGTTCGAGGGTGATTTCGCCGACTGGGACACAATGATCGACACCAATATTAAGGGACTGCTCAACATGACGCGCTTCGTGGTGCCCGGCATGGTGGAGCGCAACTCGGGCCATGTGGTCAACATCGGCTCCGTGGCCGGCGACGCCGCCTACGCCAACGGCAATGTATATTGCGCCACCAAGGCTGCCGTCAAGACCATCACCGACGGTCTGCGCCTCGACCTCGTAGACACGGCCGTCAGGGTTACCAACATCAAGCCCGGACTCGTGGAGACCGATTTCAGCCGCGTCCGCTTCCACGGCGACGAGAAGCGCGCCGAGTCGGTGTATAAAGGCATCAAGCCGCTCACGGGCGCCGACATCGCCGACGTGGTGGCTTACGCCGCTCTGGCACCGGCTCACGTGCAGATTGCCGAGGTGCTCGTGCTCGCTACCCATCAGGGCTCCGGCTCGGTGATCTGCCGCAAATGACCGCGCCTCAACCTACATGAACCAACCAAACAAATTCTGATACATGGCACTCTGGTTTGAAACAAAAGTCAGATACGAGAAGATGCAGGAGAACGGCGCGGTGAAGAAAGTCAACGAGCCTTATCTTGTAGATGCCCTTTCATTCACCGAAGCCGAGTCGAGAATCATCGAGGCAATAAAGCCCTACATCTCGGGCGAGTTTTCGGTGTCGGCTGTCAAGAAGACAAAGATAGCCGAGATATTCTTCAACGAGAACGGCGACCGCTACTATATGGTGAAGGTGAACTTCATCTCGCTCGACGAGAAGAGCGGCGTGGAGAAGAAGTCGGCCAGCTTTATTCTGGTGCAGGCCTCTACCTTCGGCGATGCCCTCGACAACTTCCTTGCCGGCATGAAGGGCTCGGCCGCCGACTATGAGATAGCTTCTATTGCGGAGACTCCGCTGATGGATGTCTTCCCGCTCAACGCCGTAGCCGGAAAGCCGGCCTGAAAAACCGACAGAGACTGAATATGAGTCATATAGGTGAAGAGATAAGAAAAATCCACGGGCTTCTCCCCGACGGGGTGGAGCTCGTGGCTGTAAGCAAGTTTCATCCGGCCGAGGCCATCATGGAGGCCTACGATGCCGGACAGCGCCTCTTCGGCGAAAGCCGCGTGCAGGAGCTGCTGGCAAAGCTGCCTCTGCTCCCGGCCGACATACGGTGGCATTTCATTGGCCATCTGCAGACCAACAAGGTGAAGCAGGTGATCGGGCGTGTGGCCCTCATCGAGAGTGTCGACACCGAGAAGCTGCTCCTCCACATTGACAAGGAGTCGCGCAAGGCTGGTATCACCACCGGCGTGCTCATGCAGGTGCATGTGGCCATGGAGGAGACAAAGTTCGGTTTCTTCCGCGAAGAGATTCTCGACTTCTTCCGCGACCGCCGGTTCGAGACGCTCACCAATACGCATATCTACGGCATCATGGGCATGGCCTCCAACACCGACGACGAAGCCCGCGTGGCCTCCGACTTCGGCGAGATAGCCTCCATATTCCGTGAGATAAAGGAGCTCTGCCCCGACCTGCGCGGATTCGACACCCTCTCGATGGGAATGAGCGGCGACTGGCCGCTTGCCGTGGAGAAGGGGTCTACTCTCGTACGCGTAGGCACAGCCATTTTCGGGCAGCGCCAGTACTGACGCCGCCGCCATAAAACCAACCGCGCGCCCCGGGCGTTTTCTCTCTGTATGGCCCGCGTGTCATCCGAGACGCTCAGAGGCGGTTTTCCGAAAGCGCGGACGTGTTGACCATCAGGAAGTTGCTCAGGTAGCTTCCAGACAGCGGATATCTCTCTGTCCGCAATAGCCCGGGAGAAAAAATCTTACGGTAAAATTATAAAGATTAAAAAATGGAAAACTTAGCGACACGCGGATCAGCTTCCTCGAAGCAAGGACGCACAGTGGCAATCGTGGCGATGTGCTTCCTCTTCGCCATGATTTCGTTTGTAACCAATCTGGCGGCCCCTATCGGCACCATCTGGCAGGGCAACTACTCCTGGGCCGGAATGGTCGGCAACTTCATGAACTTCTTTGCCTATCTGATAATGGGTATCCCGGCGGGAAACCTGCTCGTCAGGATAGGCTATAAGAAGACGGCGCTCTGGGCAATGGCCATCGGAGCGGTGGGCATCTTCATCCAGTATCTCTCGAGCATAACGGGTGGCGATGTGCCGACGTTCGCTGTCGACGGCACCCCTGTGATGCTCAACTTCCTCATCTATCTCCTCGGCGCTTTTGTATGCGGATTCTGCGTCTGCATGCTCAACACCGTGGTCAACCCGATGCTCAACATGCTCGGCGGAGGAGGCAACAAGGGCAACCAGCTCATTCAGCTCGGCGGCTCGCTCAACTCGCTCTCCGGCACGCTCACCCCGCTCTTCGTCGGCATGCTTATCGGCACGGTAACGAGCCAGACGTCGATGTCGGACGTTACCCCGCTGCTCTGGATCGCCATGGGCGTGTTTGTCGTGGCCTTCATCATCATCTACTTCGTCTCCATCCCCGAGCCCAACCTCGTCAAGAAGGGTGAGAAGAAGGTGAAATATTCCCATTCCCCCTGGAATTTCCGCCACACCGTGCTCGGCGTCATAGGCATCTTCTTCTATGTGGGCATCGAGGTCGGCATCCCCGGAGTGCTGATATTCTACCTCTCCGACACCGCCGCTTCAGGCATCACCGAAAACGCCACTGCCGTGGCCGGCGCCGTAGCCGCCGTCTATTGGCTTCTGATGCTCGTCGGCCGTCTCTCGTCGTCGGCCATCTCGGGCAAGGTGTCGAGCCGCACGCAGCTCATCGCTGTCTCAGCTACGGCCATCGTGCTCATCATGCTCGCTATTTTCCTCCCCTCCGACATACGTGTGTCGATGCCCGCCTACTCAGTCGAGTCGGGCTTCAGCATGGCCAGAGTGCCCATCTCGGCTCTCTTCCTCGTGCTCTGCGGCCTCTGCACCTCTATCATGTGGGGCGGCATCTTCAACCTCGCTGTAGAGGGACTCGGCAAATATACGGCCCAGGCTTCAGGCATCTTCATGATGATGGTGGTCGGCGGCGGCATCATGCCTCTCGTGCAGAACGCCATCGCCAATTCGGTGAGCTACATGGCCTCCTACTGGCTTGTGATCGCCATGCTCGCCTATCTGCTCTACTATGCCCTCATTGGCTCTAAGAATGTGAATACCGACATTCCCGTCGATGAGGAGGAAGAGGAGAAAATCCCCGACACCGTCTGACTCACGACGGTCTCTAACCAAATACAATTTACCTTAAACATAGAATATACCAATGGATATACAACTGATGAATCGCGCTGCCGACAATATCCGCGTTCTCATCGCCGAGATGGTGGAGAAAGCGAAGTCGGGCCACCCCGGCGGAGCCATGGGCGGCGCGGATTTCGCCAATGTTCTTTTCTCGAAATTCCTTGTTTATGACCCCGCCGACCCGACATGGATAGCCCGCGACCGGTTCTTCCTCGACCCGGGCCACATGTCGCCGATGCTCTATTCGGTGCTCGCCCTCACCGGCAAGTTCACCATCGAGGAGCTTCAGCAGTTCCGCCAGTGGGGTAGCGTAACCCCCGGACATCCGGAGCTCGATCCGGAAAGGGGCATCGAAAACACCTCCGGTCCTCTCGGGCAGGGACACGCCATGGCGGTAGGCGCAGCCATCGCCGAGCGCTTCCTCGCCGCCCGTTTCGGTGAGACTGTGGCCCACAAGACCTACGCCTTCATCTCCGACGGCGGCATTCAGGAAGAGGTGTCGCAGGGTGCGGGCCGCATAGCCGGTACGCTCGGCCTCCACAATCTCATCATGTTCTACGACTCCAACAAGGTGCAGCTCTCCACTATGGTCGATGCCGTTACCGACGAGGACACCGCAGCCAAATATCGCGCGTGGAACTGGAATGTGATTGAAATAGACGGTTCCGACCCGAAGGCCATCGCCGGCGCGCTCGAGACCGCACAGGCTGAGGAAAACCGCCCGACGCTCATCATCGGCCGTACAATCATGGCCCACGGCGCAGAGGCTGCCGACGGCACTTCGCTCGAAGGCTCAATCGCCACCCACGGCCAGCCCCTCTCGAAGGCCGGCGCCGACATCGCCGCTACGGTGAAACATCTCGGAGGCGACCCTGAAGATCCCTGGAAGATATGGGACGACGTGAAGAAGCTCTATGCCGACCGCCGCGCCGAGCTCACGGAAATCGTGAAGGCACGCCGCGAGGCATTCGACTGCTGGGCGAAGGAGAATCCCGAGAAGGCTCAGGAACTGCAGCGCTTCATCGACCGCAAGCTCCCCGACCTCGACTGGGACTCGATTCAGCTCAAGCCCAACATGGCGTCGCGCGCGGCATCGGCATCGGTGCTTGGCTTCCTCGCCGAACACGTAGGCAACATGATAGTGTCGTCGGCCGACCTTGCCAACAGCGACAAGACCGACGGATTCCTCAAGAAGACCCATGCCTTCTTCAAGGGCGACTTCAGCGGAGCCTTCCTTCAGGCCGGAGTGGCCGAGCTCACGATGGCCTGCCTCATCAACGGCATCGCCCTCCACGGCGGCCTCATCGGAGCCTGCGGCACATTCTTCGTATTCTCCGACTATATGAAGCCCGCCATCCGCATGTCGGCGCTGATGCAGCTCCCCGTGAAATACATCTATACGCACGACGCCTTCCGCGTAGGTGAAGACGGCCCGACCCACGAGCCCATCGAGCAGGAGGCTCAGATCCGTCTGCTCGAACAGATGGACAACTTCTCGGGCAAGCAGGCCGCGCTCGTGATCCGTCCCGCCGACTCGGCCGAGACCGTGGAGGCCTACCGCATGGCGATGAACAACTGGGACTCGCCGACGGTGCTCATCTTCTCGCGTCAGGACCTCGAAGACCTCCCCGGCGCCAACCGTCGCGAAGAGGCAAAGCAGGCTTCGCGCGGAGGCTATACGGTGGTGCCCGCCGAGGATCCCCAGGTGGTGCTCGTGGCCAACGGCAGCGAGGTGTCGCTCCTCTGCCATGCCGCCGAGGCTCTGGCCGCCGAAGGGGTGCGTGCCCGCGTGGTGTCTGTGCCTTCGATCGGCCTCTTCATGAGGCAGCCCGAGGCCTACAGAGAGAAAATTATACCAAAAGGAACAAAAATTTTCGGTCTCACGGCAGGCCTTCCGGCAGTGCTTTCCCCGCTCATGCGTGGCGATAGCGAAGTGTTTGGTCTCCAGCGCTTTGGAGCCTCCGCGCCCTACAAGGTCCTCGACGAGAAATTCGGGTTCACGGCTGAAAATGTTTTAAGAAAAATTAAACAATTTTTAGGTTTAGGCTGTTAAATTGAAAAAAAGGTATTATCTTTGCACCGAATTTACGGGTAAAGACCCCATATAAAGGGGGGGCTTTACCCGGAAGTTCGCAATCCCAAAACTTGGAATAATTAATTTTTAATATTGTTGTTCTATGAAGAAAATTGTATTACTGGCTCTTGCATCGCTCGCCATGGGTGCTGCTTCCGCTCAGGAAGTAACCTATGTGGAGGATTGCTCCCAAGGTCTTCTCATGAACCGTGCGAAAGACAATTGGTTCATCACTGCTCAGGGTGGTACCAACATCCTGTTCGGTAAAAACGACATCCACGCTGACCTCAAGAACCGTTGGGGCGGCAACGCTGCTCTCTACGTGGGCAAGTGGGTAACCCCGACCTTCGGTTTCCGTTTCGGCGCAAACTGGATCATGTCGAAAGGCGCTTGCTATCCCGGCGCAATGTACCAGAAGATGAACGACGGTTCGATCGACGGAAAGTTCTATCCCGAGAAATTCATGGGCATCGGTCCTGAATTCGACGTGCTGATCAACCTCACCAACTGGTGGTGCGGCTACAAGCCCAACCGTGTCTACAACGCCACTCTCCACGGAGGTGCCGGCGCTTACTGGACTCAGGCCCGTCGCTACAACCACGACCAGAGCGTCTACATGGACTACAATAACCATGGCGACAACAAGCTCATGTGGGTGAACGCTCACAACACCATCATGTTTGCTAACGTCGGCATCATGAACAGCTTCTCGCTCTCGAAGCACTTCGAGCTCTTCATCGACGTTCAGTACAACCTGATCGACTTCCACCGCATGAACTCCGACCTCGCTATCTCGGCCGGTTTCACTGTAAACCTCGGCAAGACCGACTGGAACTGCCCCGTTACCGCTGTTTGCCCCACCTGGAAGTACACCGATGCTGAAGGCGACGCTCTCGTAGCTCGTCTGGCTAACGCCGACAACAAGATCGCCGACCTCCAGAAGCAGCTCGACGACTGCCTCAAGCGTCCCGCCAAGCAGATGGTTGACTGCGAAGGTCTCTGCACTGTTTACTATCCCATCAACAAGTCGACTATCTCCGCTCGCGAGAAGAATGTCCTCCGTTCGGTAGCTAACGTGATGAAGGAGAACCCCAACCAGAAGTATATCCTCACCGGCTGGGCTGACAACTACACCGGCAACGACGAAATCAACACTCGTCTCCGCAACGAGCGCGTGAACGGCGTCAAGGCATTCCTCATGAAGTGTGGTGTTGCCGAAGAGCAGCTCGACGCTCGCATCGACAACAACAACCTTACTGACTTCGGCATCAAGTCCGCTCCGCTCGACCGCGCCGTTACTATCAGAGAGGCTAAGTAAATCAGTAATACTGACCATAAAGGTTCCGCCCCCGGCGACGGATCCGAAAGATAACCCGGCTGTCCGCAGATTCGTCTGCGGACAGCTTTTTTTATCCGCTCCGTCCCCGTTTGCCCAATTTTTTTATATCTTTTTCAGAAATTTTTTGCTAATTTTGTATTTCTTTACGTGACATACCGGCCGCAAAAGCGGCGTAGAGGTTGCCGTGCACTGAATATCAGACATTTGACAAATAAATAAACTAACCTTATACTTCATTATGGCAACGATGGCTATCAACGCCGGCGCGACCGGCAAGCTGGAGCTTCTGAGAGACAAGGCCTGGGCGAGATGGACCGCCCTCGGGCTGCTCGCTTTCGCGATGTTCTGCTCATACATCTTCATGGACATCCTTTCTCCCATTAAGGACCTCCTGCAATCTACCCGCGGCTGGGACTCCACCGCTTTCGGAACGATGCAGGGCTCCGAGACATTCCTCAACGTATTCATCTTCTTCCTTATCTTCGCGGGTATCATCCTCGACAAGATGGGTGTGCGCTTCACGGCCGTACTCTCCGGTGCCGTGATGCTTGTCGGCGCCTGCATCAACTGGTATGCGCTCACCGACGCTTTCATCAATACCCCCCTCGAACAGTGGTTCACGAATAACCTCAACTACATCCCCGGCTTCGACGAGCTCGGCATCTCGCCCTTCTACAAGGGTATGCCCGCCTCGGCCAAGCTCTCGGCCATCGGTTTCATGATATTCGGCTGCGGAGTGGAGATGGCAGGCATCACGGTGAGCCGAGGCATCGTCAAATGGTTCAAGGGTCGCGAGATGGCCATGGCCATGGGCTCGGAGATGGCTCTCGCACGCCTCGGCGTGGGCACCTGCATGATATTCTCACCGCTTGTGGCCAACTTCGGCGGCGAGGTGAGCGTGTCGCGTTCGGTGGCTTTCGGCGTGGTGCTCCTCATGGTGGCTCTCATCATGTTTATCGTCTATTTCTTCATGGACAAGAAGCTCGACGCTCAGACCGGCGAGGTCGAGGAGAAAGACGATCCCTTCAAGATTTCCGACCTCGGCAAGATTCTCAGCTCGCTCGGCTTCTGGGTAGTTGCCCTCCTCTGCGTGCTCTACTATTCGGCCATCTTCCCCTTCCAGAAGTATGCCGTCAACATGCTGCAGTGTAACCTCACCCTCAATCCCGAGGGAGTGGGTGAGTTCTGGCAGAGCGACGCCGCCACCTACATCCAGTATGTAATCATGCTCATCGTGGCCTTCGGCGCCTTCGGCTTCAGCTTCGCCAAAAACAAGTCGGTGAAGATTCCCGCCCTCGTGATTGCAATCGTCTCGCTCGTCGTCTACTGCGTGATGGGCTATATGCGCCAGTCGGCCGCGGCTATCTTCGCCGTATTCCCCCTCCTCGCCGTGGGCATCACCCCCATCCTCGGCAACTACGTCGACCATAAGGGCAAGGCCGCCTCGATGCTCGTGTTCGGCGCCCTTCTGCTCATCATCTGCCACCTCACGTTCGCCTTCATCCTCCCGATGTTCAAGGGCAACGACATGGGCGGCGTGATGGTTGCCTACGTTACCATCCTCGTGCTCGGAGCCTCGTTCTCGCTCGTGCCCGCCTCGCTCTGGCCCAGCGTGCCGAAGCTTGTCGACGCCAAAATCATCGGCTCGGCCTACGCCCTCATCTTCTGGATTCAGAACATCGGCCTCTGGCTCTTCCCGCTGCTGATCGGCAAGGTGCTCGACGCTACCAACACCGACATCGTCGCAGCCGTCAAAGAAGGCACCATGACCGCTGAGCAGGCCGCTGTCAGCTACGACTACACCTGGCCTCTGGTGATGCTTGCCTGCCTCGGCGTAGCGGCTCTCATTCTGGGCCTCTACCTCAAGGTAGTCGACCGCCAGAAGCACCTCGGCCTCGAGCTTCCCAACATCAAGGCCGAGACTCTCGTCGAGGAATCGGAAGTGGAGGCAGTCGAGGGATAAACCCTTTTCCGAACCTGTGAACACGGGCGGAGAGCATTTTCCGGAAATTATGGCGGAAACATGCTCTCCGCCCGATACTTTAACCGGCCTCCGGGCGTTATAAAGATATGAAGAGACATATAGCCGTAATATTACTGTCGGGCGCAATGCTCCAGGCCACGGCCGAGAGCGTGAGCCGCCGCGACGCGCAGTCGATAGCCTCCGAATTCTTCAATGAAGCGTTCGGGCAGGTGATGGCTCAGCCGAAGTTTGTCTACAATGGCAAGCGGCTGGCCATGGACAGGCTGTTCACCCCGTTCTATGTGTTCAACAACCCTGCCGGCGGCTTCGTGATAGTGGCGGCCGACAACAAGGCCATGCCCATACTCGGCTACAGCCTGATTGATTCGTTCAATCCCGACGCCATAGGGCCGGGGCTGCGCGCCCTGCTGGCCGGATATGCGCGCGAAATAGAGTATATCCGTCTCGACGACCGCGTGCCTGAGGAGGCGATAGCCGCATGGCGCGACCTGCCGGGCTATATCTCGCAGGTATTGAAGACGCCGGCCGCGCTCAGCGATTTCAGATATTCGCCGCAGGCCTCGCGCAATGAGGTGCACGCCCTTTCGGAATCGTACGACGCCGGAGCCTACTCTTCGGAAATCTACACCCCCTCGCAATGGCAGGAGGCGATAGGCGAGGAGCTCGACGGCAGCGGCAGCGTGGCCATCGGGTTTCCGACGGCCAAGGATTTCCCGACAGCCGTAGTCTACGGACGCAAAGGCCCATATTTCCGCATCGACCTCGACGGCCGCAACAATGCCTACTACCGTCTCAACGCTACGGAATTCATTTCGGCTCCCCAGCTCGCCATGCTTGGCAATCCGCGTGAGGAAGAGGCGGTGATGGAGGAGGAGACCCCCTTCGCGTTCCACGACGCCTTCATCGCCGAGCAGGCCGAGCAGAAGCGCGCGCGCCAGCGGCGGCTCGACGAGACGCTCGTCCCTTCGGAGCCTGTGGTGCGCTCGATAGGCGCCGGCCATTTCGACATCCTCTTCCCGACGGGAATCAACCTCGCCCAGGTCTATTCCCTCTCGGGGGCGCGCATCAAGGCATTCACGTATCCCGACGTGCCCGACGTGCACCTCGACATCTCTGTGGCTCCGGCCGGATTCTATTTCGTGCTCGCAAGCGACCGCGAGGGTAATTCCTACGGTCTAAAGCTCGTGCGCTGACCATCCCGTTTCCCAAAGAACTATACCTAAGAGTATGTTTGAATTTAAGAGTATGTTTGAATTTAACACGAATTGAATTAAACATACTTCTTCAATAAATTCTTTCTATCCCCCTGAAGGTCTTTTTTGGCTGATTTCGCCAGGCCTCATCGGTCACGATGCCCGCATCGCTCCCTCTTCGGCTTGCGGAATCATCTCAAAAAATCCTCTTCAAGTGAATAGAAGTTAACTTCAAACATACTCTAACACGAATTGATTTGAACATACTCCCAAAAAATCCTTTCTATCCCCTTGAAGGTCTTTTTGGCTGATTTCGCCAGGCCTCATCGGTCACGATGCCCGCATCGCTCCCTCTTCGACTTGCGAAATCATCTCAAAAAATACTCTTCAAGTGAATAGAAGTTAAACTCAAACATACTCTAAGCTATGACAGACAAACCTATAATGAAATCGAAGGCAGCCGCATGGGCCGCCTTCGTGGTAATCGTGATTCTTATGGCCATCACGTTCGGCTTCCGTCCCGTATGGTGGACGTTTGCCGATATGTTTTTCGCGTTCATGATGGTCTTCTGCCATCTCATGGCCGTCTATCTCGTGAAGCTCAACATCCACAGTTCGCGTAAGCTCGACTTCATGGCGCTCGTGTTCGGCATACTCACCATAGTGGCGCTCATAGCCGAATACGTGGCATATCAGATAATTGTCCCGTAAGGCGTTTTTTATGGTCTGTTTATGCTCCGGATTTGCAGATGCCGATAAATTCGGTTAATTTTGCCGGAGCTATCAACCCCAAAGAAGACTGATGATGAAAAAGACTCTACTCCTTATGTCGATGATGCTGGCGGCTGCCGCCGGATATTCGCAGACATACGTCGTGGTAGGCAACGAAAGCCGCCTCTTCGACCGTCCCAACGTTAAGTCGTATGCCACCACCAACACGTCGGGAGCCGACGTAGTGGTCAGCCCCGGCATGGTGTTCAAGCTGGCAGGGGAGCCTCAGGGCGGATGGTGCAAGATAGAGTATACTCCGGGCCTCAACGCCTTCATGCTCGAAAGCCAGACCGCATCCGGCGCTACGCTTGCCGCTCCCAGAGGTGGCACATACAGCGTGGCCAACAATGCCGGCGAGAATGTAACGGTAAGCGGTGGAGAAGGCTCCTGGACCATAAAGGCCGGCAGCGAGACGCTTAAAGGAGTGGAGGCCGACAATGCCGTGGTCTTCTCCGACCGCTTCGGCAACCCGGCTTACAGCCTCGTGGTCATGTCGGGCAAGCCGGTGGTCTACAATTACAGCAACGACATCACCAAGTTTTTCTAAGCCTGATCCTGATTATTATATAAGGAAGCGCGGGCGAGACCTCAGGGTTTCGTCCGCGCTTCGTTTTTGTTTCGTCCGCGCTTCGTCCGCGCTTCGTTATTGCTGTCTCTCCGGTCTATTCGGAGGGGAGCTCTTCGGTTGGCTTGGCGCCACGGCCGTCGGATTCAGTCAGGTCGAGCACTTCGGTGCCTTTGGTGAAGTCGATTTTCGACTTCATGCACGCCTGCATGAATCCCATGATGGCATTCGAGAGGCGTCCCTGCTCTGCGGGAGTGAGCTTCTGCTCGTCGAGGCGCAGGGTCTTGAGCTCTTCTGCGGTCTCACGTGTGATTTCCATGGCTTCATCTTCGGTGGAGGCTTTCTCCACGCGCGAGGAGGCTTTCTCAAGGATTTTCACGGCCTTGTCGACGGGGTCGGACTGCGAGCATGAGGCGAAGACCATGGCCAGCAGGGCGACGAAAACGTAAATCAGTCTGTTCATGATTATTCTGATGTGTAAAGTAGGCGGCCATCCTCGTCAGTAGAGAGGGATGGCCGCCGGTTCATGTCAAAATGGAAAAATGCGGATTACTTCTTCTCTTCCTCCTTGGCGTCGGCTTTGGCGGGTTCAGCTTTGGCACCGTCGGCCTGAGGCTTGAGGTATTTGTCGAGGAACTGGAAGAAGACGCGCTGCCAGAGCATTGCGTTCTGGGGCTTGAGCACCCAGTGGTTCTCGTCGGGGAATACGAGCATCTCTGTCTCCAGACCGCGCATCTTCGCTGCGTTGAAGGCCATCATGCCCTGCGAGGCGAGGATGCGGTAGTCGAGCTCGCCGACGGTAACGAGGATAGGAGCCGTCCACTTGTCGACGAAGCGGTGGGGCGAGTTGGCGTATGTGCGCTGGGCGATGGCGTTGTCCTTCTCCCAGTAGGGGCCGCCGAGGTCGAAGTCGGCAAACCACATCTCTTCTGTCTCAAGGTACTGTGCCTCGATGTTGAAGATGCCTGCGTGGGCCACGAGGGCGGCGAAGCGGCCTTCATGGTGTCCGGCCAGCCAGTAGACGGAGAATCCGCCGTAGCTTGCGCCGATAGCTCCGATATGTTCGCCGTCGATGAAGGGTTCGTTCTTCATGTAGTCGACTGCAGCAAGATAGTCTTTCATGTTCTGGCCGCCGTAATCGCCTGAGATCTGACGGTTCCATTCAGCGCCGAAGCCGGGGAGGCCGCGGCGGTTGGGAGCGATTACCACATACCCGTTGGCCGCCATGATCATGAAGTTCCAGCGGTAGCTCCAGAACTGGCTCACGGCCTGCTGGGGACCGCCCTGACAGTAGAGGATGGCGGGATACTTCTTGTTGGGGTCGAAGTCGGGGGGAAGGATAACCCATGTGCACATCTCCTTGCCGTCGGTGGTCGGCACCATGCGCTTCTCGACCTTTCCGAGCTTGCACTTGCCGAGGAGCTCGGCGTTGATAGAAGTGATGTCTTTGGGTTCCTGTCCCTTGGCGGCGTAGACCACCTCGTTGGGGCGCATCATGTTGTGGCGCAGGGCGATTACGGCGTCGTTTGATATGGGCTTCACGTCGACGTAGTCCCAGAGGCCGGTGGCGATAGTGTCGATAGCGGCCGATGCAACGTCGATCTTGAAGATGGGCTGAGTGCCCTCATAGTATCCGTGGAAGAAGATTCCCTTTCCGTCGGGAGCCCATGCGATGCCCTCGGGCCAATAGTCCCAGTTGGCGGTGAGGTCGCGTTTGTCGCGCGAGGCCATGTCCATCACCATGAGGCGCTTCTTGTCGCTCTCGAACTTGGGGGTCTCCATCGAGAGCCATGCGAGCTGCTTTCCGTCGGGCGAGAACACCGGGTTGGTGTCGTAGCCGAGGATGCCCTCGGTGAGGATTTCGGTCTTTCCGCTCTCGAGGTCGTAGAGGTAGAGGTTGGAGTCGGTCGAGAAGGCGTAGTCCTTGCCTTTGAGCTTGCGCGAGGTGTAGACGAGCTTCTTGCTGTCGGGGCTCCATGCGAAGGTCTCGGCGGCTCCAAAGGGCTTCATCGGGCACTCGTAGGGCTCGCCTTCCATGATGTCTTTCTGGTTCGCAACCTCATATCCGGAAGCAGACTTGAAGTCGGCCACGAAGGGGTGGGGGATTTCGGTAACCCATTCGTCCCAGTGCTTGTACATGAGGTCGTTTACTACGCGGCCCGTGGTGTTGGGCAGACCCTCGAAGAGAGCGGGATCCTTGTCGTCGGCGTCGATGAGGGAGCCGAACACGATCTTTGACTCGTCGGGCGAGATTTCAAAACACATCACGCCGTTCTCGATAGAGCTGACGCGCTTCATGCCCGATCCGTCGGGCTTCATGGTGAACACCTGGGGCTTCTGCGTGTCTTCGTCGTTGGCGATGAAGGCGATGAGGTTGCCACCGTCGAGCCAGCGGAGGTTCGACTCCGAAGAGGGGGTGGTGGTGATGCGCTTCATATCCGTTCCGTCGGCGTTCATGCGGTAGATTTCGGCATTCGACGAGTTTTCGGGGATGCTTTCGTATCCGATGGTGAAGATGATGTACTTACCGTCGGGCGAGGGGGTGGCGTTGCCGACACGGGCGAGCGCCTCGAGCACTTCAGCCGAGAATTTGCCGTCGACCACCTCCACCGAGGGCTGCTCGATGATGGTCTTGTCGGAGGCAGACTTCTGGCCGCATCCGGCGAGAAGGGCCGGAAGCATCAAAGTGCCCATAGCGAGTTTTGCTTTGTTCATGTCTGATTTATTAGGTTTTTTACTGAATTTACATGATGTCGGAGAGCAATGCGGTTTTGTGCGCGAAAATAGTCAATTTTTCCGAGACTGCCAAATTCCCTGAGGTCTTGTGGCGCCTGAGACGCTTATCTTTTTCTTTTGCCGGAGGAAGCGTCAGGCCGGCGCCGCGGAGCGCTGTCGGGCCGGCGCGGGCGCATGGCCGCCGGCGAAGTGCCGTAGAGGGCGTCGATGAGGTCGGGCCTGTGGAGGCGTCGCAGGGCGTCGGTAATCTCGCGGCGCGACTCCGGACGGTACCAGAAGAAGAAGCGACGCTGCGCCAGTTTCTCCTCGCGTGTCCGGGCTGTGAACACCGGCTCCATCGTGTAGGGGTGATAGCCGGTGTAGTATATCTCCGTGGCCACGGTCATGGGCGTGGGAGTGAAGTCCTGCACCTGCTCGAGGTGGAAGTCGAGCTTCCGGGTCTGGGCGGCGAGCTCGGCCATGTCGGCTTCGTGGCATCCGGGATGCGATGAGATGAAGTAGGGGATGAGCTGCTGTCGGAGACCGGCCTTGCGGTTGACGTCGTCGAAGATGCGCTTGAACTTCTTGAAGAGCGAGAAGTCGGGCTTGCGCATTATTTCGAGCACGCTTGCCGAGGTATGCTCCGGAGCCACTTTCAGGCGTCCGCTCACGTGGTCGGTGATTAGCTCGCGCAGATAGCGGGCGTTGATGGCATCGGTCTCCTTGCTGCCTGTCGGGTGCATGGCGAGGTCGTAGCGCACTCCGCTGCCTATAAAGCTCTTCTTCACGCCGGGGATAGCGTCGACCGCATGGTAGATTTCAAGCAGACGCGAATGGTCGGTGTCGAGGTTGGGGCATGGCTTCGGGTGCAGGCATGAGGGGCGCAGACACTTGGCGCAGACCGAAGGTTTCTTACCCCTCATTCCGTACATGTTGGCCGACGGGCCGCCGAGGTCGGAGATATATCCCTTGAAGTCGGGCATGGCGGCCACCTGGCGCGCCTCGCGCAGAATCGACTCTTTCGAGCGAGAGGAGATATGTTTCCCCTGATGGGCGGAGATGGTGCAGAAGGCGCATCCGCCGAAGCAGCCACGGTGAAGGCATATCGAATGGCGTATCATCTCGTAGGCCGGAATGGTCTTGCCCCGGTAGCGGGGATGGGGCTGGCGGGTGTAGGGGAGGTCGAACGAGGCGTCGACCTCCTCGGTGGAGAGCGGTGGCCACATCGGGTTGATTACTACGGTCTTTCCGAGAGCCTCCTGCACGAGCACATTGCCGTGCACGCTGTTTGATTCCTCTTCCACCACCCGGAAGTTGGCCGCCTGCTTGCGTTTGTCGGCAAGACATTCCTCGAACGAATGTAGCCTGCGGGCCGAGGCCGGCGCATCGCCGTCGGCCATAAACACGGTCTGAGGCAGGTCTCTGACTGAACGCAGGTCTTCGCCGGCGTCGAGTCTGCGGGCGAGTTCCACCACGGTCTTCTCGCCCATGCCGTAGACTATCATGTCGGCCTTTGTGTCGAGAAGGAAGGGTGGACGGAGGCGGTCCTGCCAGTAGTCGTAGTGGGCCACACGACGTAGCGACGCCTCGATGCCTCCGGCTATCACCGGCACATCCGGATATAGGCGATGCAGTATTTCGGTATATACCACGGTGGGGTAGTCGGGCCTCATCCCGTGGCGTCCGCCCGGAGTGTAGGCGTCGTCGTGGCGCAGACGCCTGTTGGCCGTATAATGGTTCACCATCGAGTCCATGGCTCCGGCCGACACGCCGAAGAAGAGGCGCGGACGTCCGAGCTTGCGGAAGTCGCGGAGGTCGTCGCGCCAGTTGGGCTGAGGCACTATGGCCACCTTGAAACCGGCCGCCTCGAGCGACCGCCCGATTACGGCGGCTCCGAACGAGGGATGGTCCACGTAGGCGTCGCCTGAGAAGAGAATCACGTCTGGCGCGTCCCAGCCGAGGCGTTCTATCTCGTCTTTCGATGTCGGGAGAAAAGGGAGGGTGTTGCGGTTCATGCTTCGGCTTTTTGCTGCAGGGCCTGCAGGCGGTTCTGACATTCGATGAGTTCGTCGCGATACTGCGCCGCCTGGATGAAGTCGGTGTTTTTGGCGGCAGTCTCCATGTCGAGGCGCAGGCGGTTGATTCTCTTTTCAAGCTCGGGCGCCGACATATAGTCGAACACCGGCTCGGCGGCCGTGGAATGGCTTGTAACGCCCTCGATGTAAGGTATCGGCCCTCTTTTGCCTGCCGCCGCCGGCGTCTTTCTGCCCGCCGGCGCCTGCTTCGCGGCCTTCTTCCCTTCCGGCGCCTCGGCAGCGTAGAGGTCGATGAGGTCGGAGGCAGATGTGTTTTTCACTATCTGCGTCGGCGTGATGCCGTGGCGCTCGTTGTAGATCATCTGCTTGCTGCGGCGGCGTTCGGTCTCGTCGATGGTGCGCTGCATGCTGTCGGTAACCTTGTCGGCATACATTATCACCTTGCCGTTCACGTTTCGGGCGGCGCGTCCGGCGGTCTGCGTCAGACTGCGGTGGTTGCGCAAGAAACCCTCCTTGTCGGCGTCGAGGATAGCCACGAGGCTCACCTGCGGCAGGTCGAGGCCCTCGCGCAGGAGGTTGACGCCTACAAGCACGTCGTAGACGCCCTCGCGCAGGTCTTCGAGAATCCTGATGCGGTCGAGCGTCTGCACGTCGCTGTGGATATAGGCCGAGCTGACGCCCCACTTCACGAGGTGGTCGTTGAGCTCCTCGGCCATGCGCTTGGTGAGGGTGGTTACGAGCGTGCGCTCGCCGCGCTCTATGCGCTGTGAAATCTCCTCCATGAGGTCGTCGATCTGATTGCACGTGGGACGCACCTCGATTTCAGGGTCGAGCAGGCCCGTCGGGCGGATAATCTGCTCGGTGAACACGCCCTCGCATTTGTTGAGTTCATAGTCTCCCGGGGTGGCGCTGACGTAGATCACCTGGTTGGTGAGCCGCTCGAACTCGTCGAACTTCAGCGGCCGGTTGTCGATGGCCGCCGGCAGCCTGAATCCGTAGTCCACGAGGTTCATCTTGCGCGAGAGGTCGCCGCCGTTCATGCCACGTATCTGCGGCAGGGTAACGTGGCTCTCGTCGATGATGGTGAGATAGTCGTCGGGGAAATAGTCGAGCAGGCAGAACGGCCTCATCCCCGGCTCGCGTCCGTCGAAATAGCGTGAATAGTTCTCGATTCCTGAGCAATGGCCGAGTTCCTTGATCATCTCGATGTCGTAGCTGACGCGCTCCTTGATGCGCTGGGCTTCGAGCAGCTTCCCCTCGCGGGAAAAGAAGTCGACCTGCGCGCCGAGGTCGAGGGCTATCTGGTCGACGGCCGAGGCGGCACGCTCCCTGGTGGTTACGAATATGTTGGCGGGATAGATGTTGAATCCCTCGAGGTCGGTGAGCGGCATGCCGCTTGCCGGGTCCACGGTCTGTATCTTCTCAATCTCGTCGCCCCAGAACATCACTCGGAGCTGGATGTCCTCAAACGACAGCTTCACGTCGACCGTGTCGCCCTTGGCCCTGAACTGTCCGCTTCCCAGCTCCATCTCAGAGCGGGAATAGAGCGAGTCGACGAGCCGGCGCATGAAAGCGTTGCGCGAGATGCGGTCGCCTACGGCGATACGCACCACGCTCTGCTCGAAATCCTGCGGATTACCCATGCCGTAGATGCACGACACGGACGACACCACCACCACGTCGCGCCTGCCCGAGAGGAGCGCCGCGACGGTCGAGAGCCTCAGCTTCTCGATCTGGTCGTTGATCATCAGGTCTTTCTCGATATATTTGTCGGAACTTGGGATGTAGGCTTCCGGCTGATAATAGTCGTAGTAGCTGACGAAATACTGCACCGAGTTCTCCGGGAAGAAACTCTTGAATTCGGAATAAAGCTGTGCGGCCAGCGTCTTGTTGTGGGAGAGGATCAGCGTCGGACGCTTCACCTGCTGGATGACGTTGGCCATGGTGAAAGTCTTGCCACTGCCCGTTACTCCCAGCAGCGTCTGCTGGGGCACACCGGCCTCGACCCCCTCCACAAGCTCCTGTATAGCTTCGGGTTGGTCGCCGGTGGGCATGTATTCTGAAGTAAGTTTGAAATCCATAACTTGCAAAGTTACAAAAAAATCGGCTTCAAGTCAACCCCCGGCCCGATTTAATGCCTATAATGTACGTAATTACTCAGCCTTAAACATTTATTTACTGTTGTTCAATGATTTTAAAAATATTTCACTAAATTTGCGGATATAATCTCAGCACATCATGCAAATGAAATTCGCCATAAAGCTATCGGCCATGCTTCTTGCCTCGGGGGCGGCTGTCCCTTCAGTCAGCGCCGCGCCGGCGTCGACCGCCCCGGCCGGAACTGCGCGCCAACTTCTATGCCGGCAACTTCATGGTGGGCGCCACATATTATTTCAAAGACAAGATAATGTCGGCCAACGGCACGGAATTCATCGAGCGTCCCGGCACGTTCTGGCTCATGGCCTCGTATGGCAGCGGAAACCTTAATGTTGACATATCGGTTCAGAACATCTTTTTCAACCATGAAGTGAGCAAGACCACTCTATACTGCAGACCGTTCCGGAGCCTGACCCGGGACTGGCGAAACGGACGGTCGGTCAGCGTGTCGCTCACATATACGTTCGACTACGGTAAGAAAGTGAACCCCGACATATCGGCCAACGTTAACGTCGATACCGAGTCGTCGGTGCTCGGCAGATAGGGTTCGACCAAAACGTGGATTTGTGTGTTATCAAAGAAAAAACTAACTTTGCAGACTAAGAGTATGTTTGAATTTAACACGAATTGATTTGAACATACTCCGAAAAAAGTCTTTCTATCCCCTTGAAGGTCTTTTTTGGCTGATTTCGCCAAGCCTCATCGGTCTCGATGCCCGCATCGCTCCCTCTTCGACTTGCGGAATCATCTCAAAAAAACCTCTTCAAGTGAATAGAAGTTAAACTCAAACATACTCTGAATGGAATCAATCGTAGAATATAGGAACGTCGATATATCGAGGGCCGAGAGGGTGGTGCTCAAAAACGTGAGCTTCACTCTCGGCAAGGGCGAGTTCTGCTATCTTGTGGGACGCGTCGGCAGCGGCAAGAGCTCGCTGATGAAGACCATGTATGCCGAGGTGGCTCCCGCCGGCGGCGAAAAGGCCGAGGTGCTCGGCTTCAATCTGCTCGACATCCGCCGCAGGCAGATACCCATGCTCCGCCGAAAGACAGGGATAGTGTTTCAGGACTTTCAGCTTCTTCAGGACAGAGCCGTGAAGGGCAACCTCCGTTTCGTGCTCGAAGCCACCGGCTGGAAAGGTAAGGGCGACATAGAGCAGAGGATAGAGGAGGTGCTGGCAGAGGTGGGTATGGCCAACAAGAGCTATAAGATGCCCCACGAGCTTAGCGGCGGAGAGCAGCAGCGCATAGTGATAGCCCGCGCCCTGCTCAATAAGCCGGCGCTCATACTCGCCGACGAGCCTACGGGCAATCTCGACCCGCAGACCGGCTACCACATCGTGAAGCTGCTGCATCAGCTGGCCTCCGAAGGACATACAGTGCTTATGGCCACACACAACCTCGCCCTCGTGGAGGAATTCCCGGGGCGTGTGCTCCGATGTGAGGACAAGCAGCTTGTGGAGGGTTAGACTGTTCACGTATCACAATACATAAGACATATCGCGAATCCGGCAGGCACTGCGCCGGGTCTTCTTTTTTGCGCCCTGCGGTCAACCTTAACGTCGGTGAAGTGTTAAAAAAGTAGAAACTTCCAAATTGCTTTCCACACTACTATGAAAAAGACACTTCTCACTGCCGTGGCATCATTGGCGATAGCCGCAACAGCTCTGGAGGCCTCAGCCTCCGGCACCGACACGCTTACGCTGCTCCCTGAGACATATCCCGAACATAAGGAGATGCAGAAAGCCATAAAGTCGACCCGACTCGTGGCCGTCGGTATACCCGATTCACTTAAAGAGGCGTCAAGCGATTCGGCCTACGCGCTTATCGGACGCTTCTACGCCGACCAGTTCCGCAACTTCCAGGACCCCCGCGCCCCCTATTTCATGTTCATGAGCAAGAACGCCGAGCTGGCTATGGGTGTCGGCGGAGTGGTGAGGATGCGAGGATGGTTTGACTGGAACGGCTCTATTCCCGCCAACGGATTCGCTCCCTATCTGATTCCGATGCAGAAAGACCCTACTTCAAGGCGGCGCCTCTCCGGCACCCCGGCCGGCACGGCGGTGTTCCTGACCATCATGGCCCACAAGTCCTGGCTCGGATACCTCACAGCATATATTCAGGGTGGATTCAGCGGATACAACAACACCGACTTCAAGCTAAAGAAGGCATACGTTACCATCAACGACCTGACCATAGGCTACACCACCTCCACCTTCTGCGACCCTGCCTCGCAGGCACCCGTGATCGACGCTTCCGGCTCAAACGGCAAGATCGACCGCACCAACATGCTCGTGAGATATATCCATACGTTCAAGGGACGGTGGACCGTAGGCGGCTCCGTTGAGTTTCCGAAAAGCTACATCGACGTTACACCCGGCCAGACGAAGCAGTGCAGCGACTATGTGCCCGACATCTGCGCCATGGCCCAGTATCAGTGGGACGGCGGCCTCAGCCATGTGCGCGCCAGCGGCTTGCTGCGCGTGATGGGCTACCGCGACCTCATCACTTCAAGCAACAGAAACGTAGTAGGCTGGGGCGCCATGCTCTCGGGCGTATGGAAGGTGTTGCGCCCTCTTACGTTCTACTGGTCGGGCTCCGTAGGGCAGGGGCAGGGTTCATATCAGGGCGAGCTCTCGATAGGCAACTACGACCTCGTAGGCGACCCCGCCCTGCCCGGACACCTCTATGCCCCCACCTCGTTCGGCATCACGGCCGGACTGAAATACAACTTCCTCTCTAACCTCTACGCCTGCGGCACGTTCGGCATGATGCGCTATTGCCCCCGGCACCGGCAGAGCGACGACTCGTATAAGCAGGGACTCTACGGAGCCGCCACGCTCTTCTGGGACATCAGCCCCCGCCTGCAGGTAGGAGCCGAGTATCTCATCGGCAACCGCCGCAACTTCGACGGCAGCCGTGCCTCGGCCGACCGCGCCGAGCTGCTTTTCCAGTTCAGTTTCTGACGCGCGGGTCGTACCGGCACCGGCCTCCGGAAGTGTGAAAAAGGTTACCAAAAGAACCACGAAAAGGAAAAAACGACTAATGAGGTGTATTTTTTTGCACAAAACGGCTTTACATGTGGTGAAAAATTGTTAACTTTGTGGCCTTAAATCAACACGCGCTCCCCCGGGCGGAAAGCCTGAAGATGAGGAAAGTCCGGGCGGCAGAGCATCCCCGGAATGGCGTAAAGCCATGACTAACACTTAATTATGAAGCTCTTACAGAAGAAATTGTCGCGCTACGACGCCCCGCAGAAAGCGATGGCGACCGGCGTGTATCCCTATTTCCGCGAGATAGACAGCGAACAGGACACCGAGGTAATGATGAACGGTAAGAAAGTGCTCATGTTCGGCTCAAACAGCTACATGGGGCTTACCAACCATCCCAAGGTGAAGGAAGCCGCTATCGCCGCCACAAAGAAATACGGCACCGGCATGGCAGGATCCCCCTTCCTGAACGGCACTCTCGACATACACAAGCGTCTGGAGGAACGTCTGGCGGACTACATAGGGAAGGAAGACGTGATGCTTTATTCCACCGGATTCGGCGTGAACCTCGGTGTGGTGTCGACGCTGACCGGACGTGAAGACTACATCATCCTCGACGAGCAAGACCATGCCTCGATAATCGAAGGCCGGCGACTCTCGTTCTCCAACTATCTGAAATATCGCCACAACGATATGGAGATGCTCGAGCAGCAGCTCCGCAAGTGCGACCCCGACAAGGTGAAGCTCATCGTAACCGACGGCGTGTTCTCCATGGAGGGCGACGTGGCCAATCTTCCCGAGATAGTGCGTCTGGCAAAGCAATACAACGCCACCGTGATGGTCGACGAGGCCCACGGCATCGGTGTGTTCGGCGAATGTGGCCGCGGCACCTGCAACCATTTCGGAGTTACCGACGACGTCGACCTCATAATGGGCACGTTCTCCAAATCGTTCGCCTCGCTCGGCGGATTCATCGCCACCGACAAGGAGATTACCAACTATCTGCGCCACCACTCGCGTTCCTACATCTTCACCGCAAGCATCACCCCGGCCTCGACAGCTGCCGTCGATGCCGCGCTCGACATCATGCTCGCCGAGCCCGAGCGTCAGGAACACCTCTGGAACATCACCAACTACGCGCTCGAAAACTTCCGCGCCATGGGATGCGAGATCGGCAACACCTCGACGCCCATCATCCCGCTCTTCATCCGCGACGACTACAAGACGTTCCACGTTACGCGCGACCTCCTCGACGAGGGCGTATTCGTCAACCCGGTGGTTACGCCCGCCGTAGCTCCCCACGACACCCTGATACGCTATTCGCTCATGGCCACGCATACCAAGGAGCAGGTTACCCGCTCGCTCGAAGCCATCGAGAAGGTGTTTAAGCGTTACGACATCATCAAGTAAAACATAAACAGGAAATACCTGTTTCCGGATTTCAACCCTTACGGCCCGGCTATGCTGAGTGAAACCTCCTGCCATAGCCGGGTCTTGTGTCTTAGAGTATGTTTGAATTTAACACGAATTGATTTGAACATACTTCTGCACTAAATTCTTTCTATCCCCTTGAAGGTCTTTTTTGGCTGATTTCGCCAAGCCTCAT
>CAMCDS010000023.1 GCA_945873625.1 uncultured Porphyromonadaceae bacterium | reverse complement strand
TATCGGGGCGCGCTCGGGACTTGCACCCGTTAGATTATGCCCGTGTCGGGCGAACAAAAATGGCTGCGCATCGGCGGGATGCGCAGCCATTCGTTTTCCTGACAGGAATGTATTAGTCCTGATTGAGGTTCACGCGCTTGAAGTCGACTACTGTCATGCCCTTCTCGGTCTGGTCGAGATACTGTCCGACAGTGATCTTGGCGTCGCGGTGGTATTCCTGCTCCACGAGCACGTTCTCCTTGTAGTACTTGTTGATACGGCCGTTGACGATGTTGTCGATCATCTGCTGGGGCATGTTGGCAGCCTTCTTCTCGGCAGCCTCCTGCATGATGGCGCGACCGCGGTTGGCGTCTTCCTCAGTGAGCCAGCCCTTCGTGATGTTGGAGGCGATGTGGTCCTCGCTGTCGAAGTGGTTGGGGTTGAGGCCGGCCTTGCGGAGAGCTGCCTCGGCAGCCTTCTGCACCTGCTCGGCTTTGGTCTTCTCGATAGCCACGTTCTTCTCCTCCTCGATGAAGGCGGCGGGCACCTGCTCGCGGGTTGCGGCCACGGGGTTCATGGCGGCTACCTGCATGGCGACCTCTTTGCCTACGTAGGGGTCGATACCCTCTTTCGAGAGGCCGATGATAGTGGCGAGCTTGTTGCCGAGGTGCTCGTAAGCAGCCACGGTGGGAGCCTCAAGCCATTCGTAGGCGCCGAGTTCCATCTTCTCGCCGGTCTTGCCGATTTCGTCGGTGATGAGCTCCTCGATGGTGCGACCGTCTACCTTGAGACCCTTCACCTCGTCGAGGCTCTTGGCCGAAGCGGCCACAGCTGCGTCGAGGATAGTCTTGGTGAGGGCACGGAACGATTCGTTTTTGGCAACGAAGTCAGTCTCGCACTTGAGAGCGACGATAGCGCCGAATCCGGGCTTGGTCTCCGCAAGCACGCAACCTTCGGCTGCGTCGCGGTCTTCGCGCTTGGCGGCTACTGCCTGACCTTTCTTGCGGATGATCTCGATAGCGCCCTGGATGTCGCCGTCGGTCTCGGCGAGGGCATTCTTGCAATCCATCATGCCGGCCCCGGTCATTTTGCGGAGCTTCTTGATGTCTTCTATGGATACTGCCATTGTAGTATAGTCTTTTAAATGGTGAATGGCGGCGTTGGGTCTTAGAAACAATTTCTTTGATTCGGACTGTCTTTAGCGACTGTCCGGACCTGCCCTGAGCCACCGGAAAAGGGAGGATGTTGTTTATCCGGACACCGCGACGGTGCGGGAGGCCCGGAATAACGGCTTCCCCGGAGAAATACTCCGGGGAGCCGGTGTAGGCGGGAGTGATTACTCAGCTGCGGGAGCTTCGGTCTCAGCCTCAACTACCACTACCTCTTCGGCAGCGGGAGCGGCCTGACGCTCGCCCTCGTTGCGGCGCACGCGGCGACGCTTGCCGGGAGCGGGAGCCTCTTCAGCCTTCACCTCTTCGTCGAGCTTCTCAACCTTGCGCTCTTCGAGACCCTCGGCCATAGCGGAGCAAACGGCGTCGAGCACGATTTCGATGCTCTTCGAAGCGTCGTCGTTGGCGGGGATTACGAAGTCAACGTTTTCGGGGTTGGAGTTGGTGTCGACCATAGCGAATACGGGGATACCGAGACGGTTGGCCTCAGCTACGGCGATGTGCTCCTTCATAACGTCGATCACGAAGAGAGCCGACGGGAGGCGAGAGAGGTCGGCGATAGAACCGAGGTTCTTCTCAAGCTTGGCGCGCTGACGGGTGATCTGAAGCTTCTCGCGCTTCGACAGGTTGTCGAAAGTGCCGTCTTTAGCCATCTTGTCGATAGTGGCCATCTTCTTCACAGCCTTGCGGATTGTGGGGAAGTTGGTCAGCATACCGCCGGGCCAGCGCTCGATAACGAACGGCATGCCCAGAGCTCCGGCTTTCTCCTTGATGGCCTCGTGAGCCTGCTTCTTAGTGCCTACGAAAAGCACTTTCTTGCCGCTTTTGGCGATCTGGCGAAGAGCGTTGGCTGCTTCTTCGATTTTAGCAGCAGTCTTGTAGAGGTCGATGATGTGGATTCCGTTGCGCTCCATGAAGATGTAGGGAGCCATAGCGGGGTTCCATTTTCTTTTGAGGTGGCCGAAGTGGCAGCCAGCTTCGAGAAGCTGTTCAAATGTCGGTGTTGCCATTTGTTTGAAAAATTGTTTACGTTCTTTTAGATTGATTTTGCAATCCGGAGGTAGGGAACGTGTCCATCCGTCCGGATTTAGATACTAAACACTTCGAGGATCGAGGGGATTGGGCGGGGGACACTGAGGCTCCCCTGTTTCAACGCAAGGCACCGAAGCCGGCGGATGACGGGCATCCGTAGGCTCCGGCCTTGTGTCGGTATTCTGTTTCGATGTCTGCCGGCCGGGGTTACGCCGACATCGGCGCTGCCGTCAGGCCGACAGTGAAAAGTCGGTAAGGGCGATTAACGCTTCGAGAACTGGAAGCGCTTGCGGGCCTTGGGCTGACCGGGCTTCTTACGCTCTACGGCACGCGGGTCGCGGGTCATGAAGCCTTCGGCGCGGAGAGCGGGCTTGTCCTCGGGGTTGATCTTCACGAGGGCACGCGAGATGGCGAGACGGAGAGCCTCGGCCTGTCCCTTGTAGCCGCCGCCGTCGAGGTGAGCGTAGATGTCATACTTGTCGGCCACACCGAGGAGGTTGAGCGGCTGGAGCACCACATACTGGAGAATCGACGAAGGAAAATATTCGCCAAGCGCGCGGCGGTCGATTGTGATATTGCCGTTGCCCTCAGTCAGATACACACGGGCTACAGCTGCCTTTCTACGGCCAATTGCATTGATTTTTTCCATCTTCTTACTTCAGTTTATTGATGTCGATCACTTTGGCGTCAACGTCGGTGAAGGGATGTTCAGCCGAGTTGTAAACATACATATTGTTGAGCTGGGCAGCGCCAAGACTGTTCTTGGGAAGCATACCTTTCACCACCTTGATGAAGAGGGGGTGCTTACCTGCCTTGATGGTCTTCTTGGCTGATTTGGCCATGAGGTCGGCAGGGCTGAACGAGCGCTGTCCGCCGGGATAGCCCGTGTAGCGGAGATACTCGCGGGTGTTGAACTTGTCGGCAGTCATCACAACCTTGTCGGCATTGATGATGATGACGTTGTCGCCGCAGTCCATGTTGGGAGTGTAGCAGGGTTTGTATTTGCCGCGAAGGAGTTTGGCAACCTTCGAGCAGAGACGGCCGAGCACCTGGTCGGTCGCATCAATTACCACCCACTCCTTCTTGATAGTCTCGGGAGTGAGCGATTGCGTCTTATAACTTAAGCTGTCCACTTTTAGTCAGTTTTCTTAATCAGTAGTTCATTTTTCAGGCTTTCAGGCAAGCCCCGCCCCGGACTGCTCCGGGATGCGGCCTCTCCTTCGGCCCGCTTATCTTTTCTTGCCACAACAGCTTCGACGGCCTAAAAGGCCAATAATAAGCCACTTCCGCTATTTGCGACACTAACTGGATATAATCGGCGTGCAAAATTAGTAATAATTTCATTCACAGCCAAATGTTTTAATCTTTTTTTGCCATTTTCCGCAAGGGATGAATCACACCACATATATCATCAGGCAAAAGCGTCCTCCCGTCGACGAGATGATTACATCGAATCAAAATCAATCTGCCCGAATGTAGTGCCGTAAGGGGTGTGGATGTCGAGATGCTCGATGTCCGCAGCACAGCATCTCCTGACAACCTCAATATTCCTCTTCGAGCGGGTATCGGCGGTTACGAAGTATTTGATATCCTTCTCGTAAGCACCCTGAGCGAACAGTTTGGGATCATTCGGGATTATCAACCTGTCAGGAACGTCTATTATCTTGTCTGATTTGGCCTTAAACAAGGCATCGGCAAATCTTCCGGCTTCCCTGGCGTGAAAAATATTGAATGGCAAAATTCTGATATTCCGGAAGGGAAGGTCATCGAAATCCCCCCTTACGCAATATTCGGCAACCGACACTGTCGAGAAATACATCGGAACATCATTTTCCAAGAAATAACGAAAATAGCCCCTCGCGTTTGAATGCAACGGGTCTAAATCGTTCAGCAAACGAATCATAAAACTTGTGTCGAGGATGACACTGTATTCCTTTTCGTCTCTCTTCTTAGCCATTTATTCCTCTTATTCGAGACAACGATTCATCGGCGTCGCCTGCAGTCAATTGTCTGCCAATTGTCTTAATCTTTGCTTGCGCGGGTCGGACAAAAAGGCTATCTTTGCAGCATGGGTTACTCTATTATCGAAGAGACGGAGGGCGTCGACTTTCAGATCGCCGCCGAGCCGGAGGCCGCAAGGCAGCTGAACCGCGAGCTGAACCTGGCGCGCACAGTGGTCGAAGAGACCGGCGCCAACCTGTTCCTGACCGGAAAGGCGGGCACGGGAAAGACCACTTTCCTGCGCCATCTGGCCGACACGTCGCGCAAACGCCTGGTGGTGCTGGCACCGACGGGCGTAGCGGCCATCAACGCGCACGGGGTTACGATCCACTCCATGTTTCAGTTTCCGTTTTCGCCGTTCGTGCCCGGGCGGGGGTTCATAGGCGAGGAGAAAAAGTATTTCCGTTTCTCCAAGACCAAGACACGCCTCATCAAGAGCCTCGACCTCATAGTGATAGATGAGGTGAGCATGGTGCGTCCCGACACGCTCGACGCCATCGACGACCTGCTGCGACGCGTCAGGGGATGCGCCCGACCATTCGGCGGCGTGCAGCTCCTGCTCATCGGCGACCTCAGGCAGCTCGCCCCCGTGGTGCGCGAAAAGGAATGGCGCCTGCTCGCCCCTTTCTACCGCTCCCCCTATTTCTTCGAGAGCCGGGCGCTCGCCGAGGCGGGGTTCATAACCGTCGAGCTGCTTGAGATATACAGGCAGACCGACCGCAACTTCATCGGCATCCTCAACGCCGTGCGCGAAGGGACAGCCGACGTCTCCGTGCTCAACGCGCTCAACAGCCGCTGCCGTCCGGGATTCGCACCCGCCGAAGAGGAGGGCTACATCAGGCTGACGACCCACAACCGCATGGCCGACTCAATCAACGAGTCGCGCCTCGCCTCTCTCCCCGACAGCGGAATGATGACCTACCACGCCGAGACAGAGGGCAATTTCCCGGCATCATCGGTTCCGGCCGACGCAGAGCTGACACTGAAACCGGGCGCAAGAGTGATGTTCATCAAGAACGACACCGGCGCCGAACGCCGGTATTTCAACGGGATGCAGGCCACTGTGGTAAGACTCTCGGAAGAATCGGCTACAGTGCGTCCGCTCGACGGCTCGCCCGACATCGAGGTGGAGCCGGCCGAATGGGAGAACACCGGCTACGACATCGACGAGGAGACCTCGCAGGTAACGCAACGCATCGAGGGGGTGTTCCGCCAACTGCCTCTGCGACTCGCCTGGGCCATCACCATCCACAAGAGTCAGGGACTCACCTTCGACCGCGCCATCATCGACGCGGCGCGGTCGTTCGCGCCCGGACAGGCATACGTGGCTCTGAGCCGCTGCCGCACCCTCGAGGGACTGGTGCTCGACTCTCCGCTTCCGCCGGCGGCCGTCATCACCGACGGCAACGTCAGCAGCTTCATCGACTCGTCGAGACGCTCACGCCCTGACGGAGCACGCATCGCGCAGCTGAAAGCGGAGTTCTGCCGCTCACTCCTCGCCGACCTCTTCGACCTCGACCCGCTTATGAACGATTTTCGCGACCTGAAGCGCATCGTGTTCCAATACGTGGCTCCGCAACAGCCCGAGCTTTTCGACCTGTATAATAAGGAGGAGGAGACGTTTGCCGCGCGCGGTGTGGAAATCGGCCGCAAGTTCACGTCGCTGTATGCGAACGCCCCGGTAGCTCCCGAAAGCATATCCGACTTCCTGCTCGGCAAGATAAAGGGGGGATGCGCATACTTCGACGGTGAGCTGGCACGTATGGAAACGCTTGTAGAGGCCACTCCGGCCTCGCTCGACAACAAGGCATACCAGAAAATCCTCGACTCGGCACTCGACCGCCTGCACTCCTCGCTAACCCTCAAGCGACACATATTGCAGACACTGAGCGACACGGATTTCTCGCCCGCAGCCTACACCGACGCAAAGGCAAGAGGGGTAATCAGAATCGAAACCGAGGGAATGAAATCAAAGAAGAAGGCAAAGGAGCGCAAGCCCAAGGCTGAAAAGAAACCGAAAGGGTATTCCAAACACGAGTCGCTGGCCCTTTTCAAGGCGGGCAAGAGCGTGGAGGAGATAGCGGAGGAACGCTGCATGGCCGTAACCACCATAATCCGCCACCTCACCGACCTGGTGGAGGCGGGGCTGCTGCCGCTTCGAGCGCTGGTGTCGGAAGAGGCCGAGAGGATAATGATACGCGACCTCGCCGACTACCCCGACGACGGTTTCACCGAACGGCGCGACCGCCTCGAAGGACGTGTGTCGCCCGTCGAGTTCAGCGCATACTACAACGTCCACTCCCCCAGAAGGAAGAGCGGACGCCAATAAGGGTATATACGTAAACGCGCTATGCATCATTCGAGACGCCGGCAGTCGGCAATCCTGCCGCCCTCGACGCGTATCTTGGTAGCGCCTTCATAGCCATGGTCGCTGTAGGCGGCCACATACCAGCCGTCGGCGTCATAGCTCACCGAGCGCACCTTCGATTCTCCGTCGCCGTCCTGCGCATCGGTGCGGAACAGCCGGAAGGCCATTCCGTCTCCGTCATACTCATAGCTGTAAGCATCGCGAAGCCGCTTCACCATAGCATCGGTGAGGTGGCTTTCGGCCCATCCGTAATCGGGCTCATCCCACATCTTGTGAAACACGCATTTTTCGTACAGACTGCGTATCAACGCTTTGTCGGCCTCATTGCCGGCTTCATCGGCCGCGGAGGTCTCTGCGGGCACGGCGAGAGTGTCGGCTACGGTCATGACAACGGAATCGTCGCCTTTGGCAGAGTCGCCGGCAGCCGCGCGACCGCACGATGCGGCCGTGAATGCGGCGGCGACCATTACCAATATTGTGAGAAATCTTTTCATCTTATTGGACTACAATGAATTTAACGGAGCGGCTCACTCCCTGACCACAGCCTTCATCGGGCGGAATCCGGGGCAGGTTATGATATATGTGCCCTGCGAGAGCTGCATGGTTCGGCTGCCGTCGGCTTCAGCTGCCGACGGACAGGCCACAACGCGTCCGGCAAGGTCGTAGACGGTGGCTGAGGCAGGCACGTGGAGCATACCCCCCTCCGACCATACGTGGAGACGCAAGTCGGCCGGCGTGGTGTCGACGCCGTCGGTCTTCACCTTGCGATAGAAGCGGAGCAGCTTCTGTCCGGTTGAGGTATAGGTGGTGAATCTCGGGGCCGAGGGGTTGTAGCAGAGATTACCGGCGCTGCCGTAGCTCACGGTCGCCACGCCCTCGCCATCGATAGTGATGAATGCGGTCGCTCCCTCGTCGGCCGGAGAGGCGGTCAGCTTCACATTTTTGGCGGAAGTGGACGATATATAAAGAGGTGTGGCCTTTTCGCCCGAAGCCACGCCGATGGCATATCCGGAGCCCTGCGGAGAGAGGGTAACCGTGGCTATGTCGGAGGGCACGGACGCAATTACGTCGCCCTGAGGCGCGAGGTTGACCGACGTCGGCTCGAGATAGCTCTTCGTCAGCGTTGCGGTGAGGCCGGTGTAGGTCTGGTCGGACACTATTATATAGGTGTCGGCCTCGCTGAGCGCCGACGTGCTTCTGACGAGCTGCCACGTGCCCGGGGTGCCCGGATTGTCGGGAGTATCTGGTATGTCAGGATTGTCGGGTACATCCGGCAGGTCGGGGTAGTTGGCGGGGTCGTAGTGGAAAGGCGTCGACGATTTGCTGCCCCACACGTATTCCGCGAGGTCGGGAATGTCGATATAGGGGTTGCGGTTGTGCTGTATTTCGTAGATTCCGGAGTTGCGGTCCACCTCCTTCTCACGCACGGGGTCGGCGGCGTTCCATCTGAGCAGCATCTCCACCGCCCACGGCCGGAAGTCGGCCGTAGCGCCGCTGCAGTCGTACATGGCGTCGCGCCCGTCGCTGTAGCTGCCCCACGAGATGTCGTCGTAGACGGTAAAGATATAGAAATAGGCGCGTGCGAAATCACCCTTATACATGTCGTGAGGCTCGTAGACCCAGCTTGCTCCCCCTCCGGTGCCCTCGCCCGGACGTCCCACGATGGTAACGCCGTTGGTCCAGTGGGGAGTGCCCGACACGATTCCGAGGGGATAGTTCGATTTGCGGTTGTTGGCCGTTGCGTCGGAAGGGTTCAGGTGGAACAGGTCGTTGTATGCGGCGTTTTTTGTTCCGCCCCAGCAAGAGTTGGCCACAGAGTGTTCGATGTTCATGCCGGGATGTCCGGAAGAGACGGGCACATTGTTGGATGAATACATGTCCCACCAGCAGAGCGTGCCGTCGACGGTGCGCGTGTCGGTTTTGGCGAAAGCCTCCCATGTGCGGTCGCCGTATCCGATGTTGGTGTGTTTGCGCACGAGGCTTTTGACGGCCTTGCGCAGTTCAGCGCCCGATTTCCCTTCGAGCGAATCGTAGTATCCGGCCGGGGGTGCGGCGCAGACGGTGAAAGCCGCTGCGAGAGCGGCGGCGAAAGTCGGTATGCGTTTCATGATATGGAAAATGAGGGTTGTCGCCGCAGGGCTCAGAGGGGGAGACGGTCGGCGAGGTTGGCCATGGCGATGGCAGTGGCTGCCCCTTCCGAGCCCTTGTTGCCAAGCACTCCGCCGGCGCGTTCGAGGGCCTGGGCTTCGTTTTCGACTGTGAGCACGGAGAACACCACGGGTATGTCGCCCTCGGCATTGAGAGCCGTGACGCCCTGCGTTACAGACTGGCATACATAGTCGAAGTGGGGCGTATCGCCTCTTATCACGCATCCTGTCACGATGATGGCGTCGGGATGCAGCGAGAGGGCGGCGCGGCGGGCGGCATATACCAGCTCCACGGCTCCGGGCACGAGCAGATGGGTGATTCGGTCGTCGCTCACTCCGGCTTTGCGGAGGGTCTCTATCGCTCCCTGGGCGAGAGGCGACGTGATGTGGGAGTTCCATTCGGCCTGTATCACCACGCATGAGAAATCCTTGCGTGCAGGCACGGCGCCGGACATTTCCGTCCGGCCGGCGAGTCGGGTTGACATGTCGATTAAGTATTATTCCGTTTTATTCCTTCCCCTCGGGTTCCGCGGGGGCTTCCTTCTTCTTTCTTGCGGGAGCCGTGATGCGGTGGAGGAAAGTGCGCCAGCGCGGTTCCTGGCTCTCGTCGGTGTTGATTATCTCGAGCAGGGCGAGGATGTTTTCTTCAAGCTCGATGGTCTCGAGGGCGATGGCGTGGGGCAGGATGGCTTCGAGCAGCCTGCGTGCGCGCGGACGCATGTGCTTCACCCTCATCATGATTTCGGCCATCTCGATGGTCATCGTAACCTCTTTGCGGGTAACCCGTCCCGAACGCTTCTTGCTGAACTTGATGGCCTCTGCGAGGAATTTGAGGGCGGCTTTGTAGTCGCCGGCCGAAGCCATGAGCAGGGCGCTCTTGCGGAGCGAGTCGACGAGCTTGTCGGTGGCGGCGCTGACGCCGGAGTTCACCTTCTCGTAGAGCTGTCCGGTGCTGATCTGCTGCTTGACGAGAAGGTCGAGGGCCTTCTTGCGCGAGCGCAGGATGCGGGTGGATAGCTCCATTGCGAGAATCTGGAAGTGTCCGAATCTCTCCTTGTCGGTCTTCACGAGCTCCTCGAGCACCTTGAAGAGGGTCTCGAGCTCTTTCTCGCTCTGTTTGAAGTCTTTGAGGAGGAAATGGATTTCAGCCAGGTCGAAGAGCAGGGTAACGAGAGTGGCGCGAAACTCGGTATTGTCGAAATCGGGAAACTCGCGCAGCGCGCGCAGGCTCTGCACGGTGCGCTCCAGGGCGTCGATGTAGCGCTGCGCATCGGCCATCTCGTGGGCGGTGGCTCTTGTGGAGGCAACGTCTTCGAGAATCTGCAGCTCCTTCGATTTCTTGTCGAACTTCTTGAGGTTCAGGGGTATTTCAACCTTATTCATAGTGGGGTGTGTTAATCGGGTTTGTATCTGCTCAGCGGGCCGGCGTCTCCGTCTCGCTGTCGTGGCGCGACTTATGCCCGAGATATCCTCCATGGTGGCGCTTGGCATACTGGGCGGGCGTGAAGCCGATACGCTTCATCATTCCGACCACAAGCACGTCGCCCATTACGGTCATCATCGTGGTCGACGTGGTCGGTGTCAGCCCCAGCGGGCACACCTCGGGAGCGCCGCCGGTGAAGAGCGCTATGTCGGCGCTCTCGGCGAGAGGACTCTCCGGGTTTCCTGTTATAACAATGAATGGAACATCGGGGTTCAGATTGCGCGCGAGATCCACAAGTTCCACTATCTCACGGGTCTTGCCCGAGTTGCTGAGCAGCAGCATCACGTCGTTGGCCTGCATTATGCCGAGGTCGCCGTGCTGTGCCTCCGAGGGATGGAGAAACACGGCCGGCGTTCCGGTCGAGCAGAAAGTGGTCGCGATGTTCATTGCTATCTGGCCGGCCTTGCCCATGCCGGAGGCTATGAGCTTGCCGCCGCGGGCGTGGACGCGCTCGGCGATGAGGTCGATGGCCTTGGCGTAGTGGTCGGTTACGGGGATGGCGCGTATCGCCTCTGCCTCGGCTTCGAGTATGCCCTGCATTATTTCTTTTACGTCGTCGTTCATGGTAAGCTGATTGTGTCGGTTGGGTTTGGTCAGACGCCTAACTCGCGCTGCTCGTAGTCGCATAGGCTCCGGCGCCAGTCGTGGCTCAGGGGCACTGCCTTCTTTGTCTCGGGGTCGTAGGCCACCATCACGGTCTCGCAGACCGACTTCACTTCGCCCGTTGCGGGGTCGTAGAGCATCTGCAGGAGGCGGAAGCTCTTTTCGTGGATGGCCTCGCAGCGGGTGCAGACGGCCACTTCATTGCCGAACACTATGGGGCTGATGTATGCGCAGTTGACGTTGGCTATCACGGTGTCTACGTTCTGCCAGTTCATCCTCTTTCCTCGGACTTCGGTGAAGTAGTAGGCCTTTCCGGTGTCGTAGAAAGAGAAATAGACGGTATTGTTGACGTGTCCGAGCACGTCGACGTCGTTGAAGCGGAGCTGCAGGGGCGTCGAGTGGCGGAAATCGGAGGGTTTGGGTAGGTCGTTAAGGTCAATCATTGTGGTATGTAAATGTGTCCTTTTTTGTCTGTTTTATGCGTTTCGGGGAGCGGGGGTCATGAGTCGCCGCCTCCGCGGAAGCGCAGTTCGGAGATGGCTTCGGCGCGGGCCGCGCAGTTGAGCATTCTGACCAGGAGCGAGCGCTGCATCGAGAGCTCCTGCCTGAGCGAGGCGCTGCGGCACACCACCGTCATCACCCCTCTGTCGACAAGAGGCTTGCCGGTAAGGGCCGCGATGCTCGGGCCCACCACCGACGGCCACGCCGCGGCGGCACGCGTCTCGGCCAGACGGTCGGAGAGGTCGCTCTCCTCGATGGCCTGGCGGAGCACCTCCGCTATGCTTACCGGTTCGGAACGCTTCATGATCAGTCGGTAATCTTGGTGAAGGTGCCGTCGGCCACTTCCAGCATCAGCCTCGGCCCCTCGATTTCGCGGAGTATTTCGTCGAGATGCTTGCGGTTGGTGTCGGTGATGAAAATCTGTCCGAAGGTAGGGTTGGAGCTGACAAGTCCCATTATGCGGCCCACGCGGTCGGAGTCGAGCTTGTCGAATATGTCGTCGAGCAGCAGCACCGGCGTGCGGGCCCCGGCCTGCTTCAGGAAGTCGAATATGGCGAAACGGAGCGCGATGGTGAAGGTCTTGAGCTGCCCCTGGCTTCCGAGCCGGCGGGCGCTGTATCCGTCGAGGGTCATCTCCAGGTCGTCGCGGTGTATGCCCCGCGAGGTATAGCCGAGTATGATGTCTTTCTGGCGCGTCTGGCGGAGCAGTTCGGGGAGCGGCGCCTCGAGCAGCTGGCTGCGGTAGGCGATGCCGGCTTTCTCGGCCGAGCCACCGACGGCCTCGTAGTAGGCGGCGAAGAGGGGCGAGATGCGTCGCGTCCATTCGGCGCGGGTCTCGCATACGGCCCGGGCCGAGACGTGCATCGTCTCCTCCACCGATTCGAAGAGCAGCGGGTCTTTGATACCGGAGCGGAGCATGCGGTTGCGCGAGTCGAGAGCCTTGTTGTAGCGGATGAGCTGCCCGAGGTATCCCCCTTCGGCCTGCGCTATCACCATGTCCATCAGCCTCCGGCGCTCTTCGGCGGCACCTTCCACTATGCGGCTGTCGGCCGGCGCCACGCTCACGAGGGGAAACCGGCCGATGTGGTCGGATATACGCTGGTATTCCTTGCCGTTGAGCTTCAGCGACTTCCCCTTGCCGGGCGTTATGCCGCAGGCTATATGGTCGACGGAGCCGGAGTCGGACGTATAGTCGGCCTTCACGATGGTGAACGGGCGGCCATGGCGCACCAGAGCGCTGTCGGGAATCGACGAGGAGGCACGCGCGAAGCTTGCGAAATGGATGGCTTCGAGCAGGTTGCTCTTCCCCTGGCCGTTCATCCCCAGCAGGCAGTTCACCCCCGGCGAGAAATCGATGGCCGCGTCGGCGATGTTCTTGAAGTCGAGTATTTCGATTCTGTCGAGAATCATTCCTTGTGTCCGTAAGCGAGGTCGCCCGCGTCGCCCAGTCCGGGCACAATGTAGCTGTGGGCGTTGATTTCAGGGTCGATGGCTCCGCACCACACGGTGGTGTTCTCGGCCGGGAACGTGCGTGCCACATAGTCGACTCCCGCCTGCGAGGCGATCACCGAAGCCACGTGTATGCGTGCCGGCGTTCCCTTGGTGAGCAGCGCCTTGTAGCCCAGCTCCATCGAGCTGCCGGTGGCGAGCATCGGGTCGACGAGCACGAGCGTCTTTCCCTCGATCGAGGGGGAAGCAAGATATTCGACAAGCACGTCGAACGAGTCGCCTTTCTCTCGATAACGGCGGTAGGCGCTCACAAAAGCGTTCTCGGCCTGGTCGAAGTAAGAGAGGAAACCCTCGTGAAACGGAAGTCCTGCCCTGAGGATGGTGGCCAGCACTATCCTGTCGGCCGGCTCCTGGCAGAGGCAGGGGCCGAGCGGGGTGGCGATCTCCGTGTCGCGGTAGTCGAGTCGCTTCGAGATCTCGTAGGCCATTATCTGGCCTATGCGCCGCAGGTTCTCGCGGAAACGGAGAGGGTCGTTCTGTATCTTCACGTCGCGGAGCTCGCGCATGTAGCGGCTCACGAGCGACGGACGGTTGGCGAAATCGATTATTTCCATATCTGTATTTCTTGCGTTGAAAAGTCAACGTCCGGAGGGCTCGAAAGGCTCACCGGAAGAGGTGGTTTACAACGGGTCTACAAAATTACATAAAATCGTTCTAATATCAAAATCGGAGCCGCCCCGCATGCAAGACCTCGGGCACCGCAAACCAAAATTACATATCAGGAATGAACAAAACGATTCGGGACGTGTTGAAAAGATAACACACCTGATTTTCTCCCCTCAGAGTGTAAGAAACCGTAGATTCCGGATTCCGGATTCCACCCCGGAGGAAACCTAACGACAACTTACTCAAAAATCTCACAACTATGAAGAAGTTTTTCTTATCCTTAGTGCTTGGCATCAGCGCTCTCTGCGCTTCGGCCGTTGAACCTTTCATTGAGTTCCAGCCCATTCAGGCAGGCGACGACTGGACAGCATTCAATTTCCAGGGCGGCTTCACTGCCAAGGTGCACCCCAACATCGCCCTCGGCGCCGGCTTCGGTATCACCGAGCGCTGGAATTTCGATTCCGCTCCCCTTATCCCGCTCTTTGCCCGCCTCCAGTTCGAAGGCCGCATCCGCAGCCTCTATCCCTTCTTCTCGTTCGACGTGGGTTATGAAATCAACACCGAACACACTGACTGCGGAGCCGTGCTCGTCAACCCCATGGTAGGATTGAAATTCAACCGCTGGTACTTCGGCATCGGCTATCTGGGCCACTGCTGGACTCCGAAACACGCCGACTCCACAAGTTGCTTCAACATGAAGATAGGCTATAACTTCTGACGCAGGTCAGTCTCATGCAATAAACCATTCACCATACGAAAGGCGTGCCCCGGATCGCGAGGCACGCCTTTCGCTCGTAGGCCTCCGGCGTTGCGCCGTAGGCCGAAAATTGCTAAATTTGCAGTCTGGACGAAGACCGACGGCCGACCGCTCCGGCTGACCGACCTTGCGCATACTTCACCACACCACCGATATGCATCTGTCAATCAGAAAAATAACAGACTCTCTGCTTTCCGACAAGGCTCTCGCCGCCAGCGTGGCGGCCGCCCCGGGGGCATCAATGGAGCGCGACATCAGGATACTGCTTACTGACTCGCGGTCGCTTTCCGACGCGCCGACCACCCTTTTTTTCGCCATCGCCACCCGCGGCAACGACGGCCATAAGTTCATAGCCGGCCTCTACCGCCAGGGGGTGAGGGCGTTCGTCGTTACCCGCATCCCCGATGATGCCGCGGAGATGCCCGAGGCCGTATGGATAAAGGTCGACGACTCGGTGGCCGCACTGCAGAGGATAGCCTCGCTCCATTCCGACTGCGACACCGTGGCTATCACCGGAAGCAGGGGAAAGACGTATCTCAAGGAATGGATATTCCAGCTCATGGAGCCGCTCAGGGAGACTGTGCGCTCGCCCCGGAGCTATAATTCGCAGATAGGGGTGCCGCTGTCGCTCTGGGAGATTGACGACTCCACGGAGTTGGCCGTCATCGAGACCGGGATTTCCTATCCCGGGGAGATGAGCCGCGTGGCCTCGATAATCCGTCCCGGCACGGTGATACTCACCAACCTCCTCTCGAACCACGACGCCGGCTTCGCGAGCCGGAGCGCCAAGGCTGCCGAAAAGGCTCTTTTAGCGGCTCCCGACACCGTGAAGACCGTCATCTTCAACGCCGACAACGCTCTCATCGCCGAGGCATTGAAGCCCTATCTCGACGGCCGGCGCGTAATCTCATGGTCGACAGGAGGGTCGCCCTCGACTCCCCTGCAGGTGCGTCCCGCAGGCGACGACGGAAAAGGGAAGGGTCGGCTCGCCTACACGTTCGACGGCATCAGCGGCGAGGTGGTGTATCCCTCGGGATACGAGTGGAGTCTCGAGAACGCGGCCAACGCACTTGCGTTCATGCTGTCGGAAGGGATAGAGCCTAAGCTGATAGCCGAGCGGTTCACCCACCTCACCCCGATAGGCACCCGCCTCAGCGTGAGCGAGGGCGTCAACTCATGCTCGCTGATTTTCGACAGCTACACGTCCGACTTCTCGTCGCTGCTGCCGGCACTCGACTTCATGCGCCGGCGCACCACACCCGGCCAGTCGCGCACACTGATACTCAGCGACCTCCGCCACGAGTCGCACCCGTCGGGCGACATCTATCCGGCCATCGCCGAAGCCGTGGAGCGCGCCGGCATCGACCGCTTCATCGGCGTGGGTCCGCAACTTTCGGCCCGGAGAGCGGAATTTACCGCCTCGTCGCGCTTCTACCGCTCCACGGAGGAGATGCTCGCCGAAATCGACCCCTCCGACTTCTCCGACGAGATAATACTCCTCAAAGGGGCTCCGGAATTCGAGTTTCTGCGCGTCTACGAGGCCCTTGAGGCACGCAAGCACGAGACAGTACTCGAAGTGAACCTCGGGGCGCTCGTCAAGAACTTCAACCATTTCCGCAACATGCTCCCTTCGGGCACCGGACTCATAGCCATGGTGAAGGCTTCGGGCTACGGCGCCGGAAGTTTCGAGATAGCCAAGACGCTTCAGGACGCCGGAGCCGCCTATCTGGCCGTAGCCGTGCTCGACGAGGGTATAGAGCTGCGCCGCGGAGGCATATCGATGCCGATAATGGTGATGAATCCGCGGGTAGTGAACTATAAGTCGATGTTTGTCAACCGCCTGGAGCCGGAAATCTACAGCCCCGGGATGCTTGCCGACGTAATACGCGCCGCCCGCCGCGCCGGAGTGGAGCGCTACCCCATCCACATAAAGCTCGACACCGGAATGCACCGCACCGGCTTCATCGAGGAGGAGCTGCCCGCGCTAATCGACACACTCGAATCGCAGACCTACGTGCAGGCGGCAACCGTATTCTCGCATCTCGCCACGGCCGACTGCCTCGACATGGACGAATACACCGAGGCGCAGCTCTCGCGCTTCGGCCGCTACACCGACTATATGCTCTCGCGGATGTCGGTGCCTTTCAAGCGCCACATCCTCAACTCGGCCGGAATAATACGCTACGGACGCGAATGGCCCTACGACTTCGCGCGTCTGGGCATCGGCCTCTACGGCGTCGACCCGCTCGGCCGCCGGGGCGAGCTGCTCCCCGTGTCGCGTCTGCGCACGGTGATAATCGCCCTGCGCGAATACCCGGCCGGGGAGGCCGTGGGCTACGGGCGGCGCGGAATGCTCCGACTTCCGTCGAAGATAGCCACCATCCCCATAGGCTACGCCGACGGCATGAACCGCCATTTCGGATGCGGGGCGGTAAAAGTGCTCGTCAACGGATGCGAGGCTCCGACCATCGGCAATATCTGCATGGACGCCTGCATGCTCGACGTCAGCGGCATCGACTGCGCCGTCGGCGACGAGGTGGTGGTCTTCGGACCCGAAGCCCCCGTGGAGCGCCTGGCCGACACGCTCGGCACCATCCCCTACGAGATTCTGACCGGCGTCTCGCCGCGCGTCAAGAGGATATATTACCGCGACTGACCACTCCCCGGCAGCTCTACGCAAAGTATTTATGAGGTGATTGTTTGGCGGGTTCACTGCCAATTGCTAAATTTGCAGCATGAGGAGGACGCAAGGACATAGCGGCTATATCTGGCAACAGAAAGACTGGCCGGATTTCAGATGGGATGCCGAAGCATTGCTTGAACCAATGAGTCGGCTGAGCCAGCTGCATGGACTTCTTAATGGCCGGATGTCGATGCTTGGCTTTAATGAGAAGTGCCGGTCGTTGCTCTCGGCTATGACCGAGGAGCTGATCAGTTCATCCGAGATTGAGGGTGTGCTGCTCAATCCTAATTCGGTCAGAAGCAGTATTGCCCGCCGTCTCGGGATTGAGGATGATGGATTGCTCGTTGAAGACCATTATGTCGAAGGTCTGGTCGACGTGATGCTCGACGCTATGCGTAACTGCCGAGAGCCACTGACTGATGAACGGCTGTTCGGGTGGCATGCCGCTCTTTTCCCTCTGGGCAGAAGCGGTATGCACCGTATAACTGTTGCCGACTGGCGGAAGGGAGAAGAACCGATGCAGGTAGTTTCCGGAGCTTTCGGCCATGAGAAAGTACACTATGAGGCACAGGCATCGGATGATGTCCCCGCAGAAATGGAGCGTCTGATCAGCTGGTGCAATAATGCCGGCCTGCCAGCATTCATCATGGCGGCTGTGGCGCATCTTTGGTTTGTTACCGTCCATCCGTTTGATGACGGCAACGGTCGTATAAGCCGGACTCTCGCCGATATGCTGCTGGCACGTCTCGACGTCGATTCTGCGCGCTACTACAGTATGTCGGCTGAAATCAACCGAAACAAGAAGGATTATTACAAAATACTGGAGCGCACACAGAAAGGAGACCTCGACATTACCGAATGGCTCCTGTGGTTCTTCGATTGTCTTGAAAAAGCCATAACGAGAGCTTCAGGCGTAATTGAGCGCACACTGGAAAAGGCTGCTTACCGGGACCGCTTCCGGGATGTTGACATCAACGTGCGACAGCGTAAAGTCATCAACCGCTTATGGGATGGCTTTGAGGGGAAACTGACTTCCTCTAAGTGGGCGAAAATATGCAGTTGCTCACAGGACACCGCACTCCGCGACATCAACGACCTTATCTCCAAAGGCATGCTCCGCAACAGCGGAGAGGGTGGCCGCAGCGCCAACTACCTCCTCCCTGAGTAACTCTTAAAGTATGTTCCCCATAGCACATTCTGTCAGGAACATGAAGAGAGGTAAATTTGCGTCTGTGAGGAATATTTGTTACTTTTGCACGTTAGGACTATATCGCGCCTGCGCGGCCACGGGTCGGGCGGGCGGATTTTCGGTCTGACCACAAGCCCCCTCCGGCTCTACATCGCGGCACGGCAGGGGGAATACCGATATTTGAAAACTACTTGTAACATCAATGATAACAAGACGTTATAACCTCATCAACAACGTAGTCGGCTGGATTGTGTTCGCAATCGCCCTGCTGACTTACTGGCTCACGCTTGAGCCTACCGCGTCTTACTGGGACTGCGGCGAGTTTATAATCCAGGCCGACAAGCTGGAGGTGGGCCACCCGCCGGGCAACCCCATTTTCATGCTCACGGCCAGATTTTTTGCCAATTTCGCCGCTTCGCCACAGACGGTGGCCGTGGCCGTCAACGCCATGAGCGGACTGCTGAGCGCCCTGACAATACTGTTGCTCTTCTGGACCATCACGCACCTGGTGCGCCGTCTGACAGTGAAAGACGGCCAGCGTTCGGAGCCTTCGCTGCAGCAGTATCTGGCTATCATGGGCAGCGGCGTGGCCGGTGCCCTGGCTTACTGCTGGAGCGACACCTTCTGGTTCTCGGCCGTCGAGGGTGAGGTCTACGCCTTCTCGTCGTTCTGCACCGCGCTGGTGTTCTGGCTCATACTGAAATGGGAGAACCGCGCCGACCGGCCGCATTCCGACGCATATCTGATTCTGATAGCATACATCATCGGCGTCAGCGTGGCCGTGCATCTGCTCAACCTGCTCTGCATCCCGGCCATCGTGCTCGTGTTCGCTTACCGCAAATATCCGGGCATGAACCTCACGAAGTCGCTTCTCGCCCTGCTCCTCTCGTTCGTCATCATAGCCCTCGTGCTCTTCGGCCTCGTGCCGGGCTTCATCAAGGTGGCCCAGGCGTTCGAGCTGATGTTTGTCAACGATTTCGGCATGAGCTTCAACAGCGGCGCTATCTTCTACGCCGTGCTTACGATAGCCATCTTCCTCTGGGCGCTCTTCGAGCTCAACCGCCAGAAGTCGGCCGTGGCCGTCAAGGTGTCGTTTCTCCTTGCGGTGGCCGTCAGCGGCATGCTCTTCTTCGGCAACAGCGTGTGGCCCGGGCTGGTGCTCCTGATTGCCCTGGCCGCGTGGCTCTTCATCTTCGCCAAAAAGGTTTCGGTGCGCGTGCTCAACGTCATAGCGTGGAGCATGGCCGTGATCTTCGTGGGCTATTCGAGCTACGCCCTCATCCTCATCCGCTCCAACGCCGACACGCCGATGAACCAGAACTCGCCCGACAACGTGTTTGACCTCGCGTCTTACCTCAACCGCGAGCAGTATGGCGAGTCGCCCCTGCTCTACGGCGAGACCATCAACAGCAGCCCGCAGCGCGAGTATGCCGGTTCACGCACCGACACCGTCGGCCAGGCCGAAGACGGAGCGCCCGTGGTGCTCACCACCCCCTTCTACAACCCCGTGATCGAACGAGGCCCGAAGCAGTATGCCAAAGGTATCAGGGGTGCCGTGCCCGAGAGCTCGTCGGGCTTCCTCCACGAAGACGAAATCAACCGCAACGCTGCCCTCGCGGCCCGTGGCGGCGACTACTATGTGGTGCGCGACCACAAGAGCGAGCCCAAGATGAATCCGGAGCTCAACATGCTCTTCCCGCGCATCTACAGCTCGCTCCACCGCCCCTACTACGCGCAGTGGGTGAACCTCAACGATACCACGCCCGACAACATGGTGGTAATCAACGCCGTCTCGCCCGAAACCGGAGAGGAGATGCCCGAACTCGACACGCAGACGATGCCTGTCTACAACCAGTACACCGGCAGCTACGCCTATCCGACGAAAATGGCCTACAAGCCCACTTTCTCGCAGAACCTGGCATACTTCTTCAACTACCAGCTCAACCACATGTATCTCAGATATTTCATGTGGAACTTCGCCGGTCGCCAGAACGACATCAACAACCAGTCGGGCGAGCTCGACGCCGGCAACTGGATTTCAGGCATCCCCTTCATCGACAACAACCGCCTCGGCGACCAGAGCCTGCTGCCCGAACCCCTCGGCAAGGGCAACGCCGGCCACAACGTCTACTTCATGCTCCCGCTCATCCTCGGCCTTCTCGGCCTATTCTGGCAGGCATTTGCCGGACGCAGGGGTATCGAGCAGTTCTGGGTGGTGTTCTTCCTCTTCTTCATGACCGGCATCGCCATCGTGCTCTACCTCAACCAGCCGCCCAACCAGCCGCGTGAGCGCGACTACGCATTCGCCGGCTCGTTCTACGCCTTCGCCATCTGGATCGGCATGGGCGTGGCTGCCCTCTGGCGCATCCTCCTCTTCTTCATGAGCAGGCGCTCGAAGAAGGAGGGAGTGGAAGACCTTGAAGACAGGAAGACAGCCGAGCGCGCCGTGTCCCGCGGAGCCGCCTCCGAAGAGGAGACCCAGCCCTCGAGCATCACCGACGAACCCGCCTCGCTCGGAAAGGCCTCGCGCATCTGCGCAGCCATAGCCTGCGCGCTGGGCATTGCCGTGCCCCTGCAGATGGTGAGCCAGACGTGGGACGACCACGACCGCTCGGGCCGCTACGCCGCACGCGACTATGCAGTCAACTATCTCGAAAGCCTCGAGCCCAACGCCATAATCTTCTGCAACGGCGACAACGACACATTCCCCCTCTGGTATGCCCAGGAGGTAGAGGGTGTGCGTCCCGACGTTAAGATCATCAACCTCAGCTATCTCAACTCCGACTGGTATGCCAACCAGCAGAGGATGCAGAGCTACACGGCCGCGCCCGTCGACTATACTGCCCGCCCCGAAGACATAGCCTACGGCAAGGCCGACGTTACCGTGCTCGGCGAGGGGCGTCAGCCCGTAGACCTGCTCACGGCCATCAAGGGCGTCTATGCCGGAAAGGGACGTGAACGCTACACGTATCCCGCATTCGACTCCCCCATAGTCAGCATCCCCGTCGACCGCAAGACCGTAATCGACCGCGGCCTCGTCACCGGAGCCGACACCACGCGCGTGGTCGACGCCATCACCATCGACCTCAGCCAGGCCCGGGCCTACCAGCAGAAGCGATACCTCTCGCTCTCAGAGCTGCTCATGCTCGACATCATAGCCACCAACGCCAAAAACGGCTGGAAGCGTCCCATCTACTGGGCGTCGACCGTAGGCGACGACTATTATCTCGGTCTCTCGCCCTATATGCGCTCGACGGGCATGGCCCTCCAGCTCGTGCCCACGATGCAGGAGGCCAACGCCTCGCGCTCCGACCGCGCCTACGACGTGATAACCAAGCGTTACCGCTGGGGCGGCGCCGACGTGGCTCCCGGCAAGAAGGCTCCCTACTTCGACGAGACCGCCGGACGCATGCTCGCCACGGTGCGCACCTCGCTCGTCGACCTCGCCACCCAGCTCCTCTACGACGGCGACGCACGCCGCGACGAGGGCGACATGGCCGGCGCGCGCAAGGAATGGAACAAGGCCGTCGAAATCCTCACCATGCTCGAAAAGAAGACCGGAGAGGCCACTCTGCCCTACACCATCAGCGTGGGCATGACGAGCGGACAGCTCCTCGCCGAACTGGGCAAGAAGGAGCGTCTGGCCGACGCCGCTCTCACCAAGCGCGGCCTCGACCGCCTCGTGGCCGTGATGGAACGCTTCGCCCCCTACATCCGCTACAACAAGGCCATGAACGCCGCCTTCCTCAACCCCGTCTTCTCGCTCGAGACGCGATATGCACCCTATCAGTTCTACCACTTCATCGAGCTCTACCGCGACTTCGGCGGCAAGCAAGAGACCGTAGACCGCATCCTAAAGGCCAACGGCCTCACCGAGCAGGAACTGAAAGAAGCCTATCAGGCATACTACGGCGGAGGGTCGTCGACCAAGGGGTATTCCGAAGAGGAATACATCAGCACGCTGCTGACGTATTTCCCATACGTGGTGCGTCTGCAGGGTCTGTCGCCCGAGGAATACGCCGCCACTTCGGAAGAGGAACGCCTCGTCGACTCGATGATATGGACGCTCGTCGACGACATCCGCAAAGACGGCATCGACATCTCGGCCATCGAGAACGACGCAAACTATAAGAAAATCGACCAGGCACGCTCGCGCCGCCTCTCGGAGGAATACACGAGCCACAACGCCGGAGCACGCTGAGCCACCGACACGACGCAATGAGCTTCTGGCGACGAATGATAGAACGGCCACCGCTTCTCTTCCGGATATTCTTTCCGGAAGCCCTCTTCCGCCTCGGACGCAGGGAGCGGTGCGTCTTCATCACCTTCGACGACGGGCCGATACCGGAAATCACCCCCTGGGTGCTCGACGTGCTCGACCGCTACGGTGTGAAGGCCACGTTCTTCATGGTGGGCGACAACGCCCGCCGGCACCCCGAGCTGGTGGAGGAAGTGCTCGCACGCGGACATGCCATCGGCAACCACACGATGCACCATCTGAAAGGGGCGTCGACGTCTACCGAACGCTACATGGCCGACGTGCGCGAGGCGGAGAAGCACATCGACTCCCACCTCTTCCGCCCTCCTCACGGACTGCTGAGATGGAAACAGGCCGCGCTGATAAAGAAAGACTACACGCTCATCATGTATGACCTCATCACGCGCGACTATAGCCGACATCTCACGGCCGCCGAAGTGGTGGGCAACGTGCGCCACTATACGCGTCCCGGCTCGATAATCGTGTTTCACGACTCGCTCAAAAGCTGGCCGAGGCTCAAAGACGCCCTCGCCCCCTCGCTCGAATGGCTTATCGGGCAGGGGTATGAGTTCAGGCGACTGAGCCGACCCGGCGAAAACTTTCACCACCACCATCACCACCACCGGTGATACGACTACTGATCCCGAAGAAGAAATGGACACTCTGACCTCACCTCTGCCCCTGAGCCCGGTTCCCCCGAAGAAGCGCGTGCTGATAGTGGGCGCCGGCGGTTTCGCCGGATCATGGATTGTGGACGAGGCACTGCGCCGCGGCCTCGAAGTGTGGGCAGGCATACGCAGGACCACCTCAAAGAAATGGCTCGGACAGGAGGGAATCAATTTCCTTTACCTCGACTTCGAGAATCCGTCCACGATGCCCGACGTGCTCTCCACGGCTCTCCCCCCGGGCGAGAAATGGGACTGGATAGTCTACAACCTCGGGGCCACGAAGTGTCTGCGCTTCAGCGATTTCTCGCGCATCAACTACGAATACCTGCGTTCATTCACGGCCGCGCTCCACGCCTCGGGCATGGTGCCGGAAAAGATGCTCTACATGAGCTCGCTATCCGTGATGGGTCCGGGCGACGAAAAGGGTTACGCCCCCTTCGACGAGCGGGGAATACCGCGCCCCGACACGCGCTACGGCACATCGAAGCTGAAGGCCGAGACATGGCTCGCCACTGCCGGAATACCTTGCGTCATCTTCCGCCCAACCGGCATCTACGGCCCGCGCGACCACGACTATTTCCTCATGATAGAGTCGATAGCCAAAGGGTTCGATTTCTCGGTAGGCTACAGGAAGCAGATGCTCACGTTCCTCTATGCGGGCGATCTGGCCAGGGCCGTGTTCGACGCGCTCCTGAAGGCTCCGGCCGGCGAGACCTACTGCCTGGCCGAGAACCGCGCCTATACCCAGAAGGAATTCCGCAAAATCGTCTGCCGCGGCCTCGGCAAGCGGTTTGCCCTTCCGGTGGTGATGCCCCTCTGGGCCGTCAAGGCAGTTTCGGCCGTGGCCGAGAAGATAGGCGTGATGAGACTGAAGCCCTCTACCCTCAACCGCGACAAATACCACATCATGCGTCAGCGAAACTGGAATGTGGACACCTCCAAGGCCCGGCGCGACTTCGGCTTCGAGCCGCAGACAAGCCTCGAAGAGGGAATCGGCGAGGCCATCGACTGGTATCGCGCCGAGGGATGGCTCAAATAAAGTAAATGAATCAATAGATTATCCATAAGTGCCCGATTCAATAATACATACCCCTTCGCAGACGGAGACTGCGTTTGAGACCTCGCAGGTCGCGGCAACCGCCATGCCTGCCGCCGAGGCGGCGTCAGCCCCCCGCGCCGCGGCAAGGCAGCAGCGTCCCCGCAAGGAATACGACATACCGGCCACCATAGCCCGGCCCGCCACGCCGGCAGGAAAGTCATACTCCATACCGGCCACGATAGCGCGCCCCGACTCCCTCGCGCAAGACTCCGTGAAGCAGACCCCCGCACGCAAGGGAATAGTGATGGTCGACCCCTTCGACCATAATAAGGAGCTGCCGGCGCGACCCGACACCGAGTCGCCCGTCTCGTGGGTGATTGCCGGACTCATCCTCCTCTTCTGCATTGCCGGCCTGCGCTATAAGAGCAACGCCCTCTATCTGCGCGGAATGATGCGCGACACGGTAGAGGTGCGCGAACGCGGCAACATGTTTGACGAGACCGTGCGCGAGACGGCCTTCATGATAATCCTACTTCTCATCTGCGGCGTGGCCCTCGGCATCCTTGTCTATGTGAGCCTCCCGATGATGGGATTCGCAGTGCCCGCGTCGGTGTGGGGGCTGCCGCTCTGCCTCGGCTGCACGGTGGCCTACATGACTCTCATGCCCCTCTTCTACAAGGTGATGGGCACGGTATTCCTCACCCCCCAGCTCTCACGCGAATGGATAAAGGGATTCACCGCCGGGATGGGACTGCTGTCGATACCGGCGTTCCCTCTCGCGCTCGTGGCGCTCTTCTCGCCCGAGGCCGCCCGGTTTGCGGTGATAGCGGCGGCGATATGCCTCGCTGCTGCAAAAATCCTCTTTATATTCCGCAGTTTTAGAATTTTTATGACCGAAAGTTCGTCGTGGGTACTATTTTTATACTATCTTTGCAATCTGGAAATCGTACCCTTGACAACCACTTACGTCGGTGCCATCTGGCTATGCGCTTCAATCACCTGATTACAAGCCGGTTGGAACCACGGAATTGAATTGAAATACTGAAAGATATGAAGATACTGGTATCTCAGCCTCAGCCGGCCTCCGAGAAATCGCCGTATTTCGACATAGCCGACAAATACGGGGTAGAGATGGTGTTTAGACCCTTCATTAAGGTAGAGGGTCTTTCGGCCAAAGAGTTTCGTCAGGCCAAAATCAGCATAGCCGACTTCACCGGTGTGATTTTCACATCGAAGGCGGCTGTGGACCATTACTTCCGGCTCGCGGAAGAGACTCGCTTCAACGTGCCCGACACGATGAAGTATTTCTGCACCACAGAGGCCATCGCCCACTATCTGCAGAAGTATATCGTCTATCGCAAGAGAAAAATCTCGTTCGGCACTTCGGGCAAGCTCAACGACCCCGACCTCACCACGGCCCTCACCAAAAACAAGAAGGAGAAGTTCCTCTTCCCCGTCTCCGACATCCACACCGACGACTCGGAGCCGGAACTGGACGCGCTCAAGCTCAACTACACGAAAGCCGTGATGTTCCGCACCGTGAGCAACGATTTCTCGGCCGACGAGCCTTTCGACTACGACATCCTCCTCTTCTTCAGCCCCGCGGGCATCAACTCGCTGATGAAGAACTTTCCCGACTTCGCCACCAAGTATCCCGACTGTAAGGTCGGAGCGTTCGGCCCGTCGGTGGCAAAGGCTGTCAGAGACGCGGGTCTGCCGCTCGTCATCGAGGCTCCCCTGCCCGGCGTACCCTCGCTCACCGGCGCCCTCGACAAATACCTCAAGGAGCAGCAGACAGCCGAATAAACGAATCGCATCGCATATTTTATAGAATGCCGCAGGAGGCAGACATCACCGCTAAAGATGTCTGCCTCCTGCCATATCATGTCCGCACGCTTGCCCGCTCCGCAAAAAATAATTATATTTGCAGAAAATTATTTTTCCGAAACATAATTATTGAGAAAGGGAGGAACAGCGTCAGAGGAAAACCGACTTGAGGTATTTGAGGAAGCCGCCTTTCTCAACCTTGCCGTAGTTCCTGATGCCGGCATAGCGTTTGTCGGGACGCTCGCCGAGGCGCAGGGCATCGTAGTCGATGCTCTCAACCCGCTCCACTATCATCTTCACGGCCGGCTGCAGCTCGGGAGCGTCGGGCGGGACAACAATCTGCACGGCCTCCTCCCCTAATGGATCCTTCTCACACCGCCGCGCCTCGGCGGCCGACATATATTCGCGTCCGGTGATATAGATTTCGGCATGGGTGTCGACATAGACCGGGCCGTCGGTGCGGAAGAAGCGCTGCAGGTTGCGTCCGCGTCCTTTCGACTCGATGTCGAAGGCCACGCGGGCCACGTTGGAGGCATACACACTGTCGCCGCTCACCTCCGTGAACGCCCACCTCATATTCAGCCTCCTGAGGTCGAGGCCGTTGTCGAAAAATCCTGCGAGGGACGGAGTCCAGGCGCGGTTGAGCGAGTCGGCGAGCACGTCGACGCTGAGCCACACGTTCTCGCCGCTTCGGCGCCAGGCGGCCGAAAGCCCGTGCCGGCCGAAAACGGAATCCACCGCCGCTCCTTCGCCGGAAAGCGAGGGAGGTAGGGATGCCGTGTCGCGGATGCCTATCCAGTCCGACCATGAGAAGTAGCCCCCGAAGTGTGCGCTCACGCTGTCGAGTCCCTGGCAGTCGGAGAAGTGATAGTACGACCGCGAGGCAAGCACCCTCGGATTGAGCCACCCTTTGAATTTCCGCTCCTTGCCGACCGGCACCATGAAGTCGACCGCCTTCTCGCGGAAGAGGAGCACGGTGTCGGTATAGGTTGTCATCGAGGAATATTCCCTCACGTATCCCCTGAGGCGCAGCACGTCGCGCTTCTTTGACTCCACCACAATCTCAGGGAGGTCGAATCCGGCCTCGGCCATACGGAGCGTATCGGTGTCGGGCGAGAGAGCCACGGCGGGGCGGTAGCCCATGTAGCGCACAGTCAGCGGCCATGCCGCAGCGGAGGCGCGGGGCAGACGTCCGTTGTCGGAGCTGACGCCGATGAAGTCGCCCGTGCGGTCGTAGACCGACGCCTTGGGCAGCGGCGCTCCCGTCAGCGAGTCGACCACCACGGGCATAACCGGCGCGGCTGAAAGCAGGGCCGACGCGCAGGCAAGCAGCAGGACTGTAAGTATGAGTCGTCTTGTCATCACTCATTTTAGACGCCGCAGACGGAGAAATGTTGCACGCCCGGCGTGCCGAGAGTCTGTTTTGTCGGTGTCCGGGCAATATACCTCTCTTTCACCTCGTTGAAACATAGGTGCGAACTCTTTTGCTCCCCCCCGCCGTTTTCTCAACGGACACACAACCCACTAACCGATAGCCACGATGAAGACCATAGACGACAACGTGCTCCAGAAGCTATACCTCAAAGACACGGCATTCCAGAACCTGATGCAGCGCCGCATACTCAACGTGCTGCTCATAGCCACCCCCTACGACGCCTTCATGATGGAGGAAGACGGGCGTGTGGAGGAGCAGGTATATTTCGAGTATGTGCGTCTCAACCTCTCTTCCCCTCCGAGATTCACCAAGGCGGCCACCTACGAGGAGGCGCGGCAGGAGCTGGCTCTCAAGACCTTCGATCTCATCATCGCCATGCCTGGCGTCGACGTGGGCGAGACGTTCCGCGCCGCCAAAGAGATTAAGGAGACATATCCCGAAGTTCCCTTCGTGGTGCTCACCCCGTTCTCGAAGGAGGTGAGCCGACGCATCGCCAGCGAAGACCTCTCGGGCGTCGACTACGTGTTCTCATGGCTCGGAAACGTCGACCTCATCCTGGCCATCATCAAGCTTATCGAAGACCGGATGAACGCCGACAACGACATCGCCGAGGTAGGCGTGCAGGCCATCGTGCTCGTCGAGGACTCGATACGCTTCTATTCATCGATACTCCCCCATCTTTTCCGATTCCTACTCTCGCAGTCGCTCGAGTTCTCGACCGAGGCGCTCAACGAGCACGAGCAGATGCTCCGCATGCGCGGACGCCCGAAAGTGCTTCTGGCGCGCGACTTCGAGGAGGCCGAACAGCTGCTCCGCAAGTATGGCGACAACATACTCGGCATCATCTCCGACGTCCGTTTCCCCCACGGAGGCGAGAAAGACCCGAAGGCCGGAATAGCCTTCGCCCGCCTCGTGCACGAGTTCCACCCCTTCGTGCCCGTAATCTTCGAAAGCTCCGAACCGGAAAACCGTCCCGATGCCGTGGCCGCCGGCGGCATCTTCCTCGACAAGAACTCAAAGACACTGCCGCAAGACCTCAGCAAGGCCGTGAAGTCGAACTTCGGCTTCGGCGACTTCATAGTAACCGACCCCGCCTCGGGATTCGAGATAATGCGCATCAAAGACCTGAAAGGGCTGCAGCGCAACATCTTCAACATCCCGTCCGACGCCCTTTTCCAGCTCTGCTCCCGCAACTACGTGTCGCGCTGGCTCTATTCACGCGCCCTCTTCCCGATAGCACAGGCCATCCGGGGGCGGCGCTTCACCCATATCGAGGAGGCGCCGGCCGTCAGGAAGCTCATCTTCGAATGTATCGTGAAGTATCGACGCATGAAGAACCGCGGCGTGGTGGCCGTCTACCGCAAAGACCGGTTCGACAAATACTCCAACTTCGCCCGAATCGGCGAAGGCTCGCTCGGAGGCAAGGGGCGCGGTCTGGCCTTCATCGACCAGATTATCAAGCGCAACCCCGTGTGCGAGGATTTCGGGGGCGTGCAGGTTACTATTCCGCGCACCGTAGTGATATGCACCGACCTCTTCGACCGGTTCATGGAAGACAACGACCTCTACCCGACAGCCCTTTCCGACATCCCCGACGAAGAGATACTCGCACGGTTTCTTGAGGCACGGCTCCCCTCCGACCTCGAAGACGACCTGCTGGCCATCTTCCGCGAGATAGACCGTCCGCTCGCCGTGCGCTCATCGTCGCTCCTCGAAGACTCACACTATCAGCCCTTCGCCGGCGTCTACGCCACCTACATGATTCCATACCTGCGCGACGAGGCCGAGATGCTGAAAGCTGCCTCCGACGCCATCAAGAGCGTCTACGCCTCCGTGTTCTTCGCCGACTCGAAGGCCTACATGAACGCCACGCGCAACGTAATCGACCAGGAGAAGATGGCCGTCATACTCCAGGAGGTGGCCGGCAACGACCACGGCGGACTCTATTATCCGAGTTTCTCGGGCGTGGGACGCTCGCTCAACTATTACCCCGTGGGCAACGAGGTGGCCGAAGACGGAGTGGCCGAGATAGCCGTCGGACTCGGAAAATACATCGTCGACGGCTCGAAGGCGCTCCGGTTCTCACCCCGCCACCCCGACAACGTGATTCAGACATCGACGCTCGCCACAGCCCTGCGCGACACCCAGACCTATCTCTACGCCCTCCCCGGACTCAGCCCCGAAGAGGAGGGAGAGGGACTGAGGTTCACCACCGACGACAGCTTCAACATCCGCAAGGAGAGCATCGCCGACGCGTTCAAGACTGGCGCGCTCAGATACATGGTGTCGACCTACGACCCCTACGACGCCGTGATACGCGACACCGACGCCGGCCCGGGACGAAAGGTGGTAACCTTCGCCAACATACTGCGCCACGGGGTGATTCCCCTCCCGGAAATCGTCGACTTCATGCTCACCACCGGGCAATACGAGATGGGACGCCCCGTAGAAATAGAGTTCGCGGCCAACATCCACCCCGACCCGAAACGGGAAGAGGGACGCAAGGCCACTCTCTACTGGCTTCAGATACGTCCTATCGTCGACAAGAAGGAAATGCTCGACGACTCGATTCTCGACGTGCCCGACAGCGAGCTGATACTACGCTCCCCCTCGGCCCTTGGCCACGGACTCATGGAGGGCGTCGACACGATAGTCTACGTGAAGCCGCAGGTATTCGACTCGGCCCGCAACCAGCAGACAGCCAAAGACGTGGAGGAGATAAACGCCCGTCTCATCGAAGCCGGACGCCCCTACATACTCATAGGGCCGGGACGGTGGGGCTCTTCCGACCCGGCGCTCGGCATACCGGTGAAGTGGCCGCAGATAGCCGGTGCACGCCTCATCGTGGAGTCGGCGCTCCCGGGCTACCGCATCGAGCCTTCGCAGGGCACGCACTTCTTCCAGAACCTTACGAGCTTCGGCGTAGGCTATTTCACCGTCGACCCCACGAGGGGAGAAGGCGTCTACGACGTGGAATGGCTCGACTCGCTCCCCGCCGAGTTTGAAAACGAAGCCATACGCATCGTGCGCTTCCCCTCGCCGCTCACCATCGCCATCAACGGTCGCAAGTCGGCCGGCATAGTAGCCAAGCCCTCCGCCGGCAGATGAACGCACTCGAAGCATTCCTACATCCCGTCAGGACAGCGCGTGCCCTCGCCGAGGCGCGCTCCGAATCGATGCGCCTCGGCGTCGAGATCGAACGCCTCGAAGCCGACGTCGAGACCCTGAGACGCGAGAAGGAGGCGGCAGCCCGCGAGACCGAAAAGCTCAAACGTTCGCGACGCAGCCTCGCCGTGCAGCTGGCCGACGTGCGCGCCCGTCTCCTCAGCGAGATCGAGGCGCAGAAAGCCGACGAGTCGACAATGGAGCAGATAATTGGCGACATCGAACTGATGAAGGAGAAACAGGCGGGGTATCTGAGCCGAATTGCAGATCTCCGCGCCCGTCTGGCCAAAGTGAAGGAGGAAGCCCAGCGCGACAGAATCAGCGCCCTCCCCGAGTCAATGCGCCCTATCGACATGACCGACAGCGAACTGACCGACCCGCCCCCGGCACCACGACAGGCTCCCAAAACCGACCGCAAACACGAACCGGCCGATGCCGACACCGACTGGCTTATGCCCCTTCCCTGACCGGAAATCGGAGCGGCAAACGACACAAAAAGCGAAAAAACATATCCGGAATTTTGCAGATACGCGATTTTTGCTTAACTTTGCAGCGTGAAAGCTCGCCGCCGCAAGGCGCGGACCGTAGCAAGGGCGAATACCAGAGTGGCCAAATGGGGCAGACTGTAAATCTGCTGGTTTATACCTTCGGTGGTTCGAATCCATCTTCGCCCACGTAAAATCGACACATAAGCAAAACAACAACGACAACTCTATCACCGGGCAGCCTCGTGAGAAGCCGCCCGGCTCTTTTTATCCCCACCCCGCCTTCCGTCCCCCCGCCTCGTCCGCCCTCCCGTCCTCACTCCGTTCCGTGAGCGGCATTTATGCCGCCCCCAGTTGCCCTATCCAAAAATTTCAGCCCCAACTTGCAAACAGCCATTTACAAGTTTATTCATCTTACCTAAAGCACTTTGCCCCCAAAAATATCCGACTTAAAAAATGCAATTCAACAGTTCAATTTACAAGTTATAAAAAAGGTTGCTGCCAAGAATTGCCCGGACCGGAAATTTTTGCTAACTTTGAGGAAAATATCCAAACCCATCACCCCCATGCATCGGATGCGTAAGGTCTACATACTGCCGTTTATCATGGCCGCGCTGCTATATGTCAGCGGGTTAACGGCCTACGCACTGGCCCCGGCCGACTACGTGAAGCTCGAATCGCGCCCTTCGCCGGAGCTGATCGGGCGAGCCTCGTCGTACATCGACGCCGACACTCTGCTCGACAAGGCCGTTACAGCCCTCAGCGTGGTGGCAAACCGCTATTACGCCAACCCGACCGACCGCGAGGCGCGCAAGAACGCGATAATCGCCATGTCGCACCTCGGAAACATCTACAGCTTCCGCATCTTCGACTTCCCCAAAGCCTACACCAACCTCTCGACAGCCCGCATGATAGCCGAAGAGGACGGCGACGACTACAACCTCTCCCAGATTCTCATGCGGCTGGCCAACATCTACACCGTGTGTGGTGATTCTGAGGAGACAAAAGCCGACAACGTAAAGAACCTGCTTACCGAGGCTATGGACCGCGCGCTCGAAAGCCAGAACGAAGACATCATAGCCCGACTCTGCATCAACATGTCGATAATGCAGCTTCAGGAGAATGGCTGGGGCGCATATGCGGGAGCCGTCAACAAGGTGGTGGGCCACCGCTTCCCGGCCTCATCCCCTTACGGACAGCTGTGCGTAGACGTGCTTTCGGGAATGAGAGCGTATTATAAAGGTGATTACGCGCTGGCCGAAAGCGCTCTGAAGAAGGCTCTCGGAATCGCCCCGCCCGACGAATCGTTCAGAGAACGCTACCTCTACGGAATAATGTATCTGCTCCAATACGTCTACGACCGCAAAGGGGACTTCGTGGCCGAGGAGGGGATACTGCGCGACCGCCTGAAGCTGACACGCGACCTCGGGCTCGTGGACTACGAGCTTTACACCTATATGCACCTGATGAACTTCTTTACCCGCGTGGAGAAGCCCGACTCGGCCGACAAATACCGGTTCAAATACCTGATGCTCAAAGAGGAGATGGAGCAGAACTCCGGACTCAGCAAGGTGGGCAACCTCGAGATGCTCCGGCAGGTGGAGAAGACCAACGACGAAATCCGCGAGCTGTCGATACAGCGTCAGAAAGAGCGGCGCAACCTTACGATAGCCATAGCCGTCATCGCCGTGGTGGTGATACTGATGGTCGTGCTCGTATACATGTTCTTCAACCTCCGCCGCAACCATCGCATCCTCTTCGAGAAAAACCGCGAACTGCTCGACCTCGAGACGCATTACCGCATGGTGATCAACCATCAGGAAGAGGCCTCGGCAGCTCCCTCGGCGCCGGACACTCCCGAGCCTAAAGAGGATGAACCCGCCGGCAGGGAAAGCGAGCCGCCCGAGGAATACCTGCGCGTGCTCTTCTCGCGCATACTGAAGCTCATGGACGCTTCGTCGGAAATCTACGCGCAGGGGTTCGGCATCGACAGCCTCGCCTCGATGCTCGGCGAGTCGCAGCGCAATGTCTCGAAAGCCATCAACGCTTGCGCCGGCACCAACTTCCACCAGTTTCTCAACAGCTACCGCATCCGCGAGGCATGCCGCATAATGCAGACCACCGACTTCGAGGTCCACACCGTGGAGTATGTGGCCGAGAAAGTCGGCTTCAAGTCGCGCACCTCCTTCGCATCCCTCTTCAAGAAAACCACCGGCCTCACCCCGTCCGAATACTGGCGCATGAGCCGCAAAGGCCAATAAGGGCGGATTGAGAATTGAAAATCAAAGTCAAGAATTAAGGCCGGTGTCCCCGGCCTGTTTATTTTTCGACCCCTACGTACCTTCCGACAATCCGGCGGTTATCATCTGCTTCTCGTGCCGGATTTCCCTGTTTTAATACCGGAAGACGTATCAAAACACGTTTTAATACACCGAACGTCCCGATTTTTCTTGAATCAATAACTTTTTGTCTTACCTTTGCAATCGGAATCATTCTGGTTCCGGGACATTTGTATTTTTCTTAATTCATACATTATGAGAAAAGATTTACTAACCACTATTCTGGCCGCTTCCGCACTCTTCTGCTGCGGCAGCGCCTCGGCGGTGAAGGTAACCGTTACGCCTCTGGGCGAGCGCCCCGCCGACGACCGCATGAAAACCGTTACGGTCTCCAAAGCAGACCCCATCGTAACGGAAGACTTCAGCGCCTTTACCGCGGGTACCAACGAAAATCCCGACTGGGACAACTTCCTCTGCAGCTACTTCTCTAACGCGGAAATCGACCCTGAGCTCACTCACGGAGCACAGTGGACCGGCCACCGCGTGGCAATGGCAGGCGGCTCGGCAGGCCTCTTCAACCTCAACCCCTCCGATCCCTCATATATCTGCACCCCCAAGATGGACTATTCGGGCACCATCACCGTTACCTTCCTCGCCAAGGCTCTCTTCACCGAATGGGAAGAGGAAGACGAGAACGGAGAAATGAAGAAGTTTCACTTCACCAGCACGTCACTGATGGCCAGATTGGGCACTGACGATTACGACGACGAATTTGACTTCGGTCCGGACTTCAGAGGCGGAAACTTCGTGATGTGTCCCCTTTTCCCCGACCAGGGATGGTGTGAGGTTACCATCGAGTTCGACAACTATACCGCTCACAACGACGCATTCTTCCAGATTGCCTGCTCGGGCCACATGCTCGTCGATGATGTAAAAATCAAACAGTCGATCGACAAATTCATCGGCTGCCCTGTGGTAGAAGGCTTCACGGCCGCTACCGAAGACTCGTTCACCATTGCCTTCCAGCCCGTTCGCAAATCTTCAAACTATTATGTTTACCTCTACGAGCTTACAGGCTATGACGGAGACGGCAACCCCCAGTACAAGACAGTGAAACCCTACAAATACCTCTTCTCCGAGGAAGAACTCAAGCAGATTGAGGAGATGGGCTACACCGTAGAAGAGTATCTTGAAGATATGGCCAAGATGTATGGGGTCTCGGTAGACGAACTTCTCGATATGCTCATCCCCCAGAAGGGTCCCTACAACCACCTCGCGATCGTCGACAGCAAGAAAGGCGCCACTCTCTACACCTTCACCTACGAAGACCTCGATCCCGCCAAGCAGTACTACTTTGATGTGCGCAGCCACAACCAGCACACGTTCTCGCCCGAGAATATCCGTCCGGTGAACGTAATCGGCACTCCCGTAAACCTTGAGGCCACCGACGTTACCGAAAACGGCTTCACCGCCAACTGGAGCAAGATCACCAAGGCCGAGGGCTACACCGTAGACCTCTACGGCGTGAACCAGGCCACCGAGGATGAGGAGAACTTCATCGTATTCGAAGAAGACTTCGATGCAACCAACGACCTCACCGACGCCACCGACATCAACAATCCCGAGCTCACCGGTGAAAACAGCGACATCGTGTTCGACGACCTCACCTCCACACCCGGATGGAAATTCGGTAACGACGACTACATCCTCCTCGTGAAGGGCAAAGCAGGTCTCGGAGTGGACGACTACGGCTGCTATCGTCTTACCTCGCCCACGTTCTACGTGGCCAACGCCGACCAGGCAACTTTATCCCTCTGCGTGGAAAGCCCCATGAAAGACTATGAGGTGCGAATCCGCTTCGCCGACGAGGTAATCGCTCTCCAGGCCGATGGCAACAAGCTCGAAGGTGAAATCACCCTTCCGACCAAAGGACTCAAAGAGACCAACTTCGCAATCTCCGGTCCCGACGAGGCTCCCATCTTCATCGACTACATCACCGTTACCCAGCCCCTGAAGAAAGGCGACAACACCTACACATGGCTCGGTCGCTACGACGCGGACAAGGAAAATACCTCCTATAAGTTCGAGAACCTCGACAAGGACGCCTTCGGTTTCTACGCATACCGCGCCGGAGCCTGGATGGGCGAGGGAAGTAAGAAAATCGAGTCGATGGACGCAGGCCGCATGCTCGTCAACCTCACTACCGGCAAGTCGGAGTTCGACCTCGTAGGTGAGATCGAGGCAGCCTCCGACGCCAAAGAGGTGGCACGCTACACCCTCGACGGCCGTCAGATCGACAAGCCCGTACCCGGCATAAATATCGTACGCTACAACGACGGCTCGGTAAGAAAAGTCTTCGTGAAATGATTAGGTGAAAAGTGATATAAAAAAGTGAATCGCAAGGGCTGCCGGACTATTGTGCCCGGCAGCCTTTCTAAGAGTATGTTTGAATTTAACACGAATTGATTCGAACATACTTTTACAATAAATTCTTTCTATCCCCCTGAAGGTCTTTTTTGGCTGATTTCGCCAAGCCTCATCGGTCTCGATGCCCGCATCGCTCCCTCTTCGACTTGCGAAATCATCTCAAAAAATCCTCTTCAAGTGAATAGAAGTTAAACTCAAACATACTCTAACATTCCAGACTGACAGCCATGAATAAATTTCTCTACGCCCTCGGCCTCGCGCTTGCGGCGACAGCCGCCCACGGAGCCGACATAGATTTCACCTACAACTTCGGCGACGCCGCTCCTTCGGGCTGGGGCACAGGCAAGGCCGAGACCTACGACGTGGCCGTGCGCCTCGACAATCCCTCTTTCGCCGGAGCCAGAGTGAAAGGGATACGCGTAGCCATCCCCTCGGAGGGAACGGCCGACGCCTCGGCATGGCTCACCGGCGAACTGAAGCTCAAGAAGCAGAACGGCAAGAACGTCAACGCCCCCGACATCGACTCGAAAAGCGGCACCATAACCGACGGAGTGCTCGAAATCAGTTTCGACACCCCCTATACCATCCCCGCCGGCGGATGCTACGTGGGATATTCATTCACCGTAACCGATGTCAACCAGGCCACCGAGGCTCCCGTGAGCACGGTCGACGGCACCGACCCCTCGGGCCTTTACCTCCACACCTCGCGCACCAAGCTGCGCTGGGGAGCCGCCTCGGAGGAGCTGGGCAAGGTAAGCGCCATGACCGTGATGCTCGAAGGCGACTTCCCCGAACGTGCCGCCTACATCACCTTAGGCACTGCGCAGGGCGCGGCAGGCAAAGAATTCAGCACGCTTGCCACCGTGGTCAACGGCGCTATGGAGCCTATAGAGAGCATCGGATACGCATATAAGGCCGGCGACTACAGCGGCACAGGCATGGCCGAGCTCGCCGCTGACATCGAAGGACGTATCGGCGCTTCGGGCAAAGCCCGCATCTACTTCGATGCAATCGACGCCACAGGCAACTACCCTGTCGAAATCCGCGTAACATCGGTCAACGGCAAGAGCGTGGACTGCGCCGCTACCGAAGGCACCGCTGAGATATACGCCTTCCTCCCTGTCAACCGTCCCCTCGTGGAGGAATACACCGGCCTCTGGTGCGGATATTGTCCCCGCGGCTATATGGCTCTCGAGATGATGAAGGAACTTAAAGGCAACCTCTTCATCGCCGCCGCCTACCACAACGGCGACCCCATGTCGTGGGACGGCAAGACCCCGAACTACGTAAGTGGATTCCCGGCTGCATACATCAACCGTTCCACGTCGGTCAACCTCAAAGACATATTCACCGACTGGGACGACTTCCGCAAATTCATTCCCGAAGGCGACGTTGAAGTGTCGGTGGAATGGACCGACGACAGCCACAAGGCCATCCGTGCCACCTCGACTTCCCGCTTCATCAAGGACCATACCGGAGCCGACTACCGCGTCAGCTATCTCCTCGTGGCCGACAACCTCAGCGACCCGAAATGGATACAGTCAAACTATTTCTCGGGCGGCACAATCGAGGAATACCCCTATATGGACAATGAGATAGGACGCATGTTCCTTGAAGGCGGCGAGAAGATGACCGGCCTCATATTCAACGACGTGGCCGTGGCCGGCACGGACTTCGACGGCTTCCCCGGCTCGATTCCCGCTGAAGTAGTGGCCGGCGAAAGCTACACCCACTCCTACGTGTTCAGCCTCGACGGCATCCCGGAGGCAGTGCTCACACAGCCCGACTATCTGCGCGTGATAGCCGTGATATGCGACGGCCGCACCGGCAAGTTCCTCAACAGCAATTCGTCGGCCTACACGTCGGGCAAGCCCTTCGTCGACATGAGCGGCGTGCAGGCCGTGGAGACTGCAGGCGAAGTGGTAGAGACAGCCCGCTACACCCTCGACGGACGCCGTCTCGACGCCCCCGCCGCCGGCATCAACATCATCCGCTACAGCGACGGCAGCGTACGCAAGGTGATGGTAAGGCCCTGACCTGCCTGCCATACCCTGACAAAACCGGAGTCGACAGTGTCGGCTCCGGTTTCTTTATTGTCCTCATTCCACCAGCGGCTTAGAGTATGTTTGAATTTAACACGAATTAATTTGAACATATTTCTGCAATAAATTCTTTCTATCCCCTTGAAGGTCTTTTTTGGCTGATTTCGCCAGGCCTCATCGGTCTCGATGCCCGCATC
>CAMCDS010000022.1 GCA_945873625.1 uncultured Porphyromonadaceae bacterium | reverse complement strand
CATCCGTCAGCAAAAAATACGCCCGTCGGGTAGAGGCAACCTCCTCCGGAGGTTGGGCGGACGCCAGAGCAACTTCGGAGGGCGAGCGGGCGCGGCGGGCGACTTGGAGGGCGAGCGGGCGGGCGGATGATCAGTCGTCGAAGAGCGACTGCTGGCGGTCGGGGTGCCGGCGGTTGAGGTGGGTGTAGGCAAGATGCGTTACCTCGCGGCCACGAGGCGTACGCTTGATGAAGCCTTCCTTGATGAGATACGGTTCGTAGACCTCCTCGATGGTGCCGGCGTCTTCGCCAAGTGCCGTGGCTATCGTCGAGAGTCCAACGGGGCCGCCGCGAAACTTGTCGATAATCGTCAGCAGTATGCGGTTGTCGATTTCGTCGAGTCCATACTGGTCGATGTTGAGTGCCTCAAGAGCTTCGCGGGCAAGGTCGATGTCGATGCGTCCGTTGCCTACCACAGTCGCGAAGTCGCGCAGGCGGCGGAGCAGCGAGTTGGCGATTCGGGGCGTGCCTCGCGAACGGAGGGCGATCTCCAGAGCAGCGTCGTCGGAAATGCCGACGTCGAGCAGGCGCGCCGAGCGGCGGATGATGCCGCAGAGCACGTCGTGGCCGTAATATTCCAGATGGCAGTTGATGCCGAAGCGGGCGCGCAGCGGGGCGGTGAGCAGTCCGCTTCGGGTGGTGGCGCCGACGAGCGTGAAGGGTGCGAGCGTGAGCTGCACGCTCTTGGCTCCGGGGCCTTTGTCGAGGAGGATGTCGATGCGGTAGTCTTCCATCGCGGAATAGAGGTACTCCTCCACCACGGGATGAAGCCTGTGGATTTCGTCGATGAAGAGCACGTCGTGGGGCTCGAGGCTCATGAGGATGCCGGCGAGGTCGCCGGGCTTGTCGAGCACGGGTCCGGAGGTCACCTTGAATCCGACGCCCATCTCGTTGGCCACGATGTTGGAGAGGGTGGTCTTTCCGAGTCCCGGAGGACCGTGGAGAAGGGTGTGGTCGAGCGGCTCGCCCCTGAGCAGGGCGGCCTTGACGAAGATGCGCAGGTTGGAGATTATCTTCTCCTGCCCGGCGAAATCGTCGAACGCGAGGGGGCGTAGCGCCCTCTCGAAATCTTTGTCGCCCTCGCGGCGTTGTTCGCGTATGTCGAAATCCTCTTCTTCCATTATCGGGTTGAATGGGGCGCCGGAGCCTTGCGGAGCCCGCCGGCGCGTTTCCTTTGCAAAAGTAATGAATTATTCCGACCCGGCAAAATAAGCCGTCAGAATCCGCGCTTTCGACCTGCCTACCACGGCGGCAATGCTCTCCTCGTCGGCCTCTCGCAGGCGCTTCATGCTCTTAAAATGCTTCATCAGCGCCCTGGCGGTTACGTCGCCTATCCCCTTTATCTGATTCAATTCGCTGACTATCTGTGATTTAGACCTACGCAGACGGTGATGCGTGATACCAAAACGGTGGGCTTCGTCGCGCAGATGCTGTATCACCCTGAGGCTCTGGCTCTTCTTGTCGATATAGAGCGGCAGCGAGTCGCCGGGAAAGTAGATTTCCTCAAGACGCTTGGCGATGCCGACGAGGGCCACCTCTCCACGGATGCCCATCTCGTCGAAGGCCTCGACGGCGGCGCTGAGCTGCCCCTTGCCGCCATCAACCACCACTAACTGCGGCAACGGTTCCCCCTCGGCCATCATGCGGGAGTAGCGGCGGTGGAGCACCTCCTTCATCGACGCGAAGTCGTCGGGGCCCTCCACGCTCTTGATGATGAAATGGCGATAGTCGCGCTTCGACGGTTTGCCGTCGCGGAACACCACACAGCTGGCCACCGGATTCGTGCCCTGAATATTCGAGTTGTCGAAGCACTCAATGTGGCGCGGCTCCACCTTGAGGCGGAAATCGCTCTTCATCCGCTCCATGAGGCGCATCACTCCGCGCTCGGGATCGAGGGCGTCGGCGGCCTTCTCCTTGTCGGCTATATATTGGGCCACGTTCTTCATGCCTATGTCGAGAATCTTGCGGCGGTCGCCACGCTGCGGGATGATGAACTCCACGCCCTCAAATTCCACGTCGGGCATAAAGGGCACGATCACCTTGCCGAACTCGCGGCCGAACCGTCGTCCTATCTCGGCAATGGCCATCGATAGTATCTCCTCGCGGGTCTCTTCGAGCCGCTTCCGGAACTCGAGGTTGAGACTCTGCACCACCGCTCCCCTGTGCAGATGCATGAAGCAGACGAAAGCCGACGAGTCGTGTTCCTGATAGGCGAACATATCGATCTCGCCGGTCTCGGGCGCACCGATCACGCTGCGGGCGTTGTAGCGTTTCACAGCCTCGAATTTCTCCTTCACCTCCTGCGCCTCCTCGAATTTCCATTCGTCGCTGAGACGGTTCATATCGTCGCTTAGCATGCGCTCGAGCTGCACGGTGTCGCCATTGAGAATCTGGCGCACGCGCTCCACATGGACGGCATACTCCTCAGGCGAAATCTTGCCGGTGCAGCATCCGCCACACTTCTTGAGATGATAGTCGAGACACAGCCGGTATTTTCCCCGGGCAATCGACCGCTCCTCGAGGAAATGGCGGCACGAGCGCAGCGGAAAGATGTCGCGGATAAGCTGAAGCACGGTGCGTGCCGACTGCACGTTGCTATAAGGGCCGTAGTATTTCCCGGCCTCGGTCTTCTCGCGCGTCATGAAGACGCGCGGAAAAAGCTCCTTCGTAACCACAATCCAGGGATACGACTTATCGTCTTTCAGCAACACGTTGTAGCGCGGCTGGTATTCCTTGATCATGGCGTTCTCGAGATGAAGGGCATCCTCCTCGGAGCCTACAACGATGAAACGCATGTCGACGATATTGCGCACAAGCAGATTTGTGCGCGTCGAGTCGTGGCGGCGGTTGAAGTAAGAGCTTACCCTCCGCTTGAGGCGTTTGGCCTTGCCTACATATATCACCTTGCCGTAGCGGTCGACATACATGTAGACACCCGGCGAGTCGGGAAGACCGAGTATCTTCTCGCGCAGATGCTTTCCTGGCCTGTTGTTGAAAATATCGTCCCTGGTTCTGTCGGGGACTATCTCTATGTCGAAACCTCCGATTTCATCGATAAGACGTCCGGTGTCGGCTATACGGTCCTCGATTCTTCTTGGGGTTGTGGAATCCCTTTCCTCCGATGGAATCGGGATTTCCTTTCTGTTGTCGTCTGCCATAGATCTATACATGCGTGCCGATGTTTCCGGCTTATATATTAACGCCGGAAGGGAGAGCTATATTGCACTCCCCTCGCCTTGCATCCGGTGGCGGAGACAAGACGAGGGGAGCGTAAAGGGGAAGCGGCCTCGGTGAGGCGCGCGTCAGTATTTCAAGAGTGAGGTAATCTCGACATCCTTGGGGAGATTGTCGCGTCCGTGGAGGTCGGTGAGCTCTACAATGAAGTTGATGTAGATTTTCTTCGGATTCATCGACTTCACGAGTTCGTAGCAGGCATTCATGGTGCCGCCGGTAGCAAGGAGGTCGTCGTGCAGAAGCACCACGTCGTTCTCGGTAATTGCGTCGCTATGCAGCTCGATGGTATCGACGCCATACTCTTTCGCGTAGGCTTTCTTGATTGTAACAGCGGGGAGCTTGCCGGGTTTACGGGCAGGCACGAATCCGCATCCGAGGATGTAGGACATGATGCTGCCGCCGATGAAACCGCGCGATTCGATGCCGACCACCTTTGTGATTCCCTTGCCCACATAGAGGTCGGAGACAAGGTCGCTCATCAGATGCAGGGCCTCGCCGTTTTTAATCAGAGTGGTGAGGTCGCGAAACATGATTCCCTTCGAGGGGAAATCAGGCACATCGCGGATTGTAGCTTTCAACTGTTCGATTGTCATGACTGTCGTTTGTTATAATATGATTGTTTTATTGTCTTATTGTATTGCCCGGGCGACATTGTTCCACGTGGAACAATTTGCAGTTAAACGCCTGAGCGGTTACCGTGTTAGCGTCCGAGAAGGAGAAGCAGTATATTGATGTCGGCAGGCGACACTCCGGGTATGCGGCTGGCCTGCCCGATGGTCTCCGGACGTATGCGTGTGAGCTTCTGGCGGCCCTCGGTGGAGATTGCCTTCACGCCTTCAAAATCGAAGCCCGCCGGTATGCGCACGTATTCGAGTCGCGATTGCTTGTCGGCGAGTTCGCGCTCCCTCTTGATATACCCTTCATATTTCACGAGTATCTCGGCGGCCTCTGCTATCTCCTCACGTCGGGCCTCTTCGAGCTCTCCTATCCGCTCGGCAAGCGCAGGTATGACCGACGCGAGACGGGCAAGGTCGAGCTGAGGGCGACGTAGCAGTTCTATGAGGCGTGCGGGCACGGAAAGAGGGGAGCTTCCGGCAGCGGCGAGAAATGCATTAAACTCGTCGTTGGGACGCACGGTGTAGGATGCACACCAATCGATGAGTGCATCGCGCTGCGCACGTTTCGATTCGAGCAGGGCGACGCGTTCGGGGGCGGCAAGCCCGATTTCCGCTCCCAACGGAGTAAGACGCATGTCGGCGTCGTCCTGACGGAGAAGTATACGGTATTCGGCCCGGGAGGTAAACATGCGGTAGGGTTCGTCGACACCTTTGGTAACAAGGTCATCGATAAGAACGCCTATATATGCCTGGTCGCGCCCGAGGACAAAAGGTGCCTTGCCGGCCACACTGAGGGCGGCGTTGATACCGGCCATCAGCCCCTGCCCCGCTGCCTCTTCATAACCTGTGGTTCCGCATATCTGTCCGGCGAAATACAACCCGGAGACAAGCTTCGTTTCGAGCGTGTGGCAGAGCTGCGTCGGGTCGAAGAAGTCGTATTCTATAGCATAACCGGGCCTGTAAATCTGCACTCCGGCAAGGGCGGGAATCATCTGCAGGGCCTCAAACTGCACTCTCCACGGAAGGGAGCTCGAAAAGCCGTTGACGTAAAATTCCTGCGTTGTCTCTCCCTCCGGCTCAAGAAAAAGCTGGTGGCTCTCCTTGTCGGCAAAGGTTACAATCTTGGTTTCGATGCTCGGGCAGTAACGGGGACCGATGCTTTCTATCTGCCCGTTATATAAGGGTGAGTCTGCGAGATTGTCGCGCAGCAGGGTGTGAACTTCGGGCGACGTATGCACGATATAGCAGTCGCGGGGTGCAAGCTCACGCTTCACTCCGGGGAGAAAAGAAAACTTGTGATGGTCGCGTCTCACAGTAGTTCGTCGCTCTTTCATCCAGTCTGGATTACCCTCGGCCGAGGGCTCTTCCTCTACCCCTTCGACCACATCGTCGCCTCCCTGCACCTCCACTTTCGAGAGGTCGATAGAGCGTCCGTCGAGCCTTACGGGGGTGCCGGTTTTCATCCTACCGGCCTCGAATCCGAGACCTTTCAGTTGCTCGGTTATTCCCTCCACAGCCGTTTCCGAGATGCGTCCGCCGGGCACCTGAACCGGACCGAAATGCATCAGCCCGTTGAGAAAAGTGCCCGCCGTGAGTATCACTTTCTTTGCGTAAAAGAGCACTCCAAGAGCAGTCCTGACGCCGTAGACCACCGGCTTCGCATCGTCTGAATGTCGCCTTACGAGCAGCTCCACGACGGTATCCTGATAGAGCGACAGCCCCTCGGTAGAGTCAAGAATACGGCGCCACGTGTCTATAAAACGGGTGCGGTCGCTCTGCACGCGAGGCGACCACACGGCAGGCCCCTTCGAGCGGTTGAGCATGCGGAACTGAACGGCCGTAAGGTCGGCCACAATCCCCATCTGTCCGCCAAGAGCATCTATCTCCCTGACTATCTGGCCTTTTGCGATGCCGCCAACAGCAGGGTTACACGACATCTGCGCCACACGGTTCATGTCGGCCGTGATAAGCAGAGTCGAGCTTCCAAGACGAGCCGAGGCTACGGCAGCCTCACATCCGGCGTGGCCGGCACCCACTACTATGACGTCGAAATTATAGTTCATATCCCCAATTTATCATAGAGGGCGAGTGCCTCGTTTTCGTGTCGCTCCATCACCTCACGCTGTCCCGGCGCCTTGTCGTCGATGCCGCAGAGATGAAGCACGCCGTGGGCAATCACGCGCCTTAGTTCGCGCTCATAGCTGTCGCCCACCGCCTCGGCATTCGAGCGGACAGTGTCGAGCGAGATGAGTATGTCGCCGCTTACGCGGTTGCCACGCGAATAGTCGAACGTTATCACGTCCGTATAATAGTCGTGGCCGAGAAACTCACGGTTGGCCTTGAGTATCTCTTCGTCGCCACAGAAGCAGTAGCTGACATTGCGCAGCTCCTTGCCGAGCGAGGCAGCCACCTCGCCGAGCCATCGCTCTATTCGCCCGGCGTCGAAGCCAGGCATTTCGACGCCGTCGGTCTGATAACTGATCATACCTTATAATTAAAGATTGAATCACTCAAAAGAATGCAAATATACAACAAAAAAGGAATCAAGGCAACTCAATAACATATTTTAACCATCATAGTATTTTCCAACCTTCTTGCTCCCAAATTCAAAAATAGATATAATAAGCTGATTTAAGGGCAATTGAACTCTAAAAACGGGCAATTTAAGCACCCGAGAATCGAAAATTCAAGCGTCGCCGAGCAGAGACACGCAAATTTCGCAGCCTCGAAAACCGGACACGAGGCTGAAAAAATAAAAAAGTGAAATGAAGAGAGGCCATTCAACCTAAAAGAGAATCAAACGTTGATATTACAAAGAGTCTATCAAACCCACCTCGACAATCCGGGTTGAGGCCGGTTCCCGCAAGAGAGCATCGGTGTCGCATACGACACCGGCAGGCACCAACCCGAATCAGAGAGACCAATTAAACAAAAAAGCCGTTGAGGCTGAAAACCGCTAAAAACAATTATGGAAAACACTAAGAGCAATCTTTCGGCAAAGGCCGAAGAGATGAAGGAGAAAGCCGAGGGATTCCTTGGCGGACTCAAGGAAAAGACGGCCGACCTCCTCGACAAGGGTGCAGACGCAGCATCCAACCTCGCAGACAAACTCGGCAAAAAGTAGCACAACAGCCATAATCTGCCGGTGTCCCTACTCAGGGACGCATGTAGAAAAAAGACATAGGTGAGCCTTCGGGCCCACGGTAAGTACAGTAATAGTGGATGAAGGGAAGGACCGCGGCGGTTCTTCCCTTCTTCTTTATCTTCCCGACAGAGTCCGTCGGGGTAAAAAATCTCAAAAAAGAAATCGATTTCGACATTAAAAACTTGAAATATGCGAATTTTTCACTAATTTCGCATCTGACTCTTGTTGCCTTCTCAACTCGACAGACCAATAGACAACCGCCGACTTTTCCACTCTCATCCAAGCCTACCGACCTCCTTGTTGCCGAAGAGACCCGCTTAGAGTATCACTACAACCTGAAAGTATGTCTGTATTTAAAGCGAATCAAATCATTTGAATCCGGGCATACCCCTAATACTTCACCATCAATCACTACTTTATGAGACACGCTTACTTCTTCAGTCTGGCAGGCGGCGCCTTATTGCTTGCGGCAAGCCTACAGGCAGAGGTGGGCACCACCCCACCACAGGCCGACATGCGGTCAAAACGCGCCTCCTCGCCCGAGAACATCGAGGGCCTCTACTCCACCGGCAGCCTCGATCCGGCCGACTTCATCTCCGTAGGGAAGCATATCGACGTGCCTCAGGGCTGGACCATGTATTCCTTCGACCTCCCGGCCGGTGCCAAACGCTTCGCCATCCGCGCCAACTCGCAGGCCACGTTCCTGCTGCAGATAGACGACGTTACCTATCAGCCCATGCCTCTCGAACTTGAGATCAAGGGCTACAACGTGTGGCGCAACGGCGAGCGCGTAACCACCGAGCCCGTCGAGGCCCTCACCTATCTCGACAAAGACGGCAAGATGGGCGACACCTACCGCATCAGCCCCGTGTTCCAGGTCGGCGAAGCCGTGCCCGGAGCCTCGCTGCTCATCTCCCGGTCGGGCGTCGACAGCGTCAGCGCCGACACGGTAAGGATATATGCCGTGGAGGGAGCCATCGTGGTGGCCGGCGCACAGGGAAGCGGCATCAGCGTCTATACTGTCGACGGCGCGCTTTATAAGAGCGCCGAAGGCCTCTTCTCCAACGTGATTCCCGCCGCCCCCGGCATCTACATCGTGAAGGCCGGAAACAAAGTTGCCAAGGTTGTAGTGAAATAATCGTGAGTATCTCTCCTTTGCGTCTCCCGGACCGGGCTCCAGACCCGGCCCGGGAGATTCTTATTTTCCCGTCCGGATTTTGACGGACGGAATAAAATGAGTATCTTCGCGCTGAAAAACAACCAACCGAAAGCAGGAGGAGGCGAAGGAATGAGAATAGGATACGACGCTAAGCGCGCTGTGCGCAACATGACGGGACTGGGCAACTACTCGCGCCTCGTGATCGAGTCAGTAGCCCAGCGGTTCCCATCCCACAGCCTGAGGCTCTACGCCCCCGACACGCGCGAGAATCCGCGCCTCGCCCCTATCCTCGAAATGCCCAACGTTGAGCTTGTGCTCCCTGCCGGCGACGGGCTCATGGCCAAAGGGGCGCTGTGGCGCTCCTTCGGCATCACGCGGCAGCTGCGCGCCGACGGAATCGACCTCTACCACGGCCTCAGCAACGAGCTTCCGCTCAACATAGCCCGCAGCGGCATCCCGAGCGTGGTTACCGTCCACGACCTCATCTACCGCCGCCTCCCGGAGTGTTATTCCATCCCCGACCGTCTGCTCTACGACTTCAAATACCGCGCCTCGTGCAAGGCTGCCGACCGCGTCATAGCCATCAGCCGGCGCACGGCCAACGACATCACGGAGCTTTACGGCATCGACCCGGAGAAAATCGACATCGTTTATCAGGGGTGTGCCGAGGCTTTCAAGCATCCGGCTTCACGCCACGCCCTCGCCAGCGCGCGAGAGAAATACCGGCTGCCGGCCCGCTACATCATACAGGTGGGCACCATCGAGAAGCGCAAGAACCTCGAGCTGACCGTGAAGGCTCTGGCCGCGCTGCCGCGCGACGTGGAACTGGTGGTCGTCGGCGGCGACAGGGGTTATCTCGGCTGCGTGAGGAAGATAGCCCGCGCAAACGGCACCCTGCCGCGCATACACGTGATTTCAAACGTGGCCTTTTCAGAGCTTCCGGCCCTATATCAGATGAGCAGCGCCGTGGCCTATCCCTCGCGCTACGAGGGGTTCGGCATCCCGGTGCTCGAAGGGCTGGAGAGCAACCGTCCGGTGATAGCCGGCAAGGGGTCGTGTCTCGAAGAGGCCGGCGGCGAGGCCGCCTTCTACGTAGACCCCGACTCACCCCGCGAGATGGCCGAGGCACTGAAGGCCGCGCTCACCGACGGGCCGCAGCTCGTGAGCCGTCTGGCCATCGGCAAGCGCCACGCCTCGCGCTTCAGCAATTCCGAGATAGCCTCGCGCCTCGAAGCCGTCTACGAAAAGACCATCCGACAGAAATATTGAGAACGGCCCCTTTCTCAGTCCGTGCCGCACTCCCGGAGAAGGGGTGTGCATAACTTTTTATGCGAAAAATGGTGTTGCGATATGTAAACTATTTACAATTTTGACTAATTTTACACTCTAATTCTCGCAATTGGCCAAATTTGCCGATTCCATATCAGATGAGCAATCAGGTTTACCATATACCCGCCCTGCTGTCGGACGCGATAGAAGGGCTAAATATCCGTAACAATGGGATATACATAGACGCCACTTTCGGCGGAGGGGGACACTCGCGCGCCATACTCCGAGAGCTGGCCGCCGACGGGCACCTCTACGGCTTCGACCAGGACATCGATGTCCTCGCCAACGTGCCCGACGACGAAAGGTTTACATTTGTACATTCCAACTTCCGCTATATCACCAATTTCCTCCGCTACTACGGGGTGGACCACGCCGACGGCATCCTCGCCGACCTCGGCGTGAGCTTCCATCACTTCGACAGCGCGGAGCGCGGATTCTCTTTCCGCGCCGACGCTCCGCTCGACATGAGGATGAACCGGAGCGCAGGAAAGTCGGCCGCCGACGTCCTCGCCGAGGCCGACAGAAGAGAGCTGATAAGGATTCTGGGGCTTTACGGCGACCTCCGGCGACCCGCTCCGATAGCCGACGCCATTATCCGCGCGCGCGACGCCGGACGCCTCGACACCACCGGACAGCTCCTTGAGGCCGTCGCAGGGTGCATCAGCCCAAAGCAGGAGAAGAAGGAACTCGCACAGATATTCCAGGCCCTGCGCATAGAGGTCAACGGCGAGATGTCGGCGCTCGAAGACTTCCTGAAAGCCACGCTCACAGCCCTCAGACCCGGCGGACGCCTCGCCGTGATTACCTACCATTCGCTCGAAGACCGCATGGTAAAGAACTTCATGAAGACCGGCAAGACCGACGGAGAGCTCGAAAAAGACTTCTTCGGCCGCGTGCAGACGCCCTGGAAGATGATAACGCGCAACCCTATCACCCCGTCGGCCGAAGAGGTAGAGGCCAACCCGAGAAGCCGCAGCGCGAAGCTCCGTGTGGCCGAGCTGCTCGGACCCGAGGAGTGAGACCCTCCTCTCCACTACCGCCACATCCACCTGTTATCCACCCCAACAACAGACCATCAACACCATGGCAAAAAAGCCTGACAACAACATATCCGCCACCGCCGGGGCTTCGGCCGCATGGCTCAACGACCTGCGCTACGGCCGCACCGTATCGCTCCGCTTCTTCAAGCGCAACGCATGGCTGCTGGTAAGCCTCCTTGTGGCCGTGGTGGCCCTCATGGGCCTCCGCTACAAGACAAAGACCAAGATGAACGAGATTCGGCAGCTGCAGCGCGAGCTGGTTAGAGCCGAAAGCTCGAAGCTGCAGGAGAAGGCAGCCTATATGTCGCTCATCCGCGAGTCGGAGATGCAGCGCATGGCCGACGAACGCGGACTCGGGCTCTCGTTTCAGGAACAGCCCCCCTACCGCCTGAGCGTGAAATAATCCATAACCATATCCCGACCGCAACAGATGGCAACAAAGAAGAAAAACAACAAGAAAGGGATGCTGATGAGATACACCATCATGTCGATCATGATGCTGCTCATCGCCATCGCCGTGGTGGCCAAGCTCGTGCAGGCCACCGTCATAGAGTCGGGCGCATGGAACGAACGGGCACGCAAGGAGCTTTCCTACGTGTCGACCATCGCCCCGGAGCGAGGCAACATACTCGCCTCCAACGGCAACATTCTGGCATGCAACCTCAAGGTCTACGACATAATGCTCGACCTCAAGCACAACAAGATCGAGAGGATGCGCGAGATTCCCTGGGCTTCGGTCGACTCGCTGGCCGACTCGCTCGACCTCTACTATCCGCGCCACTCAGACCTCAACGTGCATCCCGACACGTTCAAGAAGTATTCATGGCACACCCGCCTGCGCAAGGAGCTGGAGAAAGCCCCCGACAAACGGCGCACAAACCTGCGTCTGGCCGCCAAGCGTTCGCTCGACGACTATGAGCGAATGCGCCGCTTCCCCTTCCTAAACCGGTTCACCGGCAACGGCTACCGCAATCCCCTATATAAGAACGCACGCGACGTCCGCATCTACCCCTACGGCAAGATGGCCTACAGGTCGATAGGCCGCGTGAACGAGAATTTCGAGACCCGCGAGTTCCACGGCTATTCAGGTCTGGAGAAAGACCTCGACTCGCTCCTCTACGGCAAGCCCGGACGAACCAAGAAGGTGGCCCTCACGAGCGGAATCACCAACTGGGTCGACGTCCCGGCCGTGCGCGGCTACGACATCATCACCACCATCGACATCGACCTGCAGGACATGCTCGAGGAGGAGCTGCTGAAGGTATGCGCCGAAGCCAACGCCGAATGGGGCACGGCCATCCTCATGGAGGTGGCAACAGGCGAAATCAAGGCCATAAGCAACATCGAGCTGCTCGACGACGGCACCTACGGCGAGGCCCTCAACCGCGCTGTGATTGCCTACGAGCCCGGCTCGGTGATGAAGCCCATCTCGCTGATGATCGCCTTTGAAGACGGACTGGTGAAGAGCGTCAACGACGTGGCCGACTGCAGCCCCTTCCAGCGCACTTCCGACCCCCACGGAGGAGGGATGAAGAGCATGAAGCAGATCATCGAGCAATCGTCCAACACGGGCATCGCCCGCGTCATCTTCCGAGGCTACTCGCAAGACCCCTCTAAATTCCACGACCGCCTCACCTCCATCGGCTTCTTCGAGCAGATGCACTCCGGAATCGCCGACGAGGAGCGTCCGCGCGTGCGCAAGCTGCTCCCCAAGGATTCGCGCGGCAACAACATCACCATGACCGCACGCCACCTCGACCTCGCCCGCCAGGCCTACGGCTACAACACCGAGATTCCGCCCCTCTACACGCTGGCCTACTACAACGCCATAGCCAACAAGGGACGCCTCGTGCGCCCGCACCTGGTGCGCGGACTGCGCGACGAGAACGGGCTCGACAGCACCGTCAGCGCCGGATACATCCGCGAGCAGGTGTGCTCCGAAGAGACGGCCGAGAAGGTGAAGCAGTGCATCCGCGAGGTGGTGTGGGGCTCCCACGGCACGGCGCGCCTGGTGCAGGACGACCGCGTGGAGATAGCCGGAAAGACCGGCACGGCCTATCCCGTGGAGCACGGCGTCTACAACCGCGCCAAGCGCCGCTACGCCTTCGCCGGATTCTTCCCCTACGCCCAGCCGCGCTACAGCTGTATGGCTCTCGTGCTCGGTCCGTCGGGTACGAGCGCCAACCGCACGTCGGGACAGGTGGTGAAGCGCGTGGCCCTCAAGATGTACAGCCGCGGAATGCTCGGCAATACGTCGAACTACGCCGAGAAGCGCACCTCTTCCCGCCCGGTGGTGGCCGGAACCACCACACGCCGCTCCGACGCCTCGCTGAGCAAGAGCATCGAGAACTCTACGCTCCGCCGCATCTCCACAAGCGAACCGGCTGCTAAGCGCGGAAGGGTGCCCGACGTGAAGGGCTACGACGCCCCCTCGGCCATCCGCATTCTGGAGCGCGCCGGGCTCAACGTCGCCATCCGCGGCTCGGGCCGGGTGGTATGGCAGTCGATTCCGGCGGGCGAGAAGTTCCGCCGCGGACAGAAAATCACCATCTCGCTGAGGATTTAGAGTATGTTTTAAATCAATTCGTGTTAAATTCAAACATACTCTTAGCTTTTTTTAGCTTTCCCGACCCCCGGCTCCGTTTGCACGGGTCAAAATAAAAATGTAATTTTGTGAGTTTTTAGACGGGTTTGTCCCGAAGAGAGACTTTGAAATAATAACACACTGATAATAAGAATAATGGAAAAATTATCACGTCTACTGGAAGAGATAAGGCCGATTGAAGTGATCGGCGACACCGACAAGAATGTCGTAAGTCTCGCAAGCGATTCGCGAAAAGCAGCCAAGGAGGGCATCTTCGTGGCCGTGAGAGGCGTTACTACCGACGGGCACAAATACATCCCCGTAGTGGCAAGCAATCATGTAGGCGCGATAATCTGCGAGGAGCTCCCTTCGTCGATTCAGAAGGGCATCACCTACGTGCGCGTGGCCGACTCGGCCGAAGCCCTCGGCAAGCTCGCCTCGGCATGGTACGGCCACCCCTCGTCGAAGCTGAAGCTCGTCGGCGTAACCGGCACCAACGGCAAGACCACGACCGCCACCCTGCTCTATGAGACCGCACGCCTGCAGGGACACAAGGCCGGACTCCTCTCCACAGTCTGCAACTATATCGAGGACCGCGCAATCCCGACCACACACACCACGCCCGACCCCCTCACCCTCAACGCCCTGCTGGCCGAGATGGTGGAGGCCGGATGCGGATACGCCTTCATGGAGGTCAGCTCTCACGCCGCCGACCAGCAGCGGATAGCCGGACTGCAGTTCGCAGGCGGCATCTTCTCAAACCTCACCCGCGACCACCTCGACTACCACCATACGGTGGAGAACTACATGCGTGCCAAAAAGAAATTCTTTGACATGCTTCCCCCCTCGGCCTTCGCGCTCATCAACATCGACGACAAGTCGGGACGCTTCATGGTGCAGAACACCAAGGCCAAAGTCTACACCTATTCGCTGCGCACCGACGCCAACTTCCGCGGACGCATCGTGGAGACTCGCCTCGACGGCACCCTGCTGCAGCTCAACGGCCACGATGTAGAGGTGCAGTTCACAGGCAAATTCAACGCCTACAACCTTACGGCCGTCTACGGCGCGGCCATACTGACCGGATTCGAGCCTGAGTCGGTGCTCGTCGACATGAGCCGCCTCGTGCCCGTGGCCGGACGATTCCAGACATTCCGCTCGCCCCAGGGCGTAACGGCGATTGTAGACTACGCCCACACGCCCGACGCGCTCGTCAACGTGCTCGACACCATCCGCGAGATCGTAGGCCCGAACGGCAGAATCACCACCGTGGTGGGAGCCGGCGGCGACCGCGACCACGGCAAGCGACCGCAGATGGCCCAGGAGTCGGCGTGCCGCAGCGACCGCCTCATCCTCACGGCCGACAATCCGCGCACCGAAGACCCGGCAGCCATCATCGCCGACATGAAGACCGGCCTCAGCGAGAGCGAGATGCGCCGCACGCTCATCATCGCCGACCGCCGCGAGGCCATACGCACAGCCATACTCACGGCAACGCCCGGCGAGGTGGTGCTCGTGGCCGGCAAAGGACACGAGACGTATCAGGAAATCGACGGTGTGCGCCACCACTTCGACGACCGCGAGGAGGTGAAGGCCGCTCTCGGCATCTGACCCATACGCTTTTTCTTTCCACACCAAGAAATCACGATTTTCAGAAATGCTTTACGCTCTGCTTCAATCTTTCGCCGACAGCGACTTCCCGGGCCGCCACCTGATGGACTACATCACCTTCCGCTCGGGCATCTCGCTCGCCATAGCCCTGCTCGTGGCCCTCTTCTTCGGTCGCGTCATCATCGACCGGCTCCAGCGCCGCCAGATAGGCGAGACCGTGCGCAACCTCGGTCTCGAAGGGCAGATGAAGAAGACCGGCACCCCCACCATGGGCGGCGTCATCATCATCCTCTCGATTCTCGTGCCCTGCCTGCTGATGGGCAACCTCTCGAACATCTACATGATTCTCATGCTCGTGGCCACCGTATGGATGGGAGCCATCGGATTCCTCGACGACTACCGCAAGCTCAAATACCACAACAAGGAGGGGCTGAAGGGTAAATACAAAATCACCGGACAGGTGGGTCTCGGCCTCATAGTGGGCATCACGATGTGGCTCTCCCCCTCTGTGGTGATGCGCCAGAACGTGGAGGTGATCGACGCCAACAGCCGGCAGGTAGAGGTGATTCACGAGCCGCAGGAGGAGAAGACGCCTCAGACCACGATTCCTTTCGTCAAGAACCACAACTTCAACTATGAATGGCTGACGTCGTGGATGAGCGACAAGGAGGCGGCCAAGACTCTGGGCTGGATAGTATTCGTGTTCGTCGTCATATTCGTGGTAACGGCCGTCAGCAACGGCGCCAACCTCACCGACGGCCTCGACGGCCTCTGCGCCGGCACCTCGGCCATCATCGGCGTGGCGCTGGCCATCATGGCCTATCTGGGCGGCAACGTGATATATTCTGGATACCTCAATATCATGTACATACCCGGTACGGAGGAGCTGGCGGTGTTTGCCGGGGCCTTCATCGGCGCCCTCGTCGGCTTCCTCTGGTACAATGCCTTCCCGGCGCAGGTGTTCATGGGCGACACGGGCAGCCTCACAATCGGAGGCATCCTGGCCGTCTTCGCCATCCTCATCCGCAAGGAGCTGCTCATTCCTCTGCTGTGCCTCACGTTCTTCATCGAAGACATCTCGGTGATGATACAGGTGGCCTATTTCAAATATACCAAAAAGCGTTACGGAGAAGGGCGGCGCGTCTTTAAGATGACCCCCATCCACCATCACTTCCAGAAGAGCGCCGAAGGGGCAGACTGCCTTCTCAGGTTTCCCCGCAACCCCATTCCGGAGTCGAAGATCGTAACCCGGTTCTGGATCGTCGGCATCCTTCTGGCCGCCATCACCTTCGTAACGCTCAAGATAAGATAAAGAAACCAATGGAAAAGCTTATAGTCCTCGGCGGGGGCGAAAGCGGCGTAGGAGCCGCCGTCCTCGGAAAGAAAAAGGGATACGACGTCTTCCTCAGCGACTCGGGGAAGCTCAGCGACAAATATGCCGGAGCGCTCCGCGCCCACGGCATTGAGTTCGAGGAAGGTGGCCACACCGAAGAGCGTGTGATGGCCGCCGACATAGTCGTGAAGAGCCCCGGCATACCCCTGACGGCGCCCCTCGTGGTGAAACTCATGGAGGCCGGCACACCCGTCATCTCGGAAATCGAGTTCGCCGGACGGTTCACCGACGCCAAGATGGTGTGCATCACCGGCTCCAACGGCAAGACCACCACCACCCTGCTCACATACCATATCCTCCGCAAGGCCGGACTCAACGTGGGCCTCGCCGGAAATGTAGGCAAGAGCCTCGCCCTGCAGGTGGCCGAGGAGAGCCACGACGTCTACGTGATCGAGCTGAGCAGCTTCCAGCTCGACAATATGTATGACTTCAAGGCCGACATAGCCGTGATAATGAACATCACGCCCGACCACCTCGACCGCTACGACCACAAGATGGAGAACTATACGGCTGCCAAATTCCGCATACTGCAGAATCAGACGGCCGACGACTGGTTCATCTACTGGGCCGACGACCCCATCATCCGCGACAAGATAGCCAAAGTGCAGGTAGAGGCCATGCGTCTCCCCTTCAGCGAGGCAAGGGAGCCGGAGAGCGCCGCCTACGTCGACGACGGGATAGTGCGCTTCGTGGCTCCGCGCGAGGTGTGGGACATCCCGCGCGACCGCCTCGCCCTCCCCGGACTCCACAACCTCTTCAACTCAATGGCCGCCGGGCTGTCGGCGTCGGTGCTCAACATCCGCAAAGACACCATCCGCGAGGCACTTGAAGACTTCGAGGCCGTGGAACACCGACTCGAATACGTGGCTACCGTCGACGGCGTGAGATACGTCAACGACTCGAAGGCCACCAACGTCAACTCCACCTGGTATGCCCTCGAAAGCATGACCACCCCGACGGTGCTCATACTCGGCGGCAAGGACAAGGGAAACGACTATACGGAAATCGAAGAGCTCGTCAACGAGAAGGTGAAGGCCATCGTCTGCATGGGCGTGGACAACACCAAGCTGCTCGACTTCTTCGGCGGGAAAGTGGCCGCAATACGCGACACGCACTCGCTTGCCGACGCCGTGAAGGCCTGCCGCGAACTCGCCTCGGAAGGCGACACCGTGCTCCTCTCGCCCTGCTGCGCGAGCTTCGACCTCTTCAAGAGCTACGAAGACCGCGGCCGGCAGTTCAAGGATGCCGTGAAGGGGATGAAACAGACCGACTGAAATGAAAGATTCCAACCTATACGACAGCGCAGGAGCGGCCGAAAGGGTCGTGGTCCGCGAGACGGTAGACGGCATTCCGGTCGGGGAGGCGGCAGCTGCCGCTCCCCGCGCGGAGCGTGCCCCGGCCGCTCCCGTGGCCGTGCGCCGTCCCGACACATACATCTGGGGCATCTACCTCCTGCTGCTGCTGATCTCGATCGTGGAGCTCTACAGCGCTTCGTCGACCGAAATCAAGGGGAGCAACGTCTATGCCCCCCTCATCCGCCACGGCATATTCCTGGGGCTCGGCTTCCTCATCGTGCTCGGATGCCAGAATGTGCACTATTCGGTGTTCCGCAAACTCGCATGGCCGCTGGCCATCATCTCGCTCGTGCTGCTCGGTATTTCGACCTTTGCGGGCGTGGAGATCAACGGCGCGCAGAGGGCCATACAACTCGGCTCGATCACCATCCAGCCTCCTGAGATAGTGAAGCTTACGGTGGTGTTGCTGCTTGTCTGCGTACTGGCACGCTATCAGGTGCCGGGCGGAGTGAGCGCCAAGGGCGTCGGCATCTCGGCCGTGATAGTGATAGTGTTCGGAGCGCTCGTGCTCCCCAACGGCCTCACCAACCTCATCATCATGATGGGCGCCAGCGTCTGCATGCTGATAATCGGCGGCGTGAAGATAAGGCAGGGAGTAACGGTGCTTCTCGTCTACCTGCTTGTGGGCGGCGTGTTCATGTTCGTGCGCTCCACATCGGCCGCCGACAAGGAGTTTGACGCCGTAGCATCGGAAAACGTGGAGAATGTGGCCGCATCCGACAAAGATGGCTCCTCCGGCAGTTTCGGCCGCCTCAACACGCAGATGAACCGCGTGGCGCGCCACATCCGCGGCGTGAAGCCCACAGACGAAATCGACGACTTCAACCGCCAGGTGATACTCTCGAAGTTCGCCATGGCCCACGGCGGAGTATGGGGACGCGGTCCCGGAAACTCGCGTGAGAGCGCGCGTCTCCCCCTCGCCTTCTCCGACTATATCTTCTCCATCATAATCGAAGACGCCGGCCTCGTGGGCGGCCTGGGTGTGCTTTTCCTCTACATCTGCCTCATCGGGCGGGCCGGAATGCTCGCCAGCAAATGTTCGAGGGCCTTCCCCGCGCTGCTCATCATGGGGTGCGCGCTGCTGATAGTGCTTCAGGCGCTAATCCACATGGCCATCGTGACGGGCGTCGCGCCCGTCAGCGGACAGCCGCTGCCTCTCATATCCAAGGGAGGAACGTCGATTATCGTAATGTCGATGGCTATCGGCATGATGCTCTCCGTGAGCCGCTACGGAACCACCAGGGGCAACAAGAAGGAACAGCGCGCCGAGATGAACCAGCTCCCCGAGGAGATGCAGGCCGCCAACCCGATGCAGATGGAGAACTGACCATAAACAACGAACCGAAATGTCGAAAGATAAACCAAGGATATTAGTGAGCGGCGGAGGCACCGGCGGACATATCTTCCCCGCCGTGGCCATCGCCAACGCCCTGAAGCGGCGTTGCAACGCCGAAATCCTCTTTGTGGGAGCCGACAACCGCATGGAGATGGAAAAGGTGCCGGCTGCCGGTTATCAAATCAAGGGGCTGCCCGTGGCCGGCTTCGACCGCCGCCACCTGCTCCGCAACTTCGGCGTGCTGCTCAAGCTGCGCCGCAGCCTCGCCATGGCTAAAAAGATAGTGCGCGACTTCAAGCCCGACATCGCCATCGGAGTCGGAGGCTACGCTTCGGGACCTACGCTGAAAGCCGCCCAGCGCGCCGGAATACCCACCCTGCTGCAGGAACAGAACTCATACGCCGGGGTTACCAACAAGCTGCTGGCCAAGAAGGCCGACAGAATATGCACCGCCTACGACGGGATGGAACGTTTCTTCCCGGCCGACAGGATTATCAAGACCGGCAACCCCGTGAGGTCGGCACTGCTCGAGAAGCGTTCGCGCGAGGATGCGCGCCGCAGCTTCGGGCTCGACCCCGCGAAGCCTACGGTGCTCGTGGTCGGCGGCAGCCTCGGGGCACGCACGCTCAACGAGTCGGTGGAGGCCGGACTCGACAGCATCGCCCGGGCCGGGGTGCAGCTCATCTGGCAGACCGGCAAGGCCTACGGCGACAGAGCCCTCAAGGCCGCCGAAGGGCGCGAAGGGGTAGCCGCCACGCCGTTCATCAGCGACATGGCCTCGGCCTACGCCGCAGCCGACCTGGTGGTGTCGAGGGCCGGAGCCGGCTCGATAAGCGAGCTCGAGCTCCTCGGCAAACCCTGCATACTGGTGCCCTCGCCCAATGTGGCCGAAGACCACCAGACCAAAAACGCCCGCGCACTCTCCGACGTAGGCGCGGCTCTCTTCGTGGCCGACGCCGAGGCGCGCGAAAAGCTGGTGCCCGAGATGCTGCGCACCGTCGCCGACCGCCCGGCGCTCGAAGCAATGTCCGAGAAAATCAGCCGGCTCGCGCTTCCGGAGGCCGACGAGCGGATCGCCGACGAGGTGATGCGTCTCATAAACCGCTGAACACCTCATTCTTAGAGAATATTTGAAGTTAAAACCATGCAGACGCACAAGACCATATTCTTTGTCGGGGCCGGAGGAATCGGAATGGCCAACCTCGAACGCTATTTCCTCTCGAAAGGGTGGAAAACGGCCGGCTACGACCGCACCCCCTCGCAGCTCACCGACGCCCTCGCCCGGGAGGGTGTCGAAATCTTCTTCGACGACGATTCCGCGCTCATCGGCGAGGCCTGGCGCGACCCGAAGACCACGCTCGTGGTCTATACCCCGGCCGTGCCTGCCGACAACCGCGTGCTCACATATTTCCGCGAAAACGGCTTCGACGTCATCAAACGAGCCGCCCTGCTCGGAAAAATCACTCGCGACACTAAAGCCATCTGCGTAGCAGGCTCCCACGGAAAGACCACCGTCAGCTCGATGGTGGGGCTCATTCTACACGAGGCCCACACCGGATGCAACGCCTTCCTCGGCGGCATACTGCGCAACACAGGCAGCAACCTCCTCCTCTCTCCCGGTTCGGAATGGAGCTCTATCGAGGCCGACGAGTACGACCGCTCGTTCCATCACCTCTCCCCGACCATAGCCGTCATCACCTCTACCGACCCCGACCATCTCGATATCTACGGCGACGAAGAGGGATACCTTGAGGCATTCCGCCATTTCACCGAACTTATCCGCCCCGGAGGCACGCTGATTCTCCACACCGGCCTGAAACTCAGGCCAGACGTGCCAGAAGGAGTCGAGACCATCACCTACTCGGCCGACGACCCCTCGGCCGACTTCCATGCCGAAAACATCCGCTACGAGCAGGGACGCCTCTTCTTCGACCTCATAACCCCCGACGGCAGAATCGACGCAATTGAGGTTGGTGTGCCCGTGCTGATTAACGTCGACAACTCCGTGGCGGCGGCCGCAGCCTCGCTCATAGCCGGAGCCACGCCCGAGGAGGTGAAGCGCGGTCTCGCTGATTTCCAGGGAGCCAAGAGGCGCTTCGAGTTCTGGCTCCGCCCCGCCGACGGCTCCATGCCCGTGCTCCTCGACGACTACGCCCACTCCCCCAACGAGGTCAGGGCCTCGATAGCCTCTGTGCGCCGCCTCTACCCCGGCCGGAAGCTGAGCGTCGTCTTCCAGCCCCACCTCTACACGCGCACCCGCGACTTCGCCCCCGAGTTCGCAGCCGCCCTTTCGGAGGCCGACGAGGTGATAATACCCGAAATCTACCCTGCTCGCGAACTTCCCATCGAGGGCGTGGATTCAAACCTGATACTCAAAGATGTCAAGGCACCCGAAAAGTCGTTTTGCAGACGCGAAAATTTGCTCGACTTGATAAAAAGTCGTAACTTTGACATCTTAATGACACTCGGAGCCGCCGACATCGACCGGCTGCTCCCCGACATATACGGCATCCTCAAAAGCCGGACCGAATCGTAACAATGAAGAAAACCATCGCCAAATGGCTGTTGCTCACCGCATTGATAGCCGGAGCCGTCTTTCTGACGGTCTGGTCGGGTCAGCGTGCCTCGGCGGCGATGTGCAAAGGCATCGAGGTAGTGGTGAAGAGCGACGACCAGAGGCTCGTCTCCTCCACGAAGAACGGCGTCTACAACGAGGTGCTGCGCTTCGACTCCCATCTGCTCAAGAAGCGCGCCTCGGCAATCAACACCCTCGCCCTCGAGCGACACCTCGCCACAATCAGCAACTTCGAGACCGTGCACTGCATGATCACGGCCCAGGGGAAGCTGCGCATCACGGTTACGCCGATGATTCCGGCCCTGCGCGTGTTTGACGGCGAGAAGAGCTACTACGTCAACAAAGACGGCAAATGGATTTCGGCCAACGCCGAGTTCTTCGCCGACGTCCCGGTGGTCAGAGGCAGCTTCTCGAAGGAGTTTCCGCCCACCTCGCTCCTGCCCGTGGTCAACTACGTGCACAACGACTCCGACCTCAGCCACCTCGTGGCGATGTATGAGGCCGGCGACGCCGACAACATCATCCTCGTGCCGCGCATCACAGGCCACGTCATCAACCTGGGCGACACGCTCAACCTCCCGCGCAAGAAACGCGCCCTGATGGCCTTCTACCGCAAGGTGCTCCCCTACAAGGGATGGAACACCTACGACACCATCTCGGTGAAGTTTCTCGGCCAGGTGGTGGCCACGCGACGCGACAAGTCGGCGGCCGCACATTCAGCCGTGGCCGACGAAGAGATAGACCTCGAGGAGGCCGCACTCATCGCCCACGACAATCCGCACCCCGCTGCGGAAGGCGAACAGGCGCAAAACCCCTCTCCCACCCACTGACACAACCTCAAAACCATCCCTACCCCTCAACTCCTTAGCCCTGACAAGAAGATATGAACAGCGCAAGATACATAGCCGCCATCGAAATTGGCAGCTCCAAGATAACCGGAGCCGTCGGACGCACCCGAGAAGGGAACCAGCTCGACGTCCTTGCCGTGGAAAGCGACAATACCGAGGAATGCGTGCGCTACGGCGAAATCCAGAACCTCGAAGAGGCCACGATGCGCATACGCCGCGTGCTCGACAAGCTGGAACGCAAGCCCGAGGTGGCTCCGAGGAAGATAACAGGCGTCTATGTAGCCCTCTCGGGACGCTCGCTGCGGTCGATTTCGGCCGAGGTGGAGCTGCATCTCCCCGAGGAGACCGAAATCACCGAAGGAATCCTCGACACGCTCCGCGAGAAAGCGCTCAACACGCCGGTCAACGCCAACCTTGAAGTGGTCGACGCCGTGCCCCGCTCCTTCAGGATAGACAAAATCGAGACCCGCTCCCCCAAAGGCGCTCTCGGCAAAGACATCTTCGCCGTCTACGACATCATCGTCTGCCGTCCCGACCTGAGACGCAAGCTCACCCGCGCCCTCCCCGAAAAGCTCGGCATCCGCAACGAGGGTTTCGTCGTTACAGCCATGGCCACAGGCCATCTGCTCCTCTCTCCCGAAGAGAAGCGACTCGGATGCATGCTCGTCGACATGGGCGCCGAGACCACCACGGTCAGCATCTACAAGTCGGGCCACCTCCGCTTCTTCGCCACCCTGCCGCTCGGCGGACGCAACATCACCCGCGACCTCACCAGCCTCGGAATGCTTGAGGAGCGCGCCGAGGAAATCAAACGCGCCTCGGGCAACGCGCTGAGCATCGAATCGGGCTCGTCGATCAACCTCAACGGCGTGAAATACAGCGACGTCAACAATATCACCGTGGCCCGCGCCGAAGAGATTGTAACCAACATCCGCGAGACCATCGAATATGCCGGCCTCTCGGAGAAAGACCTTCCCGGCGGAATAGTCTGCATCGGAGGAGGAAGCAAGCTCAACGGCATAATGGAGCTGATAAGCAACAAGACCAGCCTCCCGGCCCGACGCGGACAGATGCCCCCCTACGTGCGCCTCGAGGATATGCGCTTACCCAGCTCCGACTGCATCCAGGTGGCCTGCTGCCTCTACGAGGGTGCGACGATCAACGACGCCGAATGTCTCGAAGCCCCGAAACGCGAAGGGGTGCCCGTGAGCGGAGTGCCCAACGCTGGCGAAGAGCCCGAGGAGCCGGAACCCGAAAGAGAGAAGTCCGGAGGCAAACGCCGCCGGAGCCTCTTCGACAGAATGAAACAGGGAATAGCCGGTTATTTCTCGGCCGACGACGAAGGAGACTCAGAACTCGACTGACCGCCTTTACATCCTCACTTAATCCCACATCTACCAATGGACAACAATCAGATGAACCCCGACATAACCGACGCAAGCAGCTTCGACAGCTTCGACTCGCAGGCCATCATCAAGGTGATCGGCGTTGGCGGCGGTGGCGGCAATGCCGTCAACTATATGTACCGACAGAACATCCCCTACGTCAACTTTGTCGTAACCAACACCGACATGCAGGCGCTGAGCACTTCGCCGGTGCCCAACAAGCTCATCCTCGGCTACGACATCACCAAGGGACGAGGCGCGGGCAACAAGCCCGAAGTGGGATGCGAATGTGCCGAAGCCTCGGCCGAGGAGATACGCAAGCTCTTCGACGACCAGACCGAAATGGTGTTCATCACCGCCGGAATGGGAGGCGGCACCGGCACGGGCGCGGCTCCGGTAGTAGCCCGCATAGCCCGCGAGGCCGGTATGCTCACCATAGGCATCGTTACCGTCCCTTTCTTCTTCGAGGGGGAAAGCAAGATTCTGAAAGCCCTCGACGGCGCCGAAGAACTCAAGAAGCACGTCGACGCCCTGCTCGTGATCAACAACGAGAACCTCGTGGAGCTTTATAAGGACTACTCACTCTTCAACGCATTCGAAAAGGCCGACGACACACTCGCCAACGCCGCCCGCTCAATCTCGGAAATCATATCCGAAAAGATGTTTATCAACGTCGACTTCCAGGACGTAAAGACAATCCTCAAAGACAGCGGAACGGCCATCATCTCGACGGCCTACGGCGAGGGAGAGCACCGTGTGCGCGACGCCATCAACAACGCGCTCCACTCCCCGCTGCTCAAACGCCACGACATCAAGACCTCGAAACGCCTCCTCTTCAAGTTCTCGTGCGCACGCGAGGCGGAGCGCCCCCTGCAGGCGAGCGAAATCAACGAAATCACACGCTTCACCTCCGAACTTCCGTCGACTATCGACGTGAAATGGGGCATCGCCGACAATCCCGAGCTGGGCAACACCGTGAAAATCACCGTGCTCGCATCGGGCTTCGACGTTACCCTCCGCGAAGCCGACAAGAAGACCGGCGAAGGGGAAATCACATTCGCCGCCGACACCGAGCAGCCCGAAACCGCCGCCGCCGGCAAGAGCCGCAACAACCTCGCAATGGAGGAATACTACGGCGGCGACAAGATACGCGCCAAGAAAATCAACGACGACCGTCAGCGCTACGTGGTGCTTACCCCGGAACAGTATGACGATCACGAAATCATAGCCCTCATCGAACGCACCCCCACCTACAACCGCGACTCGAGCTTCAAGCGCCTCATCGCCCAGGCTTCGCGCAACGGGCAGGGGGAAAGCTCCGCCGAGGCGTCGGCCGAACACAGCGGCGACCGCTCAGAGCCCCAGGCCGGCGAGCCTATAATGTTCGACGACATCGAAGAATGACACCACTCTCCTCTTCAAAACCAAATACGCACTCAAAGACATATATGGGAAATACATTTGAAATGGTGGCCAAGACGTTCAAAGGCCTCGAAGAAACCCTCCGCGACGAGCTGATAGCCCTCGGTGCGGCCGACGTGGAGATAGGACAGCGCATGGTCAGCTTCCACGGCGACCTTGAGATGCTCTACAAGGCCAACCTCTGCTGCCGCACAGCCCTGCGTATCCTGAAACCGATCATCAAGTTCACGGCTTCAGACCCCGACGAGCTCTACGACGAGGTGCGCGACATCCCCTGGGAGGAATACATGACCGTCGACTCTACTTTCGCTATCGACTCCACTGTCAACAGCGCGGATTTCACCCACTCGAAATTCGTAACCTACCGCGTCAAGGACGGCATCGCCGACCATTTCAACGACCTCTACGGACGCCGACCCTCAATCAGGCTCAACGGTGCCGACATGATGCTCAACGTCCACATCTTCGAAGACCGCGTTACCATATCGCTCGACTCAAGCGGAGAGCCCCTGAGCAAGCGCGGCTACCGCACGGAGGCCACACAGGCCCCGCTCAACGAGGTGCTCGCAGCCGGCATAATCATGAAGACCGGCTGGCGCGGAGACTGCAATTTCATCGACCCCATGTGCGGTTCGGGCACTTTCCTCATCGAGGCCGCCCTCATCGCCGCCAACATCAACCCCGGCATCTACCGCGACCATTTCGCTTTCGAGACATGGCCCGACTTCGACCGCGAGCTCTTCGAGCGCATCTATAACGACGACAGCTGCGAACGCGACTTCAACTTCAAGATCTACGGCGGCGACATCGACCCCGAAGCCGTAAGCATCGCACGCGCCAACATACGCCGCGCCCGCGTCGACTCGATGATCGAGCTGGTGTGCAAGCCCTTCGAGGAATGGGAGGAGGCTCCCGAGGCCGGAGTGCTCATCACCAACCCCCCTTACGGCGAGCGTCTCCGTCCCGACGACATCTCGGCTCTCTACCGCAGCATCGGCACCGAGCTGAAACACGTGTTCAAAGGGTGGCACGCATGGATTCTCGGCTATGCCGACGAGCATTTCACCTCTATCGGACTCAAACCCTCGGTGAAGTTCCCGATTCTCAACGGCGCCCTTGAGTGTTCGCTCCGCGAATACGTGCTCTTCGACGGCACCTACGCCGACTTCAAGACCGAGGGCGGCTCGGTGCGCAACGACGACTTCGACCGTGGCGAGGCCGTAAAGGTGCGTCATCTCAGCGGCAAGGAATGGGAACGCGAGACCCGCAAGTTCCGCCGCGAGAAGCCCCGCCGCGACTCCGACGAAGGGTTCGGACGCGACGACTCAAGGCGCGACCGCAAAAAGGATTTCGGAAGAAAACGCCGCTTTGACGGAGAAGACCGCGAGCGCAAGCCGCGCCGCTTCGACAACGACGACCGCGAACGCAAACCCCGTCGCTTCGGCCGTCGCGACGACAAAGGTATCTATCGCGCCGCCGATGCCGGACCGTCGCTGCCCGAATCGTCGGCCACGGTGTTCTCTCCCGTGCCGATGCGTTCACGCAAGTCGTTCAGACAGAAATTCCGCGACAACCGGGAAAACGAATCAACCGAAGATTAACCAACAGCCAAGGAACTAACCTTCTCATCTACTACTGATTATGAAACAGAACCTGCATATACTCCTACTCGGCTCAGGAGGCCGGGAGGCCGCGATGGCCTGGAAAATGCTTCAGAGCCCGCGCACCGAACAGCTCTTCGTGGCTCCCGGCAACGCCGGCACGGCAGAGCACAACGTAGACCTTGACCCGATGGACTTCGACGCCGTCGAGGAATTTGTAAAGGCCAACGGCATCGACCTCATCGTGGTGGGTCCCGAACAGCCGCTCGTGGCCGGAATCGCCGACCGTTTCGCCGACACGGGAGTGAAGGTGATAGGCCCCGGAGCACGCGGAGCGATGCTCGAGGGAAGCAAGGAGTTCGCAAAGGAATTCATGTTCAGCCACGCCATCCCGACCGCGCGGTTCATGACCGTAACCCGCGACACGATAGAGGAGGGGTATCAGTTTCTCGAATCGCTCAATCCCCCCTACGTGCTCAAGGCCGACGGGCTGGCGGCCGGAAAGGGCGTGATAATCCTCGACTCGAAAGGGGATGCCAAAGACACCCTCGCCGAGATGCTCGAAGGGATGTTTGGCGAGTCCTCGGCCACTGTGGTGATCGAGGAATACCTCAGCGGCATCGAGTGCTCGGTGTTTGTGGCCACCGACGGCGAATACTACCGCATCCTCCCCGTGGCCAAAGACTATAAACGGATAGGAGAGGGGGAGAGCGGCCCCAACACCGGCGGAATGGGCGCCGTCAGCCCCGTGCCGTTTGCCGACGAGGCGTTTATGGAGAAGGTGGAGCGACGCATCGTGGTTCCTACCCTCGAAGGCCTCAAAAGCGAGGAGATTCCCTATTCGGGCTTCATCTTCATCGGACTGATGAATGTGGACGGAGAGCCGATGGTGATCGAATACAACGTGCGCATGGGCGACCCGGAGACCGAAGTGGTGATGCCGCGTCTGAAAAGCGACCTCGTCGACCTGCTCGAAGGAATCGCCGACAAGACTCTTGCGCTCAAGAAGATAGAAATCGACCCGCGTGCCAGCGCCACCGTGATGTGCGTCAGCGGCGGCTATCCCGGCTCTTACGAGAAGGGTAAGCCCATCTCGGGCCTCGACGAGGCCGAGGCCGAAGGATGCATCCTCTTCCACGCCGGCACCAGGAGCCTGGGCGAAGGGACGGCGGTAACCTCCGGCGGACGCGTGATAGCCTGCTCGGCCTACGGCGACAACATCGTCGAGGCAGTCGACAAGGCTCTCGACGGCGCGTCGAAAATCGACTTCGACGGAAAGTATTTCCGCCATGACATCGGATTCGAGTTCCGCTCCTGAATCCTCAAAACCTGAATTTACACGATGTCGCGCAACAGCATAGGTAAAAGCGGCCTTAGTTTCGCGGTGGTGCTCTTTCTGCTGATGGCTCTTACCGCTTATTTCCTCTCTCCCGGCTATCCGGCCGGGGAGAACGCCGGCGTGTGCCTGCCGTCGCCGTCGATGTGGCATATCAAGCCGATGCTGTCGTGGGGCGCCAACCTGCTGCTCCTGCTCGTCTGCGCCGCCGGGGCATCGGTGCTCAACAGGAAATACAATTTCGTGCCGGGCACCGACCTGATGCTTCCGGCCGCACTGCTGATTCTCGTAGGCTCGGTGCCGGCCGACCTGCAGCGCATATCGACAGGCACGCTGCTGCTGGCCGTCAACCTCCTCTCGATGGGGCTTCTGCTCGGATGCAGGCAGCAGGCCAACAACACCCAGCGCCTCTTCGCCATAGGGTCGCTCATCTCGCTCGGCTCCACGGTGCAGACGGCGTTCATACCCTTCGCCATAGTCTATCCCATAGGGGCGGCGATGATGAAGGCGCTGGGAGTGAAAGACACGGCAGCCTACATAATGGGCATCATCTCGCCCTACTGGGCCCTCGTCGGACTGGGGATAGTCAATCCTCTCGACTTCCGGATCGAATGGCAGACAGGGCTATTCACCCTCGCGCCTCCGGCCAAGACGGTATTCATCATCGCCATAGGCGTGGCCGTTACGGCACTCTGGGGAATAATACTGGGGTTCGACAACGCCATACGGCTGCTCAAAGCCAACGTCGACGTGAGGCGCGCCAACCGCATCTTCGCCCTGCTCGGCATAGTGGCTCTGCTCGGGTGCATCTTCAAATTCCCCGACATGCCGGCCTTCCTGCCGACGCTTTTCCTCGGCGCGAGCGTGCAGCTTGCCAACGCTTTCTCGCTGAGACCGACGCCGGTGTCGCCCTTCGTGCCCCTCGTCCTCATCGTGGCCTATACGGCGCTTTTCATCCTCAGCTCCGGATTTGTGATATGAACAGAAGACCCAGAATTATAGTCGACGACAACATCCCCTTCATCAAGGGACGCCTCGAGCCGTTTGCCGACGTGGAGTATGCCGACCAGTTCGGCTTCACCCCGGCTCTCGTGACCGACGCCGACGCCATGATAATACGCACACGCACCCGATGCGACCGCAGTCTGCTCGAAGGCTCGAAAGTGAAGCTCATCGCCACCGCCACCATCGGGATGGACCAGTTCGACCTCGAATGGTGCCGCTCCAACGGAATAGAATGTCGCAACTCGCCGGGGTGCAACGCACCGGGAGTGGCGCAATACGTATGGTCGGCGCTCCTGCGCTCCGGATTCGACCCCGCGCGCCACACTCTGGGCGTGGTGGGATGCGGAAACGTCGGCTCGATAGTGGCCGACTGGGGACGCAGGCTCGGAGCCGAAGTGCTGGTAAGCGACCCGCCGAAAGCCGCCGGGGGGCGACTCGACACTGCCGACACCCCGCTCAGCGAACTCCTCGCACGCGCCGATGCCGTAACGCTCCATACCCCGCTGATACGCACCGGGGAGTGGCCTACTTTCCACCTCATCGGTGAGCGCGAGCTGGGGATGATGCGTCCCGGCGCGATACTGGTGAACGCGGCGCGCGGACCGGTGTGCGACAACGCGGCCCTTCGCCGCGCAGTGGCCGAAGGAAAGGTAAAGGCGATAGTCGACACATGGGAGGGTGAGCCCGACCTCGACCGCGAACTTCTCTCGCTCGTCGACATCGGCACGTTCCATATAGCCGGCTATTCGCTCGAAGGGAAGCAGCGCGCCACGCGCATGGTGCTCGAAGCGGTGGGAGAGAGGTTCGGCTTCAGCTCCGACCTCACAGGCCTCGCTCCGGCCTACCGCGTGCCCGCCGAGGTCGACGCGCAGACCATCCTCGACAGCTACAATCCCTTCGCCGACACCGCTCCGCTCAAAGCCGCGCCCGGAGAATTCGACGTGCTTCGCGCCAACTACGACTTCCGCCGCGAGCCGGACTTCAACAAATGACTTCCGGAGTGAAAAAGAAGAGATACTACACCGTGTGGGTCGGACGCGAGCCGGGCGTCTACGACGACTGGGAAGACGCCGCCGAGCAGGTGAACGGCTTTCCCGGCGCCCGCTATCGCAGCTTCCCCTCTCCCGAGCAAGCCGCCGAGGCCTTCCGCAAAGACCCCGACTCCGACCCCGCGTCGCTCGGCTCGCTTCTGATAAAGGCCCGGGCAAAGACTTCTCCGGCTTCGGAAGCCGACCGCATCCTTACCCTCGACGAACAGAAGAAGCGTTTCCCTGAAATCGACCCGACGGCTTGGGCCGTCGACGCCTCATGCCTCGGCAATCCGGGCGTGATGGAATATCAGTGCATCGACCTCGCCACAGGACGCCGCGTGTTCCATTTCGGCCCTGTGAAGGGAGCCACAAACAATATCGGGGAGTTTCTCGCCATCGTCCACGCCCTCTCGCTCATGGCTCGCGACGGAGAGCGGCATCTGATATATTCCGACTCGCGGACGGCCATGGCATGGGTGCGGAAGAAAACCGCCAACACCAAGCTCGCCCCCCCGAAAGGGAATCCGCAGGTGCTTGAACTCGTACGCCGGGCTGAGCTCTGGCTTCGCAGCCACACCTACGATATTCCTATACTCAAATGGCAGACCGAGCTCTGGGGTGAGATTCCCGCCGATTTCGGCCGCAAATAATCCGGACCATGGAATTACACGCCGAAGAGATAAAAGCGCGTCTGAAAGCTTCTGTCGAAGCCGCAGGGGCGATTGCCTTCGGCGTTGCGAAGGCAGGGGAGACCGACCCCGCCCTCGACGGGCAGTTCGCCCGATGGCTCGACAGCGGCGGACACGCCTCGATGCAGTGGCTCGAACGCCACCGGACGCTGCGCACCGACCCGGCCAACGTGCTGCCGGGGGTAAAGTCGGTAGTCAGCATCGCATTCCCTTACTTTCGCCGGGAGAGACGTCCGGCCTCGCTTCCGCGCATATCGATGTACGCCTGCGGAGCCGATTATCACGACGTCATCCGAAAGAAGCTCAAACCCCTGTGCCGCGAATTTGAAGCGCTTACAGGTGCCCGTACACGCGTGTGCGTCGACTCAGCGCCGATACCCGAAAGATACTGGGCGCTCAAAGCCGGAATAGGACGGCGGGGCGACAACGGCACGGTGATAATCGACGGATACGGCAGTTTCTTCTTCCTCTGCGAGTTGCTCACCGACCTTCCGCTTCCGCCCGACGAACCCTCGACACTCGAATGTAGCCACTGCGGACGATGCCGCAAGTCATGCCCGGGCAACGCCATACGCCCCGACGGAACACTGGCGTGCCGGCGGTGCCTCTCGTTCCTCACCATAGAGCGCAACCCCGACGAGCCTCTGCCCGATGAAAGCCGCATAGCGCTCGAATCGGAAGAGGGGAGAGCTACCCTCTTCGGATGCGACATCTGCCAGCTCGTCTGCCCCCACAACGCAGCCATACTGAGGTCGGAAGCAGACACTACACCTGCCCCTGTAACCGAAACGCTCGAAAGAGTGCTTTGCCTCAATCCGGCCTCAATGACCGACGACGACTGGGAAACGACCACACGCGGCACGGCTCTGCGACGTGCGCTCAAACTTCTGAAAGCCAACAGACCATAGATTATGAACATACGACTATCACTCACGGCGGCCGTAATGGCGCTGACATTCGCTTCCGCCACAGCGGCCTCGCCCTGCTGCCTGAACAATGATTTCACACTCGGAGCCGACATCTCAGGCACCACTGCCGACGAGGCTCGCGGACGCTTCACACGCGACACACTCGGCAACCGCGTGGAGACAACCAAGCTCATGAAAGACTACGGACTCAACGGCATACGCCTGCGCGTCTGGAAAAATCCGCTCGAAGGATTCTCGAGCCCGGAAGACGTGCTCGTCATGGCCCGGCGTGCCCGCGACCTCGGAATGGACATAATGATTGATTTCCACTATTCCGACTGGTGGGCCGACCCCGGGAAGCAGAACATCCCGGCTAAATGGAAAGACCTTTCACTCAGCCAGATGAAAGACTCGCTCGCAGAACACACACGCTACACGCTCACGCTGCTCAAAAACGACTCCATACCCGTAAGATGGGTGCAGGTGGGCAACGAGACCACCCACGGCTTCCTCTGGCCCGTGGCCCATACTCCCGAAAACATGAAGGCATACGCCGAACTCAGCCAGGCGGGCTACGACGCAGTGAAGAGCGTCTATCCCGATGCCGACGTGATCATACACCTCGACAACGGATTCGACCAAGAGCTGTACGACCGGATGTTTGACGGACTCAAAGAGAACGGCGCGAAATGGGACATGATAGGTATGAGCGTCTATCCGTTCTGGGCGATTGAAGGGGGCTTCCGTCCCGACGCCGACTCTACCATAAGCGACGCCATAGCCAACATACGCCATCTGAAGAAGAAATACGGCACCGACGTGATGATCGTGGAGACCGGCTTCGACGCGCGCCGGCCAGAAGAGGGACGCGACCTGCTCGCACGCCTCATACGCGACGCGCGCACGCTCACCGACGGCGCCTGCCGCGGCGTATGGTACTGGGCACCGGAGATCAACGCCGACGCCGCCTACCACCTCGGCGCCTTTGCCGACGACCGTCCCACAGCAATCATGGACGCCTTCCGCCAGTGCGCCTCCGCCCGCCCCTGACCCCGCACCGGCGCTCCTCAGACAGGCTCCCCAGCACCCTGAAACTCCGAAAGGCAGTTTTCAACTGTTTCCATTCTCCGACCGCAGAGATATGGACCATTGTCTCATTCCCCCTCAAATCAGCAATACAGCGTAAAACAGAAACTGTAAATTCAACTGTAAATTCAACTGAAGCTATTGGAAGAGATAACAACTTTGACGCTATCCCCCGAATTACATACCTATAAAACGACACTATCCCCCATTTTTAACAAAAACACGTTCTAAGCTTTTCACGCAAAACATACTGACGGATTAACAAGTATGCACATCCTTTCCATGCCAAAGCGAAAGGATGTGCATCATTTATATTCCCGTTGTGGATGCGGGTATCAATCTTCCTGTGGCTCCTCTTCGGGGGCCGGAGCTTCTTCTGCAGCTGACGGTTCGGGAGCCGGTTCGGCGGATGTCTCCGGGGATATCTCAGAGGGCACAGTGTCGCTTTCGGGCGATTCGTCGCCGGGGTTCTCGGGCGAGGGCATGGTGCGGTCGGGACCGACCACCTCTTCCTCTGTCTCGGCGGCTTTCGACTCCTCCTCGAAGCGGAAATAGTCTTCAAACGAGCGCCCCTGACGCAGCAACAGCTCGAAGTTAGCCTTGCTTATCATGATGGGACGAACGGCATCGGGCAGCTTATATTGCGAGGCGGCAAGCACACCGCGATAGTGCTCCAGCTCACGCAGATTGGCGAATCCCTTTACTATCAGCAGACCTATTCCTCCGAAGCGCATCTGCTCGAGGTCAAAGTCCTTCACCACAAACGAGGAGAAGTTGAAGCGCGCCACGTCGTAGAGCAGCTGGTTGGGGCTTACGGAGTCGACGGGGAAGGCGAGCACGAGATACTGCGGCTTGCTCGGGTCGCGCTCGAAGTCGGCGGGCTGTCCGTCGGCACCGGGGGCGGCGAGGGTATCGGCAGTTAGGCGTGTGTCCCAGAGCATTCCGCGCACGTTGGTGCCTCCGCCCTGCAGCTTGCGGCCCGACTTGAGGTTTTTCAATATGCTTCCGGCCATGTCGGTCATGTCGGTCTGCGGCCACTTGTCGAGGAGGTATTCGAGACGCTCCTTGAACTTGTCGGGCTCATTGTCGGTAACATACGAGAGGGCATCGATAAACACGAACTTCGGCATGATGGGGGAGAGGGGGAACTCTTTTTCCATCTCGGCCGTCAGCCGGTGCACCTTCTCGTTGCGGTTGTCGAGATATGCGTCGTAGACCTCCTTATAAAGCTCTTCCTGACGCAGGTGCATCTCCCTCAGCTTATTGAAATAGTCGGGATCCTGCATGGCGATTCCGTATGGGGAATCGGGGAAGTCGGCGAGTATCTTCTGCCGCCAGCGCTCGGCCTGGGCGGTGTCGTTGTCGCGCACGGCCATGAGATACATGTTGTAGTAAACGTCGAGGCGATAGATATTGTCGGGATAACGGGTGTCGAGGCGCGTGAACTCGATGCGCGCGGCAGGGAAGTCCTCAAGTTTATCTTTGAGAATCAATCCCATATTGAAGAGGCCTTCCTGAATGATGTCGTTGCAGGTCTGAATCTGCTCGGGCGTTGAAGGAATCTGCTTCATGTAGTATTCCGGATTATGGGGGTCGTTGGCGGCGGCGGCAGCCACGGAGTCAAGCGGCATTTCGGTCTCCTCGCCCTCTGGTATGGAGTCGTTGGCCGCCTCGTCGGAGGTGTCGTCGAATGCGAACGAAGCCTTGTTGCGGCGACGCCAGTCGTCTTCGTTCTTTCTCGCTCCCCAGCGGCGCTGGAACTCGGTCTTACCGGCGTTCTTGGCCGTGTTGTTGTAGAAATACCACGATTTGTCGGTGTTGAGCTGATACTGGTTGGGGGCGTTGCTGTTGTTCATCTGGTTGCCCTTCGCTCCGAGCTGCGCCTCATATTCCGCGCGGGCAGCCGCGTCGGCCTCCTCCTTCTCCTTCTTCTTCAGCTCCTCGGCCAGACGCTCGCACACCTTCAGCTGCTCTTCGGGCGAGAGCTTGCTGAGGTCGAGCAGCGAGTCCTGCAGCTGCACGTTGCCGGCGTAGGTGGCGAGCTCGTCGAGCACGTCCGAACGCTTTTTGAGCACATCGTAGCCGGGATACTTCTCGTCGAGCTGGGGCACGGCCTCGGAATAGCAGGGCTGAGCCTTCACGTAGTCGCGTTCGGCGAAATAGATGTTGCCAAGCGCGAGATTTGCGAGTGCCTTGTCGATGCCGTTGCGCGTCGACTGCTCGACGGCCAGTATATAGTTTTCCTTCGCTTTCGCCGTGTCTTTGCGCGAGAGGTAGAGGTTGCCGATGGCATAATATATCTGGTCGAAGAATTCCTTGTTGCGGCTGTAGCGCAGCATGGCCTTGAGCGAATTTACCTCACCCTTGATGTTGGAGCCGGCATAAACCTCGCTCTGCTTGATGCGTGCGTTGAATTTGGTGCGGTAGGCTGTCGAGGCTCCCGAACCGGCCTTCTTGAAGGCTGCGTATGCCTCGCGGTTTTTACCGAGCTGCCTGTAAGCCTGTCCGAGAAGGAAATACAGCCTGTTTTTCTGCGAGCCCGACGACCCCTTGGCGGCGGCCTGAAGATAACCGACAGCCTGGTCCCACTTCTCCGACCTCACGAGCAGGTCGGCCATTGTGATGTCGTAGAGCCGCCGGAGGCTTTTGGTGGTGAGGTCTTTCTCCTTTATGCCATGGATGGCGTTCTCGGCCTCGTAGAGCCAGTCGAGGGCACAGTAGCTGCGCGCCTGCCAAAGCCTTGCTTCGGTAACTACGGCCGGCATCCATTTGAAATGACGCGAGATATAGAAGAACGTAGCTGCGGCTCCGGGGAAATCGCCGTTGTAGAACTGCGAGCGACCCATCATGAGCCATGCATTGTGGAGGAAGGGGTTGAACTCCTCGCGTGCGCGAAAGGCCTTCTCCTTGGGCGTATTGTTCTTCTTTTTGGGTTTCTTCTTGATGCTGTGGAGCTGGATCGCCTTCTGCATCTTCTCGATAGTGCGCTTGAAGTCGCCGGTAGGCTGCGGCAGTTTCTCGTTGGCGCGGGCCTCGGCCGGGTGGGTGAGAAGCGTGCGGGTGTAGTCGTCCTCATAGTTCAGCTCCATCTCCTTGAGCTGCTCCTTATAATGCTCGTCGCCGTTGTAGTAGACGTTGTAGCGTGTGGTGAACGCCTGCCAGTTGCGCGACAGGGGGGTGTTTTTCTTCGTGGAGCACGACGCAAGGGCCACGACCAGCGCCACCACGCTCAGGAGCGCGGCGAAGTGAACGGCGCGGGGCCGCATGCGCCGGAGGATGTAACGAAAAAGGTTCATCTTACACTAAACGCAAGATGAACCTCATATATTGTTCAGAGCCAGCCGGGGCGGGGCTATTCCGGAGCGGAAGGGGGCGCTTGCCAGAGTCGGCTCAGGGCCTCTTCCGAATTGCTGATGCCGGCCTCGGCCGCCTGCTCATACCAGTAGACGGCATTGACGTTGGCCTCCTGGTTGCGGTTCACGCCGCTGTCGATGATGTCGGTGAGGGCGTCGGGGAAGATGTCGAGCAGCTCGGCGAGTATATACTGCGCCGGGGCATAGCCCATGTCGGCGGCTCGGTAAAACGACTGTATCGCAAGCGAATAGTCGTAAGGCTTGCCACGCCCCAGGGCATAACATTCTCCCAGTAGGGCGCAGGCCCGCGCATCACTCTTGGCGGCTGCCACGCTGAATAGGGCGGCGGCCGACACGGGGGCGTTGTCGTCGAGATAATACGTCAGACCGAGGCTGAGGGCTGAATCGGCGGGAAGCTGCGCCCACGCGGGAGCCATCAGCTTCTCGAGTCGGATGTCGCCCTCCGGCACACCGGCGCGTGAGGCGTCAAGGTAAAGTGCCACTGCCTTCAGTGTGTCGGGCGCTACCGGAGGAAGCCCCTCGGCATATACGGCACCGAGCTGTAGCATCGCCATAGGGAGGCCGGCACCGGCGGCCTTGCCGAGCCAGTAGACGGCCTTCTCAGGGTCGGGCTCCACCTCCTCGCCGCTCACTAAGAGCCAGCCGAGATTGGCCTCGGCCTTGGGGTCGCCCTTCATGGCCGCCTCTTCTATGAGGTCGAGACCGCGCTTGCGGTCGCGTTCCATTCCATATCCGTTGAAGAGCTTATAGCCAAGATAGTTCTGGGCCGGGGCATAGCCGAGGCCGGCAGCCTTGCGCAGCAGTTCTACCGAACGGGCCGAGTCGGCGGCCACCGGGCCATAACCCTGCTCATAGACGTTGGAGAGGTCGAAGATGGCCTTGGGATTTCCGCTGTCGGCCCGACATTCGAGCTTGCGGAGCGAAGCCCGCAGAGCCGAGTCGGGAGCCTCGGGCGCAGCCATGGCCGAGAGTGTGGCGAGGAGGGATATGAGAATGATTGTCAGCGCTTTCATTTCGGTGTGAGGGTTACGAGAGGCACGAGCATCTCCTGAAGAGAGATGCCGCCGTGCTGGAACGTGCCTGTGTAGTACTGCACGTAATAATTGTAGTTGTTGGGGTAGGAGAAGAAGTCCTCGTTGCAGGCATAGATGAACGTCGACGAGAGGTTGGGGGCCGGAAGTCCGAACTTCTTGGGATTGTGCATCTCATATACCTGCTTCGGATTGTAGTTCAGGTTCTTGCCCACCTTGTAGCGGAGGTTGGTGTTGGTGTTGCGGTCGCCCACCACCTTTATGGGGTTGTCGACGCGGATAGTGCCGTGGTCGGTGGTCAGCACGATCTTGAATCCGAGCTCGGCCATCCGACGGAAGATTTCTACCGTAGAGCTATGGCGGAACCACGACTCGGTCAGCGACCGGTAGGCCGCGTCGGAGCTTGCAAGCTCGCGTATCATCTTCGACTCCGTGCGCGCGTGCGACAGCATGTCGATGAAGTTGAGCACCACCACATTGAGCTGATTGTCTTTGAGCGACTTCACCGTGCGCAGATACTTCTCGCCCGCTCCCGAGTCGTTGAGCTTCGAATAGGAGAACTTCTCCTTGCGCCGGAAGCGTTTGAGCTGCGTGTCGATGAGTTCGGCCTCGTGGATGTTGAGCCCCTCGTCCTCATCCTCGTCTACCCACAGCTGTGGAAACATCTGCTCAATCTGAAGGGGCATCAGCCCGGCGAAGATGGAGTTGCGCGCATACTGCGTGGAGGTAGGCAGGATGGTGGTGTAGAGCTCTTCCGACACGTTGAACCATTCGCTCACTAACGGCTGCACCACTCTCCACTGGTCGAGGCGGAAATTATCGATCAGCACGAAGAGCACCTTCTCGCCGGCGTCGAGCATCGGGAAGATGCGCCGCTTGAAGATTTCGTGGCTCATGAGGGGATGCTCGTCGGAGGTAACCCATTTCTCGTAGTTGCGCTTCACGAACTTGCAGAAATTGCTGTTGGCGTCGCGCTTCTGCATGAGCAGCATCTCGTCCATCGACGTGTCGGTGCCGGCGAGCTTCAGCTCCCATCTGACGAGCTGACGGTATACGTCCATCCAGTCTTCAATCGACGCGGCGTCGTTGATGAGCGTCGAGATGCTCCGGAACTCCTGCTGATAGTCGCTCGTGGTCTGCTCGGCCACCAGACGTCCGCTGTTGAGATTCTTCTGGATAGAGAACCATATCTGATTGGGGTTCACCGGCTTGATGAGATAGTCGGCTATCTGGTTGCCTATGGCCTGCGTCATGATGTTCTCCTCCTCGCTCTTGGTGATCATGATCACAGGTATGTCGGGATGCCTGCTGTTGATGCGCGAGAGGGTCTCGAGCCCGGTCAGACCGGGCATGTTCTCGTCGAGGAGGATAAGCGAGAAAGGCTCGCGGTCGAGCATGTCGAGCGCGTCGGGACCGTTGGTTGCGGTCTCCACGTCGTAGCCTTTCGTCTTCAGGAAAAGCAGGTGCGGCTTAAGAAAGTCGATTTCGTCATCGACCCAGAGAATCTTGCTCATAGTAGAAATGTGGCTGTTTTGATGCAAATTTAGATAAAAATCTTGAGATTTCCACACCGGCAGGATAAAAAAATCAAGGCTGACGCCTTGATTCCTGTCCCCTCCTGCGTGCTCTAAGTCACAATTTTACTATATTTGGAGGAATAATTCTAAATTCAATAATATGGACAGAAACCGAACAGTCGCCGGCCTTGACGTCCAC